>NZ_JBFAOX010000013.1:0-29416 GCF_040675435.1 Actinoplanes sp. NPDC049598 | reverse complement strand
CTCGCCGGCATGCCCCACGGCGCGTCAGACGGGAACAGTGAACGAGACCGGCTTGCCAGTGGCCTCGGCATAGGCTATCTCCCGGCTCGTGGACTCGCCGATATAACCGTCCGGGTTGACGACCAGCACCCGGTCGGCCAGGTCGATCTTGCGGAGGTGGAGGGCGCCGAGCGCGGACTTCTGCTCATCGGTGAGCGGCTCGCCATCCTCGGGGCTCGGGAAGACCCCCGGCGCGACCACGATGGCCCCGGCGAGGGTCAGCGCTCGGTTGGCCGCACTCATCTCGTCCGCGAACCGGGCAGAGCCACAGATGCAGACGATCTCAGGTCGGTCGGGCACGCGTCAGTCCTTCGCGATCGGGTGGGCACCGGCCGCCGGCCGGTGACCGAGCGGTCAGCGGAAGGCGTGCCGTAGAACGTACGCCGCCACCCCGTTGCCGATCCGCACCCCCTGGACGTCGGCCGAGCGGTAGTGCACCCCGCCCCAGATGCGGGCCTCGACCACGTCGGCCAGCGCGCCGGAGAAGCTGTCGAAGTGGCGTGTCGTCCCCGAGTCGGCGCTGTAGGCGCTGAACGGGATGTCATCGCGCCCGAAGTACGCCCGCATCGTCGCCATGATGGTCGACGTCGAGCACGTGTGGCCCGACGTGTAGTCCGGGAACGGCGGCGTCACCAGCAGCGGCATCCACGCCGGATCGGCGGTCGTGCGCGGGTTCCCGTCGGACGCCGCCTCCTGGATCGCGGTCACCGGGCGCCAGAAGTTCCAGTGCTTCTTCTCGTTGAAGCACGCGATCAGCGAGTCCGCGTTGGCGATCTCGGCGATGGCGAAGAAGCGCGCCGCCTGCAGCGTGCCCAGATGCTGCCGGGTGGCGACCTGCCGCTTGATCTCCCATTCGGTCAGCCGCCGGTCGTGCCACCAGATGGCCGCGGAGGTCTGGTCCGGCGTCCGGATCGTGCTGGCCGCCCCGCCGATCGCCTTGACCTCGTTGACATCGGCCGCGTAACGCGCGCTCGTCAGGGCGGGCGGTCCGGCCGTACGGAACATGGTGGTGCTCGGGATGACGAACGGTTTCAGGTCGCCGACCCACGCCCCGTCCGCGCCGAGCGTCGGTGGCGTCGGGCGCCACTGCCCGGGCGCGGCCGACACGTTCCAGGTGGCCGGCTCGAACGCGCCGTCACCCTGCCGGGCGGTGATCATCGCGGCCGCGGCCGTCTCGCCCACCGTGATGCCACGGGTCTTGGCCCGCCCGCCGGGGATCGCGGCCAGCGCGGTGTCGTACTGCTGCCGCAGCGCGTCGCTCTGAGCGGGGAACAGGTTCAACAGCACGCGGTACGCCGCCGCGGCCACCGCCGCGTCGGCTGAGTCCCCGCGATGGGCGGGCGGCGCGACCAGGTACGGCTCGTACGGCGTGCCGGCGATCGCGTTGACGGCGTCGTAGATGGCGCCGTGCACCATCGCGAAGCTGCGCGGCGCCACGTACGGCGCCTGCCGTGCGACCTCGTAGATGGCGGTCTGGGCGTTGGCGTTCCACGTCACGACGGCATTGACGCCAGTCGCAGTGGCTTGAGCGGGCGCCGGCGCGAGCGTCAGGGCGAGCACCCCGGCGGCGAGCGCGGCGAGGCGGACACGAAGAGCCATGGTCTTGTTCCCCCGTCCACGACAATCAATCGAGAACAGACTGACGATGATGAATGGGGAAGACAAGAAAAAAGACGAGAGGAAACATCTCCTCCCGCCACTACTAACATATAGCACATGGGGGGTCTTGCGGCAAGGGCCCTGTTGTGCCGCAGAATCATCCGCCGTAGGCCTGATTAGCCGAATATCGGGGGATCACGAAAATGCATACGAGCGCTTTCCGCCTTCCCGGCAATCTCGCCGCGAAGGACGACCCGGCGCTGATCGCCGACGACGAGAAGCACTTCGCGGCCGTCGAGCAGAGCCTCCGGGAGTCCATCGCCGAGCTCACCGAGCGGCTCGAGATCGAGCGCAGGGCCCCGGCCGGCATGGGCCGGCAGGCCGTCGACCGGGACGACGCGGTCAAGCGGCTGACCGCCCGGCTGCGGTCGCTGCGCCGCTACAGCCTCGACATCTGCCTGGGGCGGATGGTCGAGGCCGAGGGCGGCGAGACCGCGTACATCGGGCGCTTCGGTCTCACCGACAGTCAGGGGCGGCGGTTGCTGGTCGACTGGCGGTCGCCGGCCGCCGAGCCGTTCTTCGGGGCCACCCACGCCAACCCGATGGGCCTGGCCAGCCGGCGTCGTTACCGCTGGACGCGCGGGCAGGTCACCGACTACTGGGACGAGGTCTTCACGCCGGACGGGCTCGCGAACAACGCCGCCCTCGACGACCAGTCGGCCTTCGTGGCCAGCCTCGGCTCGAACCGGTCGGCCCGGATGCGCGACGTGCTCGGCACCATCCAGGCCGACCAGGACGCGATCATCCGGGCCGGGTCGAAGGGTGCGCTCGTGGTCGACGGCGGGCCGGGCACCGGCAAGACGGTCGTCGCCCTGCACCGCACGGCGTACCTGCTCTACTCCGACCCGCGGCTCGGCCACCGGCAGGGTGGCGTGCTGTTCGTCGGGCCGCACGAGCCTTATCTCGCGTACGTCTCCGACGTGCTGCCCAGCCTGGGGGAGGAGGACGTCCAGACTTGTACGCTGCGTGACCTCGTACCGCAAGGGGCGCAGGCCACCACCGAGCGTGACCCGGAGGTGGCCCGGCTGAAGGCCGAGGCCCGCATGGTGACGGCAGTCGAGGCGGCGGTGCGGTTCTACGAGGAGCCGCCGGCGAAAGGGCTGACGGTGGTCACGGACGACGCGGAGATCCGGCTGACCGCGGACGACTGGGCCGAGGCGTTCGGCGCGCCCGGGCCCGGCACGCCGCACAACGAGGGGCGCGATCAGGTCTGGGAGGAGTTGCTGGCGATCCTGGTCGCGAAATACGACGGCGAGGAACCGGAGGATCTGCTGCGGCGCTCACTCGTGCGTAATCGCGAATTGGCGACGGCCTTCAGCCGGGCGTGGCCGATTCTGGAAGCGGCCGACATCGTGAGCGATCTCTGGTCGGTGCCGGCCTATCTGCGCCGTTGCGCGCCTTGGCTCACGCCTGAGGACGTACGGAAATTGCAGCGCAAGGAAACGACGGCCTGGACCACCGCCGATCTGCCGTTGCTGGACGCGGCCCGGCAGCGCGTCGGGGACCCGGCGGAATCGCGGCGCCGGCGGCGGCAGGAGGCGGCGGTGGCGGATCAGCGGGCGCGGATGGACCGGGTGGTGGACGATCTGCTCGACTCGGCGGCCTACGACGACGGCGAAGGCCTGATGAAAATGCTCGTCCAACAGGATCTGCGGGACGTTCTGGTCGACGATTCGGTGCTGCCCCAGGCGGACCCGGATCGGCTGGCCGGGCCGTTCGCGCACATCGTGGTCGACGAGGCGCAGGAATTGACGGATGCCGAATGGCAGATGTTGCTACTGCGGTGCCCATCGCGCAGTTTCACCATTGTGGGGGATCGGGCGCAGGCGCGGCACGGCTTCACCGAGTCGTGGGAGGAGCGTCTGACCCGCGTGGGCCTCAAACAGGTCGAGCTGGCCTCCTTGACGATCAACTACCGGACGCCGGCGGAGATCATGGTCGAGGCGGCGCCGGTGATCCGGGCCGCGCTGCCGGACGCCAACGTGCCGACGTCGATCCGCACCAGCGGCATCCCGGTCACGCGCGGCTCCGTCACCGAGCTCGACAAGATCCTCGACGAGTGGCTCGCCGGCCACGCGGAGGGCATCGCCTGTGTGATCGGCGATCTGACGGTGCCCACCGAGGCGCGGGTTCGTTCTCTCACACCCGAGCTGTCCAAAGGGCTCGAGTTCGATCTGGTCGTGCTCGTCGACCCCGAGCGGTTCGGCGGCGGGATCGAGGGGGCGGTCGATCGCTACGTCGCGATGACCCGGGCGACCCAGCAGCTTGTCATTCTGACCAGCTGACCTACCCGTCCAGGAAGTCGACGAGGAACGGCAGGGTGCGCTGCAGCGGGCCCGGATCGCCGGCCGAGAGCAGCTCGCCGAGGTAGTCGCCGTGGTTGCCGGGCACGATGAGCAGCCGGGCGCCCGGGATCAGCGACGCCAGCCGCACGGTGTGCTCGGTCCGGACGACATCCCGGTCGGCCGCCACCACGAGCGTCGGCGCGGTGATCGAGGCGAGCTGCTCCTCGGGCCAGTCCTGGAAGCCGGTGAGCATCTGCTCGCGGTCCAGGTGGAACATCCGCTCGGCGTGCCCTGGGTCGCCGCTCACCGCGAGATCCGCGTCGCGGTAGGGCTGGGGCAGGTCGGCGAACGTCCCGGCCGCCATGCCCTCCCAGAACCCGTCGATCATGCCGTCGCGCCGGTAGGCCGCCGACGCGGCGATCAGCCGCCGCACCCGCCCCGGATGCCGGATCGCCAGCTGCAGGGCGACCTGGCCGCCGTTGCTGAACCCCAGCACGTCCACCGTCTCGTCGAGCAGCGCGGCCACATCGTCGGCCGACTTCTCGAACGACGCCGGCCCGTCACCTGTTTCTGTCCGCCCATGCCCCTGCAGCTCCACGGCCAGGATGCGGCGACGGCCGGCCAGCGCCGGGATCAGCCGCCCCCAGTTGGACTCGATCGTCGAGCCGCCGCCGTGGATCAGAAGCAGGGGCCGGTCGCCCTGGCCGTGCCATTCGGAGTAGAGACGCATGCGCGGCAGCATAGGCGTGTAGGTTGCCGCACATGACCCATCCGGTCCGCACCGTGCGTGTCGGCGACCACGAAGCCGAGATCGGCGAGCTGCTCGCGCCGCTGATCGCCACCCTCCGGGTCCAGGGCCCCGAGATCACGCGCCGCCTCGAGACCCGCAGGGCCGGCGAACCCGCCCCGATCGACTGGAGCTCGGTCGGCCGTTAGCGCAGCCCCGCGCGGCGCAGGATGTCGACGATGACGGAGGCTTTCCCGCTGACGTACCGGGCCATCGACATGGGATGCTCGGCCGCCACCTGCAGCTTGCGGGCCGCGTAGCGCTCGCGGTCCGCCGGGTGGCCGCGCAGCCAGTCCCGGAAGACCAGGTGCCGCAGGTGCTCGTCGCAGTCGGGCCCGAAGACGTGCAGGGTGGTGTCGTGACTCGCGGTCCACAGGCACCGGTGCTCGTACCAGTGCGGATCACGGGCCGCCAGGACGAAACCAACGGCATTCAGGGCCGGGACGTACGCGTCCTCGTCCGCCGGATCCGCCACGATCAGGTCGATGTCCACTCGATCCTTGGCCGCCAGCCCCGGCACGGCCGTCGACCCGACATGCTCGATCGCGAGCGCCCGCTCGCCGAGCGCACCCCGGATCCGGGCCTCGTCCCGCCGGAAGCGCACCGGCCAGGCGTCATCGTACGGCCTGATCTCGATGGGTTTGGTCACCTCGGGTGGCCGGTCTCCGACCACCCGACGCGCCATCTGATCCGGTGTCAGCGGTCCGGCCGACGCCGGCAGGGGAGGAAGACGCATTCAGCCCTCGCGCGTTTCGTTGACCCATGTCACCAGGTCGGCCGTCGTCTGCTCGACGGTCCGCCCGGTCGTGTCGATGACCCGCACCGGCCAGTGACGGTCCCAGTCCCGCCGGCGCTCCCAACGCATCCCTTCCCAGCCGCCCTCGGTGATCGCCTCGGGCGCATGCCGGGGATCGGCCGCATGACCGCGATGCCACCGGCCCCACCCTAGGAACGCCCGCCGGGCGCGCTCGTCCCACCTGCCGCCGTCCCGCTCCGCGAGCCGCCGCCACCGCACCTCGTCGTCCACGTCGAGCAAGCACGCCGCGATCCCGTTCAGCTCGACCGCCGACGGACACGCCAGCACCTCCCCGAGCGGCGACTGCCCGGTCAGCAGCACATCGAGCCCCGCCTCCTGGTAGCGCAGCACCCGCCGAATCCACTCCTCAGTGGACCGCTGCCGCCACGCGGTGTCCGCCCCCGCCGGCACGCCGACCTCATCGAAGTCATGCGCCACGAGCCTTTCGAGCCCCGCACACCCCCGAGCCGCCGTGGTCTTCCCCGAACAACTCGACCCGGCCACCGTCAGCAGCATCACGCCCCACCCGCCGTTTCCACGGTCGCCCCCGCCGCGCGCAGACGCAGCCCCAGCAGCTCCATCTCAGCCGGCGTGCCGACGAGGCCCTCGTTACCGAGCGCCCGGCAGGCCGCCACCGCCTCCTCTATCGTGGCCCCATCCTGGCGGAAGACCGCGAGCAGCCGCTTCCTCGGCCCTTCGGCGTGCAGGCGGACGAGCCCGACCTCACCGATCAGCTCGTCCCGCAAAGCCTCGGGCATCGAATCCCAGCCGCACTCCTGCTCGGCGTCCCCACACGAGCCACACCGGGTCCACACCGACCAGCTGAGCCGGTCACCCACCACACCTTGGCCCACTTCAGACGTGACCGCGCCCCCGCAGTGGTCGCAGCGCTCAGGCACAAGCCCATGATGCCGTATGCCCCACCCTGAGCCGACCCTCCTGCCTGTTCACGAGGCCGGCGGTTGGGTTCGGGCGTTCGACGGAGGCTGGATCGCCGCCCTCGCGTCCTCGAGTTGCCGGGTGATGGCGTGGGCGCCCTGGGCCCGCGCGAGAGTCACGCCCTCGTCGAGGATCGCCAGCGCGTCGCCGTTGCGGCCCTGGGCGGCGGCGATGTAGGCCAATCCGACCATGTTGGCCGCCACACCGGGCAGGAACCCGAGCTCGCGCCGCAGGCTGGTCGACTCCTCCAGCCGCTCACGGGCCTCGTCCAGTCGCCCGGCCGCGTGAGCCGCGATGCCCAGATGGCGGAGCGCTTCGGCCCGGGTCCGTCCGTCACCCGTCTCGGTGGCCAGCCGGAGCGACCGCTCGAGCAACGGAACAGCGGCGTCGTTGTCGCGGCGGATGAACTGATGCACACACCCGATCCAGAACAACGCCTCACCCTGGCCCCGCTCATCGCCGAGCCCGCGGTAGAGACCTTCCGCACGCTCGAACAACGGCAGTTCGGCCGGATCCTCCGCGCCCCCACCGTGCATGAACCGCGCATGCAGGATCTGCCCCCGGGCCAGAGCCACATCGGCCTCGACCGGGTCCAGCCCCCGCTCGGCCTCCGCCAGCGCCGCGAGGTCGCCGGTGTACACGGCCTGCTCATAGGCCGCCCTGACCCGCTGGACACGGTCCGCCGGGGAGGAAGAGTTGATCCCGGCGACTTGATCGATTGGCTTCGACATGACAGCCACCTTAAGCGCGGCGGCTATCCCTGATAGCAGGACGGCTTGCCGCACGGCGGGGGATTAGGCTCCGGCCATGACGGGGCAGGCGATGGTCGACGATTCCTTTCCGGTGCCGGACTTCCACGTGGGCGGGGTGTTCCGGCTCGAGGTGCTCGGGCCGCGGCACAACGAGGCTGATCATGCGGCCTGGATGTCGAGCATCGAGCACATTCGGGCGACGCCCGGGTTCGGGCGGGGCTGGCCGCCGGTGGCGGGGATGACGTCGGCGGAGAATCTGGCCGATCTGGAGCGTCATGCCGAGCGGTCGGCGCGGCGGGTGGATTTCGCCTACTCGGTGATCGAGGTGGCGAGCGGTGATGTCGTCGGGTGTGTGTACTTCGTACCGGCGGCGGACGGTGAGGTGAAGGCGTTGTCGTGGGTGTCCGCGGCGCGGGCCGAGCTGGATGGGCCGCTGACCGAGGTGGTGGGGGAGTGGCTGCGGGCGGTGTGGCCGTTCGAGGTGGTGCACTACCGCTCGGGCGCTTCCCCCGTGATGATTCGGAAGAGCCCCGGTTAGATCTCGGCGCCGGAGGCGGCGACCCCGCGCTCAGCCCTTGCGGCGCCGCAACCCGGCGATGCCGCCGGCGAGCTTGCCGGTCACTGCCTTGAGCCCGTTGGCGGCCTCGTTGCCCGCCCGCCGGGCCGCCTCGGCTGCGGCGTCTACGCCCTCAGCTCCCGCACGCCCGATGGCGCCGGCGCCGTCGGCTCCGGCGTGTAGCGCGGCGTTGACGCCTTGGGCGGTCGCGCGGCCGGCGGCGTTCAGGCCTTCGGCGCTGGACCTCAGGGCTTTGTCGCGGACGTCGCTGGCGGCGTCGAGCCAGCGGCTGGCCTTGAGGGACTGGTGGTCGCTTTCGAGGCCGAGGCGGGTTCGGAAGTCGGTGACGGCGGCGCCGACGTGGTTGTTCGCTTGGACCACGGTGCCGGGCACGGTCGGGTGCAGCAGGACCTTGGTGTTGGCGGCGCCGGCGGCCTCGTTCATGCGGGTGAGCAGGTGCTCGGTGGTCCGGGAGATGAGCTCCAGGCGTTTCCGGCGGGCCGCTTGCATGCCCACGCGGTGCCGGTCGAGCTCCTCGGGGGAGTCGTCGAGCACGCGGTCGAGCTCCAGCACGGCCAGCGCGTCCTGCAGCTGGAAGCACCGGGCCAGGACGGCGAGCCACTCCTGGACCTGGGTCTCGGCGTCGCGGGCGGTCTTGGCCAGGTCGCCGGCGTTCGACTGGTTCTCGAGTTTCGCGGCGACGGCGTCGAGCCGGCTCACCGCGTACGCCTGGGTCTGGCCGATGGTGGCCGCCGTGGCCTGGACCTTCGACCAGGTGATGTCGGAGACCCGGCCGACGTGCTCGCGGACGGTCAGGGCCTCGTCGATGACGAAGTCGACGCCGATCATGCCGGCCAGGACGGCGTCCTTCTGGGCCCGCAGCACGTCGTCGATCTTCGCGTCGATCTTGGCGAGGTAGTCGGTGATCTCGTTCATGGCCTGCTGCATGGCCAGCTGGGCCATGATCCCGGCGGCGCCGGCGAGCAGGGCCGGGTTGCTCAGCTTCGCGCCCGGACCCGTGGCGATCTGCAGCCAGGACTTGCTCGCGCCGGCCTTGCCGATCATCGCGTGGCTCACGCCCGGCGTCTTGGTCGGCGTCAACCCGAACTTCCTGACCTTCGCGGCCGACTCGGCGGTCAGCTTCACCCAGCGCCCCGACTGCACCGCGATCTCGGAACCGGCCCGCGCCACCGCCGCCGCGGTGCTCAGGACCGACCCGAGCCGGGGCAGGTCCAGGTCCTTCGACGGCAGCTCCTCCGCGGCGAGGAAACGCTCGACCGCTGCGGGGCTCCCGATGACCGCGAGCCCGTCACCGTCGCTGATCAGCTGGACTTCGGCGCCGGCCGGCGTCTCTGAGACGGAGGCGTCGGTCGGTGGGTCCTGGGACGCGGCGTCGATTGTCGGCTCCTGGGGGGTGAGGCAGGGGAACACTTGTGAGGCAGATGGGGGCGGTGTCAGCATCGCCGCTCGCCGGCGGGCCGTCGACGTCCACCCGGACAGAAGGTCCTGTCCGTGTGGATCTTGTCGGCTGTCAGTTCGGACAGGCCGGCAGGCGGACCGAGAAGACCGTGACGGCCTCCTCGGGGTCGCTGACCGTGATGAGGCCGCCGTGTTGTTCGACCACGGCGCGGGCCAGGGTCAGGCCCAGGCCGAAGCCGGGGCGGCCACTGTGGCGGGCCGCGCCGCCGCGGTAGAACAGGTCGAACAGGCGGGCGCGGTCGTCGGCCGAGATCGACTCGCCCGTGTTGGAGACGCTCAGGACGACGGCGTGCGGGTCGGCGGTGAGGCTGACCCCGATCGTCGAGTGTTCCGGGGCCCAGATCACCGCGTTGTTCAGCAGCTCCTCGACGACCTGGCGGAGGCGCTCGGGGTCGCCGTGGACCGGGGTCGCGCCGGGCGCGTTGACGTCGATGGTCACGTCCCGGTGGGCCCGGTGGCGGGCCGCCTCCACCGCCTCGAGGACGACCGGTGACAGGTCCATCGCGCGCCGGTGCACCTCGAGGTGGCCGGTGCGCAGGCCGGCCACGTCGAGCAGCTTGCCGACGATGATCGACAGGACGCCGGCGTTGCGGTGGATCACCTCGAGCATGTCGCGCTGCTCGCCGTCCAGGCCGGGCTCGCCGATCAGCAGGTCGGTGTAGGCCTGGATGCTGGTCAGCGGCGTGCGCACCTCGTGGCCGACCAGCGCGACGTACTCGGTGCGGACCTGGTCGAGCTCGGCGGCCAGGCTGCCGGCCCGGCGCCGTTCCAGGGAAGCGCCGATCTGCGCGCCGATGCCGGCCAGCACCGCGGTCCGGGTGTCATCCGGCACCTCGGCCGTGTCGCTGTAGCAGACCAGCACGCCCAGCACGTCGGCGCCGCTGGGCACGGGGACGGCCAGCGCGGCCCGCAGCGGCCCCCGTTCCTCGCCGAGACCCGTCGCCCACACCGGCCGGCTGCTCTGCCACGCCTCGCCGGCCAGCCCCTCACCCAGCGGCAGCGGGTCGTCGGGCAGAGAGGCCGGGCGGGCGTCGCCCCGGGCCCAGCAGGCGGTGCGCCGCAGGACCCGGCCGACCTCGTCGACCATCCAGAACTCGCTCGCCGCCCAGCCGATGGCCGAGCCGATCAGCTCGACCACACGGATGAGCACGTCATCGGTGGGCTCCGAGCCGGCGATCACCTTGGACACCTCGAGCTCGCACTCGTTGAGGCGGGCGGCCCGCCGGTGCGCGGTCACGTCGTGCAGGGCCACCACGGCCACGATGCCGGTGCCGGGCTCGACCGGGCGTGCGTGCATCCGGAAGGTCCGGGCCGGCCCGCCCGGCGGCCGCAGGACGACCTCGGCGTCCCGCACGTGCTCGCCGTGCAGCGCGCCCAGCAGCGGGTTGGCGGCGTCGCTGAGCGGGCGCCCGGCCGGGTCGTACAGGTGCAGCCGGTGCGGCCACTCGCCGGCGTGGGCGCCGTCGAGCCGGTCGCCGGTGATGGCGCGGGCGGCCTCGTTGCTCAGCACCGGGCGGCCCAGGCTGTCGCAGCCGATCACCGCGGTGTCCAGCCCGTCGGCCAGCGCCTGCAGCGTCTCGTGCTGCCGGCGCAGCTGCCGCCGGGCCAGGACATCGGCCTCCGCCTGCCCGATGCGCCGGCGCAGCTCCTCGGTGAGCCGGTCCAGCTCGCCGCCGGAGGGCTCGGTCCGCATGTACGCGGTGACGTCCTCGACCCGGTGCACGATCAGCTCCAGCTCGCCGGCCGCGTCGAGCACCGGGACGTTGACCGGCGCCCAGTACCGGGTCGCGAAGCCGCCGCCGGGCTGCGCGACGTCGTACTTCTGCACCGGCATCACATCGGCGGCACGCCCATTGCGGACTCTCAGCAGCGAGGCTTCCAGCGCCGCCACCCCGTTGGCCTCCGGATCGTCCGGGTTGTCGGGGAAGGCGGCGAAGATGTGCTGCCCGACGACGCCGTCCCGTTCGGTCATGGTGGCCGCGAGGTAGGCGTCACTGGCCTCGACGATCACCAGGTCGGCGTCGATGACCAGCAGCGCGGCCGGCACACCCCGGAACAGCAGCTGGTAGTCGATCACAACTCCCCATGATAGGCACTAAAGGTGGTATATGTCCGGTACATCACACGCGGGCGATGCCGGCGATCTGGGGATTGAAGGGAACGAACGCGGTGTGCAGGCGGTAGGGGGTGATGTCGACCCGGCTGAACCCGGCGGTACGGATCAGGGTGGCCAGGTCGCGTTCGCAGGAGCAGCCCTCGAAGGTCCAGGACCACGGCCGGCGCACGGCCCTCTGCAGGAAGCGGGTGACGGTGCCGTCGGCGGCGGCCACGTGCTCCACGAAGCGGAAGCTGCCGCCGGGGCGCAGGATCCGGCGGACCTCGTCGAGCACCGCGACCGGGTCGGTCACGGTGCAGAGCACCAGGGACGAGATGACCGCATCGGCGGACCCGTCCGGCAGACCGGTGTCCTCGGCGGGGCGGGCGCGCAGATCCAGCTCGATGTCGCGGCGGCCGGCGGCGGCGCGGAGGCGGCGGTGCATCGGCGGGTTGGGTTCGACGGCGACGAGGGTCGATCCGGGACGCAGGTAGCGGAGGTTGGCGCCCACGCCGGAGCCGAGCTCGACGACCGTGCCGGGAAGGTCGGCGAAGACGCGGCGCTTGTGCCGGCGCAGGTTCCGGTCGAGGTAGGGGCCCATCAGCCCGAAGAACGCGGCGTTGAAGGCGCCCCGCGGGCCGTGCGTCTCGAAGCCGATCGGCGGGGCCAGGGGCAGGTCGTTGTCGGTCACGAGGGCCACTCTGCGCTCCGGTCGCCGCCTGGTCAGGCGGGGAAATACCTCACCTTCGGGCGCTGTACCAGGCGGCGATCTGGGCCCGGGACCGGAAACCCAGGCGCAGCCGGATCCGTTCGACGTGGCCCTCGGCCGAGCGCTCGTCGATGCCCAGGCGGGCCGCGATCTCCCGGTTCGTGCAGCCCTGGCTGACCAGCTCGGCCACCTCCCGCTGGCGGGCGGTCAGGCCGCCGGGGCGGCGCCGGGCGACGGGCAGGCCGAGGAAGCGGCGGATCACCCGGACGAGCTCGTCGCGGTCGCCGGCGTACGGAAGATGCGAGCGGCCCGGCAGCCGGACGAGCTCCGCGTGCTCGATGCCGGCGGCCAGTTCCTCGGCCTGGGCCAGGGGCGCCGCGCGGTCGCCGGTGCGGTGCACCACCAGCGTCGGCGCGCGCACCTGGGCCAGGCGGTCGGTGACGTCGAGCTCGTAGCTGAGTGCCAGCAGCGCCCGAGCCGTCGCGGCGCTGGAACAGGCGCGCTGGTAGCGGGCGAGCTCGGCCCGGGTCGTCCGGTCGGTGTCGGGCGCGAAGATGTCGGCCAGCACGTCCGACCCGAGACCCCAGTGCGCCTCGACCAGGCCGAGGACGTGCTCACGGACCGAGGGCGGGGAGAGCTCGTCACCGCGTACCCACCCGCCGTAGAGCACCAAGCGCCGGACCGTGCCCGGCCGGGCCGCGGCCCAGGCCGCGGCGACCGGGGCGCCCATCGAGGCCCCCATGAGGTCGAACGGTTCGCCCAGGATGGCGGCGACGGCGGCCAGCTGCTCGAGCTCGAACTCCAGCGAGGCCGGCCGGTCGGTGGGCGCCGACAGCCCACAGCCGGCCCGGTCGTAGCGGACGAGCCGGCGGCCCGGGGCCAGCGCCTCGTAGAGGTCGCGTTCGGGCGGCAGCTCCCAGCCCAGCCGCAGATGCGTGAGCCAGCCCATCACATACACCAGCGGCGGACCGGCGCCGGCGGTCGCGTAGGACAGGGCGGTGCCGTCGGCCAGCCGTACCGTCCCGAGCCGCTGCCGCATGCCTGCATCATCACTTGCCGAGGGCGACTCCCGCAGTCCGGCCGTAGGCGGCGAAGAACTTGTCGCGGAACTGGTCCATCCGCCAGACCGGGGTGGTCGCGGTGGGGCGCAGGCCGTCCTGCCAGCCCCAGGCGTTGATCCGGTCCAGGACGTTCCGGTCCTTGGCGATGATGGTGATGGGGATGTCGTGGCTGGCGTTCTGACCGGTGATGATGGACATCGGCTGGTGGTCGCCGAACATCACCAGGACCAGGTTGTCGTCGCCGTACGTGGTGGCCCAGGAGATCAGGCTCTCCACGGAGTAGGCGACCGTCTTCGCGTACTGGGCCTGGGTCTTGACCGGATCGCCCCAGAGGGCCGAGCGCTCCTCGTGGCCGGTGTCCATCGTCTTGTAGACCGAGCCGTCGCCGACCTTGTCCCAGTCGAGCATGGACGGCACGTGGGTCCACGGCTCGTGGCTGGAGGTGAGCGTGATCTCGGCCATCACCGGGCCCTGGGCCCGGCCGTACACCTCGCGCTGGAACGTGGCCAGCGTGTACTGGTCCGGCATGCGCGACCAGCCGAAGTCCGGGCCCTTGTAGCCCATCGTGCGCGAGTCGAGCACCTTGTCGTAGCCGTAGAAGCCGGCCTCCGGCCAGTCCTTGGTGTTGCCGGGCTCGATGCCGGCGGTCTGCCAGCCGGCCTCGTGGAAGGCGCGGGTCAGGGTGAGCCGGTCGCCGCCGACCATCTCGTCGTACCGGCGCTGGCTGGTCACCCACAGGCCGGACTGCAGCGAGCCGTGGGCCAGCCAGCTTCCCCCGCCGTACGTGGACGAGGTCAGCCACCCGGTCCGCGCGTGGAAGCCGGCGGCCGAAAGCTGATCGCCGGCCTTCGTCAGCGCCGGCGACAGGATCGCGTTCATCGCCGGATCGGTGAGCACGCTGTGGCCGTAACTCTCGACCACCCCGAAGATCACGTCCTTGCCCTTGAGGCCGGACACCAGGTCAGGGGCCGGGACCGAGGCGTACGGGTCGTGCTGCACCGCCGAGGCGAACTGGCGCTCGTCGCGGATCGTCGCCGGCACCTGCCGGGCCAGCGTCTTGACCATCGCGGCGGCCGAGTCCGAGGCGACCGGATTGTTCGGGTAGAGCGTGAGCCCGCTCAGCGCGAACGCCAGCCAGGCGGCGGTCAGGCCGATCAACGTGCGGCGTACGGGGAGCTGGTGACGGCCGGTGACGGACGCCAGCCGTACGGCCGAAAGGGTCATCCCGACCAGAAGCGCGACCAGCAGCAGAGCGGCCCCCACGACGGCCAGATTGGCCATGGTGCGCCCGTCGGTCTCGGTCAGCGCGTTGTAACCGTCCTTGAGCAGCGGCGGGTCGAGGACGGGGTCGAACTTACGGCCCAGGACGGTACGGAAACCCGCGTTGGCGATCTTCAGAACGACGATCACGCCGATGCCGAGCCCGAAGAGGGCGGCCACCGCGCGCCGCCATCGCGGGGGGAGCGCGAGCACCACCGCGCCGGCGAAGATCAACTCCATCGGCAGGCGGAGGAACGCTCCGGGGACGAACGCGCCGTCGGCCGGGCGCGCGATCGTGTCGGGCACGACGAGCGCGGCGACGATCAGCACGGCCGCGAGGGTGGTCGCGGCCAGGCCGAGGATGCGACGGGTGAGCGCCAAGACCGATCCTTCCGTAGTTGCCGGTGATCAGTACGGGATTCAGGCGCGCACGGTTCAGGACGAGATGTTGATAACCGGGAAAGAGTGCGCCTAGGGTCGGCTTCTCGGCTTTCCCGCTCGACTTACCCCCTCGACTTTCCCCCTCGGCTTTCCCGCTCGGTTTCTCCCGGAGGCGACGACCATGGCATTGCTGGACGAGAACCGCTGGCACGACCTGCTGCACATCGACGGCCGGTGGCGCGCCGGGAGCGGCGAGGCCATCGACGTGATCGAGCCGGCCACCGGTGACACCCTGGGCGCCGTCAACCTGGCCACCCCGGACGACGTCACCGCCGCCGCCCGCGCGGCCGCCGCGGCCCAGGTGGCGTGGGCCGCCACCCCGCACACCGAACGCGCCGCCGTGCTGCGCCGGGCCGCCGCCCTCTGGGCCGAGCACGCCGAGGAGATCACCTGGTGGAACGTGCGCGAGGTCGGCGCCGTCCCCGGGATGGCCGGCTTCGCCGTGCACACCGCCGAGCAGGAGTGCTGGGAGGCGGCGTCGCTGCCCGGCCGGCCGTACGGCGAGCTGATCCCGACCGGGGAGCCCCGCCTGTCGATGACCCGCCGGTACCCGGTCGGCGTGGTCAGTGTGATCTCGCCGTTCAACGTCCCGATCATCCTGGGCATCCGCTCGGTCGCTCCCGCTCTGGCGCTCGGCAACGCCGTACTGCTGAAGCCGGACCCGCGCACGGCCGTGACCGGCGGCCTGGTCCTGGCCCGCATCTTCCAGGAGGCCGGCCTGCCCGACGGCCTGCTGCAGGTCCTGCCCGGCGGCCGCGACGTCGGCGAGGCCGTGGTGACCGCGCCCGAGGTCGCCGTCATCTCGTTCACCGGCTCGACGTCGGCCGGCCGGCAGGTCGGCGCCCTGGCCGGGCAGCACCTCAAGCGGGCCCACCTGGAGCTGGGCGGCAACTCGGCCCTGGTCGTGCTCGAGGACGCCGACGTCGACGCGGCGGTCAACCTGGCCGCCTGGGGCAGCTGGTTCCACCAGGGCCAGATCTGCATGACGACCGGCCGCCACCTGGTCCACGAGCGGCTGTACGACGATTTCGTCGAACGCCTGGCCGACAAGGCGGCCAAACTCCCCGTCGGCGACCCGGCCCGCGAGCAGGTCGCGCTGGGCCCGATCATCGACGCCGGCCAGCGCGACAAAATCCACTCCCTGGTCACGGCCAGCACATCGGCGGGCGCCTCGGTCGCGGCCGGCGGCTCGTTCGACCGCCTGTTCTACCGCCCCACGGTCATCGCCGGCGCCACCCCGGCCACCCCCGCCTTCGCCGAGGAGATCTTCGGCCCGGTCGCCCCCGTCGCCCGCTTCAGCAGCCTCGACGAGGCCGTCACCCTGGCCACCACCTCCGAGTACGGCCTGTCCCTGGGCATCGTCACCCGCGACGCCATGCGCGGCGTCGCCCTGGCCGACCGCATCCCGACCGGCATAGCCCACATCAACGACCAGACCGTCAACGACGAGGCCAACGCCCCCTTCGGCGGCACCGGCGCCTCCGGCACCGGCTCCCGCTTCGGCGGCGCGGCCGCCAACATCGAGGCCTTCACCGACACGCGCTGGATAACGGTCCGCAGCCAGCCGGCGGCGTTCCCCTTCTGACGCATCGCTTGTCACCCCTCCGTTTGGACAATGTCTTCCGGCTCGCTCCATTGGCATGGTGAAGAGGCGATCGCAGCCCATTCCGACTGACGAAAGCCGAATACTTGTCATGCGTGCGGTGAAGAATTTGCTCGTTCCGGTATTCATCAGCCTGGCGGCCTTGGTCATTTCCGTGGGAGGCGCCGCGACGCCGGCGTCGGCGGCCGGCGTCACCTACAACTACATCGTGATGCCGACGTGGCAAGGCAACTGTCCTGGCGGCGGCAGTGTCACCTATGTCGCGGCGTCGAGTTTCTCGGCGAGCACCTCGGCCACCGCCGCGGACGGCGGCGACGATATCGTCTACCTGCGCGTAGGTCTCAATGAGAACGTAACGGTCGCCGGAAATGTGCGATGCACCCATTTCGGAATTACCTACAACGGTCCGGCGGTGAGCGTGACCATTCGGCCCACTCGTCTCCAGCAATCGTGGTACATCGGCCCGAACGGCGTGAGCCACAACTGAGCCAAGCGTGACTCGGGTGCCGGCCGTCATCACGGCCGGCACCGTCAGCGCTCAGCCGGGGCGGCTGGTCAGCACACGTCCCAGCGAGAAGGTCAGGACGCCGGCCAGGACGACGCTCAGGAGGCCTACGCGCAGGCTGGTCTGGTCGGCGATCAGGCCGACCAGTGGGGGCGACAGCGAGAAGCCGCCGCGCAGGAGCCAGCTCACGATGGTCAGGCCGGTGCCTTGGGCGAGGCCGGGGATCTCGTCCGCCGTCTGCATGGTGGCCGGGACCAGGGTGGCCACGCCCAGGCCGGCCAGGGCGAAGCCGATCAAGGCGGTGGGGACCGAGGGGAAGAGCAGGGCGGCGCCCATGCCGATCGCCGCCACGGCGCCGCCGAGGCGGACCACCGTGCGCTGGCCGAAGCGGTCGACGACGCGGTCGCCGGTCAGGCGGCCGAGGGTCATGGCGACCTGGAGGGCCACGAAGGCCAGGCCGGCGGTGGCGGCGGTGGTGTGCAGGTTGCCCGAGAGGTAGAGCACGCCCCACGAGGCGCCGGCGTCCTCGACCAGGGCGCCGCAGGCGGCGAGGATGCCGAGGATGGCCAGCATCCGTACGGCGGTGCCGGTCACAGCGCGCCGGGCGGCCGCGGGGGCGCCGGGAACGACCGGGCCGCGGGAGCGTTCGGCGTCTTCCGGGCCGGGGAGCATGAAGCGGAAGGCCGTCAGGGCGACGGCGCTGAACAGCAGCGCGGAGATGCCCAGGTGGACGGTCAGGGACAGGTCCAGACCGGCCGCGGCGGAGCCCATGAGGCCACCCAGGACGGCGCCGATGCTCCACACGCCGTGGAAGGAGTTGACGATGGAGCGGCCGTACAGGCGCTGCACGCGCAGACCGTGGGCGTTCTGGGCGACGTCGACGACCGCGTCGAGGGCGCCGACGACGAACATGGCGCCGGCGAAGGCGTACCACGTTGGAGCGAACGGCAGCAGAAAAGTCGCCGCGGCCAGCAGGACGATGCCGGGGGCGGCGACGCGGGCGGAACCGAGGCGGCGGATGGCCGCGGCGGCCAGCAGACCGGCCAGGAGCGCGCCGAGCGGCATGGCCGCGATGGCCGTGCCGAGGACGGCGTTGGTGACCCCCAGATCGGCCTTGATCTGCGGATATCGGGGCACGACGTTGGCGAAGAGGGCACCGTTGGTCAGGAACACCGCGGCCACGGCGAGGCGGGCCCGGCGGGCCTGGCGGGTGGGTGCGGCCGGGGCGAGGAGCGTCATGCGTACGAGCGTACATACGATGTGTACGCCTGTACATATGAAATTTAACCGCCGTGTGCGTCACTTGCCGCCCCATCCATGTGATCATGCTCCGACACAAGAGCGTGGGGAGGATTCGGCGTGGGTATGACCTCGCTGGTGTCGGCGGTGCGGTCGCAGGTTTTCGGACTGCTCGCCCGCAGATTCGCGGGCGGTAACGGGCCCTACGCGGGGCTGGCGATGCTCCCCGACAAGCTGTTGTGGCCGCTGCACCGCGACGGCCTCGACCCGGTCGAGGAGATGGCCAAGCGCCGGGACCGGGAGCCGGTCAGCCGGCTGCCGCTGCCGCTGGGCATGCGCGGCTGGCTGATCACCGGTTACGAGCCGGTGCGCGAGGTGCTGGGCAGCCTCGACGGCTACAGCAACGACTTCGGCAAGTTCGCGGGCCGGGTCGGCATCAGCATCACGCAGGACCCGGGCGGGCTCGGGTTCGCCGACCCGCCGGTGCACACGCGGCTGCGCAAGGCCCTGACGCCCGAGTTCACCATGCGGCGGCTGAACCGGCTGCAGCCCCGGATCGAGGCCATCGTCGCGGCCCGGCTCGACGACATGGCCGCGAAGCCGGAGGTCGACCTGTGGAACGACTACGCGCTGCCCGTTCCGGCCCTGACGATTTGTGAGCTGCTCGGGGTTCCGTACGAGGACCGCGAGTACTTCCAGAAGCTGAGCACGGCCCGGTTCGACCTCGCCGACGGGGCCGGCGCGTCCCTGGACGCGGTGGGGGAGTCGCTGACGTACCTGGGTGGGCTGATCGAGAAGCAGCGGCGCGAGCCGGGCGACGGCTTGCTGGGCTCGCTGATCCGTACGCACGGAAGTGACATCGACGACCGGGAGCTGGCCGGTCTGGCCGACGGCGTCCTGACCGGCGGCCTGGAGACGTCGGCCAGCATGATCGCGCTGGGGTCGCTGGCGCTGATGACCGACCCGGCTCTGCGGGAGGGGCTGACGACGGATCCGGACGCGACGATCGAGGAGCTGCTGCGCTACATGACCGTGGTGCAAGTGGCCTTCCCGCGCGTGGCGATCCGCGACCACAAGGTGGCCGGCGTCGACATCCGCGCCGGCGATGTCGTGATCTGCTCGCTCAGCGGTGCTGACCGCGATGCTTCCATTGCCGGCGCCGAGCCCGACAAACTGGACGTGAAACGTCAACCCGGAAGGTCGCATCTGGCCTTCGGGTACGGCATTCACCGGTGCATCGGCGCGGAGCTGGCGCGGATGGAGCTGCGTATCGCGTACCCCCGGCTCTTTGATCGTTTCCCGGAGATGCGGCTGGCCGTGCCGGAGCGGGAGCTCACCTTCCGGCGCGCGTCGATCGTGTTCGGGCTGGACTCGCTGCCGGTCACCCTCAAATGAGAACGGGCCGCCCCGAGTGGGGCGGCCCGAAATCAGCGAAGGCGAAGGGTGACGTTGAACTTCGGCGACGCGGCCAGCTTGCGGAACGACGCGAGCGAGGCTGGCGAGCTGTCGATGCTGATGTCGCGGTCGCCGAACAGGTCCTTCTTCGTGTCGAAGTAGACGATCGCCTTCACCTTGGGGCGCTTCGCCAGCTCCGGCAGCACGGAGTCGAACTGCTTGGACTTGTTCACGACCTTGCCCACGCGGTGGTAGGCGCCCCATTCGGCCACCATGATCGGCTTGGCCGCGTGCTTGGTGGTCGCCCACGAGTAGAAGCCCTCGCCGCCCTTGGCCTTGCGGTCGAGCAGGTCGGCGAAGACGCCGGCGTGGTAGTAGTTCTGCTCCGAGGAGACGTACGAGTCCAGGCCGATCCAGTCGACGACGTCGTCACCCGGGTAGAGGTCCTTCCACCACGACTGCGCCATCCACTTCTCGTTGCCCATGTACGCGACCACGTTGATCATGTTGCTCAGGCCCTTGGACTTGAGCCGCTTGATCACGTGGCGGTACGACGCGGCGAAGTCCTTGGCCGTCATGCCCGAGGCGGCGTCGGTGCGCACGTCGTCCTCCGGCTCGTGGTTGAGCACGAGGAAGAACTTCTCCGGCATGGTCGCCTTGACCCGCGCGGCGAACGCGTCGATCCGGGCGTCGAGCTTGCCGGCGGCGACGTTCTTCCAGGTCGAGCCGTACTCGACGCGCCAGTTCAGCAGCAGCGCGCGCGGCTTGTTCTTGTCGCGGACCATGGCGATCTCGGCCGCGGTCGGGAACTTCTCGTCGCCCTTGTGGTACGTGTGGAAGATCGAGGAGGTACGCCCGGACTTCTGCTCCCAGGTCTTGAGCTCCTGGTCACGCGGCAGGGTGCTGAAGCCGCCGGCCGCCGCGCCCCACAGGACGCCGCAGGACGGGACGAGCTTGGCGTCGGTCACGCACTTGCTCGCCGGCGCGGCCGCCGGCGTCGTCGCGCCCTGCGCGGCCATCGGCCCGGCGAGCGCCGCACCGAGACCGGCCACGAGCGCGGCCAGCGAGTACATGGACTTCCGCAGCATTGAATCTCCCCCTGTTGTCCGGCCGTTGTCGGCCGGGCATGAGAAGAGATTCCAGGGCGTGCGGTGCGTGACCGGTGCCCGTGACGGTGCGGCCCGGTTGCTCTCGCCGGGACCCTCGGTCGTGCCCCTGAGATCGGCGGCGCGCAGGCTTGCTTGAGAAGAAAAAGATCAGAGCCACGCCCGTACGAGCGTGAAGGCGCCCTCGCCGTTGTCAGCCACCACATCGTCGGCCAGATCGGCGATCGTGACCGCCCGCAGGGCGGCGCGCCAGGCCTGGTCGGCCGCGTTCATCGCACGGAAGACCGGGCACGGCTTGTCGCACGCCTCGGGCGGCGTGGCGAGCGGGCCGCGCTGGCGGATCTCCGTACAGACGAAGGCGGGCTGGGCCCCGTCGACGGCCTCGACCACGTCGAGCACGGTGATGCTCGTCGCCGGCCGGGCCAGCTCGTAGCCGCCGGCATGACCCTGCACGGACCGGATGATCTCGGCCCGGGACAGCGCCTGCAGCTGTTTGGCCAGGTAGCTGGCGGAGACGTCGTGCAGCTCGGCCAGCCGGGCGGCGGGCACGGGGCGCTCGGCCGCGTTGAGCACCACGGCGCAGTGCAGGGCCCACTCGACCCCGCCGGACATCTTCATGGTCACATCCTACTTGACTCGGACAGGACGTATCCGAGTAGAGTCGTCTCGGACAGAAGATATCCGAGTTAGGGGTAGGCAATGAAGATCGTGGTCATCGGGGGCACCGGGCTCGTCGGCAAGAAGCTCATTCCGCTGCTCACCGCGGCCGGGCACGACGCCGTCGCCGCGTCGCCGTCGACCGGCGTCAACACGGTGACCGGGCTCGGCCTGGACGAGGCCCTGACCGGCGCCGACGTCGTGGTCGACGTGACCAACGCGCCCTCCTGGGGCGACGACGAGGTGCTGGCGTTCTTCCGGACGTCGGCGGCCAACCTGGGCGCGGCAGAGGCCAAGGCGGGCGTACGCCACCACATCGCCGTCTCCATCGTCAACTGCGACCAGATTCCGGACAGCGGGTACATGCGGGCCAAGGTCGCCCAGGAGAAGGAGATCCGCGAGTCCGGGGTGCCGTTCACCATCCTGCGGGCCACCCAGTTCTTCGAGTTCCTGCCCGGCATCGCCGACTTCTCCACCACCGACGGCGTGGCCAGGCTGAGCACCGCCCGGTTTCAGCCGGTGGCGGCCGCCGACGTCGCCGCGACGCTGGCCACCCTCGTGGCGGAGGGCCCGACCGGCGGAGTCGTCGACCTGGCCGGCCCCGAGGCGGGCACGCTGGCCTCGTTCGTGCGCCGCTACCTCGAGGCCAAGGGCGACCAGCGCGAGATCGTCGAGGACCCGGCCGCCGGCTACTTCGGCGCGACCGTGGAGTCCCTCGCTCCCGCTGCCGGCAGCGGCGCCCGCATCGGCGCGATCAGCTTCGAGAAGTGGCTGGGCTAAGCTCCCCACATGATCACGACGCCCCTGTTGCGCCCCACGCGCGGCCGGGCCGTCTTCGGCGACCACTCCTTCCGCCAGGACTTCTACCAGTAGCGACGCCTGCGCTCGCCGGCCATCGTCCTACTTGCGGAAGAAGAGTCCCGTCATGACCCTGATCGACCTGCACCGTCACCTGGAAGGCTCGCTGCGAGTCGCCACGATCCTCGAGTTGGCCCACCGCGACGGCCACCCCCTCGCCGCCGCGCCCGACCCCGAGGACCTGCTGGTGGCCCGAGCCCCGCTGGGCGGCCTCGTCCCGTTCCTGGACAAGGTCGACGCCGCGCCGTCCGCCTTCCCGCACCCCCACGACTGGGAGCGGGCGGCCGCCGAGGCGGTGCGGGACGCCGCCGATGACGGCCTGGGCTACCTGGAGCTGCGGTTCAGCCCGTGGTTCATCCGCCGGGAGACCGGCCTGGCGCCCGAGGCCGTCATCGACGCGGTCACCTCCGGCGTCCGTACGGCCTCGCTCGAGACCGGCCTGCCGGTAGCCCTGATCGGCATCCGGCTGCGCGACCTAGGGCCCGCGGCCGGCGAGGCCCAGGTGGACACCCTGCTGTCCCGCCGCGACGCCTTCTGCGCCGTGGACCTGGCCGGCAACGAGGCCGGCGTCCCCGCCGTCGACTTCGCCCCCGCCTTCGCCAAAGCCCGAGACGCCGGCCTGCACGTCACCGTTCACGCGGGCGAGGCCGCCGGCCCGCAAAGCGTCTGGGACGCCATCACCCACCTGGGCGCCGAACGCATCGGCCACGGCGTCCGCGCGGTCGAGGACCCGGCCCTGCTGGAGCACCTGGCCGCCCGGGACATCACGCTGGAGGTGGCCCTGACCAGCAACCTGCACACCAGCGTCGCCCCAAGTTACCGAGAGCACCCCCTACCCCGGCTCCTCGCCGCCGGCGTGCCGGTCGCCCTCGCCACCGACGATCCGCGCGCCTCAGCCATCACCCTCTCCGGCGAGTACGCCACGGCCCGCACCGAACTCGGCCTGACCGCCGCCGAGATCGAAGCCATCGAGGCCTACGCCCGCAAAGCCGCTTTCGCCCACCCGTAGGCCCAGCCGTCCCGGGAGCGCCCACGACGCCGCGTCGTCAATATGGACGCCCCATCGTCAATGCAGACCCCGGGGTGACGGTCTTGTGGGCTCGGCCGGGATGCCTGCATGGGCGCCGTGTACCTGGAGTGCGGGCTCCGCCGTGTGCTGTCCCGAGCGGCGCAAGTGGCCGGCGACCTGGGTGGGATTTCGTGAAATGCACGCCATGGCCTCAAATGCGGGGCTCGGGTGGCGGCCGCTCCGCGCGCCGCATCAAGGCAGGTCGGTGGGCGATCGCCTGGGTTGGCGGGCGATAGGCGGCCCGGCCTTGAGTTTCTGCCGGGCCCGGGCGGGTGGTGGGGTGCGGTCGCTGGAGGTCAGAGGCCGAAGACGTGGCCCAGGCCGGTTACCTCGATGGCCTTCTGGACCGGTGGGGAGGGCTTGGCCAGGGTGAAGGTGACGCCGTGGGCGGCGGCGGTGTTGCGGGCGCTGACCAGGGCGCCCAGGCCGTAGGAGTCGATGAAGTCCAGGCCGGCTACGTCGATGCGCAGGTAACGGCAGGCGGGGTCGGACGCGATGGTGGCCAAGGCGTCGCGGACGTCGTCGGCGCGGTCGAGGTCGAGCTCGCCGGCCAGGGAGGCTACGACCAGGCCGTCGGGATCGGCTGGTTCGTGGAGGATCGTGGCTTCCATCGGCATTAGCGAGATGCTACCCGCCTGCCTCCACCCCGGCACGACAGGAAGTCACCCTCCGGCGTGCCTCTCCGTCCGGCGATCGCACCGTCACGGAGCGCGGCGGCAGCGGGTGGCTATGCGGGGTGGGCCAGGGCCTGGTGGACGCTGCGGACGGCGCTGGCGCCCTCGCCTACGGCGGCGGCTACGCGCTTCATGGAGTCGGTGCGGACGTCGCCGGCGGCGAAGACGCCGGGGAGGCTTGTTTCGAACGGGAGAGGGGGGCGGGTGGTGCCGGTCCAGCGGCCGGCCAGCTGGACGTCGGTGGGGATGAAGCCGTTCTCGTCGAGGGCGACGTTGGTGAGCCAGGCGGTGGCCGGCTCGGCGCCGATGAAGCAGAACAGGCCGAAGCAGCCGCAGGGGGCGGCGTCGCCGGAGCCGCGCTCGGTGAGGGTGATCTCCTCGAGGCGTTCGGTGCCGCTCAGTGACGTCACCTCGGTTGCCGTCTGCACGGTGATGCGCGGGTCGGCCAGGATGCGCTCGACCAGGTAGTTCGACATGTCTTTGGTGAGGGTGTCACCGCGTACGGCCAAGGTGACGTGACCGGCGTGCCGGGCCAGATAGATCGCCGCCTGGCCGGCGCTGTTGGCGCCGCCGACCACCGTGACCGGCAGTCCCGAGACTGCCTTGGCCTCGAGGTCGGTGGCGGCGTAATAGATGCCGGCGCCGACGAAATCGGCCCAGCGGCCCAGCGGCAGGTTGCGGTAGGCGGCGCCGGTGGCGATCAGGACCGTCCGGGTGGGGATCTCCGTGCCGTCGACCAGCGTGATCAGGTGGGTGCCGTCGTCGCGGGGAGTCAGCGAGGCCACGCCGCACGGGCTGCCCAGGTGGGCGCCGAACTTCAGCGCCTGCACCACGGCCCGGGCGGCCAGGGCCTCGCCGCTGAGACCGAACGGGAAGCCCAGATAGTTCTCGATGCGTGAGCTGGCGGCGGCCTGGCCGCCGGTGGCGACGGCGTCGAGCAGCACTGTTTCGAGGCCCTCGGACGCGCCGTAGACGGCGGCGGCCAGGCCGGCGGGACCGGCGCCGACGATCGTCAGATCGGCAACACCCTCGGGGGTACGCCGGTAGGTGAGCCCCAGGGAGTGACTCAGGGTTCCTGGGTTGACGTTGCGTAGCGTCATCCGGGGCGTGATGGCGGCGGGCAGGTCGGCCGGTGACAGGTCGGCCGAGGCCGCGATCTGGGCCGCCTCGGCGGTGCCGGGCTGCAGCCAGCGGTACGGCAGGTCCTGGCGGATCAGGAACGTGCGCAGGGCCAGGCCCTCGGCGGTGGCGTCGTCGGCCACCACGTCGAGGTTGTGCGCGGCCTTGCTGACCAGCAGCTGGCGCCGGGCCAGGAAAGCCCGCAGCAGGACGTCGCTGAGCTCGGTGTCCTGCGCCATCAGGCGGCGGAACTCGGCCGGGGACACCCGGTGCACGACCCCGTCGGCGGTGACGTGCGCGGTCAGGATGCGGTTCTGGCCGGTCAGCAGGTTGAGCTCGCCGACGAACTGGCGCGGGCCGGCGTGCAGGATCGACTCCCGGTCGTGGGTGTTGCGCAGCACGTCGGCCGACCCCGACTCGATCAGGATCAGGTCGCCGTCGTCGTCGCCCACGTCGAACAGGACGTCGCCGGCCCGGACCGGCTGGGGGTGACCGTACGCGATCGCGCGCGCGAACTGCTCCTCGTCCAGCGCCACCCAGGCGGCGGCCGCTAGCTCCTCGAACTGATCCCCGAGCTCCGGGAAGGGCGTCACCATCGGCGAATGTTCGCATTGCCGGGCGCACGACTCAAGGTCACGGACGACACAGGCACCCCGGTGTCGGGGCCACCGGCGTACATCCGGTATTGTTCTCCTCAGCGCGGACGTAGCGCAGCTGGTAGCGCATCACCTTGCCAAGGTGAGGGTCGCGAGTTCGAATCTCGTCGTCCGCTCTCAACGAAAAGGCGCCCCCTTGCCGGGGCGCCTTTTCGCGTTAATCCGACAGCCCCCACCTGCGCCGATGCGACTAACGTCGGAGTGCATGGATCCAGTGGCGGGCCGCGGCGGTCCCGCACGCGTGATCGTCTGGGCCGCGCACCTGGCCGCCCCGATGGTGGGTCTCTGGCTGCTGATCGCCCGCCCCGCCCTCGACGGGCACTGGCATCACGACCCCGCCCACTTCTGGTTGGTCCTCGTGGTGGCGGCAACCAGCCTGACGCTGGCCGTGATGGTGAACGAGGCGGCCCGGCGCCGCGCCGACATCCGGCTCTTCCTGGTCGGACTGTCGTTCCTGGTCGCGGCGGCCCTACTCGGGCTGCACGCGCTGGCCACGCCGGGGGTGCTCCTCGACGGGCCCAACAAGATCTTCGAGTACGCGTCGCCGGTCGGGCTGGCCGCAGCGGCCGTGCCGGCGGCGGCGTCCGCGCTCGAGCTGCCGGCCGGGCTGATGCGCTGGGCCGGTTTGCTGCGGGTGGGAGCGCTGCTGCTCGC
Source organism: Actinoplanes sp. NPDC049598 (assembly GCF_040675435.1). NCBI lineage: Bacteria > Bacillati > Actinomycetota > Actinomycetes > Micromonosporales > Micromonosporaceae > Actinoplanes > Actinoplanes sp. NPDC049598. The sequence goes on along the minus strand of NZ_JBFAOX010000013.1, from coordinate 3,023 downwards.
GGGGCTGCTGGCCGTGGTGGCGCCGTCGACCGAGGCGCTCGCGCTGATCGCGTTCGGGCTGTTCGCGGTGCCGGCGATCCGGTACTACGCGCTCTACCGGGAGCGGCGGGCGGTCATGCTGCTGTCCGTGCTGACGGCGTTCGTGCTGCTCGCGGAGTCGGCGGTGGCCATGGCGGTGGGGCGCAACTGGCACGCGTCCTGGTGGGAGTGGCATCTGCTGATGGCGGCCGGGTTCTCGTACGTCGCATACAGCGCCTGGGTCCAGTACCGCAACGAGGGCGCGGCGACGGGGCTGTTCACCGCGGTCGGCACCGAGTTCACCGTGCGGCGGCTGCGGGCGTCGTACGGGACGGCGCTGGAGGCGCTCGTGGAAGCGCTGGGTCACCGTGAACGCGGCACGCTCACCGAGGCGGGAATGACCGCCACCACGGAGCGGCTGGCCCGCCGCTTCGAGCTCACGGAGGGTCAGACAGCCGTGCTCACCCGGGCCGCCGACGCCCTGGCCGGTGAACGCGATCAGATCCGCAAACTGGACGCCCTGGTGGCGGTGAGCCGGGACGCTCGGGTGCTGGTCTCCGACGCCGACCTGCTGGAGGGTGCGGTGCGGCGGATCGCGGGCACGTTCGAGCACTACACCGTCCGGATCGGACTCGTCGAGGACCACCAGCTGATCTTCCGCGACGCCGCGGCGGGTGGCCGGCGTGACTTCGAGTGGGCGGCGGCGGAGGGCGCCATGAAGGGCCGGGAGCCGGTCGTCGACGCGTACGGCAATGTGGTCCTGCCCTTGATCGTCAAAGGGCACGCGGCCGGGGTGCTGGTGGCGGGGCGGGGCGGAACGGCGCCGGAGCGGGATGTGGCGTTGCTGGCGTCGCTGGCCGGGCAGCTGTCGATCGCGCTGGAGAACGCCCGGTTGTACCGGCAGCTCGACGTGTTGTTCCGGCAGTACATGTCGCCGGACGTGGCCACCGCGCTGGTCGCCGATCCGTCGCAGGCGGCCCTCGGCGGGGCGGTGGTCGAGGTGACGTCGCTCTTCGCCGATCTGCGGGGTTTCACGACGTTCTCGGAGGAGTCGACGCCGGGGGAGATCGTCGGGATGCTCAACGAGTACTTCGACGTGGCGACCAAGGTCGTGCTCGGGCAGTGCGGGACCGTGGTGCAGTTCCAGGGGGACGCGCTGATGGCGTTGTTCAACGCGCCGGCCCGGCAGGCCGACCACGCGCTGCGAGCGGCCCGGGCCGCGCTGATGATGCAGTGCGCGGTCGACAAGATCGCGGCGGGCCGGCCGGGATGGCCGCGGTTCCGGGTCGGCGTCAACACCGGTGAGGCGCTGGTCGGCAACATCGGCGGGTCGGAGCTGCGCAACTTCAACGCGATGGGGGACGCGGTGAACGTCGCGGCCCGGCTCGAAGCGCAGGCGGCGCCGGGACAGGTGGTGATCGGGGCGGCCACGCTCGACCGGATCGGGCCGCCGGCCGTGGTCACGCCACTGGGCGACCTGATGGTGAAGGGGCGCCGGCAACCCGTTACGGCGTACGTGCTGGACGGCCTGCGGGAGGAGGGCACGTGGCGCTCGTGACCGACCCGGGGGAGTTCCTGGGCGAACTGGCCGGCGAGGAGGTCGACGCGCTGTTCCGCTGCGGGCAGCGCCGGCGGTGGCCGTGCGGGGCGACCTTGTTCAGCGAGGGCGACCAGTCGATGACGGTGGTGTTCGTCCTGTCTGGGCGGGCCAAGGTGTTCTCGCTGACCGCCCAGGGCGGAGAAGTGCTGCTGGCCATCCGCGGGCCGGGGGCGCTGCTGGGGGAGATGTCGGCCCTGGACGGGGCGCCGCGCTCGGCCTCGGTGGCGGCACTCGAACCGCTCGAGACGCTGGTCGTGCCGGTGGCTGGGTTCCTGAGGTTCCTGAGCGACCATCCGCCGGCCGCGATGCGGATCGTCCGGATGATCGTGGCCCGGCTGCGCGACTCGGACCGCAAACGGGTGGAATTCGGCACGTACGACACGCTCGGCCGGGTGGCGCTGCGATTGGTGGAGCTGGCCGAACGCTTCGGCGCGTCCGGCGAGAGCGGCGTGCAGATCACCGTGCCGTTGAGCCAGGACGAGCTGGCCGCCTGGACCGGGTCGTCGCGTGAGTCGGTCACCAAGGCTCTGCGGACGTTGCGGCGGCACGGGGTCATCACTACGCAGCGCCGGTCGGTGTCCGTGCTGGATTTGAATCTATTGCGCGCTCGCGCCCGCTGACCGGCACCGCTGACCGTTCGGGCGCGATTGCGGCTGGCGCGTCTTGTCGTCGAGCAGGGCTGGTCACCCGCGCGAGCGGCCGAACGCTATGACGTGTCCTAGCGCACCGCGAACAAGTGGGCACAGCGTTACCGAGCCGAAGGCGAAGCCGGCCTGGCTGACCGCTCGTCACGACCGCGCCGGCAACCCCACCGCACCCCGGCGCCCGTGGTCCGCAAACTCCTGCACCCGCGGCGTAAACGTCGCCTCGGCCCGGTCCCGATCGCCGACCAGCTCGGCCTGGCCGCCTCCGGCCGGCGCCGCGGCGACTACGAACCAGCCATCGGCACCGCGTTCGTGCACACCGTCATCGACGATCATTCCCGCGTCGCCTACGCCGAGATCCACGACGACGAAACCGCGATCACCGCCACCGCGTCCTGCGCCGCGCCGCTGCCTGTTCAACCAACGCGGCGTCACCGTCCACCGGGTGCTCTCCGACAACGGCTCGGCCTACAAATCCCGCCTCTGGGCCTCGACCTGCGCCGAACTGGGCATCACCGCTAAGAAAACCCGGCCCTACCGGCCACAGACCAACGGCAAGATCGAACGCTTCCACCGCACCCTGGCCGACGGCTGGCCTTCACCAAGTTCTGCTCCTCGGAAAAAGCCCGCCGCGCCGCACTACCGGCATTCCTCCACGACTACAACCACTGTGAGTCTTGGGGTGGCTGGTCTGGGACCGGCTGGCAGGGTTAGCGGCGGCCGCGTCGCCTCGGGTTGTGACTCATACAATCATTCGCCCC
>NZ_JBFAOX010000012.1:288243-288615 GCF_040675435.1 Actinoplanes sp. NPDC049598 | reverse complement strand
ACTCATAACGTTCGATGTCATCACTCACGGTGCCCATCCCGCCAGGTCTTCAGCCTGGCGTGTCGGGCCGGAAACACCTCTCGTGACACAGTCCCACAAACGCCAGGCACGAGAGAGTCGCCGGCGGCCTAGGCCGATGGGCGCGGTGGGCGGCCGACGCGGTGACCGAGGCGGGCACGGTCAGCGGGCCTGGCGCCGTGTGCGGGCGGCGCGGTGAGCGGGGCAGGCGCGGGAAGCGGGGCAGGCGCCGTGTGCGGGGCAGGCGCCGTGTGCGGCGGCGCGGTGAGCGGGGCAGGCGCGTAAGCGAGGTCGGCGCGATAAGCGGCCCCGGCGCGGTAAGCGGGGCAGGCGCCGTGTGCGGGTGGTGCGGTG
>NZ_JBFAOX010000012.1:245449-288146 GCF_040675435.1 Actinoplanes sp. NPDC049598 | reverse complement strand
GTGAGTGGGCAGGCGAAGTAAGCGGGGCAGGCGCCGTGTGCGGGTGGTGCGGTGAGTGGGCAGGCGAAGTAAGCGGGGCAGGCGCCGTGTGCGGGTGGTGCGGTGAGTGGGCAGGCGAAGTAAGCGGGGCAGGCGCCGTGTGCGGGCGGCGCGGTGAGCGGGCCGGCGCAGTGAGCGGGCGGCGCGGTGAGCGGGCGGCGCGGTGAGCGGGCGGCGCGGTGAGCGGGCGGCGCGGTGGGCGCAGCGGGCGCCATGGGCGGGGTGAGTGAGCGGCTGGACCGCCGGGCTCGGCGGGCAGATGGGCATGGCTGACCTGCCGGGGGCGGTAGGCGCGGCTCGGCGGCCGGGTGACTAGGGACGTCGGGCGACCGGGCCGCGGCTCAGCGACCGGCCGACTGGGCAGGAGGGGCGGGTGACTGGGCAGGAAGGACCGGGGACTGGGCATGGCCTATAGACGCGGCTGGGCGCGGTCGGGCGCGGCCCGGTGGCCGGCCGGCTCAGGCGTGTCAGCACGACCAGGCCGGTCAGCGCGACCCGGGCGGCTGGTGGCGGCTGGGCGGCTGGGCATGGCCGGGCGGGTCAGCGCGGCCGATCGGTTGGGCGCGGCCGATCGGTTGGGCGCGGCCGATCGGTTGGGCGTGGCTGGGCGGCTGGGCCCGGCTGGAGGACCTGGGCACGGTCGGGCGGGTCAGCACAGCCGGGCACCTGGGGGCGCTGGGCGACTGGGGCGGTTGGACGTAGTTGAAGGCGGCTGGGCGCGGATGGGCGGTTGGGTGCGGGTGAGTGGCTGGGTGGCTGCTGGAGGCGGCTGGGCCGCTGGAGGCGGGTGGGCGGCTGGGCGGCTGAGGGTGGCGCCCGGGGCGATTGAGGGCGGCTCGGCGGTTGGGCGCGGCCGGGCGGCTAAGCGGCTGGGCGGCTGGGCGGCTGGGCGGCTGGGCGACTGGAGGCGGCTGGGCGGCTGGAGGCGGCTGGGCGGCTGGAGGCGGCTGGGCGGCTGGGCGACTGGGCGACTGGAGGCGGCTGGCCGGCTGGGTGTGGTTGAGGGGGGCCGGGCGGTTGGGCGCGGCTGGGTGGGGTCGCGCATAGTTGGGCGCGGTGGGGGCACGTCGTTGGCGCGGCTGGGTGCGAGTCGAAGGAGAGTTATGGCGAAGCGTGCGGACGCGCAGCGGAACGAGAAGGCGCTGCTCGACGCGGCTGCCGCCGCCTTTGTGGAGTCGGGGGTCGACGCGCCTGTGCGCGACATCGCGGCCAAGGCCGGGGTGGGTGTGGGGACGATCTACCGGCATTTCCCCACGCGCTCGGATCTGATCGTCGCTGTCTTCCGGCACCAGGTGGAGGCGTGCGCCGCGGCCGGGCCCGAGCTGCTGAAGACCAGTGAGTCACCGCGCGCGGCGCTGGCCGCCTGGGTCGATCTCTTCGTCGACTTCCTGGTCACCAAGCACGGGCTGCCCGAAGCCCTCAACGCGGGCGACCTGCACACCTACTTCCTCGATCGGCTCGTCCCGGTCTGCGCCGGCCTGCTGGCCGCCGCCGAGGTGACCGACGTGGAGCCGATCGGCCTGCTCCGCGGGGTCGGCAACCTCTGCATCGGCGCCGACCGCAACGACGGCTACGACGCCCGCCAGATGGTCGGCTTCCTGATCGAAGGCCTCACGGCGCCGACCCCGCGCTGATCGAAGCGCCGACGGCAGCCGCAACCAGCGACCGAGGGCTGGCGGCAGCAACGGACCACGGCGGGCGGGCTCATGGCACCAGCACGGTCCGGACGCCGGGCTGCTCGGGGGCGGTCCATGCGGTCTCGACGTCGGCCAATGGCACGGTGCGGGTGGTGACCTCGAGGGTGCCCTGGTCGATCTCGTCGATGAGGGACGGGAGCTCGGCCAGATAGCCGCGGGCGGAGACGGCGCCCTGGCCGTTGCCCTGCAGGCGGAAGTTGGCCGAACGGAGGGCCACCGAGGGCAGCTCGATCGTCGGGCCGGCCACCGAGCCGATCTGGATCCAGTTCAGCTCGCGGCTACGATCCGCCCGCGCCTGCAGCAGCTCCATGATGGCGGCCGAGGCGGGAGCGCCCCACAGGTAGTCGAGGACCAGGTCGACCTCGGCCGCCTCGGCCACCTCCTCCAGGGTGAGCGCCCGGTCGGCTTTCAGCGTGGCCAGCTTGGCCCGGTCACGGCCGGCGGCGATGACGTGGCCGGCCCCGAGGCGGCGGGCGACCTGCAGGGCCATCTGGCCGGCGTTGCCGGTGGCGCCCAGGACCAGCACGGACTGCCCGGGCTGGAGGGGCACGCGGCGGCGCAGGGCGACCCAGGACGACATGGCCGGGTTCATGGCGGCGGCGACCTTCGCCGGGTCGGCACCCTCGGGCAGGGCGACGCTGCGGCGGGTGTCGATGACCGTGCGGGTGGCCATCGGGCCGGGCAGCTCGTCGTCGGCCACGAAGTAGACGACCCGGCCGTCGGGCAGGCGGCCCACCCCGTCGACGCCGGGGATCATCGGCAGCCTGCCGGTGCTCGAATAATGCGTACCGGAAGCGCCGCTGCGGACCCGCGGGTGAAGACCCACCGCAAGAACGTCGACGACGGCTTGGCCGTCGGCCGGCGACGGCAGGTCGAAGCTCTCGTAGCGGGGTGGGCGGTCGAACGAGCTGACAACGGCGGCCTGGATCTCCATGGCACTCTCCTTGACGACAGGACTTAGTACGTGGCACGTACTAATTTAGTTGGTGGCGCGTACTTTTCCAACTAGGATCTTGGTGTGGATCTGGTGGACGCGCTCGGTCAGCTGTCGTTCGAGGTGCAGGGCGCCTTGGCGGAGATCGCCGGGAAACACGACCTGTCGCTGGTGCAGACCCGTCTGCTGGGGGTGTTGCGCGACCGCGAGCCCACGATGCAGGAGCTCGGGCGCCACCTCGGCCTCGACAAGTCGTCGGTGACCGGCCTGGTCCTGCGCGCGCAGCGGCGTGGCCTGGTGATCCGCACGGCCAGCGAGCTCGATCGCCGGTCCGCCCACGTGATCATCACCGAGGACGGGCTCCGGCTGGCCTCGGCCGTGGCCGACGAGTTCGCGCGCTGGATCGCCGCCAACGTCGCCGCCGTCCTGGCCCCCGCCGAGCAGCGTGAGCTGACCCGGCTGGTGAAAAAGGTCTTATCAAGCTGATTCGAAGACCACTTTGCGGGTCGCCGGGTCGGCCGACACCAGCCGTACCTGCACGCGCGTCCCCACCGGCAGCCCGCCCTGGCAGCGGGCCCGCACCGCCGGCTCGTCGATCGCGATGGTCCCGTCCGCGTCGAGCACGCCGGCCGTGAACTCCTCACCCACCCGGTCGCGCAGCAGCACGGCCTCGGCCAGGTCGACCGCCGCCCGGTCGGCCGAGCCGGCCACCCGGTCCGAGCCGGCCATCATCTTGGGCAGCTTCGGCAGCGCCTCCCGCGCCCACTCCGGCACTCCCCGCCCGGCCGCCAGGGCCAGGCACACCTCCGTCGCGTACCGGTCGGCCAGCCGCCGCAGCGGCGCCGTCACATGCGCGTACGGCGCACCGACGCCGCCGTGCCCGGTCAGCGCCGGCACCTCACCGTCGAAGGCTGTGTAGGCCGCCCCGCGCAGCAGGTCGGCCGCCTGCTCGAGGAAGGCCGCACCCCGCGGCGTCGCCGGATCGGCCGTGGCCACGACCTCGCCCACCGGCGCACCCGCCGGCCACAGCACCCCGAGTGACTTCGCCGCCGCCTGCAGCTTGGCCACCGCCTCCGGCTTGGGCGGCGGCATCGTCCGCAGCAGCCCGACCCCTCCGCGCAGCATCAGCTCGGCCGCCGCCATGCCCGTGAGCAGCGAGATCTGCGCGTTGTGCTCCTCCACCGGCAGCGGCGCCCGCAGCACCAGCCGCCAGCCGTCGCCGTCGCGCTCGACCTCCTGCTCGGGCAGGGGCAGGTTCACCGCCCCACGCTCGCCCGCCCGCTTGGCCAGCAGCTCCCCCAGCTCGGGCAGCAGCTCGTACGCCTCGCCGGCCGTCCCCGCGTCCACTTCGCGCTGCACACTCGCGTAGTCCAGCTTGGCCCGGCTCCGCACCCGCGCCCGCCGCACGTCGACGGCAGTGATGACCCCTTGCGCGTCCAGGTCGATCGTCCACACCACGGCCAGCCGGTCCACATCGGCGAAGAGACTGACCGCCCCCTCGCTCAGCACCGCCGGATGCAGCGGAATCCGCCCGTCCGGCAGGTAGATCGTCTGTCCCCGCACCCAGGTCTCCGCCTCGAGCGCCCCACCCGGCGCCACGAACGACGCCACATCGGCGATCGCGTAGAGCACCCGATAGCCACCATCACGCCGGCTCAGATGCATTGCCTGATCAAGGTCCCGCGAAGAAGCCGGATCAATAGTCACAAATGCCACATCGGTGAGGTCGTCCGCCTCCCCCACCGACCGCTCCGCCGCCGCCTCGGCCTCAGCCAGCGCCTCAGCCGGAAACTCTCCCGGCAGCTTCAACTCCCGCCGCAGCCCAGCGAAGTCGATGTCCGGAGCCCACACGCGTCTGATCGGCACGGCTCATTCCTACCAGCCCACCCCCACCAGCAGGACCGCGCCATCCGGCACATCCGTCAGTGGTCACTCCGGGCGGCCCTCTCGCGCTCCTTGGGGGTACGCATCACAGCAGCCGCCCTTCGCTCTCATGGCACCCAAATCACGCACCGCGACATCCGCTACCCGCTTGGTTGCGCGCCTGACGGTCGCAGCGCAGGCGTAGCCGAGCGGGCGCGGCCGCGACCGAGCCTTGTTCGGCGGGCGGCCGCCAAGCATGCGGAAGGCGACCGCCCGGTCACGGGCGGTCGCCTTCTCTTCGTGGGCGTGGGTCAGCGGGTGCGCTTGGCGGTTGCCTTGCGGCCCGTGGCCGGGACGGCGTCGAGCATGTCCGCGGCTGGGGTGTTGCCGGCCGCGGCTCGGCGGGCGGCGGCGCCGGTGGTGGCCTTGGCGACCCTGGAGGCGTTGGTCGACGAGTTCTTGGCGGTCGGGCCGGCCTGGCGGGTGTTGGTCGCCTTCGCGGCCCGGGTGCGCCCGGCGGTCGTCTCGTTGGCGGCCGAACGCTTGGCCGACGGGGCCGCCGTGGCACGGTTGCCACCCTTGGCCACTACCGGGCTGAGACCGGCCACCTTCGCCACGGCCGACCGCGGAACGCCGGCCGCGGCCGCCTTCTTGTTGGCGGTCGCGACTGCGGTCTCCGGCGTGGCCTTCCGCGCCGTCGCCTTGGCCGCCGTCTTCTTGGCCGCACCTGCGGTTCGGGTCGACGTGGCCTGGGCCGTCCTGGCGGCCCGGCCCGCGGCCGCCGTGCCGGCCGCCGCGGCCTTGGCCGCCGTGGCGACCTTGGCCGCCCGCGCGTTGGCTCCGCCCGCGGTCCTGGCCCCGGCCGCCTTGGCCGCGGTCGCCTTGGTTCCCGCGCTCTTCGTCGCGGTGGCCTTTGCAGCGGTGGCCTTGGTCGCCGTGGTCTTCGCGGCCTTGCCTGCCGTCGCCTTGCTTGCCGTCGCCTTGCTTGCCGTCGCCTTAGTCGCGGCGCCCCGGCCAGCCGTCGCCTTGCTCGCCGTCGCCTTTGTCGCGGCGGCACCGCCGGTCGCCTTGCTCGCCGTCGCCTTTGTCGCGGCGGCACCGCCGGTCGCCTTGGTCGCCGTGGCCTTGCTCGCCTTCGGCGCCGCCTTGGCTGCCGGCACCTTGGCCACGCCGACGGCCTTGCGGGCCGCCCCGGCGGTGGCCTTGCGGGCCGTCGCGGTTCCGGACCGCGCGCTCTTGGCGGCTGCGGTGTTGGCCGCCGCGGTCTCCTCCATCGACGAGGATCGCCCGGCCACCTTGCTCGCCGACGCGGCCCGGCGCGACGCCGCGCTCTTGGCGGCGGCGGTGTTCGCGATCGCCGTCTCGCCGATCGCACCGGCCCGGCCCGCGACCTTGCGCGCCGAGCGGGCGGCGGCGCTCTTGGCGGCCGCGGCGTTGGCCGTGGCCGTCCTCGCCGTCTCGGCCGCCCGTCCCGCCGTCTTCTTGGCCGCGGTGGACGTCCGCGCCGCCGCGCTCTTGGCCGCGCCCGCGTTGGCGCTGGCCGTCTTGGCCACCTCGGACGAACGCCCGGCCATCTTGCGCGCCGACTCGGCCGCCTTCTTGGCCGCGCTCTTGGCCGCGGCGGTGTTGGCCGCGGCGGTACGAGCGGTCTCCGAACCCCGGCCCACAGCCTTGACGGCCGCCGTCTTCTTCGCCGCGCCCGCAGTCGCCATGCCCGCCGTCGCCTTCGCCGCCCCGCCCTTGCCCGCCGTCGCCTTCGCCGCGGTCGCCTTGGCCCCGGTCGCCTTAGCCGTGGTCGCCTTGGCCGTAGTCGCCTTCGCCCCGGTCGCCTTAGCCGTGGTCGCCTTGGCCGTAGTCGCCTTGGTCCCAGTCGCCTTGGCCCCAGTCGCCTTGGCCCCAGTCGCCTTAGCCGTGGTCGCCTTAGCCGTGGTCGCCTTAGCCGTGGTCGCCTTGGCCCCGGTTGCCTTGGCCGCAGTCGCCTTGGTTGCCGTCGCCCTGGCCGGGGCGGTCTTGGTCGCCGCCGCCTTCTTGGCCGCCGCGACCGTGGTGGTCTGGGCCGTGGTGGTCTGGGCCGCAGTGGTCTGGGCCGCAGCCGCCGTCGTCGACTTGGTGGCCGTCTTCTTGGCCGGGGCCGTGCCGCCGGCCGCCTTGCGGGCGCTCGGCCGCGCCGTACCGGCCGGAGCCGCGCCCTTGCCCGTGGTCCGCGCCCGCTTCGGCGTGCCCCGCTTGGCCGTCCGCGCGCCCGACTCGGTGGCCTCCTCGAGATCGGGGGCCGCCACCAGGTCGTGGTCCATGTCGGCGGCCGGCGCCGAGCCGAGGTCGTCGATCGACTCTGTCGTCATGTTGGGCCCCGATCCCATCGCCGCCGCCGTCCGCCGCGGCGTGACCGGCCGCCGTCCGCCTCGCGCCCCGGCCGACCGGCTCGGCCGTACGGCCTCTCCCGCCGCCGCACCGCGCACCGCCCCGGTGAGCCCGGTCTTCGCCGACGACCGCACCGGCGCCTTGCTGCCGACCGGCTTGGCGGCCCCACTCTTGGCCGCCGCCGACTTGGCCCCGGCCGCCGCGGCCGCCTTTCCCGCCGCCCGAGCGCCCATGCCCTTCGCCGCCTTCGCCCCACCCTGCTTCGGCGCCACCGCCTTGGCACCCTTCGAAGCCGCATCCTTCAGAGCCGCCGGCGTGGAACCCGCCTTGGCCCCGGCCGTCTTCGCAACCGTCCCCGCCTTGGCAGTCGTCCCGGCTTTGGCGGTCGCTCCCGTGGCCCGCGCTCCGGCCGCCTTGGCGCCGGCCGCCCGCACGGCCGCCGGCTTCGGCGCGCTCTGCTTCGGGGCGCTCGGCTTCGAGGCCTCCGACTTCGGCGTGACCAGCTTGGCCGCGGTCGCCTTCGACGTGCTCTTCTTCGCGGGAGCGGGTGTCACCTTCGCCGTCGTCACCTTCGGACCGGCACTCTTGGCCGCGACCGACCGAGCAGCAACCGGCTTGGCCGCGCTCTTCGGCGCGGACCGCGGCTTGGGCGCCACAGCCTTCCCGGCGGCAGCAGCGGTCTTCCGCGCCACCGGCTCGCCCCCAGCCACCTTGGCCACCGTCGACTTGGTGCCGACCGTCTTCGCCCCGGCCGTCTTGGCTGCCGCGGTCCGCGCGGCGGCGGACTTCACGCCGGCGGACTTCACGGCAGCGGGCTTCCCAGCGACGACCCCAGCCGCGGCCGTCCTGGCGCCGGCGGACTTGGCCGCGGCCGCCTTCGCACCGACCGCCTTCGCACCGGCGGGCTTTGCGGCCACCGACTTCACCGCGGGCACCTTGGCCGCAGTCTTCACCACGGGCGACTTGGCCGCAGCCTTCACCGCGGGCGACTTGGCCGCAGCCTTCACCGCGGAGGACTTCGCCGCAGCCTTCACCGCGGGCGACTTCGCCGCGGCGGGCCGGGCCGGCTTAGTGGCCGTCGTCTTGGGCGCGGCGGTGGAACGCGTGCCGCCGGAAGCCTTGGACGTGCCGGTTGGGGTGCTTTTGCCCGCTCTTGTGGCGAGATTGGTCGGGGCCTTTTTGGCAGCGGCCATCAGGGTGTTCCTCCTTGCGAATGACTGCGGGCTCGTCTCCGCCTGGAGACTGCGAAGATCCGGCTTGGACTCAGGGACGTCGGAGCCGGCGGTTAGCTGACCTCCCCGGTCCAGCGGGCATCCTCGGCGTCCCAATCGGCATTGCGCTTCTCGACCGTCTCGAGAGCCCGCGTCGCTTCGTCAGCCGTGGCGTAGGGGCCGAGCCGAAACTGGGCGGGACACAGGTCCTCGCCGGTCTCGACCCGACTGTCGCGAAGGCACCAGAAGTAGCCGCCTCCGCCGGGCCCACTGTCGTTCATGCAATCACTCTGCACCTCAAACCGACCATCCGCCACCGATTCGGGCAAAAAGTCCTAGATTTCCACATTGGAGGATGAGGGATACCCAACAAAAACCGCCCCGGCCGTAACCCGGCCGGGGCGGTGCGAAAAGCGCCGATCAGAGTGAGGCGGCGACCAGCTCGGCGACCTGAACGGCGTTGAGGGCCGCCCCCTTGCGCAGGTTGTCGTTCGAGACGAACAGCGCCAGGCCGTTCTCCACCGTCTCGTCGGCGCGGATGCGGCCCACGTACGACGGGTCACGGCCGGCCGCCTCGAGCGGGGTCGGCACCTCGGAGAGCTCGACGCCGGGGGCCGACGCGAGGATCTCCCGAGCGCGGGCCGGGTCCAGCGGGCGCTCGAAGCGGGCGTTGAGCTGCAGCGAGTGGCCGGTGAAGACCGGGACCCGCACGCACGTGCCGGAGACCAGCAGGTTCGGCAGATCGAGGATCTTGCGGCTCTCGTTGCGGAGCTTCTGCTCCTCGTCGGTCTCGTTGCGGCCGTCGTCGACGATCGAGCCGGCCAGCGGCAGCACGTTGAACGCGATCGGCTTGGCGAACGAGCGCGGCGCCGGGAACTCCACCGCCGACCCGTCGAAGGTGAGCTCGGTGGCCCGGTCGGCCACCTTCTTGACCTGCTCGTCGAGCTCGGCCACGCCGGCCAGCCCGGCCCCGCCGACCGCCTGGTACGTGGTGGCGACCAGCGCGACCAGCCCGGCCTCGTCGTGCAGCGGGCGCAGCACCGGCATGGCGGCCATGGTGGTGCAGTTCGGGTTGGCGATGATGCCCTTGGGCCGGTTGCGGGCCGCCTCCGGGTTGACCTCGGAGACCACGAGCGGCACGTCGGGGTCCATCCGCCAGGCCGAGGAGTTGTCGACGACCACGGCGCCGGCCTCGGCCACCCGCGGCGCGTACTCCTTGGAGCTGCCCTTGCCCGCGGAGAACAGGACGATGTCGAGACCGCGGTAGTCGGCGGTCGCCGCGTCCTCGACGGTCACCTCGCCGTCGCCCCACGGAAGCGTGCGGCCCGCGCTGCGCGCGGAGGCGAAAAGACGGAGCTCACTGACGGGGAAAGCGCGCTCGGCCAGGATGCGCCGCATGACGCCGCCCACCTGTCCCGTCGCGCCCACAATGCCGATCCTCATGACGACAAAAGTACGGCCTGACGTGCGTACCGAGAAATCCTTTAGCCGCCCCTGGTCCACATGGCGAGATTTTTGTCCCACCTGAAGGGACAGTGGGCTTACCGTCGGGGGCATGGCGACGTACACCCACGGTCATCACGAATCGGTCTTGCGCTCACACCGCTGGCGCACCGCAGAGAATTCGGCGGCCTACCTCCTGCCGCATCTTTCCTCCGGCGTCAGCGTCCTGGACATCGGTTGCGGCCCCGGCACCATCACGGCCGACTTCGCGTCGCTCGTCACACCGGCCCGGGTGACCGCCCTGGAGGTGAAGCCGGAGGCGCTCGACCTGGCCCGGGCCGAGATCGCCCGGCGCGGCCTGGCCACCGTCGACTTCGCGGTGGGCGACGTGCACGCCCTCGACTTCGCCGACGGCAGCTTCGACGTGGTGCACGCCCATCAGGTGCTGCAGCACGTGACCGACCCGGTGGCGGCGCTGCGCGAGATGCGCCGCGTCACCCGCCCGGGCGGCGTCATCGCGGTCCGCGACAGCGACTACAAGGCCTTCGCCTGGTATCCGGAGCTACCCGAGCTGGACGAGTGGATGGCCCTTTATCAGAAGATCGCCCGCGGCAACGGCGGCGAACCCGACGCCGGCCGCCGCCTGCTGGCCTGGGCTCACGCCGCCGGCCTGACCGACGTCACCGCCACGTCGAGCACGTGGTGCTTCGCCGACCAGGCCGACCGCGACTGGTGGGGCGGCATGTGGGCCGACCGCATCCTGAAATCGGAGATGGCCGCGACGGCCCTGAGGACAGGAGCCGCGACCGAGGAGGATCTGCGGCGCATCTCGGCCGCCTGGCACGCCTGGGCCGCCGCCGATGATGGCTGGATGTCCCTGCTCCACGGCGAGCTGATCATCAAGGTCTGACGTCAGGCCGACTTCGGTTTGTAGGCCCAGTGCCAGGGCTCGCGCGGGACGTTCTCCACGAAGCCGTACTTGTCGGCGTTCTTGCGCATCCAGGCCTGGGCCTTCGAGTCGAGGTCGAGGTCGGTGGCCATGCCCCAGCCGTGTTCGCTGGTGCCCGGCTTGGCGGCCAGGCCGCCCTGTGAGTAGAGGCCCTTGCGGCGGGCCAGGTCGACCTGCTCCTCGAACGGGCGGTAGGAGTCGGTGATGCCGATCTTGACGCCGTCGCGTTTGGCGTCGGCGATCATGTCGTTGAGGCCCTGAGCGGCCGGCGCCCACAGTTTGTGGCGAGTGGTGCCGACCTGCTCGAGGGCGTTGGCCGGGATCTTGCCGTTGCCATAGGCGGCCAGCTCGGTCGGGATGCCCTTGCTGTTGAGGCTGTACGACTTGTTGGCCGCCGCCGCTGTGGACGGCGCATTGTTGCCGGCCAGCGCCTGCCGGAGCTGGGCCGCGAATTCGTCGCCGCTGCCGCCGGTCGACTGCGTTGTCGTCGGCTGGGCCGGCGCGGTCTTGGCGGCCTGCTGGGTCTGGAGCGCGATCATCCGGCTCTGGATGTCGGCGATGCGCGAGTTCACTCTCTCGATCCCCACGCACTCCTGTTCGGCACCGGGCTCGAAACCTGAGGCGCGAACCTAAAGTCGGATGGTGTGGCCCGTGTGCTCGATCTTGGCCGTCAGGTAACGCCGGTTGGCCGGGGTCGCGTGCACCCGGGTCGGCAGCACCCGGCGTACGGCGATCTCGTGCAGGCGTAGCTGGCGGGCCTTGTCGGGGTTGTTGGTCAGCAGATCGACGTCCGAGACATCCAGATCGGCCAGCATCTGCGCCGCCGCGGCGTAGTCCCGTTCGTCGTCACCACGCCCGAGAGCCCGGTTCGCGGCATAGGTGTCCAGCCCCTGATCCTGCAGCGCGTACGCGTCGAGCTTGGCGTACAGCCCGATCCCCCGGCCCTCCTGCCGCAGGTACAGCAGGTAGCCGCCCACCTCGGCGATCCGGCCCACCGCCTCGCGCAGCTGCGGTCCGCAGTCGCACCGCTCGGAGCCGAAGACGTCCCCGGTCAGGCACTCGGAGTGCAGTCGCACCAGCGGCACCTCGGCCGGACCCGGGAAGTGCAGGGCCAGGTGCTCCTTCCCGTCCACCAGCCCGGTGAAGGTGATCACGTCGGCGGTGGCGGTGAACCCGTCGGCGAAACGAAGCGGGACACGGACCCGGGTGCGTACAGGCATGCCGCCTTTGATCGGAAGCGGCGTCAGCCGCATTAGATGTTGACCGACTCCCGGCGTTCGGAGCCCTCGAGCCGCTCGACCAGTTCAAGTTCAACTTCGGAGGTACGGTTTTTCCGGTTCGGCAGCATGTTGGTGATCAGGACGATGAGGGCGCCGATCCCCGCGTAGAGCCCGAGCACGATCAGATGCTCCCGGATCTCCGCGTTCGGGAAGTACAGGTTGTCGCGGACCGCCTGCACGCCCGCCCCGGTCGGCAGATTCTCGCCGAGCACCCGCCCGAAGGCCGGCAGGAACTCGGGCAGGATGCTGGCCCCCGAGATCACCGTGCCCAGCGTGAAGTACATGGCGCCGATCAGCGCCCCGGGCGCCCCGAGCAGGGCGACCGCCCCCGCGGTGGAGGCGGTGATGGCCAGCGAGATCAGCGAGAAGATGGCGAGCATCTCGCCGCGGTCGGCCGTCGTGCCCACCCCGAACCAGCCCATCGACCACAGGACCACCGCGGCCGACGCCACGGCGTAGATCGCCAGGGTGCTGACGTGGGCGATGCCCCGGCGCCAGGACCGTTTCGTCCGGGGGATCAGCCGGCCCAGGCCCATCGACGCCACGGTGCCGCCGAGGGCCAGCGCCTGGGTCAGGTAGCCCAGCGAGACGCCGTTGACGTCGTCGTCGGGCAGCGGGACCACGTCGGTGACCGGCGGGGGCGAGTTGAGCTCCTGCGCCCGCTCGACCGGCATCGTCCGGCCCTGATCGGCCAGCTCGGCCAGGGCCGCGGCCGTCTGCTGCTGCACGACGGTGGTGAAAGTGGTCCGCAGCAGCGTGGAGGCGGAGACGCCGGCCGCGCTGGCGACGTACAGGTGCGGCTCGTTGCCGGTGATGTCGACTCCGCCGTACACGTCCCGGCGCTTGATCGCGATCTCCAGGTCGTCCGCGGTGGCGTAGTCGGTGACCCGGAAGTACTCGTTCTCGGTCAGCAGGCTGACCACCGCCGCGCGTTCGCTCGCGGGCGAGACCAGCCCGACCGGCACGTGGTGGGGCTGGGCCTTGTGGCCCATGCCGAGGTAGTACGCGGTCAGGCCGAGCTGGACGAGAACGCCGATCAGGCAGACGGCCAGCGCGAACCGCCGGAACGCCAGCACCGACTCGGCTTGTGGTTCTTCCGCCATTTCCTCAGCTTTACGGACGAACCGCCGTCGTGGGCCCGTTTCGGTCGATCAGGGCCAGCAGGGCCCGGGCGGCCGCGCTGGGCCGCCGCAGCGCCGAGACCGCGATGCCGAGCGGCCAGGCCAGATCGACGCCGGGCACCCGTTTGATGACCAGGCCGCTCTTGTCGAGCACGGCGAACTGGGGCACGATGGCCAGCCCCAGTCCTTCCCGGACGAATCCGGCCGCGCTGCTGATGTCGGTCACCTCGATGGTGACCTGGCGCTGCACGCCGGCCGTGGCGAACGCCCGGTCGACCACGACCCGGTTGCCGTAACCGGCGGGGAAGTCGACGAACGACTCCCCGGCCAGGTCGGTGATGCGGACCTCGCCCGCCGTGGCCAGCCGGTGGTCGAGCGGCACGACCAGGTCCAGCGGCCGCTCGTCGAGGAGATGCAGCCGTACGCCCGCGGGCGGCCGGCCGGGCCACGAGACGAACGCGAGATCGAGGCCGCCGTCGACGAGCTGCTCGACCAGCCCGACCGAGCCGCGCGGGGAGACGCTGAGCCGCAGGGTGACGCCCGGGTGCCGGCGGTGGAACTCGCCGAGGAGCCCGGCCATGTCGATCAGCGGGATGGACGTGAGGGTGCCCACCCGGACGGTCCCGCGCAGCCCGCCGCGCACCTCGTCGACCGCGTCCCGGGCTGCCTGCGCCGCCTCCAGCGCGGCCCGCGCCCGGGGCAGCAGCGCGTGCCCGGCGTCGGTCAGGTCGACCCGCTTGGAGGAGCGTTCCAGCAGCTGTACGCCGAGTTCGCGCTCCAGCGCCTTGATCACCGCGGACACGCCGGACTGGACGACGTGCAGCCGGGCCGCGGCCCGGGTGAAGTTGCGCTCCTCGGCGACGGCCACGAAGTACTCGAAGTGCCGCAGTTCCATCACGGATGATGATGCTACTAAGCATGGATCATCGTTGGACTTGATGCTTGGCTCGGCGCACTCTCACCTCATGACCGTGATGACCAAGCCTGCCCCCACCGGTGCCCGCACCGGGTCGGCCCGTCACGGCGCCGCCTTCTGGCTGGTCGCCGTCGTTTACCTCGTGGCGCTCGCCTTCTCGACCATCCCGGCGCCGCTCTACCCGCTCTACCAGGCCGCCGACGGCTTCTCGTCGTTCACCGTGACGATCGTCTTCGCCGTGTACGCGGTCGGGGTGATCATCGCCCTGCTGCTGGCCGGGCACATCTCGGACTGGGTCGGGCGTCGCCGCGTCCTGCTCCCGGCCCTGGCCCTGGAGATCGCGGCCGGAGCGCTCTTCCTGGCCTGGCCGTCGCTGACCGGGCTGATCGTGGCCCGGCTGCTGACCGGGCTCGGCGTCGGCATGCTGACCGCGACCGCCACCGCGTACCTGCTCGAGCTGCACACCGCGCACCGGCCGCAGGCCGGCGGCACCCGCTTCGAGGTCGTCTCGGCCGCGGCCAACCTCGGTGGGCTGGGCGCGGGGACGCTCGTCGCCGGCTTCCTCGCGCAGTTCGTGACCGCTCCGCTGCGTACGCCGTACGTCGTCTTTCTGATCTTGCTGGCCCTCAGCGTCGTCGCCGTCGTCGCCGTGCCCGAGACGGTGGCCGCGCCCGCGGTGAAGCCGAAGTACCGGCCGCAACGGGTCCGGATGAGCGGGAAGTCGCTGGTCGCGGCGGCCGGAGCGTTCACCGCGTTCGCCGTCTTCGGGCTGTTCACCTCGCTCGCCCCCAGCTTCGTGGCGGCCGGGCTGCACCACCCGAGCCGGCTGCTGGCCGGGTTCACCGCCTTCCTGGTCTTCGCGGCCGGGGCGACCGCCCAGTCGCTCGCAGGCCTGCTGCCGGCGGACCGGCGCTTCACGATCGGACTGGTCGCCCAGGCCGCCGGGCTGGTCGTGCTGGCGGCCGGAATGCTCGCCACCTCGCTCGCGCTCTTCCTGATCGGCGGGGCGATCGCCGGGGCCGGGGCCGGGATCCTGTTCAAGTCGGCCGTCGGCCGGATCGCCGCGGCCGCCCCCGCCGCCGAGCGCGGTGAGGCCCTGGCCGGACTGTTCCTCGTCGGCTACGCCGGGCTGACCGTGCCGGTGCTCGGCCTGGGAGTGGCGACCCTCTACGTCGCCCCGACCACGGCGATGCTCTGGTTCAGCGGAATCCTCCTGGCCGGCCTCGCGGCGATCGGAGTCGGCGCCCGCCGATGATCCGCCGGTGATTCCACGACGCTTGGGGTGGCAATCATTTGCGCCCCAAGCGTTACGCTTCGAAGGTGTCCGACGACCCTCTCGAACTCGAACGTCAGGTCTGCTTCGCGCTGGCGGTGGCGTCGCGCAGCGTGATCGGCCTCTACCGGCCGCTGCTCGAGCCGATGAACCTGACCCACCCGCAGTACCTGGTGATGCTCGCTCTCTGGCAGCACGCTCCGTTGTCCGTCCGGGACATCAGCCGGCTCCTGCAGCTCGACCCGGGCACGCTCTCGCCGTTGCTCAAGCGGCTCGAGGCGATCGGCTATCTCACCCGCAAGCGGGACCCGGCCGACGAGCGCAGCCTGGCGGTCGACCTGACCGAGCGCGGCCGCGATCTCCGGGCCGAGGCGGAGAAGATCCCGCCCGCGATCGTGGCCCGTCTCGGCATGCCGATCGAGGAGCTGGAGTCGTTGCATGCGGCACTCACGCGGGTGATTGCGGCCACTCACTGATCGCTTTCGGAATACCGTGAGGGTCCAGCCCGGGTTGAAATTCTCGGATACCGAATTAGTCGCGCCCACCGAGGGCCGATGGCCGGAATGCGCACCGTTCATCCGGATGGCGCACCGGGCCTCGACGGGCACCAATTGGAGGTTTGCAGCACTATGGCCCTGCCTCACCAGGTCTTATGTGGATCAAGCCGACCGTGTGACGCGCCCTCCGTTGACGTGCAAGTTGCACGACTCTTAGTGTCGAGGGCGTGACGGCGGGTGGAAACCGGGTACTCACGGGCCCCTGCCGGCACGGCACAGCGAGATTCAGAGCGGCCGAGGAGCCTTCGATGACTGTCACGATCGGCATCAATGGATTCGGGCGTATCGGCCGCAGTATCACCCGGATAGTCGCGGCGTCACCCGATCCGGGAATATCAATTGCGGCGGTAAATGACCTTGCCAGTACCGAGAAAATGGCCTACGGGCTGCGCCGGGACAGCATTCGGGGCGCATTTCCGGGCACCGCGATCGCCCGCGCCGATCACCTCGTCGTCAATGACCATGCAATCCGCGCGTTCCATCACGAACGACCCGAGCGCATTCCGTGGGCGGACGCCGGGGTCGACGTCGTCATCGAGGCCACCGGCCGGTTCCGGGCCGGCACCACGGCCCGCACCCACATCACCCACGGCGGCGCCCGCAAGGTCGTGATCAGCGCCTCGGCCGACGAGCCGGACGCGTTCCTGGTCTACGGGGTCAACCACGACACGTACGACGCGGAGCAGCACGATGTCGTCTCCCCCGGCTCGTGCGGGGTGAACGCGCTGACCGTGATGGCCAAGGTGCTGCTGGACCGGTTCGGGTTACGCGCGGTGAACTCGACCGTGGTGCTCGCGACCCAGGGCTGGCAGAAGCCGCAGGACTCGGTGATGAGCACGTCGCGTGACGATCCTCGACTGGGCCGGGCCACCGGCGACAGCATCATCCCGCACAACTTCGTGGTCGGTGATCTCGTCCGGGTCGTCCTGCCGCAGATCGGCGAGATGCGCTACAGCTACTACGTCGTGCCGACCCCGATCGGCTCGCTGGCCGAGCTGTCCGGGCAGACCGGCCGGGCGGTCAGCGTCGAGGAGGTCAACCGCGCGATGGCCGAGGCGGCGGCGGGCCCGCTGCGCGGCATCCTGGCCTACGACCCGGACCCGACCGTGTCGGTCGACGTGAAGAACAACCCGGCGTCGTGCCTGTTCGACCCCTCGGGCACGCAGACCACGGCCGACGGCGGGGTCAAGGTACGCGGCTGGTTCGACAACGAGTGGGGCTTCTCCAACCGATTACTCGACCTGGCACGCCTGGTGGGTGAACGATCACCCGTCGAGGCCCGGCGCGTGAGCTGGAGCATCGCTTAGGGTCGTCGGGTGATCGAGATTCAGGACGTACGGGCGGCGGCCGAGCGGGTCGGCGCCCGGGTGCGGCGGACCCCCGTACTGCAGGTGTCGCCCTCCTTGTGGTTCAAGCTGGAGCAGACGCAGTACGCGGGGTCGTTCAAGACCCGCGGCATGGTCAACCAGATCCTGGCCGCCTCGTCCGTGCCCGCGGCCGGCATCGTGGCCGCCTCGGGCGGGAACGCGGGCCTGGCCGCGGCCTATGGGGCCCGGGAGCTCGGCCTCGCGGCCACGGTCTTCGTGCCGGTGACGGCGCCCGCGGTCAAGGTGGCCAAGCTGGGCCAGCTCGGAGCCCACGTCACCCAGGTCGGCAGCGAATACGCGGAGGCTTTTGTCGCCGCGACCGAACATGCGACGGCCACCGGGGCGCTGTTCTGCCACGCGTACGACGATCCGAACATGGTCGCGGGCAACGGGACGATCGGCCTTGAGCTCCTGGAACAGATTCCGTCCGGCTTCGACACCGTGCTGGTCGCGGTCGGTGGCGGCGGCCTGATCGGTGGCGTGATCGCCGCGCTGGCCCCGGCTGTGAAGGTGGTCGCGGTCGAGCCGGTGACGTCGTCGGCCCTGCACGCGGCCCTGGCCGCCGGCACGCCGGTCGACGTCCCGGTGTCCGGCGTGGCCGCCGACTCGCTCGGCGCCCGGCAGGCCGGGAAGATCGCGTTCGAGCTGGCCCGGGCCTTCGACATCGAGTCGGTGCTGGTCGACGATCAGGCGATCATCGACGCCCGCCGCACACTGTGGGACGACTACCGCCTGGCCGTCGAGCACGGCACGGCTGCGGCCTATGCGGCGCTCACGTCCGGTGCCTACAAGCCGGCCCCCGGCGAGCGCGTCGTCGTCCTGATCTGCGGCGCCAACACCAACCCCGCCGACCTGGCCTGACCGCGCCCCGCCCGTGGGCCCGCACCCCGCGCCCCGCGCCTGCGCCCTTGCGCCTCCGCGCCCAAGTCCGATATTTCCGCCTTTGTGCGGCATACTGTCGCGATGACTGTGGCGGCGCTACTTGACCGGACGACGTGGACCGAGGCCGACTATCCCCGGATGGGCTGGTCCGACTGCCGGGTCCACGCGGTCAGCCTGGCCGGGGAGCCGCAGGTCAGGCTGCTGCTCGACCTCGATTACGTGCTCGGCGGGGAGCCGTCCGGGGGCTTCTGGGTTGCCCCGGCCACGCTGGTCTTCGACGCGCCGTGGGGCATCGCGGGCGGCTTCGGCCCGCTGGCCGAGCCCCTCGACCTCGCCGACATCCACCGGCTGCCCTCCCCCGACGCCCGCCCCGACCCCGTGTGGCACCTCGATGGGCACAACTTCGCCTTCGAGGTACGGGCCCCGGGCTACCGACAGGTCCTGCGCCAACCCCCGCAGCTCGCGCCGTCCCCCGCCCTGACCTGGGAGGAGCGCGGCGGCGTCAGCTTTCGCCTGTGAGCCCGAACCGGTCGATGGCCAACGCGGCGACCTCCGCCGGGGTCAGGTGGGTGCTGTCGACGCGTACATGGGCCGGGTTGTCCGTGAACTCGCCGTCGGAATTGAGCCGATGATCCCGGTCGGCCCGCAGCAGCAGCTCCCGCGACCGGTCGAGATCGCGCTTGGACGGCTTCTCGGCCAGCCGCGACTCACCCACGTTGCGGCGCAGGCGCTCCTCCTGCGCGGCCTCGAGCTCCAGGTAGAGGACCCGGGCCCCGCGCCGGGCGAACGGCTCGGCGTACCGGCGCACGCTCTCCGCGTCCCCCGGCAGGTCGAAGGCCCAGACGTAGGTGAATATCAGCCCCGGAAGCTCGGAGGCGGCGACCTCTTCGAACACAGCGTCGCGGAAACCTTGCACGAGGCGCGAGAAGGCCGGCGTGCCGAACTCGAAGAAGCGCAGCACCGGCTCGATCGCCAGATGGTTGTGAAAGACCCGGAACCCGGTCCGCGCGGCGATCGCCTCGGCCACCGTCATCTTCCCCACGGCCGGCGGCCCGATCACGAACAGGAGATCCCCCACGCCCTGGAGCGTAGATTCACCGCATCATGGATGTCGCCCACATTTTCCTGCTGATCGCCGCGGGTCTGGCGGCCGGCGCGGTGAACGCCATCGCCGGCGGCGGCTCCCTCATCACGTTCCCCAGCCTGATCGCCACCGGTCTCCCGTCGGTGGCGGCCAACGTCACCAACTCGATCTCGGTCTTCCCGGGCTACGTCTCCAGCGTGGTCGGCAGCCGAGCGGATCTGGCCGGCCAGTCGCCTCGCCTGCGCGCGATCATCCCGGCCACCGTCCTCGGCTCGGTCGGCGGCTGCGCGCTGCTTCTGCTCACCCCCGCGCGGGCGTTCGAGCTGATCGTCCCGTTCCTGGTGCTCGGCGCGGCCGCCACCCTCGCCTTCCAGCAGCGCCTGCGCGGCCTGGTCGGCCACCCGCGCCACCTCTCCCCCCGCCGCGCTGCCGTCACCCTTCAGCTGGTCGTGTTCGTCGGCGCGATCTACGGCGGCTACTTCGGCGCCGCACTGGGGGTGATGTACGTGGCCGCGCTCGCCCTGATCCTCGACGAGCCCCTGAACCGCATCAACGCCCTGAAGAACGTGCTCTCCGCCGTCGTCGGGCTGGTCACGCTGCTGGTCTTCGCGTTCTTCGCCCCGGTCAACTGGGCCGCCGTCCTCACCCTGGCCCCCGCCACCGTCGTCGGTGGCTACCTCGGGGCCAAGCTCGCCCAACGGCTGCCCGCCGCCGTGCTCCGCGCGCTGATCGTCACTTTCGGCACAGCGATCGGCCTGCTCCTGCTGTACCGGGCCCTGACCTGACCCGGGAGCGCCGCTGGATGCGTACCGCCAAAAGCCGGACCCGGCCGCGAGGGTGACCGAGCCCGGACCCGTAGGATGGAGGCGCGACGGACGAGTTGGCTGGGCGGCCGCGTCGGCGCCCTCGGGGTGCCGCCGAGGAACGTCCGGACTCCGCAGAGCAGGGTGGTTGTTAACGGCAACCCGGGGCGACCCGCGGGACAGTGCCACAGAGAACAGACCGCCGGCCCCACGGGGCCGGTAAGGGTGAAACGGTGAGGTAAGAGCTCACCAGCACCCCGGGTGACCGGGGTGGCTAGGTAAACCCCACCCGGAGCAAGGCCAAGCAAGGCCGGGATCGGAAGATCCGGGCCGGCGCAGGCGTTCGAGGGCTGCTCGCCCGAGCCTGCGGGTAGGCCGCAAGAGCCCTGCCGGCAACGGCAGGCCGAGATGGATGGCCGCCACCAGCTTCGGTTGGTACAGAATCCGGCGTACAGGCCGACTCGTCCGTCGCCCTGGACATTCGCGTTTGTCGAGGTGGGCTGCGGGTAGCCCGACACGGTGAGTAATCGTGACACGGCCCTTGTGGCTCGGCGCACCCTGGTCGTGATCGGCCTGGTTCTGGCCACCCTGCTGGTGCTGCTGCTGATCCGGGCGACCAGCCAGGTGCTGACCTGGATCCTCATCGCCGTCTTCTTCGCCGTCGCGCTGCACCCGGCGGTCAACTGGGTCGAGCGCCGCGCCGCCTTCGGCAAACGGTGGCTGGCCACCCTCCTGGTCTTCCTCCTGGCCCTGATCCTGATCGGCGGCCTGGTCACGCTGTTCCTCGTGCCCCTGATCAAGGAGGGGTTACAGGTAGCCCAGGACTTCCCGAAGATCATCGAGGACGCGCGGTCGGGACGCGGTCCCGTCGGCGGCCTGATCGAGCGTTACAACCTGTTCCAGTACGCGCAGGACCACGCCGACCAGTTCCGCCAGTACGCCTCCGGGCTGGGAGCGCCCACGCTGGGCCTGCTACGCGGCGCGGCGACCAGCGTGGCCGGCATCGTCACGATCTTCGTGCTGGCCTACCTGATGGTCCTGGAGGCCCACAAGGTCGTGAACGGGTTCCTCGCCCTCTTCGACGAGAAGGTGGCCGAGCGCATCCGCCGGGTCGGGCACGACTGCGCGAAGACCGTCACCGGCTACATCACCGGCAACCTGCTGATCAGCATCATCTGCGGGGCCCTGACGTACGCCGTGCTGGCCGTCATGGGGGTGCCGTACGCCGGGCTGATCGCCCTCTTCGTCGGACTGGTCGACCTGATCCCGCTGGTCGGCGCGACACTCGGGGCGGTCGTGGCCACGCTCGCGGCGTTCGTCGAGTCCACCACCGCGGGCATCGTGGTCATCGTCTTCTTCGTGCTCTACCAGCAGCTGGAGAACCACCTGCTGCAGCCGTTGATCTTCGCCCGCACGGTCAAGGTGAACCCGCTCACCGTGCTGATCGCGATCCTGATCGCGGTCGAGCTGGCCGGCATCCTGGGCGCCCTGCTGGCCATCCCGGTCGCCGGCATCGTGCAGATCATCGCCCGCGACATCTGGGACACCCGCCGCGGCCGGCTCAAGCCCGAGCCCACGGTCGGCGAGAACAAGACCCCCGTCGATGATGGAACGCCGCCCTCGGCTCTCCACAACGGAGTGCCTCCGGCCGGCCTCCCGCGCACCGCGGACTAAGGCCTGTTCACGCAGGCCCCACTCGACCGCGCCGGTCATCTTCTTCGTCACAGTCTCCTTGACTCGGACAATCTTTTGCGGTCATCGACGTCACCAACCGGGTGGTCTTCGAACCTGACGTGATCATGAACTTCTTCAGCACCTCCACCCGGACCCTGCTGGACGCCGGGCGGGCGGCGGGCGTGCGGCACCACGTGGTGCTGTCGATCGTCGGCGTCGACCGGCTCCCGTACCCCGGCTACCTGGACGCCAAGGCGACCCAGGAGCGGCTCGTGGCCGAGTCGGGCCTGCCCTACACGATCGTGCGGTCCACCCAGTTCTTCGAGAACCTCACGGCCATGAGCGCCGGCATGGCCCAGGACGACGCGATCGTGGTGCCCACCGCCGACCTTCAGCCGATCGCCGCCGACGATGTCGCCGCCACCCTCGCCGAGGTCGTCACCGCCGCTCCGCTCGACGGGGCGGTCGAGATCGCCGGGCCGGAGCGCGGGACGTTCGCCCGCTTCATCGGCCCGACCGTCACCGCAGAGGGTGACGAACGCCCCGTCCAGCCGGACGCCGGGGCCGGCTACTTCGGCGTACCGATCAAGCCGGACTCCCTGGTCCCGCTCGGGCCCGCCCGCCTCGGCCGCATCACCTTCGAGGACTGGGCGAGCATGGCCGCTACTCGTCGGTGAGTTCGGTGAGGATGTCGGCGGCGTCCTCGTTGCCGGCTTCGGCCAGGCGCCGGAGCTCGTCGAGGTTGCCCTGCTCCTCGGCCAGCTGGACCAGCTCGTCGGTGGCGGTGCTGCTGCCGGCGGCGGAGAGGCGGCGGAGCTCGTCGAGATCGCCTCGTTCGCCGGCCAGCTCGACGAGCTGGTCCACCGCGTCCTGGTCGCCGGTGGCGGCTCGGGCTCGGAGGGCGGACAGTTCCGGATCCGTCATGGTGTCAGCGTAGAGGGCGGAAGGCGGCCCGCAGCTCGGCGGCGAACAGGTCCGGTTCCTCCCAGGCGGCGAAGTGGCCGCCGCGGGGCGCCTCGTTGAAATAGCTGAGGGTGGGATAGATGGCCTCGACCCAGCTGTCCTGGATGATCTGGCGGCCGTGGTTCGGGTCGTGGACCTGGCGGCATGGCGGTTCAGCTACGGAGATGGCGGGCTGGACGCGAACCGGCTCGCGGGGCAGAAGGCGGTGGCCCGGCGGCGGTCGGCTTGACCCCAGATGCCAGGCAATCGATGGATTTGGCGGCGAGGCGGCGGCAAGAGGTCCGGCGGAAGACATTGCTTCCATGCAGTGAGAGCTTTAACTTCCTCGATTAGGAAACTTTCTTTCCTGGTGGAGGATTTATGCGTGCATGGACACGCCGTCTCGTTGCGGTGGCTACTCTGGCCGCCGTGGGCGCGACGGTTGCAGCTACACCGGCGCAAGCGACCGGCAAGTCATACGTCAAGGTCGGGTACTTCACGCAGTGGGGGATCTACGGCCGGGACTTCCAGCTCAGCAAGGTTCAGAACTCCGGGGCGGCCCAGCGGCTGACCCACCTCAACTACGCCTTCGGGCCGGTGACGGCCGACGGGCTCTGCGTGAGCGCGGACCCGTGGGCGGACTGGGGGACCTCGTTCGACGACGCGCACAGTGTGGACGGCGTCGGGGATGTGGCCGGGCAGCCGATCGCCGGCAACCTCAACCAGTTGGCCGAGCTCAAGAAGAAGAACCCGAAGCTGCGGGTGCTGATCTCGCTGGGCGGGTGGAGCGGGTCCGCGTACTTCTCGGACGCGGCCCTGACCGACGCCTCGCGCAAGAAGCTCGTCAGCTCCTGCCTTGATCTGTGGATCAAGGGCAACCTGCCGGGTCTGCCGGCGGGGGCGGGGGCCGGGATCTTCGACGGTGTCGACCTCGACTGGGAATGGCCGGGGTCGGAGGGCAACGCCGGCAACGTGATCCGGCCCGAGGACAAGCGGAACTTCACGCTGCTCACGGCCGAGTTCCGGGCTCAGCTCGACCGGCTGAGCAGGACTACCAGGCACCGGTACGACCTGACGGCCTTCCTGCCCGCGGCCCCGGCCAAGATCGCGGCCGGGTTCGAGGGCGACAAGATCTTCAAGTACCTCGACTTCGGCACGGTGCAGGGCTACGACTTCCACGGCTCGTGGGAGACCCGTACGAACCAGCAGTCGGCCCTCTTCGTGCCGAAGAACGCGCCGGACAACCCCGATTTCTCCGTCGACGTCGCCATCAACGCGTGGATCAAAGCCGGAGCGCCGAGGAAGGATCTGGTTCTGGGCCTGCCCTACTACAGCCAGGGCTGGACCGGGGTCACGCAGAAGGGCAACGGCCTGTTCGCACCGGCGACCGGCCCGGCGCCCGGAGTCTTCGCCGCCGGCACCGAGGACTACAAGACGGTCAAGACGAAAGAAGGCTTCAAGCTCTACCGTGATCTGCGAGCCGGCCACGCCTGGCTGTTCGACGGCACGACGTTCTGGACCTACGACGACCCGGCCCAGATGATCCAGAAGGCGCTCTACATCCGGGCCAAGGGCCTGGGCGGCGCGATGATGTGGTCACTCGACGGCGATGACGACAACGCGTCACTCACCAAGGCGGTGCACGCCGGCCTGAAATAAAGCCGCCCACGGTAAGCCGTTCGGCGCACGCCCGAAACCGCTCGGCGCACGGTGATCGCCCGGTTTGATCCCTCCTCGTTAGCGTGACGTACAGCACAAGCGCTGACGAGGAGGTTCGGGCGATGGCGGAGCCTGAAACAAAGCGGAGCGACCGCAGTCCCTGGAACTGGCTGCTGCTCATCCCGATCGTGGTCCCGGTCCTGACCTTCGTCTACAACCGGGACGAGCCGCGGCTGTTCGGCTTCCCGGCGTTCTACTGGATCCAGTTCCTGTTCATCCTGGTCGGTGTGGGCACCACGACGCTCGTCTACCAGATGTCCAAGCGGGGGCGGCGGCCATGAGCGACCACATCACCGAGATCGTCGTCTTCACGATCCTGTTCTTGCTGGTCAGCGGCATGGGCTTCGTGGCCGCGCGCTGGCGGGCGCCCAAGGACATGGGCCACCTCGACGAGTGGGGCCTGGGCGGGCGCAACTTCGGCGGGTGGATCACCTGGTTCCTCGTCGGCGGTGACCTTTACACGGCGTACACGTTCGTGGCCGTACCCGCCCTGATCTTCGGGGCCGGCGCGGCCGGGTTCTTCGCGGTTCCGTACACCATCATCATCTATCCGATGTTCTTCCTGATCCTGATCAGGCTCTGGTCGGTGTCGCACCGGCACGGCTTCGTGACCCCGGCCGACTTCGTGCGCACCCGGTTCGACTCGCCGACGCTGGCGCTGCTCGTCGCGATCACCGGGATCGTGGCCACCATGCCGTACATCGCCCTACAGCTCGTCGGCATCGAAGCGGTGCTCAAGACGATGGGCGTGACCGGCGACAGTCTGCTCGCACGGCATGCGCCCATCATCATCGCGTTCGCGATCCTGGCCGCGTACACCTATCAGTCGGGTCTGAGGGCGCCCGCCCTCATCGCCTTCGTCAAAGACACCCTGATCTACATCGTGATTCTGGTGGCGGTCATCTACCTGCCGACGAAGCTGGGCGGGTGGGGCAGCATCTTCGACGCGGCCGAGGCGAAATTCGAGGCGAGCCCGTCGGCCACCGACGGGATCACGCTCAACATGAACAATCAGGTCCAGTACGTGACGCTGGCCCTCGGCTCGGCGCTGGCCCTGTTCCTCTACCCGCACAGCATCACCGGCGTGCTGGCCAGCAAGAACCGCAACGTCATCAAGCGGAACATGTCGGCCCTGCCCGCCTACAGCTTCCTGCTCGGCCTGCTCGCGCTGCTCGGCTACGCGGCCATCGCGTCCGGCGTCAAGCCGCTGCCGGGCGCCACCCAGGGCACGGTGGACAGCAACACCGTCGTACCGCTGCTGTTCGACATGCAGTTCCCGGCCTGGTTCGCCGGTGTCGCGTTCGCCGCGATCGGGATCGGCGCCCTCGTCCCGGCCGCGATCATGTCGATCGCCGCGGCCAACCTGTTCACCCGCAACATCTACAAGGAGTACCTGCGCAAGGACGCGTCGCACGCCGACGAGGCCCGCGTCTCGAAGATCACCTCACTGGTGGTGAAGGTCGGCGCGGTCGCCTGCATCGTCTTCCTCGACCCCCAGTTCTCCATCGACCTGCAGCTCATCGGCGGTGTGATCATCCTGCAGACCGCCCCCGCGGTGGCCCTGGGCCTGTTCACCCGCTGGCTGCACCGCGGCGCCCTGATCGCCGGCTGGGTCGTGGGCATGGGCCTGTCGATGTGGATGCTGTGGCAGATCCCGAACCCGGCCACGAAACGCGCCCACTTCGGCGGCTCCGCGTTCCCGCTCTCCGAATTCGGCTTCGACACCAAGCGCACCATCTACGTCGGATTCGTCACGGTCATCGTCAATCTGCTGATCGCGGTCATCGTCACGCTGATCCTGCGGGCCACCAAGACGCCGGCCGGTGTCGACGGCACCACACAGGACGACTACTTCGCCGACGAGGGCGACCCGCGCATCGACCGCGACCTGACCGCCGTCGAAACGCCGTCGTCCACCTGAACCGGCCCGCTCCCGGGTCAAGAAAGCGCCGCGCCTTCCCCCGAGGGCGCGGCGCTTTCGCCATGATGTCCGGGTGACGGATTGGGTGCAGTGGCATGCCGAGTACGAGATTCCGGGCTCCTCGCTGGCCCGCCGGCTAAGTGTCGTGCAGGAACACATCCGGGCGGTTCTGCCGTCGCAGCCGCGCGTCATCAGCATGTGCGCCGGTGACGGTCGTGACGTGTTGCCCCTGCTACCGCCGGACGCGTCGGGCATTCTGGTGGAACTCGATCCGTCGCTGTCGCGACAGGCGGAGGCGCAGGCCGCGCGGTTGGGCTTGCGGCATTTGGCGGTACGCAATGAGGACGCCGGCCGCATTGACGCGTACCTCTCGGCCGCTCCCGCTTCCCTGGTGCTGGCCTGCGGTGTCTTCGGGAATGTGAGCGACGACGACGTCCGCCGGACAATCGAGGCCTTGCCGACCCTGCTGGACGAAGGCGGTCACGTCATCTGGACCCGGGCCGGCGCGTCGGCGGCTTTCGTGCGCGAGTGCTTCGCAGCTTCCGGCTTCGAGGAGGTCGCCTTCACCGAGCCCGCCGACGCCAAATTCCGGGTCGGCACGCACCGGTTGTCGGCGGACCCCCGGCCCCCGATTCCCGGCACGCGCCTCTTCGACTTCGTGAACTAGTCGTCCGTGTAGAGGCAGAACGGATGCCCGGCCGGATCGAGCATCACCCGCACCGTCTCCTGAGGCTGATAGCCGGCCTCCTCGGCCCCCACCGAAATGGCGTGGGCCACCGCCTCCTCGAGATCGTCCACCTCGATCTCCAGGTGCATCGACATCTGCGGCTTACCGGCCTCGGCCGGCCACACGGGCCGTACGTATTGCTTCTCGGTCTGAAACCCGAGGTTGTACCCGGCATCCTCGGACGGTGCGACCGCCCCGCCCAGCCCATTGTCCGCCGGAAAGAACTTCCAGCCGAGCAGCCGAGCATAGAAGCGCCCCAGCTCCACCCCGTCCGGCGCATCCAGGGTCACGCCCCACCACTGCTTACGGCTCCTGAGCGCCACCCTGCGGCTCCCTTCTGCTTTCCGCTGCCACCCTCCATTCAATCCGGAGAACCGCCCCAGCGCGACCGGATCAGCTGTGTGCTGATTCCCCTTGCAAACGAAGATCATCAATGGTAGAGCAGGCTCGCCGCTAAAGATCAATTCCCGGCAAGAATATAAACGTCCTATGTAGTACGCAGACGGGATAGGCCATATGGCCATTCCTAACATCTGCCGTCGAACAGGAACGACGAGCAACTCGGCGCTTCTGGCGGTGATGAGCTCGGCCGGGCGCTCATCCAACCCCTCGGCGCGCCGACCGGGTCGGTACAAACCTACATTGAAGTTTCTTTCAAGCTCGGGGACACCAAATTTCCAGCCGGGCTTATTCGAGTGACCCGCGGGCAGCGTGAGTGGAAGTGAAGACCGGCGACAACGACCTGCACCTGGACATCGCGCGGGAGCCGTCACGCAGAAGGAGTATCGCGGCGTCGCCGACCCCGATCAGGCTGATCCGCTCGAGTCGATGCTCTCCGCCATCGACGACTTCTACGAGCAGGTCATTCAGAACTTGAAGCCGTGGATGCCGGCGCCGCCCAAGCTTCGCTCCCCGGAGGAGGTCATCGAGACCGAGCCGGTTGCCGCCGCGCTGATGTCGACGGCGATCTCTTCGCAGGACGGGCCGCAGGCGCAGGAGGGTGCGGGCCAGGTCAGCGCCTCGTAGCGGGTTCCCCTACGGTCGAAGCATGATCGATAGGCGGGCTCGGGTCGCGACGTCGGCGGTCTTTGCGGCGCACGGGGCGGTGACCGGGACGTTCGCGGCCCGGGTGCCGTGGGTGGCCGACCACGTGGGGGTGGGGCCCGGCGGGCTCGGGCTGGCCCTGCTCATGCCGGGGGTGGGGGCGCTGCTCGCCATGCCGCTGTCGGGGCGGCTCGTGCACCGGTTCGATCTGCGGTCCCTCGTACGCGTCCTGATGCTCTGCTGGTGTGCGGCCCTTCTGCTGCCGGCGCTGCCGTCGTCGCTGTGGCTTCTGTGTCTGTGCCTGGTGGTGTACGGGGCGGCGGCGGGGGTGGCCGACGTGGCCATGAACGCGCATGCGGTCCTGGTCGAGGAGCGGTACGGGCGTTCGGTCATGTCCGGTTTTCACGGCTGGTGGAGCATCGGCGGGCTGGCCGGGTCGGCGCTGGCCGTGTTCGCCGCCCGCGAAGGGCTGTCGGCGCCTGCCCACTTCCTGATCACCGTGGCCGCTCTGTTCGTGGTCGTGCTGGTCGCGTCGAGGTGGCTCATCCCGCATCGGCCGGCCCCGGGGACGGAGGAGCCGCCCGCGTTCGCGCTGCCCACCGGCCGGGTGCTGACGATCGGCCTGATCGGGCTGTGCGCGGTCTTCGCCGAGGGGGCGAGCCTCGACTGGGCCGCCGTCTACGTCCGGGACCTGCTGCACCATCCGGCGGCCACCGCGGCCGCGACCGTCTCGGTCTTCTCGGTCTGCATGGCCGCGGCGCGTTTCGGCGGGGACTGGGTGGTGCGCCGGCTCGGCCCGGTGGCCACGGTACGGATCTCCGGCGTGTGCGCGACCGTGGGCGCTCTGACCGTTGTGCTGGCCGAGCCGGTCGCGTTGGTCATTGCCGGTTTCGGGTTGCTCGGCATCGGTATCGCCGTCGTGGTGCCGCTCGTTTTCGCGGCCGCCGCCCGCACCGAGAGCAGCCCGGGCAAGGGCATCGCCGGGGTGGCCGGCATCGCGTACGGCAGTGGCCTGATCGCCCCCGGCATCATCGGCGGCATCGCCCATTTGTCGTCGCTGACGGTATCGTTCGCCGTCATTGTCGGCCTGATGGTGCTCATGACGCTGGGCGCGCGCGTACTCCGGTCATCGCAGCCGCAGCTCCAGTAACTTCGCCACATCCAGGGCCCGGCTGCGCGCCTTTCCCGAGGCCTCGACCGTCCACAGTTCGGACAGCACGCCCATCACATATCCCCACGCGACCACCCGATCCACCGGCGCGAACTCCGACAATTGCTCGATCCGGGCCGGCACCAGATCGAGCAGGGCCGGGTCGCGCCGCTCCGGGTCGAGGTTGTAAAGCATCGCCCCGCAGTCGAAAACCGGGTCCCCGATCCGGGGCGACGGGTCGATCGCGAGCCACGGCTCCCGCTCGGCCTTCAACACATTGCCGTGGTGCAGATCGCCGTGCAGCACCACTTCCCGCGGCGCGTCCGCGCACAAATCGTCGAACAACTCGGCCGCCCGCTCCACCATTCGCCGTGGGATCGGCCCGGCCGCCGGATAACGCTCGAACGCCCCACGGAGACTGCGCAAATGCGGCAAAGAACAACTGCTTGGCGGTACGCGGTGAAGCGCTCGCGCCGCCGACATGAGTGCCGCGGTGGCCTCCGCGTCGTCGGCCAGCCGCGCGACGGGCGTACCGGGCCTGGCCTGCTCGATCAGCAACGCACCGCGAGCCGCATCCTCGGCCAGGAGCCGCACGGCGCCGCGGCCGTCGAAGATTCGCAGCGCCTCGGCCTCCTCGCCGAGATGCCCGTCCGGGACCCCGAGTTTCAGCACGGAGCCCTGTTTCGTCGAGGCGACCCAATGAAACGTCATCGGGTGAAGCTCATCGATGACCAGGCCCCACTCGGCGCAGATCTCCTCGATCAGCTTCGGCAGGCCGTCAAGCCACTGCTCCCCGTCCGCGCCCCAGTTCTCGACGATGTTCCGCCGGAAACTCACTGCGCGTCGGCCGTGATCTCGCGCGCTTCCTGCGCCGTTCGCCGCAGCCCGACCCAGCCCTGCGTCTCGGACAGCTCGAGCTGCTTCACCGCCTGCACGAAAAGGGCCTCCCGCTCCGGCGTCGCGTAGTCACCGACCCGGTGCTGATAGCGCGCCCATTCCGCTTCCAGCTGCACCATCGTCTCGATGTAGCGGATCCAGTTGTCGTGCCACCGGAAAAGCGTCCGCAGCCCGGTCAGCACCACCACCAGTCCACCCAGGACGGCCGGCACCCGCGCGTCATCCGTGAACGCCACACTCGCCGAAATGGCCGCCGCGAACACGATCAGCAGTGTCTCGGAAATCTGATACGCCCGCCGAGCGGTCCGCGAATACTTCAGGTACCTCTCCCGCGCAACCCGGTACACCTCGGCCGCGCTGACGTCCCCGTCCCCTTGCGTCATGCGCAACAGTATCCATCGCCGATCCGCCCCCAAATCGCCCGGCCGCCACCGTTTCAGGAAGTCTTTCGTCCGGAACCGGGGTTAGCGTGCGGGCATGGCTGACTTCAAAGGTGACCTGCGCGGCTCGCGGTTTCGGCATGTCGATCTGAGTGGCTCGGAGATGCGGCACGTCGATCTGGCCGGCAGCCGGTTGTGGGGGGTCAATTTCTACGACGTGGTCATGCGCGGCGTCTACCTAGGCAAAGTCGACATCAACGGCGAGATCGAAAGCCTGGTGATCAACGGGGTCGACGTGGCCCCGTACGTCCAGGCCGAAATGGACCGCCGCGAACCCGAACGGGTCAAGATGCGCCCCTCCGATCCCGCCGGATTCCGCGAAGCGTGGGATCTGGTCGAGCTCCGCTGGGCCGAGACGGTCGAGCGCGCCCGCCGCCTGCCCGAGGCGCGGCTGCACGAGTCGGTCGACGGCGAGTGGTCGTTCATCGAGACGCTGCGGCATCTGGCCTTCGCCTCCGAGTCGTGGGTGACGCGGGCCATGCTGGGCGAGCCGTCCCCGTGGCATCCGCTCTCGCTGCCCTGGGACGGCATGGAGGACACCCCGGGCGTGCCCCGTGACCGCACCGCCCGCCCCACCCTCGACGAGGCGCTAACGCTGCGCCTCGACCGCATGGCCACCGTCCGCCGCGTCCTCGGCAACCTCACCGACGACCAGCTGGCCGCCGACACCAAACCCGTCGAGGGCCTCGGGTGGCCGCCGCCCAACGAGACCTTCCCCGTACGGGAGTGCCTGCTCACGGTCCTCAACGAGGAGTGGGAGCACCGCCGTTACGCGGAACGCGACCTGGCTGTCCTGGAATCGCGAGCATGAACGATTCCCGCCCGGTAGCTCTGGTGACAGGCGTCGGCCGTACGGTCGGGATCGGCGCCGGTATCGCCCGGCAGCTGGCCGCCTCCGGCTGGGACGTCGCCTTCACCTACTGGCACGCCTACGACGAACGCATGCCCTGGGGCCCCGAGGCCGGCGCGGCCGAAGCCATCGCCGACAGCCTGCCCGGCCGCAGCGCCGCCATCGAGGCCGACCTCACCGGCGTCGCCGCCCCGGCCGCGATCTACGACGAGGCCGAACGCCGCCTCGGCCCGGTCACCGCCCTGGTCATGTGCCACTGCGAGTCGGTCGACTCGGGCCTGCTCGACACCACCGTCGAAAGCTTCGACCGTCACTTCGCGGTCAACGCCCGCGCCACCTGGCTGCTCATCCGCGAGCACGCCCTGCGCTACCGCGGCGCGTCCGGCGACGGCCGGATCATCGCCCTGACCAGCGACCACACGGTCGGCAACCTGCCGTACGGAGCCAGCAAGGGCGCCCTGGACCGCATCACCCTGACCGCCGCCCGCGAGCTTGCCGGCCGGGGCATCACCGCCAACGTCATCAACCCGGGCCCGATCGACACCGGCTGGATGACCGACGAGATCCGGTCGATGGGCATCGCGCAGACCCCGCTGGGCCGCCTCGGCACCCCGCAGGACACCGCCCACCTGGTCGATTTCCTCTGCTCACCCCAGGGCGGCTGGATCAACGGCCAGCTCCTGCTGAGCAACGGCGGCTTCGCGTAGCCAAACCCCACCCGAACGAATGATCCAAGCCTGGGGAAGGTTGATGTGGATCACGCCGAGACCGTAGGTTCTTCGATCGATGACGCTCGGTCCGGTCCAACAAAATAGGGGGAAAGCGGCCTGACGGCGACTTCCCCCCACTACGCTCGAAGGATATCCCGCCTTGGCCTTGGTCGACAAGCCGTACGACCACGGCGTGCACAAGAGGTTGCTCGACTACTACTCCCGGTCTACACCGTGGAATCGCCAGCTCTGGCGCCTCAGTTCGGTGCTGGAGATCAGGGAGCTACTCGAGGCCAACAGGGCGCGCCACGAGGGTGTTCTATCGGAATCCTCGGTCAAGTACCTCAGTGACGGGCTGATTCGCCGAATTCGAAGGGATGTGGGCTTCGGGTCGGAGAAACAGCGCGGGATCATAGTCGGTGCTATCAGCCGGAAACTTGAGCCGGAAAGCCATGACGCCTACGTCTTGGGCCTGCTCGCCGATCAAGCCGACGAGTCCTACCTCCAAAACTGGGCCGACGCGGTGCGTGCCGGCCAACCCAGCCCAGAGGTCGTTTCGCGGGCAGTCGGAGGTTCCCTTCTGGACGCCGGATTCAGTGCCGAGTTCCTTCACAAATGGTGGACCTTCCACGGGCGTCACGCGCCCGGCTCGACCGGGATAGGTGACGTGATCGAGGAAGCGGTCCGGCTCGCTCGCCGTCCAGCGGTGCGCTACACCGTTCTGGTTCCACTCGTTTCCAGTCCTCCGCTGCCGAGCCCGGCCGTTAAGGGTGTCGAGGCATCGGACAACTGGCTGGACGCCACCAGCGTGTCCGACTGGCTGGCGCAATGGGTGCCCGAGGTCAAGCCGCTTCGTCAGGCAGGCGGCTTGATCGTCGACATCGAAGCCCGCGACGTGCCCGCGGCCGTGAACAAGGCGGCGACCATGGTCGCGAGACTGGAGGCTCGGTTTCGAGTCGGCGCGCGCCGGCAACTGAAGTTTCTCGACGAACTCTTCATCATCGGCGAGGATGTCGCGCTGCCGTACGCCCTTCCACCTCGTCGTGTGGAGGTTCACGCTCTGCAGAAGACCAGCGCCGTCTTCGACCTTGACCTTTCCGCCGAGGTCAGTTCGGCCCTCGAACTGCTCGAACCGCTTGATCTCGGCACCCCGGCCGCCGCCGTCGCCGGAAGTTGGGCCGCCATCGAGGCACTCTTCGTCGGCCCCGGGGATGGCCGGAATCGCGTCACCGCAGCAACCCGCATGGCGCGCATTGTGGCATGTAGTTACGTAAGAGCTGAACTGACGACTCTGGCGAACGCATATTCGGTCGAATGCGACGACGCGCTGGCGGGAGAAATACGGCGGCTTCAGGAAAACATCGACCGTGCTCGCACGTTCGAGGATGCGCTCAAGACAGGAAGGATCTCCACCTTCTCCCGGACCCGTCACCGCCTGGCGCTGCACCGCATGCAATCCCTTATCGCGGAGCCGGCGGACATACTGCCGAAGATCGTGTGTCAGTTGGAAGACTCGTTCCGTCGGCTTTACCGGCAGAAGAATCTGATTCTCCATGCCGGAGATCTGACTTCCATCGCGTTGGCCGGCACGCTGCGCACCACCGCACCGCTCGTAGGTGCGGGAATCGACCGAATCGTGCATGCCAGCGCGGTCGGTGCGGCCTCTCCCCTCCAAGTCGCGGCGACGGCCGAGGTCAATCTAGAACGGGTGGTCGAAGGAGATACGCGCCTTGTCGAGCTTCTCGGCTGACAGGCGGCTCAGCGCCGTCGTCAGGCGCCGGACGAGTCGGCCCGTAAAACCGGAATCAGTTGCCCTCCCCCACTCGCGAAGATGACGGGCGAGTGGGGTCGGGGTGACGGCGTCAGCGCAAGTGGGACGTCTCGTTGACCGAACGGACGGCGAGGTTGCCGTCGGGCCAGATGTCCAGGGTGGAGATGCCGGCGGCGTCCAGGAAGAGGCGGTGCAGGAAGGCGTCGGAGGCGGCCAGGGCGTCCCGCAGGATCAGCTTGATCGGGGTCACGTGGGAGACCAGGACGATCACGCCGCCGGAGTGGGAGTCCAGGATGGTGCGCAGGGCGGTCTGGACGCGCTTGGCCACGGTGTCGAAGGACTCGCCGCCGGGCGGGGCGACCGACGGTGCGGCCAGCCAGGCTTTCATCTCGGCCGGCCAGCGCTCGTTGACCTCGGCGAAGGTCAGGCCCTCCCAGTCGCCGAAATCGCATTCGATCAGGTCGGGGACGACGGTCACGGGGACGCCGCCGACTTCGGCTGAGATCAATTCGGCGGTACGCATGCAGCGGCTCAACGGTGAGCTGACGATGGCCGTGACGTCGCGGGAGATGCCGGCCACCCGGCCGCCGGCGGCCATGGCCTGGGCCTGGCCCTCGTCGGAGAGCGGGACGTCGCCGCGACCGGAGTAGCGTCCCTGCTTGGTCAGGGCGGTCTCGCCGTGCCGGACCAGGATCAGCCGGGTGGCGTCGTCCAGCGAAGGCGGCGCCCAGGAGCGGGGCGCCGATCCGCCAAAAACCGAAGAATCGGAAATGTCCGAAGCGGCGGGGGATGAAGCGACGGACGACGGAGCGGCAACAAGATCCTCGGCCAGCACTTCCCGCACCGGCTTGCCGGCGGCCTCGTCCATCGCACGATTGGCCAGCGCGTCCGCCGCCTTATTACGCTCGCGCGGGATCCACTCGAAGGAAACCCGCTCGAAGCGCGCCACCAACTCCGCGGCCGAAGCGGCCAGCGGCCGGAGCCCGGCGTTCTTGATCTGCCACCGCCCGGACATCTGCTCGACCACGAGTTTCGAGTCCATCCGTACGTCGACCTCGGTCGCGTTCAATTCCAGCGCCGCACGCAGACCCTCGACCAGACCCGTGTACTCGGCGACGTTGTTCGTGGTCACGCCGAGCGCTCCGTACCGCTCCACCAGCACCTCGCCCGAGGGGTGGGCGCGGACCACCGAGCCGTAGCCGGCCGGGCCGGGGTTGCCCCGCGAGCCGCCGTCGGCTTCGACCGAGACGCGCAGGCTCACAGGCCGGACTCCTTGGTGCGGACCATGATGCGGCGGCACTCCTCACAGCGTACGACCTCATCCGGCGCCGCCGCCTTGACCCGCGCCAGGTCGGCGCCGTAGAGCTCGATGCGGCAGCCGCCGCAGCGGCCCGACTGGAAGAGGGCCGCACCCAGACCCGAGTCGGTGCGGATCTTGTCGTAGAGGGTGACCAGGTCGGCCGGCAGGTCGGCGGCGAGCGGGCCGCGCGAGGACTGCTTGAACTCCTGCTCCTTGGTGATGTCGGCCAGGGCCTCGTCGCGGCGGGCCTCGGCCTCGGCGCGGCGGGAGAGAGCAGCCGTCAGACGGCCCTGCACAGCGGTCAGCGCCGAGTCGGCCGCTTCCTTCTGCTCCATCAGCTCGAGCTCGGCGTCCTCGAGCTCGGACTGGCGCCGGTTGAGCGTGGCCAGCTCGTGCTGCAGGCCCTCGATCTCCCGCAGGGCGCCGCCGGCGTCGAGGCGTTTCTGGTCGCGGTCCTTGCGGATGCGTACCTGCTCGATGTCCTTCTCGAAGCGGCTGATGTCCCGCTCGAGGTCGTCCACCGCGACCTGGGCGCGGACGCGCTCGTCCTCCAGCGCGGAGAGCTCGCGGGCCACCGCGTCGATCTCGGCGATCTCCGGCAGCGTCTTGCGCTTGTGCGCGAGCTGGGCCAGGGCGGTGTCGACGGCCTGCAGGTCGAGCAGGCGGCGCTGGGCTTCCGGGGAGGCCTTCACGGCTGGGGCTCCTTCGTTCGAAACAGGGTCCAGGGGTCCGTGTCCAGGTCGGACACGACGACGTCGAAGCCGAACTCGCCGCGCAGCCACGCCGCGACGTCGTCGAGCCAGGGACGTTCCGTCGCCCAGTGGGCGACGTCGATCAGCGCCGGGCCTTCCGCGGCGAGGTGCTCGCTCGCGGGATGATGGCGAAGATCAGCGCAAAGGTACGCGTCGACGCCGGCTCGCGCCGCTTCGGTCAGGAAGGTGTCACCCGCACCACCGCAAACGGCCAGGGTCCGTACGATCCGGGCGGGGTCGCCGGCCGAGCGGACACCGGCCGCCGTGGTGGGCAGGCGCGCAGCGACAAAGCCGGTGAGCTCGGACAAATCCAGCGGCGGGTCGAGGACGCCGATCCGGCCCAGGCCCCGGCCGTCCTCCTGCGGAACCAGCGGCCGCAGATCACGCAGATCGAGACGGGCGGCCAGCGCATCCGACACGCCGGGATTGGCCACGTCGGCGTTGGTGTGCGCGACGTACAGGGACACGTCGGCCCGGATCAACCGGTGGATGATCCGGCCCTTGTACGTGTCCGGCGCGATCGACGACACCGGCTTGAGCAGCAGCGGGTGGTGGGCGACGATCAGGTCGGCGCCCACGGCGATCGCCTGCTCGGCCGTCTCCGGCACGCAGTCGACCACGCACAGGACCCGCCGCACCGGGTGCGCGAAGTCGCCCAGCACCATGCCGACCTTGTCCCAGGACTCCGCCCAATCGCGTGGATAGCGCCGGTCGAGGGCATCTATCACGTCCCGGACGGTGGGTACGGCGGCAGTGTCGGTCACGGCCGACAACTCTATCGGGCGTGGGGTGCTAGCCGACCACGCCGGGCTCAACCCGGCTGCCGCTCATCGTCACCGGGTTGCTGACCGCCTGCAGGGCCCGCCGCCACGGGAACTGCCCGCGGAACCGATCGGTCTGGCCGGGGCCGCCGAGCCGGCACACATCCTCGCCGTACAGCACGTGCACGCCCCAGTCGCGGAGCCGGGCCAGGCTCTGGTGCAGGGCGGGGTGCAGGGCCATGACGTTGTTGGTGTACGGGACCACGGCCGTCGGCACGCCGTAGCCGTAGCCCTCGATGAGCAGGCCGAGGACGAGCGTGTCGGTGATCCCGGCGGCCCACTTGTTGACGGTGTTGACCGTCGCGGGCGCGACGATCATCGCGTCCGCCCCGGGCAGCATGTCGGGGTCGCCGGGGCTCTTGTAATGGGTGCGCACCGGATGACCGGTCTGGGCCTGCAGCGCCTCCACGTCGACGAACTTGCGGCCGTCGGGCGTGGTGATCACGCAGACCTCCCAGCCTTCCTGCTGGGCCAGCGTGACCAGGACGCCGACGTCGCGCGCCATGGGAGACCCACAGACCAGGACATACAGCACGCCGGGGGCGGGGTTGCCGATCGTCACCTGCGGACCACCCTCATACGCCGACTCCCATCTGCTCGGCCAGCTCCGCGATCGGAGCCGGTGGCGTGCCCCGCGTCCGGCGGAGCACGTCGGAAAGGACTTCGTGGGCGAGCGGGCGGCAGCGGATCTCGGACGGGGCGAGCCGGTCGCCCTCGAGGAGCATCTCGCTGGCCTTCTCGATGTTGCCGATCTGGGTGTAGCCGCGGGCGATGTCCAGGAAGTGGTGCGCCCGGCGCTCCGGCAGCATGGCGTTGAAGCCGACCACGTCGATCTTCTCGTGCGTGTCGACCGCCGTACGCCCGTCACCCAGCTCGACGGCCGTCGCGCAGCGGTGCAGCTGCACGTTGGTCGGCCCGAAGCTGGTCCAGTAGTGGTTGAAGTCGCCGCCGAGCTCCAGCGACGCCTGCTCGGCGCCGCAGAGCAGGTCGCGCACGGTCGCGCTGTCGCCGATCCGGGCCGCCGCCATGGCCCCGTTGAGCAGCAACATCCCGTACACCGACAGCCGCTCGCCCTGACCGTTGATCCTCTCGAAGCTGGGCGCCAGCCGGTTGGCGATGTTGACGTTGACCTCGAGCGCCGGGCGGACCCGGCCCAGGGCCAGCAGCGCGCTGCCCACGCGGTAGGACGCCAGCCCGGCCAGGAGCTGGTCGCCGGCCCGCTGGGAGACGGCGATCGACCGGTCGGCCGCGAGCCAGGAGAGCTCGTGCTCCCCCACCTTGCGCAGCGCCGACGAGGCGATCTGATAGACCTGCCCGAGCAGGTGGGCGGCGTCCTTGGCCTCCGAGCCGGTGGCGTAGGCGCTGTCCGCCGCCTGGGCGTCGCGCAGCAGCTTGGGCAGCATCCTCGCCAGGACGCCGTACTTCGCGTGCTGATAGGTCAGCCACGCGTGGCTGACCGCCTTGCGCATCTCGGTCAGCGGCGGCGAGTGCGGCACCGCCTGGAAGAACGCGCTCATCTGGTCATAGCGCTCCAGGGCGGCGCGGATCTCCTCCACTTCGACCTGATCGATGCAGTTCTGAGTCTCGGGCCGCCGCTCCACGTCCTTGCCCAGCAGCAGCTGGACGTCCACCTGCAGGACGTCGGCGATCTCGTAGACGACGGAGAACTTGTCGAGCCGGCGGACGCCTCGTTCCACCTTGTCGACCCAGCTCTTGGACTTGCCCAACCTGTCCGCGAAGACCTGTTGGGACATCTTGCGCCGGCCGCGCCAATAGGCGACGCGGCGGCCGATCGGCAGCTCGTCCACGGTGCCTCCCCCGACTCGCCCGGCGACCCCCGCCGGCGAGCCCTTGTGTCATCTGCAGTGTGGACCCTCCACGTGTGCCAACGTCGCACAGCGTGTGTGATCGCCTGCTCACCGATGCTCGTAGTTTTGATGCAACTTGCAAAGGGTGGATCTGCCGGAAACAACGATGCGTGTCGCGCTTGGATACGGCACGCGAAGCTGATAAGGCACCGGCCCACCCAGATCGGGGGTTATCGAGCCATGCAGTGGACCGTCAGTCGGCCGTTCGTACCACCGGCACTGCTCGATCTCCTCGATCGGGCCCGCCTGCGACGGGCCGCTTTGCGGTACGCCGAACAGGGCTGGGCGGTCCTTCCCGGGCCCACGCCGCAGGTCTTGCGGCTGGCCACCGGGCGGCTCTTCGACGTGCTGGAGGTGCCGGCGGCGCTCGGGCTGCGCGTGCTCGGCACGGCCCGGCTGCACACCGGAGTGTTGGGAGTGGAGCGGGCCGACGCCCGCGGCCCGGTCGCGGTGACGGCGGCCGGGCGGTGGATGTTCCTCGTACGGCCCGGCGTCCCCCTGCGGTCCGAGTTGGATCAACGGCTCGACGTCGTACGCCACGGGGCCGGCTCGTGGGTGCCGGCGGCGCCCAGCCGCATGCCGGAGGGACCCGTCCGGTGGGCCGTGCCCCCGGAGCGGGCGCAGTGGTGGCTGCCCGACGCCGAGGTCGTGCAGAACCTGCTGGTGGACGCGCTCGGCACGCTTCCGGAGCGGCACGTCACGGTCCCCAGGCAAATGTCCACCACCCGTCGCGGTTCTTAGCCATGATGGGTAACCACCCTAGTCCCGTGACGAGGGCAGGAGAAGTCACTCGTTAGGGTGCTTTCGCGATTTGGCACGTACGTGGATCCGCGCGCCCTGCCGGTCGAAGATCGTCAGGAACTCGACGGCCTGGCCCTCGGCGCTGCCGAACCAGTGCGGCACCCGGGTGTCGAACTCGGCCGC
This sequence comes from Actinoplanes sp. NPDC049598, assembly GCF_040675435.1. NCBI lineage: Bacteria > Bacillati > Actinomycetota > Actinomycetes > Micromonosporales > Micromonosporaceae > Actinoplanes > Actinoplanes sp. NPDC049598. Next base: position 248,856 of record NZ_JBFAOX010000012.1, on the reverse strand, counting down.
CTCGCCCGGTGGGAGCACCAGATCGTGCTCGCCCAGGATCAGCCGCAGCCGGCCGCTGAGCACGTACAGCCACTCGTACCCCTCGTGGGTCTTGGGCTCGGGCTCCTGGCGGGAGCCGGCCGGGATGAGGTGCTTGAACGCCTGCGCGCCGCCGGGGTTCCGGGAGAGCGGGACGATCGTCTGGCCGAACGCGCTGATCGGCCGCGCGTAGACCCGGGGGTCACCGGTCGGCGGGGCCCCGACCAGCTCGTCCAGGGGCACGCGGTGGGCCCGGGCCAGCGGCAGGAGCAGTTCGAGGGTGGCCTTGCGCTGGCCCGACTCCAGCCGGGACAGGGTGCTGACCGAGATGCCGGTGGTGTCGGAGAGCGCGGTCAGCGTGATCCCGGACTTCTTGCGCAGCTGCCGGAGCCGCGGGCCGACCTCCTTGAGGACGTCGTCGTTGTTTGCCGTCATGGCAAAGATGTTTCCGCATTTCGGCACGGTGGGGCCACCATCGGGCCATGACCTACGACGTGATTGTTATCGGGGGCGGCCCGGCCGGCCTCAGCGGCGCGGTGGCCCTGGGACGGGCGTTGCGCTCGGTGCTGGTGATCGATTCCGGGGCGCCGCGGAACGCGCCCGCGGACGGCATCCACAACTTCCTCACCCGGGACGGGATGACCCCGGCGGAGTTCCACGCGGCGGGCCGGGCCGAGGTGGCTCGTTACGGCGGCGAGGTGATCGAGGGCGAGGTGGTCTCGGTCCGGCCCGGCTTCGAGGTACGCCTGGCCGACGGGACGGTGCACGAGGGGCGCCGGCTGCTGATCACCACCGGTCTGGCCGACCGGCTGCCGGACATTCCGGGCCTGGCCGAGCGGTGGGGGTCGACGGTGCTGCACTGCCCCTACTGCCACGGCTACGAAGTTCGAGGTCAGGCGATCGGCGTGTTCGGCGACGCGGAGAAGGTACGCCTCTGGCGCCAGTGGAGCAAGGACGTCATGGCCCTGGCTGTGGACGACGTCGCCGCTGTGGAAAACGGCGGCGTGCGGCTCAAGGACGGTAGCTTCGTGGCACGCGACTACCTCGTCGTGACGACCAGAGTGGAGGCGCGAGGTGGATTCCTCGAGGAGATCGGGCTCAAGCCGGTCGAGCACCCCATGGGCATCGGCACCTACGTCCCGGCGATCGACCCGACGGGCCGCACCGAGGTCCCCGGCGTCTGGGTGGCCGGCAACGTGGCCGACCCGATGGCCCAGGTGATCACCTCGGCCGCGGCCGGCCTGATGGCCGGCGCAATGATCAACGTCGACCTGCTGCCCCCGGTGGCTCAGGAGGATCAGCAGGACAGTTCGCGGTAAGCGGTGATCACAGCGTCGGTCCGGTCGGCCAGCTCCGGGCCGGTGGTGGCCATCGGCACGCCCGGGGCCAGCCCGGCCAGCGTCAGCTCGGCCTGCCGGGCGGTGTCGCCGATGTGCCGCTCCCGCAGCAGCGACTCCTGGGCCAGGGCGGTCCGGTCGAGGCTGCGCAGGATCCGGTTGACCTCCCGGCCGGCCTCGCGCCACAGGTGCTCGGCGTGGTCACGCTGCTCGGTCAGGGCGGCCACGGCGGGGCTCGGCCCCGGCAACCCTTCCGGCCGTACGGAGGCGAGCCCGGCCCGCACGCGGCGGAGCTCCTGCCGGCGGACCAGCAGGGTCGCCAGGTCGTCCAGAGCCCGGGTCAGCGAGTGGTCGGCGGCGTCGTCGACCAGACCGGGCAGCGCCGGCCAGGCCCGGCGCACACGGCGGGCGACGCGGACAGCCCGCTGGAAGACGGCCCGCTCCTCGGCATCGAGCAGCACCCGGCCGCCCGGCCCGCGAGGCGGCTCGAACGACGTGGCCGAAGCGGCCCGGGCGAGGCGCCGCCAGACGGTGGCGACGGTCGCCACCGAGGCCGCGGCCGGCAGCCACCACGGCACGCCGGCCGCCGCGACCAGGGCCGTCAGGAAGATCAGGGGCAGGGCCAGGCGGCAGGCGAAGGAAGTGCGCTCCTCGCGGGTGGCGCCGCTGGCGGCCACCGGCAGCATCTCGACGACCGAGCCGGACCGGTGGCGGGAGGCGAGGCCGGCACTCAGCCGCAACGGCCGGTGACTGACGACGATCTTCTCGGCGTCGATGCCGACGTGCAGTTCGCCACTCATCGGCACTCCTTCGCTCGTGATCTCGTTCGTCCGGGCGGGCCCGACCGCCAGGGGGAAACCGGTCGGGGCCCGCCCGCCGCCGGGGATCCCCCCGCCGGCACCCTCAGCAATCGGTGGCCGCGCCCCCTGCTTGAGAAGCCCTTCGGGTGCCACTCGGTTGTTGTCCGCCCCGCTGTGACCGCTACTCGAAGAGACGGAAGATGAAGCGCTGGTCCCAGGGTTTGCGTTCGTCATCCACCTCGATGGCCTCGAAGACCTTGAGATATGCCCGAAAGGTCGCATTGCCCAGGGCCAGCCGGAGCGCGTCGGCGTGGATCCAGGCCAACTCGAGCGGGCGCGGATCGCCGGCGGCCAGGCAGTCACGCAGCGCGGCCAGGTCGTAGGCGTAGAAGGGTCCGTACCCGAACGCCCCGGCCAGACGTCTCTGCAGGTCGGCCTCGTCGAGCACGAACCGGCCGTCGATGAACACCTTCACGCCGTACCTCCCCCGGCCTTTGAAACGAATCACGGCGGGCGGGCGGAGCGGGGGCGGGCGGGCATGTCCCCCGACGGTGATCGATGTAGCCTCGCCGGGTGGATGCGGTCGATCTGGTGCTGCGCAAGTTCGACGGGCGGCCGCACCGGCAGGTGACCGCGCGCCTGCTCGGCGAGGACGAGTACGGGACGTGGCTGTCCACCCCGCGCGGCACCGTCGTCACCTACCACTACGGCACCCGCCCGACCGGCCGCACCAGGGCCGACGCGGTCCGGCTGATCCCGGCCGGGAGCTGGTGGATGGCGATGTTCCTGGCCGAGCCCGACCCCCGCGAGATGTACTGCGACATCATCACCCCGGCCCGGTGGACCGCCCCGGCCGAGATCACCGTCGTCGACCTCGACATCGACCTGATCCGCTACCGCCGCGGCAAACGGGTCCAGATCGAGGACGAAGACGAGTTCGAACAACACCGCGCCGAGCTCAACTACCCACCCGAAATCGTCGAAGGCGCCCGCGCCGGCGCCGCCTCACTGCACGAGGCCCTGCTCCTCGACCGCGAGCCCTTCGCCACCCACTACCGAAGCTGGCTCACCACCGCCCGCGGCGCCCGCGCCGCCCGCGGCCCCCGCCGCCGCCCGGCCTGATCGAGCGCGCTGCCTTCCCGCCTTCCCGGGCCTTCCCGCCTCCCCGCGCCTCCCCGCCTCCCCGCGCCTCCCCGCCTCCCCGCGCCTCCCCGCCTCCCCGCGCCTCCCCGCCTCCCCGCGCCTCCCCGCC
>NZ_JBFAOX010000012.1:243532-245351 GCF_040675435.1 Actinoplanes sp. NPDC049598 | reverse complement strand
CCTCCCCGCCTCCCCGCGCCTCCCCGCCTCCCCGCGCCTCCCCGCCTCCCCGCGCCTCCCCGCCTCCCCGCGCCTCCCCGCCTCCCCGCGCCTCCCACGCATGATGGAGGGCAGACTTTCCCATCCCCCGCATGATCGGGGCTGGGCTGTTGTCGGGCCGCGTGAGCGGAGGGCCGGTCCTACAGTGGTCGCCATGCGGGAGAGCGACGGAGTGCGGGAAGCGATCGCAGTCGAGCGACGGCGGACGGCTGATCTGCTCGAGTCGTTGACCCCGGCCCAGCTCGCGGTACGCAGCCTCTGCGGTGAGTGGACGGTCCGCGAAGTGGCGGCCCACCTGCTGGCCGCGGTGGAGGCGCCGCGCGGGGCGACGCTGTCGGCCATGATGCGGTCCGGTTTCCGGGTGCACCGGGCCAACGCGCTGCTGGCCCAGTCGATCGGCCGGCTACCGGTGGAGGAGATCGCCGGCGGGCTGCGCCGCAACGCGGAGAACGAGTTCAAGGCGCCCATCGTGGGCTATCCCGGTCAGCTGACCGACCTGCTGGTGCACGGGCAGGACATCCGGCGGCCGCTGGGGCTGCCGCACGGCCTGCCGCTCGACTCGCTGCGGATCGCCCTCGACTTCCTGACCACTGGCCGCCCGGTCGGCTTCACGAAGAAGTCCTGGCTGACCGGCCTGCGATTCACCGCCGGCGACCTCGACTGGAGCTTCGGCGACGGTCCCCTCGTGACCGGCCCGGCCGAGGCCCTGATGATGGCGATGACCGGCCGCCGGATCGTCCTGGGCGAGCTGGACGGGCCCGGAGTGCGAGTTTTGGCGAACCGGCTGGAGTGATCTCGCCGGCCACCCGAAACTGTCAGAGGGTGGGTCTAACTTCCCCGCCATGAATGACACCGATTTCCGGACCGCCCCGATCACCCTCGACCGCCGCCTGACCCTAGGCGACACGGATTACCAGGTCACCACCTACCCCACCGAGACCGAGCGCTTCGACCTCTGCATCGTCAGCAGCGACCACGACGGAAACGTGGTGAGCGAGATCAGCGCCGACATCGTGCCGTCCGACCTGGCCGGCCTGACCGACGTGCTCACCTCCACCCTGGCCGGCCTGCTGGCCATGACCCACCCCGGCCCCGGGGCCCGCGACGCGCCCCCTCCCGACCGCCGCAACCGCCACCCCAACCAGGGCGTTCGCTGGACCCCGGCCGACGACGAGCGCCTGCTCACCCGCTACCGCGAGGGCGCCCGCCCCCGCGACCTGATGGCCGAGTTCGGCCGCAGCAACGGCGGCATCCGCGCCCGCCTCGAGCTCCTCGGCGAGCTGACCCCCGGCGCCCGCTGGCCCTCCCCCGGCACCCCCGCCTCCAGCACCCGCCGCCACTTCCCGGCCGACCCCACCCCCAGCCCAACCATCGTTCCCCCCACAACAGCCCCCGCAGAGACCACCACCCTGCCCACCGCAGAGACCACCACCCTGCCCACCGCAGAGACCACCACCCTGCCTACTGCCGGGACCACCGCCGCCCTGCCCACTGCCGCGGCTCCCGTCGCCCTGCCCACTGCCGAGACCAACACCGTCCTGCCCGCACGAGATGCTGCTGCCACCCTGCCCGCAAGAGACGGGGTGGCCGACCTACGGGCCGGGGAGGCCACGATGTGACCCGCCCGGGCCGGGCGCGCCATTGCGCCCGGCCCCTCCCCTGCCCGGCCCTTTCTCCGTTGGCCGGCAGGTGGTCCGTGGCCGACGACCGGTCGCGGTCTGGGCGATAACCACGGGCAAGCAGACCGACTGCCGGTCGGTGGCCGACTGCCGGTCGGAGG
>NZ_JBFAOX010000012.1:0-243435 GCF_040675435.1 Actinoplanes sp. NPDC049598 | reverse complement strand
AGGCCGACTCCCGGTCGGAGGCCGACTCCCGGTCGGAGGCCGACTCCCGGTCGGAGGCCGACTCCCGGTCGGAGGCCGACTCCCGGTCGGAGGCCGACTCCCGGTCGGAGGCCGGTGGCGGGCCAGCGCTGGCCAGCACTTGATCCGCTAGCCGCAGCCGGTCCGCTAACCGCACAGCCGGGCGGCTGGCTAGCCGATCGGCTGCCGGTCGGTGAACGCCGGCCGGTGGCCGTTCGACGGCGGACAGCCGATCAGTGGCCGCGGGCCAGCAGATGGCTCGAGGCCGGCGGTCGGCGGCCAGCGGTCGGCGGCCGGGTCGTTGCTGGTGGGCGGTGGTGGGTCAGCTGGCCGGTGGGGTGGACAGGAGGCTCTGGCGGGGGCCGGCGAAGCAGGCGTCGATGCGCTCGAGCTGGCCTTTGGTGAACATGAACATGGCGGCGTCGTCGACGTAGTCCATGTAGTTCATGAACATGTCGCCGTTGGGGCCGTTGCCGCAGGTGATGCGGGGGAACTTGGGGCGGCCCACGTTCTGGTCCGATTGATTGGGGGTGTCCGCGACCAGGTCGGTGCCGCCGCAGCCGGTGCCGTCGTCGCCGCCGATGTGGAAGAGGTTGAGCCAGTGGCCGATCTCGTGGGTGGCCGTGCGGCCCAGGTCGAACGGGGCGCGGGCCGTGCCGGTCTTGCCGAAGCCGGTGTAGGTGATGACCACGCCGTCGGTTTCGGGCGGGCCGCCGGGGAACTGGGCGTAGCCGAGCAGGCCGGCGCTGAGCTGGCACACCCACATGTTGAGGTAGCGGTCGCTCGGCCAGGCATCGGTGCCGCCGGTCGCGGCGAACTTGACCGTGTCGTTGCCGCCGAAGGAGGTGCGGGTGGTTTGGCGGCGGGTCACGCCGTCGGTCGGGTTGCCCTGCGGGTCCACCGTGGCCAGGTGGAACTGGATCTTCGTGTCGGCCACCAGGCCCTGCCAGATCGGGGGTACGTCCTTGACGTCCGGGTTGAGCGCGCGGAAGTCCTCGTTGAGCACGGCGATCTGGCTGTCGATCTGCTCCTTGGAGACGTTCTGCTCCTCGGAGCTGTAGACGATGTGGCAGACGACCGGGATGTTCACTTCCTCGGTGCGCTGGTCCTTGACCTCGCCGCTCGCGTAGGCGAAGGCCAGGTTCTCGATGTCGGTGCGGGCCACCCGGTAGCTGATGCTCTCGTTGAGCAGCCGGCGGTGGACGTCCTCGGTGGCACAGCGGCGGCGTGACGGAGCTTCGATGATCTCGTCGGCGTCCACGGAACTCATCTCCTGTCGATCATTTGCGGATCTTCAGCACCTGCCCGTCGTGCGCGGTGATGTGCAGCAGGCGCGTGGCCGCGCCGGCGTGCACCCGGACGGCGTCCGGCTGCTCCGCTTCCCAGCTGCCCCAGGTCGGGGTCGACCGGTCGGCCGGCCCGGGCCCGTACTCGATGTAGCCGCCGCCCGGGCGGAATTCGAGACTGTCCCGGGGTGCGCGCCGCGGCGGGAAGTCGAAATCCGCCGGCCGGTAGACGGCCTCGTCGTCGGTGTCCTCCTCGAAGGAGTGATACCAGCGCTGGAAAAGATCGGCCGAAAGATCAGACATATACGCGCCCACCTGCACGAACGACTGTGATGCTGTGCGAGCCAGACTGGCAGCCTCAGGCCCGGCCAAGACCCTTACCGTCCGTGATCCGACATGCCCTCACCGGCGGCTGAGCTGGGCATCCAGTACGCGCAGCAGATCCCAGATCTCCGACCCACCGGCCTCGACGCCTTGATCGTGGCTCTCGGTGTCCGCCACCGCCGCGCGGTGCGCCAGCGAATCGGCCATGAGCTGGCATTCGGCGCCGGTGAGCTCGACCGTCGCCATCCGGTCGCCCGGCAGCGGCCGCAGGTCTTCGCCGTAGATGTTCTCCCGAACCGCCCGGGCCGCGCTGCGGTCGACCAGAAGGTCGCCCTCGACGCTCTCGTAGTCGTCCAGCACCTTCTCGACCAGCAGCCACCGCCGGACCGGCAGGATCACCAGATAGCCCCGATCTCCATCAAGACCGAGCTCATGCCGAGCGTGCACGCGTTCCCCCAACACCGAACCGACAAATCCGCTGCCCAGCACCAGGGAGTTAACCGCCATCCCCCGACGCCCAAAGCCGCAACCACAACCGCCGCAACCACAACCGCCGCAACCACAACCGCCGCAACCGCCGCACCGCCGCAACCGGATGGAACGTGGGGTCTCCGGGGCTCGGCCCCGGAGCAGGAATGACGAGTCACCAGGGTCCGCGCTTTCCGCGGACAGGGGGGTCCTGTGACTCGTGGGCGCGGTAGGTTTCGAACCTACGACCCCTCGCTTGTAAGGCGAGTGCTCTCCCACTGAGCTACGCGCCCGGGTGTTACCGGGAATCAGCATCGTACCTTGAGGGCGATTCAGCGATCGAGAGCGGCCAGCCAGGCTTTCACGTCGCGGGACTCGCCGGGGCCGATCATCTCGGAGTATCGGATGACGCCGGACGGGTCGATGAGGAACGTGCCCCGGTTGGCCATGCCGCCGCCGTCGTTGAAGACCTCGTAGGCGCGGGCCACCTCGCCGTGCGGCCAGAAGTCGGCCAGCAGGGGGAAGTCGAAGCCTTCCTGGCCGGCCCAGACCTTGTGGCTGTAGACCGAGTCGACGCTGACGGCCAGGACCTGGACCTGTTCGTTCTGGAAGGCGGCCAGGTTGTCCCGGACAGCGGTCAGCTCGCCGCGGCACGTGCCCGTGAAGGTGAACGGGTAGAACACCAGCAGGACCGCCTTGCGACCGTGGAAGTCACGCAGGCGTACCTCTTGGTTGTTCTGGTCCTTCAGGGTGAAGTCAGGCGCCGCGGCGCCGACGGGTAGCGGCATGCGGACAAGCCTAACCACGCCGGCGTCGGTGACGACGCCGGCTGGCTCGGAATCGGCAGTGAGCTACTTCTTCTTCGCACCCCGGGGTGAGACCAGGCGGGCGCCGGTCCAGTCCTTGCCGGCGTTGAGAGTCGAGGTCTGCTGCAGGCCCGCCGTGGGGGCGGACTCACTGATCTCGCTCGGCTCGACGTGCCCGTCACGGCCGGCCTTGGGGGTCAGCAGCCACACCACGCCGTTGTCGGCGAGGGGGCCCAGGGCGTCGGTGAGCAGTTCGAAGAGATCACCGTCGCCGTCGCGGTACCACAACAGCACCGCATCGACGACCTCGTCGGTGTCCTCGTCGACCAAATCGCCGACGCGTTCGGTCAGGGCGTCACGGAGGTCCTCGTCGACATCGTCGTCGTAGCCCATCTCCATGACCACCATGTTCGGCTCGAAGCCGAACCGGTCCGCCAGGCTGCGTACGCCGTCGGCCTGACCAGCGGTCGCGCTCACTGTCTAAGTCCTCCTAGCCAAGAAAATTAGGTGCGTGAACTTGGGGGTAGTCCACACACTTGTGCGCCCCGGCGCAAGTGGCGCACCGAGTGTGAGGCAATTTACCGTGCCAGCAGGGTGTGGGCACCCTGTGTGATGGCATCCTCCCCCACCAGCACCTGTTGTGCGGCCGGACCCAGCGGAATCAGCGAATCCGCCGACGCGATCCTCCGGGCCGAGCCTACGAAACCGCCATCCACCAGGGCCGCGAGGACCCCCTCGCCGACGCCGCCGGAGCGGCGGGTCTCGTCCACGATGAGCACCCGACCGGTCGCGGCGGCCTCTCTGACCAGGTCGTTGACCGGCAGCGGGGAAATCCAGCGCAGGTCCACCACTCGGGATCCGTACCCCTGCTCGGCCAGCCGGGCGGCCACCCGCAGCGACATGCGCAGCCCGTTGCCGTACGTGATGATGGTCAGATCCGAGGCGTTGCCGAGGGGGTAGGTGCGGGCCCGGCCGATCGGCACGTGCTGGCCGGTCCAGGCCTCGGGGCCGGCGTAGGGGGCCAGCCATTCGCCGTCGCCCGGCTCGTACAGGTCGCGGGTGTGGTAGAGCGCGATCGGCTCGAGGAAGACGCAGACGCTGCCGTCGGCCGCGGCCGAGGCCAGACAGGACCGCAGCATCGGGGCGGCGTCGCTCGCCCGGGCGGGCACGGCCAGGACCAGGCCCGGTACGTCCCGGAGGACGGCGACCGAGTTGTCGTTGTGGAAGTGGCCGCCGAACGCCTGCTGATAGGCCAGCCCGGCGACCCGTACGACCATGGGGTTCTTGAAGGCGCCCGAGGAGAAGAACGACAGCGTGGCCGCCTCGCCGCGCAGTTGGTCCTCGGCGTTGTGCAGGTAGGCCAGGTATTGGATCTCGGGGATCGGCAGCATGCCGTCGAGCCCGGCGCCCAGGGCCAGCCCGAGGATGGACGTCTCGTCGAGCAGGGTGTCGAAGACCCGTTCGGCCCCGAACCGCTCCTGCAGGTGCTTGGTGACGCCGTAGACGCCGCCCTTGCGGCCCACGTCCTCCCCGAACACCAGGACGCCGGGATCGGCCGCCAGCGCGTCCGTGAGGGTGGCGTTGACGGTCTGGGCCAGGGTGAGCGGCCCCGCCTTTTCGGGCAGCTTGCCGCCGAAGGCCTGGGAGCGGGCGGCCGCGGCCGGTCCGAGGGCCCGCGAGGCGGCCTCGGTGATCGCGTGGGCCGAGCGCAGCGGGCGGCGCGGGGCGAGCGGCGCCACGATCTCGGCCACCGTGGTCAGTTTGGGCTCGCCGAGCACCTCCTCGGCGACCTTGCGGACCTGCCAGCCGACCTCGTCGTAGCGGGCGATGACCTCCTCGGGCGCGAGCAGCCCGGCCGCCACGAGCAGTCCGGCCGTGGCCACCAGGGGGTCCCGCTCGAGGTCACGCTTGATGTCCTCGGCCGGGCGGTACGCCACCTCGGCGTCGGCCCCGGCGTGGCCCATCAGGCGCACGGTGGACAGATGCAGGATCGCCGGGCGGCGCTCGCGGCGCACATAGCCGACGGCCTCGATGGCGGCGTCGTAGGTGGCGGCCAGGTCGCAGCCGTCGGCCGCGGTGTAGCGCAACCCGGGCCGCGACTCGAGCATCGCCGCCACCCAGCCCGGCGGCGACGGCACGCTGATGCCGAGGCCGTTGTCCTCGCAGATCAAGAGCAGGGGCAGCTGTACGCCGGAGCGCTCGAACCAGCCGGCCGAGTTGAACGCCGCCGTCGCCGTGGCGTGGTTGACCGAGGCGTCGCCGAACGAGGCGACCGCGATCGCGTCGCGCGGCCAGCGGCTGCCGGCGCGCCCTTTGGCCAGGGCGAAGGCCAGCCCGACGGCGCGCGGCAGGTGGGAGGCGACGGTCGAGGTGGTGGGCACGATGTTGAGGTCGGCGCTGCCGAAGACCTTGTGCCGGCCGCCGGCGATGGGCTCGCGGGCCGAGGCGACGACGCCGCGCAGCACGTCGCGGGCGGCGTCGGCCAGGCTCTTGGCGCGGGCGCTGAAGAACGCGGCCGAGCGGTAGTGCAGCAGGGCGGGGTCGGTGGGCAGGAGCGCGGCCGCGACCGCCGCGTTTCCTTCGTGGCCGGACGAGCCGATCGTGTAGAAGCCCTCGTTGAAGCTGCGCAGCCAGCGTGACGCGAGATCGAGGTGGCGGCTGGCGAGCTGGGCGTCGAACAGCTCGAGGGCGCGGGCGTCGGTGAGGGTGGAGCCGTCGCGGACGGGGTCGCCGGGCGCGCGACGGCCGCCGGGTGCCGGCAGGGCCGACACCGCGTCGCGGAAACGCTCGTCGAGGTTCTGCGGGGTGGTCACACGACGAGCATCGCGCAGGCGGGCGAGCCCTGCCATGCCGCAAACGGGCCAAAGATCCGCTTCAGCGCTGTGACGTGCGAGAAGTCGGATGAAGCAGTGACGGGCCGGACGGGGAGATCCCCGCCCGGCCCGTCCGCTGGGTTACTTGACCTCGATCATCGCCTTCGCGTACCGGACCGCCGTGCTCGTGGCGGACGTCTGGCCGCCCGCGAGCAGCGTCTTGCCGGTGCCGGCGGCGAACGTGGCCGGGATCGTCACCTCCGCGGTGAAGGCTCCGTCACCGTTCGTCGCGAAGTTCCCCAGCCGGGCCAGGCCCGGGTAGAGGCCCAGCGCGACACCGGTGTGCGGGGCGAAACCCGTACCGGTGACGGTGACCTTGCCGCCCCGGGCCGCCGACTCCGGCGAGACCGTGAGCGTGCCCGCGATCGTGCCCGGCAGCGTCGACGACAGGGTCGGCGCGGCCGCCAGCAGGGCCTTGCCCTCGCTCCGCACGCTGGGGTCGGAGACGACCCCGGTGACCCGCCCGTTCGCCTGGACGGTCACCGAGTAGTCCCCCGGCGCCAGGTTGACGACCGTGCAGGACGTCGCGGTGGTCCCGGACACGGTGCAGGTGGACTCGGCCGGGCCGGCCACGGAGGCCGTGAAGCCGGCCAGCCCGTCACCGGCGTCGGTGCTCGCCCGCCACTGCACGGTCAGCGACCGTACGCCCGGGGTGACCGACACGATCGTCGGCGCGCCCGGCGCCCTCCTCGGTGTGACGGCGGCCGATGCCGTCGCCGGCGCCGAGTAACCACTGGCGAACTTGCCGATGGTCACGACGCTGACCGTGTACGCCGTCCCGTTGGTCAGGCCGGTGATGCCGCACCCGAGGTCGGCCCGGCTCGTGCAGGTGAACGTCTCCGCGCCGTGCACGGCCCGCGCCTGGTAGCCGGCGATGCCGTCACCCATGTTGGCCGGGGCCGTCCAGGTCACCCAGGCCCCACCGGAGCGCGGGGCGGCCGTCACGCCGGTCGGGCTGCCCGGGGCGCCGGCGGTGGGCCGGACCCGGGCCGAGGACACGCTCGGGGCCGATTGACCGGCCGTGCCGGCGGCCACGGCGACCACGTTCACCCGGTACGACGTGCCGTTCGTGAGCCCGGTGATGGTGCACTCCGGATCCTCGGCGGCGGTGGTCGTGCAGGAGAAGTCGCCCGGCGTCGTGGTGGCCTTGTACGAGGCCGCCCGGTCGGCGCCCTGGGCCGGCTTGGTCCAGGAGACCTGGATCTCCTTGTCGCCGGCGGCCACATTGACGTCGTACGGCTTGCCCGGCGCCCGCGGCACGATGACCTCGGAGGCCGGGCCGAAGGCCGAGTTGCCGCTGTCGCCGACGCCGTTGGCCTGCACCCGGAACTGGTACCTGGCCGCGGCGTCGAGGCCGGTCACCGTGCAGGTGGTGACGTCCCGGGACGTCGTGGCGCAGCCGAAACCGTCCGGCAGCGACCGCACGGTGTAGCCGGCGATGCCGGCTCCCGGGCTGGGCGCGGTCCAGCTCACGACGACCGCGTTGGTCGCCGCGCCCGGGACGGCCGTCGGCCGCTCCGGCGCGTCCGGCGGACCGGCCACGATGGTCGACGAGAGGTCGCTCGCGACGTTGCGGTCGGCGGTGCCGTGCGCGACGACCCGGAACGAGTAGCTCGTGCCGCTGATCAGACGATCGACGACACAGCTGCCACCGACGAAGCCGTCCTCGTCCATGCCTCCGGTCTGGCAGTCGCTCAACCCGGGTACAGCCGGATTCGAGGTCACCGTGTAGTAGTCGACCGGGCCGCCACTCGTCGGAGCGTCCCAGCTCACCCGCACGGAGTTGGCCCCCGCCCAGGCGACGTCCGGCACAGCCGGCTTGGCCGGCGGCGCGGTGGTGATTTTCTCGAACCGGTAACTCTCGTCGGACTGTCCGCCGCCGGGGCCGTTCGCCCGGACCGTGAAGTCGTAGGTCTTCGCCGGGTCCAGCCCACCGAAGTCACACGTCAGGGTCGAGCTCGGAACCTCGGCGCAGTAGTCCAGCTCGAGCGGGACGTCCGGCGCGGAGGAGTCGTACGCCGTCACGGTGTACGACGCGACAGGGCCGCCCGGCTCGGGCGCGGTCCACTTCAGCCGGACCGCCGAGGCGGAGATCACCTCGAGGCTCTGCAGGAAGGGCGGGTTCGGCCGGTTCGGGACGAACCCGGCGCTGGCCTTGAACGAACTGCCGGCGGCGTTCTCCGCCGTCACGACGAACGTGTACAGAACCTCCTGCTCGAGGCCGGGGAACACGCATACGCGGTTCGTGTCCGGGCCGACGACCTCGCAGGGGTCCGGCAGCGTGTCGTCGCCACCCTGAGGCGCGTAGACCCCGACCGTGTACTTGGTCACCACGCCGCCGCCCGACTTGGGCCAGGAGACCCCGGCGGTACCCGGCGCCTCCAGGGTCACCGACACCGTGGCCGGCGCGGCCGGCTTGTCCGGTACGAGCGCGGTGGTGGTGGACGCGGCGGTGGAGCCGGCGCCGTTCGTGGCCGAGACCTTGAAGGTGTACGCCTTCGTGGTGTCCAGGCCGGTGAACGAACATTCCCGGGTGGCACCGGCCGCCACTGAGGGACAGCCCTTGCCCTGCACCGTGGCGCCGGCCGGGTCGACCGCGGTCACCGCGTACGTGGCGACGGCGCCGCCGGTGCCGTCCAGCGGGGAGTCCCAAGTGACCTTGGCCGCGCCCGGGGTGTCGGCCACCAGCACGGCCGCCACCGTGGTCGGCGCGCCGGGCTTGGCCACTACGAGGGCGGGGTCGCTCGGCTCCGACGCCACGCTGTCCGCCTCGTTCACGGCCGTGACCGTGAACGTGTAGGACGTGTCCGCCCGCAGGCCGGTGAGAACGCAGGACGTCGCGGACACTGCGGCCTGCTGGCACTGCTCCGACGCATCGCCGCTGGCCGGGGTGGCTGTCACCAGCCAGCCGGCCACGTCGCCGCCCTCGGCCGGTGTCCACGAGACGGTGACGGTGGCCGCGCCGGCGTCGTTGTGGCCGAGCACCACGCCCGACACGACGGGCTTGCCGGGCGCCGCCGCGCGCACCGGCCCCACGGTTGCCGGGGTCGAACCGGCGGCGTTCGCCGCCGCGATCGTGAACGTGTAGGACTTGGCCTCCTCGAGACCGGTGAACTCGCATTCCAGTGTGCCGTCGGCCGCGACATCCATGCAGTTCGACACCGTGGCCACGTCGTCGGCGTCGGCCCCGGTGACCTCGTAGTGCTCGACCGCGCCACCGCTGTTGTTCGCGGGGACGACCCACGTGACGAGCACCGTGCCCGGCCCGGTCACGGTCGCCTTCGGCGAGCCCGGCGCGCCGGGCTTGTTCGGCACCAGGGCGTCGGCCGTGGCGACCGCGTCCGTGCCGCCCAGCTGGTTGAACGCCCGCACGACGAACGTGTAGGCGGTCGCGGCGTCGAGGTTCTCGACGTCACAGGTCAGCGCGTCGGTGATGCACGTGTGCTCGGTCGGCTCGTCGCCGGCCCAGGCCGTCACCCTGTACCGCGTGGCCGTGTTCTGGGTGGGCGTCTCCCACGTGGCCGTGACCGACTCCGTCTGGTCCGTGGTCAGCACCGCCTGCACGTTCTGCGGCTCGCTGGGGATGCCGGTGGCGGTGGCGACCTTGTCCGTGGACCCGGCCGCGTTGGTGGCCACGACCGTGAACTCGTACTCCTTGGCCGGGTCGAGCTCGTCGAAGGCGCAGACGAGATCCTCCGTCTCCTCGCACCCGACGATCGGGTCCTCACCGGCCGTCTCGGCGACCACGGTGTAGCTCGCCACCACGCCGCCCCCGGGCGCCGGCTCGGTCCAGGTCACCTGGGCCGCGCCGGGACCGGTCAGCGCCACGTCCGCGGTGGCCGGGGCGCCCGGCTTGTCGGGGATGATCTCGGCGCTCTCCGCCGACGTCCGCGACCCCAGGTCGCCGACGGCCGTCACGGTGAACTTGTAGGCGGTGCCGGGCGTGAGCCCGCTGATCTCACAGGTCGGCGTCGTCAGGTCGAAGCCGCACCCGGCCGCCTGCGTCCCGGCGGACGGGATGGCCCGGACCGTGTAGAACACGACCGGCCCACCGGTGGTCTGCGGCGTCCAGGCGAGCTTCACCTTGCCCGGCGCATTGCCCAGCGTGACCGTCGGCGCGTTCGGCACGGCCGGCGCCTGCGAGACGACCGGGTCGCTCCACTCGGACACGGCCGTCCCGGCCGCGTTGGTGGCGGTCACCCGGAACCGGTAGTTCTTGCCGTCCTGCAGACCGCTGAAGTCACAGCTGGTCCGGGTGCCGGCGATGCCGGTGCAGGCCGTGTCGACCAGCGGCGTGCCGTTGTCGGTGGGCTGCGAGGTCACCGTGTAGGTGGTCACGGCGCCGCCCGCGATCGGGTCGGGCGCCTCCCACAGCACGGTCACCTTGCCCTCGGTGGCGCCGAGCTCGACCGTCGGCGTGGCCGGCACGGCCGGCAGGCCCGGCTTGATCGGGTCGGACGCGAGGCTGGCCGGGGAGCTGCCGGCGGCCGCGCTCTCGCCGTTGGCGACGACCGTGAACGTGTAGCTCTTGGCCGGGTCGAGGTTGGTCACCTGGCACGAGGTCGCGTCGGCGGGCGCGGTGCACGTCCTCGTGCTGCCGTCGGCCGTCCCGGTCACGGTGTATCCGGCGAGCGCTTGACCCCCGAGGGGCTTGGCGAACGACACCGTCACCGCGGTGTTGGAGTCCCGGGTCACGGTGGGCTTGTCCACCTGGTGCGGCGGGCCGGCGACCTTGGCGGCCGAGGCCGCGCCGGCCGGCGAGGTGCCGGTGGTCCCGGTGCTGTTGGTGACGCCGACGGCGGTCACCCGGAACGTGTACGACGTGTCATTGGTCAGACCGCCGAAGGTGCAGGTGGTCACGTCGCCCGCCACCAGCGACCCGCAGGTGCCGGTCAGGCCGGTCGCCGGCGTGGGCGTGATCCGGTACGACTGGATGCCGGCGCCCGGATCGGGCGCGGTCCAGTCGAGCTTGACCGTGTTCGGGTCGCCGGAGAAGGCGACCGTGGGCGCGAGCGGCGTGCCCGGCGGGCCCGTCTTCACGGCGTTGGCGTTCCGCGGCGCGGAACAGTCGGTGCTGTTCGAGGTGCTCGCGTTCGGGCAGGCGACCACACTGGGTGTGTAGGTCGTGTTCGCCGCGAGATTGTTGATCGTGCAGGTGAGCGGGCCCGAGAAGGGCCCCACCAGGTCGCAGTACTCGTTGCCGGCGCTCGCCCGGTACCGGGCCACCGTCACGCCCGACGGAGGCGCCGTCCAGGTGACCGCGATCAGCCGCCGGCCGGCCAGGGCCGAGGCGCTGGCCGGCGCGTCGAGCGCCGCCGCCGAGGCCGGGGCGGGATTCGCCGCGACCAGGCCTGCGGACAGCGTCGCGGCCGCGGCCACCACCGTCCATCGGGAAATTTCGCGCCGTCGTCGCGGCACCTTTTCTTGCACTTCTCTCACACCCCCGCGTCAGAAGCCTTGGACTCCCCACAAGGTAGTCATTTCAGGGGTAAATAAGGTTGAAACGGATTTATGCGGTAAGGGTCGTCCGGTACCGGGGCTGGCAGACTCGCTCCCATGCGCACTGAAGTGATCACGGTCCGGACCGGCAACCGGCCGACCGTCCGGGACATCACGGCCGAGGCAGCCGACTTCGTCCGGTCCGAAGGGGACGGCATCCTCAACGTCTTCGTCCCGCACGCGACGGCGGGTATCGCCATCATCGAGACCGGAGCCGGCTCGGACGAGGACCTGCTGACCGCGATCGACGAGCTCCTGCCCACCCAGGACAAGTGGCGTCATCGACACGGATCGAAGGGGCACGGCCGTGACCACGTACTCCCGGCCTGGATGCCGCCCTATGCGGCACTGCCGGTGATCGACGGCCGGATCGCGCTCGGAACGTGGCAGTCGGTCTGCCTGGTGGACACCAACGGAGACAATCCGGAGCGCCAGGTACGGTTCAGTTTCCTGCCCGCGTAACGAAAGGAAGTTGTTACCGGTCAGTACGTGTGTCGCGTATCGCGTACCCGCACGGTAGGCGTGACGATGCACACGGCTAAGGGGCAGGATGGAGCTATTACCGCGCGACTCACACAATGGGCCGCTCGGTCCGACACCGACCAAGAGGAATGCCTGTGGCCACGGAGCGCAAGCGCCCGGTGATCAGCGACGGCCTGCCGAGCCAGCTTCCGGACATCGACCCCGAGGAAACCAACGAGTGGGTCGAGTCGCTCGACGGAGTCATCGACGAACGCGGCGCCAAGAGAGCCCGTTACGTTATGTTGCGCCTGCTCGAGCGGGCGCGGGAGCGACAGGTGGGCATTCCGCCCCTGACCTCCACCGACTACGTCAACACGATCACGCCCGAGCGTGAGCCCTGGTTCCCCGGTGACGAGTTCGTCGAGCGGCGCATCCGCGCCTACATTCGCTGGAACGCCGCGATGCTCGTGCACCGCGCCCAGCGCCCGGAGATCGGTGTCGGCGGTCACATCTCGACGTACGCGTCGAGCGCCAGCCTCTACGAGGTCGGCATGAACCACTTCTTCCGCGGCAAGGACCACCCCGGCGGCGGCGACCACATCTTCTTCCAGGGCCATGCCTCCCCGGGCATGTACGCGCGGGCCTTCATGGAGGGCCGGCTCAGCGAGAACGACCTGGACGGCTTCCGTCAGGAGCTCTCGCACCCGGGCGGCGGCCTCCCGTCGTACCCGCACCCGCGCCTGATGCCCAACTTCTGGGAGTTCCCCACGGTCAGCATGGGCCTCGGCCCACTGAACGCGATCTACCAGGCGCGTTACAACCGCTACCTGCACAACCGCGGGGTCAAGGACACCAGCCAGCAGCACGTCTGGGCGTTCCTGGGCGACGGCGAGATGGACGAGGTCGAGTCGCTCGGCGCGATCGGCCTGGCCGCCCGCGAGGAGCTCGACAACCTGACCTTCGTCATCAACTGCAACCTGCAGCGCCTGGACGGACCGGTCCGCGGCAACGGCAAGGTCATCCAGGAGCTCGAGGCGTTCTTCCGCGGCGCCGGCTGGAACGTCATCAAGGTGATCTGGGGCCGCGAGTGGGACCCGCTGCTCGCCGCCGACACCGACGGCGCGCTGGTCAACCTCATGAACGTCACGCCCGACGGCGACTACCAGACCTACAAGGGCGAGTCCGGGGCGTACGTCCGGGAGAACTTCTTCGGCCGTGACCCGCGCACCCGCAAGCTGGTCGAGGGCATGTCCGACGACGAGATCTGGAATCTCAAGCGGGGTGGCCACGACTACCGCAAGCTGTACGCGGCGTACAAGGCGGCCATGGAGCACACCGGTCAGCCGACCGTGATCCTGGCCCACACCATCAAGGGCTGGACGCTGGGCTCGCACTTCGAGGCGCGCAACGCGACGCACCAGATGAAGAAGCTGACCCTGGACGACCTCAAGGGCTTCCGCGACCGTCTGTACCTCGACATCAGCGACAAGCAGCTCGAGGACAACCCGTACCTCCCGCCGTACTACCACCCCGGCGAGAAGTCCGACGAGATGCAGTACATGCTCGAGCGCCGGCGTGAGCTGGGCGGTTCGATCCCGAGCCGGCGCACCAAGGGCAAGGTGCTGCAGATCCCCGACTCCAAGGCGTTCGGTGACGTCAAGCGGGGCAGCGGCAAGCAGAAGATCGCCACCACCATGGCCTTCGTCCGCCTGCTCAAGGACCTCATGAAGGACAAGGAGTTCGGCGCCCGGTGGGTGCCGATCATCCCGGACGAGGCCCGGACCTTCGGCATGGACTCGCTCTTCCCGACCAAGAAGATCTACAACCCGCACGGCCAGACCTACACGTCGGTCGACCGGGAGCTCTTCCTGTCGTACAAGGAGGCGACCAACGGCCAGATCCTGCACGAGGGGATCAACGAGGCCGGGTCGACCGCGAGCTTCATCGCCGCCGGCACGTCGTACGCCACGCACGACGAGCCGATGATCCCGCTCTACATCTTCTACTCGATGTTCGGCTTCCAGCGCACGGCGGACGAGCTGTGGGCGGCCGCCGACCAGATGACGCGCGGCTTCCTGCTCGGCGCCACCGCCGGGCGGACCACGCTCAACGGCGAGGGCCTGCAGCACGAGGACGGCCACTCGCTGCTGATCGCGGCCACCAACCCGGCCGTCGTGGCCTACGACCCGGCGTTCGCGTTCGAGATCGCGCACATCGTCGAGGACGGCCTGCACCGGATGTACGGCGAGAAGCAGGAGAACGTCTTCTACTACCTCACCGTCTACAACGAGCCGGCCATCCAGCCCGCCGAGCCGGCCGACGTCGACCGGGAAGGCCTGCTCAAGGGCATCTACCGGTACGCTCCGGCGCCCGAGACGAACGGCCCGAAGGCGCAGCTGCTCGCCTCCGGCACCGGCATGCCCTGGGCCCTCAAGGCCCAGCAGCTGCTGGCCCAGGACTGGGGCGTGGCGGCCGACGTCTGGTCGGTCACCTCGTGGACCGAGCTGCGCCGCGACGCCGTCGAGGCCGAGGAGCACAACCTGCTCAACCCCGGCGACCAGCTGCGCAAGCCGTACATCCAGCAGAAGCTGGAGGGCACCGAGGGCCCGGTCGTCGCGGTCAGCGACTTCATGCGGGCGGTGCCCGACCTGATCGCCCGCTGGGTGCCGAACGACTACACGTCGCTGGGCACCGACGGTTTCGGCATGAGCGACACCCGGCACGCGCTGCGCCGCCACTTCCACGTCGACGGCGAGTCGGTCGCGGTGGCCACGCTGCGCCAGCTCGCGCTGCGCGGCAAGGTGCCCTCGCACGTGCCGGCCGAGGCCGCCAAGAAGTACGCGATCGACGACGTCAACGCCGCCCCGGTCGGTGAGACCGGCGGAGACAGCTGACGTTTAGCACTTCTTGAGCCGGACCGGTCGAAAACGACCGGTCCGGCTCAGTCGTTCCCGGGGCGTGCCGATCGGGATTGAGTGGGACACGGACGCCGCGGCATGCAGATCAGTCACAAGCTTCTCGCGCTGGGCCTGGGCGGGGTGATCGGCACCGCCGCAGTCCTTGTCCTGGTCGGGGCCTGGCGCAGTGGCGACTTCGCGCAGAGCACCGAACGTGAAGTGGTCGCGCTCAACGAGGCCAATCTCCAGCAGATCAGCAGTGACATGACCACGCTGGTGTCGTCGGTCGGCAACGAGGTGCAGAACAGCGTCGACGTCTCGATGAACGCGGCCGACAAGCTGCTGGCCCAGCGGGGCGGGGTCGCCTTCTCGGACCGGACCGCCACCTGGACCGCCACCAACCAGGTGACCAACACCAAGACGACGGTGACGCTGCCCCGGATGACGGTTGGCGGCACCTGGCTCGGCCAGAACAAGAACCTCAAGGTCACCACGCCGTTCGTGGACGACGCGGCATCGATCTCCGGCGCCGTGGTCACCGTCTTCCAGCGGATGAACACCGCCGGTGACCTGCTGCGGGTGGGCACGACGGTGAAGGCGGCCAACGGCAACCGGGCCATCGGCACGTACATCCCGGCGACCGCGGACGGCAAGGCGAACGCCGTGGCCGCGGCCATCAAGGCCGGCAAGTCCTACCGGGGCGTGGCCAAGGTCGTCGACACCTGGTACATCACGGCGTACGACCCGATCAAGAATTCGTCCGGCGCGGTGATCGGGTCCCTGTTCGCGGGGATCCCCCAATCGCAGGCGCTCGAGAACCTCACCGCCGCGGTCGCCTCGGGTGAGGTCGGCCGGAACGGCTGGGCCACCGTCTTCAGCACCTCGCCGGCCGACGCCGGCCGGGTCGTCGCGTCGAGCCTGGGGAGTGCGTCCACCAGCGTGGACGCCGACTCGACCGACGCCAACGGCGCCAAGTACGTCGCGGAGATCGTGGCCAAGGCGCCGACGCTGGAGGACGGCGCGACCTGGACCACCTCGTACAAGCTGCCGGGCGCGTCCGGCGCCGAGCCCGGTGCGACCACCACCACCGTCGCCTACTACGCGCCGTACTCCTGGGCCATCGCGATCGGCGGCTACGACGCCGACGCGGCGGGGCCGATCAACGCGGTCCGCGACGGCCGCAAGAACATGCTGTTCGCCTTCGTGCTGGCCGCGGTTCTGCTGGCGGTGGCCGGCGGCCTGATCGCGGCGGTGCTGGCCCGCCGCATCTCGAGCCGGTTGGGCGGGCTCACCGGTGGCCTGTCCCGGCTGGCGAAACGCGACCTGACCGTGGTCGTGCCGGTCGACGGCAAGGACGAGATCGCGGTCGCCTCGGCCGAGCTCAACTCCGCCGTGGACGAGCTGCGCACGGTGATGGTCGAGGTCACCGCGGCCTCGCACGAGGTGGCGGGCACGGCCCAGCAGGTGGCGGCGACCGGCGGCGAGCTGGCCGGCTCGGCCGACGAGGCGGCGTCGCGGGCCGGGCACGTCAATGTGGCCGCCGAGGGTGTCTCGCACGTCGTGCAGACGGTGGCGGCCGGGGCCGAGCAGATGGGCGCCTCGATCTCCGAGATCTCCAACAACGCCCAGGACGCGGCGCAGGCCGGCCGGGACGGGGTGGGGCTGACCGCGGCCGCGGCCGGGGTGATCGGCGAGCTGCGCGCCTCGACCACGGCCATCGCCGACGTGGTGCGGCTGATCGCGAGCATCGCCGAGCAGACCAACCTGCTGGCGCTGAACGCGACGATCGAGGCGGCCCGGGCCGGCGAGACCGGCAAGGGCTTCGCCGTGGTCGCGGGCGAGGTCAAGGAGCTGGCCCAGGAGACGGCGCGGGCCACCGAGGACGTGACCGCCCGGGTGCAGGCGATCGAGAGCGACACCAGCCGGGCGGTCGACGCCATCGAGGCCATCACGGCCCGGATCGCGCAGGTCAACGACTACCAGACGGCCATCGCGGCCGCGGTCGAGCAGCAGGCGGCGACCACGGCCGAGATGGCCCGCAACATCTCCGAGGTGGCCTCGGGCAGCCGGGACATCGCCGAGGGGATCAGCGTGGTCAGCGGCGCGGTCGACGGCACCCGGGCCTCGGTGGCGGTCTCGCACCGGGCCGCCGACGAGCTGGACGCCACCGCCCGCAAGCTGACCGGCCTGGTCGACCGCTTCACCGTCTGATCGTCAGGCCGGCACGTAGGTCAGCACGTCGACCCCGGTCTTGGTCTGCCAGGTGCCGGTGAGCGACAGGGCGATCTTCGTACCGGGCTCCCAGAGCTTGCGGCCCTCGCCCTGCACCACCGGATAGATCATGATCCGGTACTCGTCGATCAGGTTGTGCCGGGTCAGGTAGTTGACCAGGTCGGCGCTGCCGTTGATGAGCAGTTTCTCCGGACCGTCCTTGAGCGCCCGGACCGCCTCGGCCACGTCGCCCTTCAGGAAGGTCGCGTTCCACTCCGGCTCGGTCAGCGTGGTGGTGGCGACGTGCTTGGGCATCGAGTTCATCCGGACGCCGAAGTCGCCGGTCGCCTCCTCCATCCGGGGCCAGGCCGCCTTGAAGCCCTCGTACGTCTTGCGGCCGAGCAGCAGGGCGTCGGCCTCCTGCAGGTTCGAGGCCTGCCAGCCGCCGAGCTCGTCGTTGAAGTACGGCCCGCTCCAGGACGGCTCCTCGAACACGCCGTCCAGGGTCACGTACTCCACCGCCACGATCTTGCCCATCAGAACACTCCTTCGGTCGCGATCCGCTGGGGAGGAAACTACGCGATCGGACCCATGTGCCGATTGCGACCGCCTGACCACTTTCCGTAGGCTCTCTTCCCTAGGGGATCGGTGATCCTCTAACCTCCGAGGAAATTTCGCCTTTCGAGGAGGCCGGATGGCCGTCGTGCAGGGCGCCCCCGCGCTTGCCGAGCCGACCCAGCCCGTCAACCGATCCTGGATAGGCCTCCTCTTCGCCGCCAACCTCGGGCTCTGGATGGCTTGCTACACCCCCATCCAGGTGCTGCTGCCGGAACAGGTCGCCGAGCTCACCACGGAGAACAAGGAGCTGTGGCTCGGCCTGGTGACCGGCGTCGGCGCGCTGGTGGCCGTGATCATCGCCCCGCTGGCGGGCGCCCTCTCCGACCGCACCCGGCTCAAGCTGTTCGGCCGCTCGTACGGCCGGCGGCACGTCTGGACCCTCGGCGGCGTCATCCTGACCGTGCTCTCGCTGTCGGTGCTGGCCGAGGCGCCCAACCTGCTGACCGTCACCCTGGCCTGGGCCGTGGCCCAGGTCGGCATCAACGTCATGCTGGCCTCGTTGACCGCCGCCGTGCCCGACCGGGTGCCGGTGATCCAGCGCGGCCTGGTCTCGGGCTGGATCGGCATGCCGCAGGCGCTTGGCCTGGTCCTCGGGGCCATCCTGGTCACCGCGGTCGTCACCGACATCGGGCTCGGCTACATCGTGCTGGCGCTCGGCCTGGTCCTGCTCGCGGCGCCGTTCGCGCTGCTCACCCGGGACGAGCCCCTGCCCGAGGGGCACCGGGTCAAGGCGAGCTGGCGGCTCGACCTGCGCGGCAACCCGGACTTCGTCTGGGCCTTCGGCACCCGCTTCCTGGTCCAGCTGGGCAACGCGCTGGGCACGCTGTACCTGCTGTACTTCCTGACCGACGCGGTCGAGCTGGACGATCCGGACACCGGCCTGCTGATCATGATCCTGCTCTACACGGTCGGCATGATCGCGACGGCCATGGTCGGCGGCCACCTCTCCGACAAGCTCGGCCGCCGCAAGATCTTCGTGATCTGGTCCGGCGTGCTGATCGCCGTCGCCGCCACCCTGCTCGCCATCTGGCCGACCTGGCCCGTGTCGATGGTCGCGGCCCTGCTGTTCGGCGCCGGCTACGGCGTCTACCTGGCCGTCGACACCGCGCTGATCACCCAGGTGCTGCCGGCCGCCACCGACCGGGCCAAGGACCTGGGTGTCATCAACATCGCCAGCGCCGCCCCGCAGGCGATCGGCCCGGCCATCTCGGCCCCGATCGTGACCCACCTGGGCGGTTACCCGGCCCTGTTCGCCCTCACCGCTCTGGTCACGATCCTCGGAGCCGTGGCGGTGGTGAAAATCCGTTCAGTCGCCTAGGTACCCTTGACGAGTGACTGTACGAGTACGCTTCGCCCCCTCTCCGACCGGCATGTTCCACGTCGGCGGCGCGCGCTCCGCGCTGCAGAACTGGATCTACGCCAAGCAGCACGACGGTGTCTTCGTGCTCCGGATCGAGGACACCGACGCCGCCCGCAACCGTCCCGAGTGGACCGAGGGCATCATCTCGGCCCTCGACTGGATCGGCATCGAGCGCGGCACGTACGAAGGCCCGTACTTCCAGTCCTCCTACGCGCAGGACCACACCGCCGCCGCCACCCGCCTCTACGGCGAGGGCAAGGCGTACTACTGCGACTGCAAGCGGGAGGACGTCATCGCCCGCACCGGCAACCAGCACACCGGTTACGACGGCTTCTGCCGGGACCGGGGCCTCGGGCCGGGCGAGGGCCGCGCGCTGCGCTTCCGCACGCCCGACGAGGGCGAGACCGTGGTCGAGGACATCGTCCGGGGCAAGCCCACCTTCGAGAACAAGCTGATGGAGGACTTCGTCATCGCCCGCAGCGACGGCTCGGCGGTCTTCCTGCTGGCCAACGTCGTGGACGACATGACCATGGGGATCACCCACGTCATCCGGGCCGAGGAGCACCTGCCCAACACCCCCAAGCAGCAGCTGCTGTGGGAGGCGCTCGGGCACACCCCGCCGATCTGGGGCCACGTGCCGGTCATCGTCAACGAGAAACGGCAGAAACTGTCCAAGCGCCGCGACAAGGTGGCCCTGGAGAGCTACCGCGACGAGGGCTACCTGGCCGCCGCCATGAAGAACTACCTGATGCTGCTGGGCTGGGCGCCTTCGGGCGACCGCGAGATCGTGCCGTGGCAGGTCATCGAGGACGAGTACCGCCTCGAGGAGGTCAACCACGCCCCCGCGTTCTTCGACGTGAAGAAGCTGCGGGCGTTCAACGGCGACTACATCCGGGCGCTGGACGTGCAGGAGTTCATCCAGTGCTGCACGCCGTGGCTCAGCGGCACCGACACGATCGCGGCCCCGCCGTGGGAGCCGTCGGCCTTCGACGCCGAGGTCTTCACCGCCGTCGCCCCGCTCGCGCAGACCCGCATCGCGGTGCTGTCCGAGATCGTGGACTACGTCGACTTCTTCTTCCTCCCCGAGCCGGCGATCGACGAGGCCTCGTGGGCCAAGGCGATGAAGGAGGGCGCGGCCGAGATCCTCGACGCCACCGCGGCCGCCTTCGAGGCGCTGCCGGAGTGGTCGGCCGAGCCCCTGAAGGCCGCCCTGGAGGAGGTCGGCCTGGCCCGGGAGCTCAAGCTCGGCAAGACCCAGGCGCCGGTACGCGTCGCGGTGACCGGCCGCTCCGTCGGCCTGCCGCTGTTCGAGTCGATCGAGGTGCTGGGCCGCGAACGCACACTGTCACGACTCCGCGCCGCACGCGCACGCTTGTAACACAGTTTGATCTCATCGGGGCCCGGTCGAGTGACCGGGCCCCTTTCGTGTTGCGGGGAGTAGGTACTATTCGGCCGCTGATCAACGGCCGTTGTCGTCTCTCGGCCATCCCCAGATGGCTTCAAATTCGTCCGGCTGGAGATGCGCCCGGGAGCTGTTCCGGGAAGGCTTAGGGCCACGGCCGGGCGACCGGGCGGGGGTGCGCGAAGCCATGTCCACCACGGGGCGGGGAGGCCGGACGATGGTTGGTAAGGCGATCACGAGGTTGCTCGCGGTCACCGCGGCGCTGGCTGTGGGGTTCGGGTTCGCCCCGGCCGCCGCGCAGGCCGCGCCCAAGGCGCCGCCCGCGCCGAACGTCGTCGTGATCACCGGCAAGGGCGTCGCCGGCAAGATCACCATCGATCAGAAGACCCAGAAGAGGCTCTTCGACAGCCTCTACAGCGAGGTCAGCTGGATGGCCACGGCGAAGTCGCAGACCACCGCCCTCAAGGCCGACAAGCTCGGCACGCGGTACGTGGTGACCCTGCTCAACAACAAGCAGCCCCTGCAGATCTACGAGCTGTACCCGCTGGCCGCCGGCGGTCCCCGGGCCCACCGGGTCGCCAAGCAGCCGACCGGCACCAAGACCGACGGCTGGTTCTACGGCCGGCTCACCATGCCCGAGGCGCTGCGGGTCAGCGGGGTGCCGCTGGAGACCAAGCCCGACGTGGTCACCGGCGGCATCGGCGGCGGCATCGGCCAGGGCCTGGACGTCGAGGCGGCCGAGCAGCCCGGCGTCGAGGACTACGTGGGCGAGGTGCGCCGGCTGTTCCTGCTCAACGGCGCGGTGCTGGTGTCGATCCTGGTCGGCCTGGCCGGCATCGCCTTCCTCATCCGCCGCAAGATCTAACCGACCGGCGTCCGGAACGGCGGGCAACCCTGCTCGCAGGTCTCCGGGCCGAACGCGTCGAACACCCGGTCGTCGGTCGCGACCTGCTCGACCTGGGCGCCGGTCAAGGCCGGCTTGCCCTTCTCGGCGCCGACGTCACGCTTGCCGGTGGCCATCACCGCGACCGTACGGCCGTCGCTCGCCCGCCGCGCGATCGTCTGGCGCACCTGCCAGTTCTCGTCGGCCACGTCGTCGTACCGGACGAACTCGAGACCACCGGCCTGGTCCACCCGCGCGCAAGCCTTCTTGTCGGCCTTGACCGGGAAGCAGTAGTCGTCCGATTTGTCGTAGACGGCCACGTCGACGGCGCCGCGCGGCTGATCCCCGTCGACCACGTGATAGCGCCGCCAGCCGTCGCCGCGCTCCACCGACTTCACGTCCAGCCCCCGACCCTCGATCAACGGCTCGACCAGGTCCCGTACGGCATCGGAAGTGACCGTGACCGCCGGCGCCGGCGCGACCGAAGCCGGTATTGACACCACGGGCGTGACCGTCACCGCAGGCCGGCCCGGCAGCAAGGTGGTGGTCAGCAGATAGCCGGCGGCGACGATCGCGGCCGCGCCCAGCAGACCCGAGCCGAGCAGCAGCTGCGTGCGGCGGCGGCGCAGCCGGTCGGCCCGGCGGAAGACCGCGTCGACCTCCTCGCCGACCGACGGCTCCCCCTCGAGGACGTGCTCCAGCAGCTCCCGCAGCGGACCGGTGGGCGCGCTCATCCGGCCATCGCCGCCTCCGACTCGGAGAGCAGCTTCTCCAGGGCGGCCAGACCGGCCCGCTCGTAGGCGCCGACCCGCTCGTCGTCGAGGTCGAGCATGGCCCCGGTCGCCTCCACGTCGAAGCCGTCCCAGTAGCGCAGCACCAGCACCGCCCGGCAGCGCGGCGCGAGCTTGTGCAGCGCGTCCAGCAGCAGGATCGACTCGGCGGCGACCCCCTCGGCCCCGGCCGAGGCCACGAAGACGTGCTCGCGGCGGCGGTTGCGCTTGCGGCAGGCCTCCATCAGGTCGGCGTACGCGTAGATGTCGGCGTCGGCCACCGCGCCGCGCCGGCTGTCGACCACGAGACGGGCCAGGGTGGCCCGGGTCAGATCGGCCGCGAGCTGCCAGTCGCCGCACATGAGGAAGGCGGACCGGCGCAGATGCGGCAGGCGGGCCGCGACGAAGGTGCGCAGGGCCGCGTCGTCCTCATGCTGGTTTCCGGACATATGCCCTTTATAGGCGCGGAAGCGGGTGTTCGGGCCCGGAACGGCGATCACGCGACCTGAACGGCGACCTCCACGAGGCGTACGAGATCGTCCAGGTCCTCGTCGAACTCACTGTCCGGGCTGTCCCCGGCCGGCAGGCCACCGGTGACCTCGCCCGTGGCATGACCGAGGAGAAAAGCCAGGATCATTCGGGCCAGGCGCGGTACGGAGTGAGCGGGCACCCCGGCGTCGTGCAGCAGGCCGCGCAGCGCCGCGGTCAGCCAGGCCGCCGGGGCGCCGGTGGCCGGGCGGGTCAGCAGCAGCGGGAACGCGCCCGGATGCTTGGCCGCCAGAGCCCGTACGGCCCGGCCCAGGGCCCGCAGCCGCCGCCGCCAGTCCAGCCCGGTCGCGTCCTCGAGATCGGCCCCCAGCTCGATGGTGAGCAGGTCGACCAGACCGTCGAGCAGGGCGTCCTTGCCACCGACATAGGGGTAGAGCGCCATCGAGGTGAGGCCGACCCGCTCGGCCACCGCGCGCATGGACATGGCGGCCAGGCCACGCTCGTCGACGAGAGCGAGGGCCTGGTCGAGGATCAGCCGTCTCTTGTCGTCCACCGACTAACCGTGTCCGGCATTTCGCCTATGTCAACCAGGACGCGCCGTGCGGCTACCCGAACGAGGGCGGCGTCGCTTCTCCGCCGAGGCTCAGCGCCGGCTTCTCCGCCGAGGCTCAGCGCCGGCTTCTCCGCCGGGACTCAGCGCCGGCTTTTCAACCGAGGCTCAGCACCAGCGGCCCGGCGGGCGGCCTCGACCGGCCGCGCGGCGGCGAGGGCGCACCGCGCCGTGCAGGTGGGCACCCGCCCAGCCGTGCAGCTCGGTCCGGCAACCACCCCGAGCCGGCCCCGGCACGACCTCCGGGTCCGTCTCGTCCACGGTCGCCATCGGCAGCGAGCCCTCCGGCGCGGGCTCACCCTCGCCGAGCGGCCAGTTCTCCCGTTCCGTCATCTCGCCTCCTCACCCTGTCGCGGTCTTTCATCGGCAGCTCGGGGCCCGCGCTTTACCGTGGGCGAACGCGAATCTGGCGACGCTAGGACGACACCTTGCCAGGTCACCGACCGAAATCGCGGGAGAGGCGCACCGCTACACCGGACATTTACCCCAAAACGTCACTTTTTCGGCGACTGGCCGGGCATGGCAGGCTGGGGGCGTGTCAGAGACCGCGCTACCCCAGGGCTCGGCGACTCCCCCACCGGCCGAGACGCTGCGCCGGATCGAACGGCACGCCGGCGCCCTCGCCACCTCGGCCGTCGCCCGCATGGACGAGACCCTCCCCTGGTTCCGCGCGCTTCCCGCCGACCAGCGTTCCTGGGTCATGCTCGTCGCCCAGGCCGGCGTGCGCTCCCTGGTCGAGTGGCTGCGCTCCGGCGGCGCCACCGAGGACAGCACCCAGGAGATCTCCGACGAGGTCTTCGCGGCCGCGCCGCGCGCCCTGGCCCGCTCGATCACGCTCACCCAGACCGTCCAGCTGATCAAGGTGACCATCGACGTGGCCGAGGCCGAGGTGGCCGCGCTGGCCGCCCCCGGCGAGGAGGAGCCGCTGCTGCAGGCCATCCTCAAGTTCTCCCGCGAGATCGCCTTCTCGGCGGCCCGGGTCTACGCGCGGGCCGCCGAGTCCCGCGGCGCCTGGGACGCCCGGCTGCAGGCCCTGCTCGTCGACGCGCTGCTGCGCGGCGACTCCTCCGACGTGCTGGCCAGCCGGGCCGCCGCCCTCGGCTGGGCCGACGCGCCACCGGTGGCGGTCGTGGTCGGCCGCTCCCCCGGCGGCGACATCTCCGCCGTGCTGCACGCGGTCTACCGGGCCGCCCGGCGCGGCCGCATCGAGGTGATCGGCGGCGTGCACGGCGACCGGCTGGTCGTGGTGATGGGCGGGGCCACCGACCCGGTGGCCACGGCGACGTCGCTGGCCGCCAGCTTCGGCGAGGGCCCGATCGTGGTCGGCCCGGCCGTGCCCTCGCTCGACCAGGCCACCGAGTCGGCCCGGGCCGCCCTGGCCGGCTTCCGGGCCGCACCGGCCTGGCCCGGCGCGCCCAACCCGGTCTCGGCCGACGACCTGCTGCCCGAGCGGACCCTGGCCGGCGACATGGAGGCCCGGCGCAAGCTGCGGCACGACGCGTACGGCGCCCTGGCCCGGGCCGGCGGCGGATTGCTGGACACCCTGGACGCGTTCTTCGCCGCCGGCGGGGTACTCGAGAGCGCGGCCCGGGAGCTCTTCGTACATCCGAACACGATTCGCTACCGGCTCAAGCGGGTGGCCGAGGTGACCGGGCTCTCCCCCCTGGACGGGCGTGACGCGTTCGCGCTGCGGCTGGCGCTGGCCGTCGGCCGCCTCGACCCTGCGACATAGCTCACCGACTTGTAGAGTTCCTACAACAGCCGTCGTAGGGTTTCGTCGCCGCCAGCAACCCCGCAACGGCACCTAATCCGGAAGAGTCGAAGACGTGCTCGCCGTACTTTCCCCCGGCCAGGGTTCCCAGAAGCCCGGCTTCCTGACTCCATGGCTCGACCAGCCCGGCGCGGAGACCCAACTGCGCTGGTGGTCGGTCCTCGCCGGCGTCGACCTGGTCCACCTCGGCACCTCGGCCGGCGCCGAGGAGATCAAGGACACCGCCCGTACGCAGCCCCTCCTGGTCGCCGCGGCCCTGCTGGCCGGTTCGGCGCTCCCCCTCGACGGCGTGCACCTGGTCGCGGGCCACAGCGTCGGCGAGCTCGGTGCGGCCGCCCTGGCCGGTGTGCTGCCCGCCGAGGCCGCCATCGCGCTGGCCGGCCTGCGCGGCCGCGAGATGGCCGCCGCCTGCGCCCTCGAGCCGACCGGCATGAGCGCCGTCCTCGGCGGCGACCCCGACGAGGTGCTGGCCGCGATCGACAAGCACGGCCTGCACCCGGCCAACCGCAACGCCACCGGCCAGATCGTCGCCGCCGGCGCCCTCGACGGGCTGGCCGCGCTCGCCGCCGACCCGCCCGAGAAGGCCCGCGTCCGCGCCATCGAGGTGGCGGGCGCCTTCCACACGCCGTACATGGCCCCGGCCGAGACCGCCCTGGCCGCGGTCGCCGGCGGGATCAGCGCCGCCCAGCCGGCCCGCACCCTGCTCTCCAACCTCGACGGCACCGCCGTCACCGACGGCGCCGAGATGGTGCAGCGGCTCGTCCGTCAGGTCACCGCGCCCGTGCGCTGGGACCTGTGCATGCGCGCCCTGGCCGAGCTCGGCGTCACCGGCGTCATCGAGCTGCCGCCCGCCGGCACCCTGGCCGGCCTGGTCAAGCGCGAGCTCAAGGGCAACGGGGCCCCCGAGATCGTCACCCTCAACACCCCCGACGACCTGCCCGCCGCCCGCGAGCTGATCGCCCGGCATTCAGCGCAAGGAGCGTGATCATGACCGCGGGTTCCCGCATCGTCGCGATGGGGCATTACCAGCCCTCGCGCATCGTCACCAACGACGACCTGGCCGCGACCATCGACACCAACGACGAGTGGATCAAGAGCCGGGTCGGCATCGCCGAGCGCCGCATCGCCGACGGCGAGACCGTGGCCGACATGGCCACCTTCGCCGCCGAGAAGGCGCTGGCCGCCTCCGGCCTCACCGCGGCCGACATCGACCTGGTCACCGTGGCCACCTGCTCCTCCATCGACCGCTGCCCCAACGTGGCGACCCGGGTCGCGGCCCGCCTCGGCATCAACGCCCCGGCTGCCTACGACCTGAACACCGCCTGCTCCGGCTTCGGCTACGCCCTCGGCACGGCCGACCACGCCATCCGGGCCGGCGCCTCCCGCAACGCCCTGGTCATCGGGGCCGAGAAGCTCTCCGACGTCACCGACTGGACCGACCGCACCACGGCCGTCCTCTTCGGCGACGGCGCGGGCGCCGCGGTCGTCACCGGGGTGGCCGACGGCGAGGAAGCGGGCATCGGCCCGGTGCTCTGGGGCTCCGCCCCCGAGAAGGGCGACGCCCTGCTCATCGAGGGCTGGCAGCCCTACATCAAGCAGGAAGGCCAGACGGTCTTCCGCTGGGCCACCACCGAGCTCGCGCCGTTCGCGCTGCAGGTCTGCGAGCGGGCCGGGATCGCCCCGTCCGAGCTCGCGGCGTTCGTGCCGCACCAGGCGAACACCCGGATCATCGACGGTATCGTCAAGCGGCTGGGCCTCGGCCCGGACGTCGTCGTCGCCAAGGACCTGGTCCACTCCGGCAACACCTCCGCGGCGAGCGTGCCGCTGGCCCTGTCCAAGCTGGTCGAGCGGCGCGAGGTGCCCTCGGGCGCCCCGGTCCTGCTCTTCGGCTTCGGCGGCGGCCTCACCTACGCCGGCCAGGTCATTCGCTGCCCCTGAGCAGTTGACCTGACGGAGCAGTCCCCACCATTGAGAGGAAACACCTGTAATGGCTTCACGCGAAGAGATCACCTCCGGCCTCGCCGAGATCCTCGAGGAGGTCGCCGGGGTGAACCCGGACGACGTCGCCGAGGGTAAGTCCTTCACCGACGACCTGGACGTCGACTCGCTGTCCATGGTCGAGGTCGTGGTGGCCGCCGAGGAGAAGTTCGGCGTCAAGATCCCCGACAACGAGGTCCAGAACCTGAAGACCGTCGGTGACGCCGTCAGCTACATCGAGGCGAACCACTGACATGAGCAACGTAGACGTCGTCGTCACCGGGCTCGGCGCGACCACCCCGTTGGGCGGGGACGTCGCGTCCACCTGGGACGCCATGCTCGCCGGCCGCTCCGGGGTGAGTCGCATCACCGCGGAGTGGGCCGACCAGCTCACCGTGAAGATCGGCGCGCAGCTCAAGGTCGACCCGTCCGAGGTCATCGAGCGGGTCCGCATGCGCCGGCTCGACCGCTCCGAGGCGATCGCGCTGATCGCCGCGAAGCAGGCCTGGGCCGACGCCGGCCTCGAGGGCGCCGACATCGACAAGGAGCGCCTCGCCGTCAGCCTCGGCAGCGGCATCGGCGGTGCCCTCACCCTGCTCAACCAGGACGACATCCTCGAGGCGTCGGGCCAGCGCAAGGTCAGCCCGCACACCATCCCGATGCTCATGCCCAACGGCCCGGCCGCCTGGGTCGGCATCGAGCTGGGCGCGCAGGCCGGCGTCCACGCGATGGCCAGCGCCTGCGCGACGGGCGCCGAGGCCATGGCGCTCGGCCTCGACATCATCCGCTCCGGCCGCGCCGACATGGTCCTGGCCGGCGGCACGGAAGCGGTCATCCACCCCCTGCCGTTCGCCGGGTTCAGCAACATGCGGGCCATGTCGACCCGCAACGACGAGCCCGAGAAGGCGTCCCGCCCGTGGGACAAGGGCCGCGACGGCTTCGTCTTCGGCGAGGGCGCGGGCGCCCTGGTGCTGGAACGGGCCGAGCACGCCAAGGCCCGGGGCGCGCACATCTACGCCCGCCTGGCCGGCGCCGGCATCACCTCGGACGGCTTCGACATCGTCCAGCCCGACCCCGAGTGCAAGGGCGGCGCCCGGGCGATGTCCCGCGCCATCCGCGACGCCGGCCTGACCGGCGCCGACATCGTCCACGTCAACGCCCACGCCACGTCGACCCCGGTCGGCGACATGGGCGAGATCGTCGGCATCAAGACCGCGATCGGCACCCACCCGGTGCTGACCTCCACCAAGTCGATGTCCGGTCACCTGCTGGGAGCAGCCGGCGCCCTGGAGTCGATCGCCACCATCCTGGCCATCCGCGACAGCGTCGTCCCGCCCACCATCAACCTGGACGACCCCGACGACCGCCTCGACCTGGACGTGGCCGCCCACAAGGCCCGCCAGCTCGACATCCCGGCCGCCATGAACAACTCCTTCGGCTTCGGCGGCCACAACGTCGCCCTGGTCTTCACGCGCCCCTGACCAGCCACTCCTGAAGCCGGTCCCGTCGACGGGACCGGCTTCAGCCGTTTCCACCCCACCCCAGAACCCCGGCCCGACCTAGCGCCCCATCTGGAGCGCCCCACCCATTCCCGGCCCGAACTCCGCACCTCTCCCGGTCCGGGACCCCGCACCCCTCCCCGCCTGGAATTCCCCACCCCTCCCGGCCCGGAGTCCCCCACCCCTCCCCGCCTGGAGTCCCCCACCCCGGTGCACAGCGCCCACGCCCGCGCGGCTGCCTCGCCTTTTGCCTGGTGTGGCGGCTGGTGGGGTCGCTTGCGGCGTGTGGGTTGGGCTTTCTTACGCACGACGGTTGGGGGGATGGGGTGACCACTCGGGCTGACTGGGGAGCGTTTTAGGCCTCGAGTGGTCACCCCATCCCCCCAACCTTGCCGGGGAGCGCGTCACTGCCGGGGGTCTGGTCACCGGCCGCTCGGGGGCGGGGCTGAGGTGAGTGGTCCCCTCTCGGTGGGCGGTGGGGTGCTGTTCGCGTCCGCGCTGGGGTGCGGCTGGGACTGCTGGTCAGGCGGGCCCGGCTGGGTGGTGGGTTGATCGGCCATTCCACGCCGGGCGCTCGGGTTCGGTGGTCGAGCTTGAAGGGCAGCGGCCCTCTACTGAGGAGGCGGCGCGGCGGTCGGGGCACGGCCCCGCCTCATCCGGCGGTCGGGGCCACGGCCCCGCCTCATCCGGCGGGGGCACACTGTTCTCCACACCTCGGCTGAGCGTTGCCCTGGTCCTGGCCCGGAACGCATCGGAGACGGGCCACAGAGTGTTTCGACTATCTCGTAGGCCTTTGCAGCAGATCTATATACATCTGCTCATAGTGGTCCAGCATCGGGCCAAGATCGACGGCATGTTCGGCGGCTTGATCAAATACCCGGCGGTTGATCTCCACGTCCCGGCGACTTCGAGAAAAAAGGGCAGTGTTGTAGAGCTCCACGACGACGAGCTCGTCGTCGTACAGAAAGAAACCGTTCTGCAGAGGGACCTCGACCGGAGCAGCATCGGGGACAACCGCGATGTTCACGTTCGTTCGCTGTTCTCCCAGCGCACGCAAGTGGCTGATCTGCGCCAGCATCTCGACGGCGGTGTGCGCACGGCGCCTGAGCGCTCCTTCACCGAGGATGAAGTGGAAAGACTTTTCCGGGTCGGCTAGTACTTCCTGCCGGCGGACCCGTCCCGACACCGCTGACATCAGCGCCTGTTCGACCGTATGGGCCGGTGCGAGCGGCACCAGGCGGAAGAACGCCTGCAGGATCTGTCTGGCATATCCACTGGTCTGCAGCAGACCGGGCACCACGGCCGGCTCGAAGGCGCGGACGGACGTGGCCGCCGCTTCCCACTCGACCAGGGTCATTTGCGAGCCCGCGAGATCGAGGGAGGCCATTCGCCAGTCGGTCATCCGATCCAGCGACCGCTCGGCCCGGCTCATCAACGCTTGAACCATGACTTCGTCCGCCCCTAAAGCACGGGCGATGACCTCGACGTCCGCCGGATCGAGCGAGCCTCTTCCGCGCTCGATCCGTGAGATCTTCGGCTGACTCATGCCTACCACCGCAGCCAGCTGGGCGCCGGTCATTCGCCGGGACTGGCGCATCCGCGCGAGGACGACGCCTACCGGTTCGTCATCACGGTCATGTGCGCCCGGGACGGTCGACATGGCGCTGCTCCGCTCAGACCCTACCGGCTGGGACCCGGTTGCGGACTACCTCGTCAAGAAGCTCGAACGGGATCTCCACCAACTGCTCACCGGCGGGCAGGTCTATGCCCGAAAGCTCAGCCGATACTGCATAGCCCTGCACCACCAGACTGCCGACGTCAGTCTGATACACCGTCGGGCACATCCCGCTCGTGCACTTGTTGGCGATGACCCGCAGAGACATGGGCTTCCGCTCGGGCGAGCCCTCGTCCTCAAGTCTTGCCGAGTAGCTATTCACGTGGCCACCTTATGCACGGAGGAAGGATAGTCAAGACTGAGCCGCCATAACGGCACACAGTGCAACTTTATGTACGCCCACATTCTACCGAGAGCATGGATCGTTGATCGGAATCAAAGATCGTTTAACTCAATCTGAATACTGATGGATATTCAGCAGTCGTGAATAGACACTGAATGCAGTTGCTTCAACGCTCTAGGTGGTAATCATGATCGACCAAGTAGTTCCGCCATCGGCTTCCGCCGCGGAGGCTGGGCAATCGCAGAGGCCAGAAGTCTCACGTCGGACGTGGATTCTGCTTATGGCGCTGATTGCCTGCATCGTCAGCGGGGCGGCCGGTCTGCTGTCCCACGCCGCAGGAAGCAACGTTCCCGCGGCAATCCTGACCGGCGGTGGCGCCTTCGCTGGTTCCCTCGGACTACTTCTGGCCATGGTGCACTACGTCAACCCTGACCGAGGCTGATCAGCACATCAGGTCGTCCAGGGACGCGGCAGTCAGGGACTTTCGGGCCGTCAGCGATCGCAGGCGGAGGCGGGAAGGCCCGAGATGGCGACCGGGGAGCGGCCCGCGGCCTTGGCCTTGCCGGCTATCACCTTTGCGGCTGCCGCCAGGGAAAGCCGGCTCGAGGAGTAGGTGGCGATGAGGGTTTTCGAGGTGGAGGAGGTCAGGAGGTGGGGAGTGTCCATCATGATCGTGATGGCGGCGGTCTGGTCGAGGTCGGTGGGCTTGTCGCCGTAGCCGACCAGGCGGATCACGGAGCCGCCGGTGGGCTGGACGGTGAGGCCGGCGGTCTGCAGCTCCTTGATGAAGGTGGTCCGGGCGGTGGCGCGTACGTCATCGGCTGAGACCGAGACCGGGCCGGTGACGAGAGGGCCGCTGCACTTCCCACGCAGGACGGTGACCGCGGCGGCGGCGAGCGGGGCGACGGCTGCGGTGTGAGCCGGGGAGCCGACGGTGGAGACGTCGGGGCGGGGGGCGGTCGGCCTGCGGAGCTTGAGGGTGAGGATGCGCGTGACCGCCTCGACCAAGCGCTCGCGCTTCAAGGAGCCGTCCTTCAGGGCCGCGACGATGCCGTCACGGGCGGCGGTGATGTTCGGGGGCATCAGGAGCATGTCGTTGCCGGCGTTGAGGGCGCGGACGGCGGCCTCGCCGGGGGGCCACTTCATGGCGGGGGGCATGTTCATGGCGTCGGTGACGGCTACGCCGGTGAACTTCAGCTTGCCGCGCAGCTCGTCGGTCATGACCTTGTGGCTGAAGGTGGCCGGGACGCCCTTGTCCAAGGCCTGTACGTCGAGGTGGCCGGACATGACGACGCCGGCGCCGGCCTCGACGCCGGAGCGGAACGGGGGCAGGTCCTGGGTGTCCCAGGCGGCGCGGCTCTGGGTGACGACCGGAAGGCCGTCGTGGCTGTCGCCGCTGGTGTGGCCGTGGCCGGGGAAGTGTTTGAGACCGGCCGTGACGCCGGCCTTCTCGAGGCCGCGGACGGCTGCGGCGACCTGACCGGCGTTGGCCGTGGCGTCGGCGCCGAACGAGCGGGAGCCGATCACCGTGTTGTCGGGTGGGCCGAGAGTGTCGGCGACCGGGGCGAAGTCGACGGTCACGCCCATCGCGGCCAGCTCCTCGCCGGCGGCGTGCCAGGCGGTCTCGGTCAGCTTCGGCTGGCCGGCAGCGCCGGCGGCCATCGCCGAGGGCAGCATGGTGACGCCGTTGGTGACGCGGGTGACGACGCCGTACTCCTGGTCGATCCCGATCATCAGCGGGGCGCCGCCGGGAGTCTGCCGGGCGGCGGCCTGGAGGCCGTCGGTGAGCTCGCGGACCTGCTTCGGGTTCTCCACGTTGGTGGTCGGGTTGGTGGCGCCGGTGGGATCCTGCGCGGTGAAGCTGACTAGGATCAGGCCGCCGAGGTGGAACTTGGCGATCATCTCGGCCGGGGTGTTCACGCCGGCCAGGCCCTGGTTGCCCGCGCTCGCGGCCTTGTCGACGCTGGTCGCCGCGCTGCCGTAGGCGTACGGCATGAGCACTTGACCGGCCAGGTCGGCGTCGGACATCCGGGTCAGGGCGGCCGCCACCGGATCGCCCGGGGTGGCGGACTGTGACGGTAGGGCCGGCACGCTCTGTTGCGGAGCGGCGGGCGCCGGCGCCGGACCGTCACTGCACGCCGCAGCGGTGAGTAGCAGGGGTACGACCAGAGCGACGCGCACAGTCCTCGACACGCCAGCCATCGAAGCAGCCCGTGTCACGCCCGCCCCGCGCGGGGCCGGGTGTCCCGGCCGAGCGGGGTGGTCAGCCGACGCGGGTCAGCAGTGTGACGGGGGCGCCGTCGCCGGCGTAGCGGTAGGGCTCGAGCTCGGCGTCCCAGGCGGTGCCCAGCGCCTTCTCCAGGGCATGCGAGAGGGCCTCCGGCGCCCGCGCGGAGGCCATGATCGCGCGCAGCCTGTCCTCGCCGATCTGGATGTCCCCGGAAGCGCCCATGACCCCGTGGAACAGGCCGCGACCCGGGACGTGCATGAAGCGCTCGCCGTCGACGCCGGGGCTTGGTTCCTCGGTTACCTCGAAACGGATCATGGGCCACTGCCTGAGGGCAGCAGCCAGCTCGGCGCCAGTACCGGCGCGCCCGGTCCAGCTGCATTCGGCCCGGCGCATGCCGGGATCAACCGGCTGCGCCGTCCAATGCAGGGTGACCGGCGCGGTCAGTACGCGCGCGATCGCCCACTCGACGTGCTGGCACACGGCGAGTGGAGTCGAGTGGACGTATACGACGCCACACGTTGGCACGGTGACCTCCCGGAGACCGAGGTGCGTCTTCCCCTACGACCTCGACCGCGGTTGATCGTGTCCCATGATGCCGGTTGGTACGGATGGTGCGCCAGAGAATCGGCAACATCGACATCGGATCGGCCGTAGTGGCACACCCTTCTCAACGCTTCAACCTGCTCGGACGGCACGGTCCGCCCGGCGTCGTGTAGAGTTGGAGCGGCCTTTTTTCTGTTTCCTCAAGGAGTCCCGCCGTGGCGAGCAACACCTCAAAGACCGCCCGCGCATCAGTCCGCGCCGGACAGGGTTCGGGCGGCGCCCTCAGCGTGCTCGGTGAGTACAAATACCTCATCCCGCTCGCCAACGGCCGCTTCGCGTACGTGCGCAACCTGACCAACGGCAAGACCGCGCACCTCAAGACCGACTCCGAGGCGTTCGTCGAGGAGATCCGTGTCCTCGCCGCCGCCGGCCACGGCGCCAAGATCCGCGCCGAGCTGGAGGCCCTCGAGTCGGCCCACCCGCAGGACGGCTGGGGCGCCACCGAGAAGCGTCTGGCCGAGGCCGGCGTCTTCGAGGGCTGATCCACCAGGCCCGCTGACGGGTCCGCGTCCTTTCCGCCTCCGGCGGTCAGGATCCGGTGCCGTACGCCCGCGGGCCGCACCGCCGCGAGTTCGTGGGCCTGACCTCACCCTCGCGTCTCCGCGCTGAAAGGCGCCTTCCGGCTTCGTGCCGAGAGGCGCCTTTTCGCGTTGGCTGAAGATCAACCCAAGACGATCATCCTCGCCCGATCATCGCAGCAGCGGACAATCCAGCCATTCCGGCCGGCAGGCAGCGCCGCGTGGCAGCGAGGAGCCGACCGGCCATCTATGGCGGGGCCGGCGGCGCCGGGTGGCGGCGCGGGGCCGGGTGGCGCCGGGCCGGGTGGCGGCGCGGAGCCGGGTGGCGGCGCGGGGCCGGGTGACGGCGCGGAGCCGGCCGGCCTAGGCGAGGCCCGCGCGAGGCCGGGCGACCGACCAAGGCGAGGCCCGCGGCGCAGGGCCGGGCGGCCGGTAAAGGGGAAGAAGCGACCGCCCGGGGTCAGGGCAGGATCTCGACCAGGCCGGTGTCGAGGTCGTAGACGGCGCCGACCACGTCGGCCCGGCCCGCGCTGACGGCGTCGGCGACCGCGTCGATGGCCTGCATGCGGCGGACGGTGCGGCCGACGTGGGCCCGCATGGCCTTTTCGGGGGCGTCCGGGTCGTCGACGCCGACGGCGCGTACCGCGGGGGTGATCTCATCGACCAGGTAGCCGATGTCACCGGCCGGGTGCGCTCCGGCGCGTACCGCCTCGACCGTGGCCGCCACCGCGCCGCAGCGCTTGTGGCCGAGGACGACCACCAGCGGCACGCCGAGGGCCGACACGGCGAAGCCGACCGAGCCGAGCACCGCCCGGTCGACCACGTGGGCGCCGGAGCGGACCACGCAGATCGAGCCGAAGGTCTGGTCGAAGATCGCCTCGAGGGGCACCCGGGAGTCGATGCAGCCGACCACGACGGCGTGCGGCTGCTGACCGCCCGACGCGGCGGCCGCCGCGGCCACCTGGTGGCCGTGCTCGGGGTGGCCGGAGACGAAGCGCTTGTTGCCGGCCAGCAGCTCCGCCAGGGCATCGGCGGGGGTGGTGATCGGGGCGCTGGGTCCTGCTGACGGGTCCGTCGTCATGCGAGTGATTCTTCCCCCATCAGGCCGCATGAACAGCGAGTGCGAGGCAACTCACGTTCCGCGCAAGGGCCGAAGGTCCCGATCTGGCATTTGCCTCGATCGTGAGTGATGATTATTACCCGTGGGTACATGGGGTGGTACGGATCCCCCGGAGGTGCCCCGAGATGGCGGAGCGGTCAGAGCTCACCGTCGCCGACGGCGTGAAACTGCACGTCGAGACCCATGGCCCGGCGAATGCCCCGATCACCGTCGTGCTCGTGCACGGCTGGTGCCTCGACCGCCGTACGTGGCGCGCGCAGGTCGCCGCCCTGCAGCATCTCGGCCGCCGGCCGCCGCGCGTGATCACCTACGACGCCCGGGGACACGGGCGCTCGGGGGCGACCGAGCTGTGCTCGGCCACGCTGGGGCGGCTCGGCGACGATCTGGCCGCGGTCATCCGGCGGTACGCCCCCAGCGGCCCCGTGGTTCTGGCCGGGCACTCGATGGGCGGCATGACGATCATGGAGTACGCGCACTCGTACCCCGAGGAGTTCGCGGACCGGGTGGCCGGGCTGCTGCTGGTCTCGACCACGGCCGAGGGGCACACCCACACCAAGTACGGCCTGCCGGAGCGTCTGGCCACCCTGATGCGCGCGGGCGAGACCATCGGCGCCGGCCTGCTGGCCCGTTCCGGCCCCTGGTCGCCGCACCGGCTGCTGCTGCCGGCCCTGCGCCCGGCCGTGCGGTGGCTGCTGTTCGGCGATCACCTCGACGACAGCGCCCTGCAGGTGACGATGCGCTGCGTGGGGCGTACGTCGCTGCGCTCGATCGGCGGTTTCCGCACTTCGATCGGCGCCCAGCGCCGCCTCGACACCCTGGCCCAGCTGCCCTCCGTCCCGTCGGCGGTGCTGGTCGGCGAACGGGACCGGCTCACCCCGCGCGCCTGCGCCGAGTCGATCGCCGCGGCCCTGCCCGGCGCTCAGCTGACCGTCCTGCCCGGCGCCGGGCACATGCTCACTCTGGAGCGCCCGGACGACGTGTCAGCCGCTCTGACCACCGTGGTCCGCCGCGCTGCCCGCGCCCGTCGCGGCCGCCGCGCCGCCCAGAGATACGACGCGGCCGCGTAAAAGGCGGGTCCGAGCAGACGGAGCGTGCGCGCGGGGAGTAAGTTCGATTGCCCCCTCGAACCGCGAGTGGGCGCGGATAGGGAGACCCACCGAGTTGAGCGACGCCACCGTCCTGCAGCAGGAGATCGCGGTCGAGCAGGAGCATGTGGACCGGGTGTACTCCCGGCTCGCCGAGCTGCGCCGGGACGCCTCACGCGCCGAGAAGGAGGGCTACCGGCTCGCCGGCGTCGGCAACTTCGGCGCCCTGGTCGAGCGGGACGCCATGGTCTTCCACGCGGCCCGCCGCCGGCACGCTCTCGACACGGAGTACGAGGGGCTGGTCTTCGGCCGTCTCGATCTCAAGACCGGCGCCACGCATTACGTCGGCCGCATGGGCATCCGGGACGACAGCTCGCAGCCGCTGGTCGTCGACTGGCGCGCCCCGGCCGCGGCCGCCTTCTACCGCGCCACCCCGGCCGATCCGCTCGGGGTGGTCCGCCGGCGGATGATCCAGTCGAGCCGCGAGCGGGTCACCGGCATCGAGGACGACCTGCTCGACCCGGACGCGGCCCCGGACGGCATGCGGGTCGTCGGCGACGGCGCCCTGCTGGCCAGCCTGTCCAAGGCCACCGGGCGCGGCATGCGCGACATCGTGGCCACCATCCAGCGCGAGCAGGACGACGCGATCCGCTCCCCCGCCTCCGGGGTGACGATCGTGACCGGCGGCCCGGGCACCGGCAAGACGGCCGTGGCCCTGCACCGCGCGGCCTACCTGCTGTACTCCGATCGCAACCGGTTCGCCGGGGGCGGCATCCTCGTCATCGGCCCGTCCGGTGTCTTCGTCGAGTACATCGCCACCGTGCTGCCCTCGCTCGGCGAGGACACGGCCACCCTGCGCTCGCTCGGCACGCTGGTGCCGGGTTACGACGCGACCCGGGTCGACCCGAGCGACATCGCCGCCGTCAAGGGCTCGCTGCGGATGCGCCGGGTGCTGGAGCGCGCCTCGCACGACTCGGTGCCGGACGGGCCCACCGAGCTGCGCCTGCTCTACCGGGGCACGCTGTTGCGCCTGGGCCGGGAGGAGCTCGACAAGATCCGCCGCTCGGCGCTGCCCCGCGGGGCCCGGCGCAACGAGGTCCGCGGGGTGGGCTTCGACCGGCTCTTCGACGCGCTCTGGGCCCAGGCCCGCCAGCACAAGGTGAGCGGCCTGCCGGAGAAGCGCGAGTTCGAGGCGGAGCTGGCCGACCGCGGCGATTTCCGGGACTTCCTGCGGGCCTGGTGGCCGCGGTTCACCCCGATGCGGGTGCTGCGCTGGCTGGCGACTCCGGCGCGCTTGAAGGCGTACGCCAATGGTGTCCTCTCCCGGGAGGAGATCGCCCGCCTGCAGGGCTCGTTCGATGCGCTGGCCGGCGAGGGGCCGACGATCGCCGACGTGGCGCTGCTGGACGAGCTCGACGAGATCCTGGGCCGGCCCCGGCAGGCGGCCAAGAAGACCAAGAATCCGTTCCACGTCCGCGACGGCATCCAGGAGGTCAGCACGTACGCCGACCGCCAGGCCGCCCAGCGGGCCCAGCAGGTGCAGCGCGAGGAGGACTACCGGGAGTACGCCCACGTGGTCGTCGACGAGTCGCAGGACGTCTCGCCGATGCAGTGGCGCATGATCGGCCGCCGGGGCTCGTACGCGTCGTGGACGATCGTCGGCGACCCCGCCCAGACGGCCTGGGCCGGCGACCCGGAGGAGCTCGACCGGGCCCGCGACCGCGCGCTGGGCTCCCGCAAGCGCAACAGCTACGCGCTGACCACCAACTACCGCAACTCGTCGGAGATCTTCGCGGTGGCCGCCGAGGTGATCCGGGCCATCATGCCGGAGCTGCCGCTGCCCCGGGCGGTCCGCAGCACCGGCGTGGACCCGGTCGACCTGGTCGCCGGCGCCGCCTCGCTGCCCGATCTGGTGCGCGAGGTCACCGAGAAGCAGCTGGCCGACGTCGACGGGACGATCGGCGTGATCACACCGGTGCCGCGCCGCGACGAGATGGCCGGCTGGGTGGCCGGCCTGCCGGAACGGGTCCAGGTGGTCACGGCGCTGGAGGCCAAGGGCATGGAGTACGACGCGGTGGTGCTGGTCGAGCCGGCGTCCCTCACCGGGGACGCGGCCGGGATCCGCACCCTGTACGTCGCCCTGTCCCGGGCCACCCAGCGCCTGACCACGGTCGGAACCGTTACGGACTGGCTTCCTTAGGGGATGGGCACACCCACGGCGGTGTAGGTCGTCGTGGGTGTGGCCGGGGTGGTGAAGCGGGCGTTGGGCAGGTAGAACCGCTTGCCGTACTCGGCGATGGTGGTCGGCACGTCGAAGTTCGGGTTGCCGGTCCGCGAGACGACCGTGCCCTTGGTGCCCTTCCGGTTCAGCTCGATCTTGGTGATCACGTTGAGCCGGTTCTGCACCACGTACAGCGTCTTGCCG
This sequence comes from Actinoplanes sp. NPDC049598, assembly GCF_040675435.1. Lineage (NCBI taxonomy): Bacteria > Bacillati > Actinomycetota > Actinomycetes > Micromonosporales > Micromonosporaceae > Actinoplanes > Actinoplanes sp. NPDC049598. Next base: position 205,273 of record NZ_JBFAOX010000012.1, on the reverse strand, counting down.
CGCAGCCAGAGGCCGTCCCCGTTGAGGACGTTCTCCGAGCCCAGGTCGATGAGAGTGGCCTTGCCGTCGTACGTGACCCGGAACAGCTTGCCGGTGTTGCTCTGCACGACGATCAGGGCCTTGCCGTCCGGGGTGGCGGCGATGCCGTTGGCGTTGTTGCCGGTCGTGTAGACGATGTCGCCGGTCAGCGGGACCCGGGTGACCTGGCCCTTGCGGATCTTGAACAGGACCGGGTTGGTGGAGTCGGTGAACCACGCCGCGCCGCCGGTCAGCACGACGTCGTTGATGAACGACGGCACGGTCTGCAGGGTGTAGGACTGCAGGACCCGGCCGCTCCGGGTGTCGATCACCCGGGCGTCGCCGCCGCTGCCACCGGCCACGTAGAGCCGGCCGCGGTCGTCGATCTTCATGCCGAGCGACGGGGTGCCGGGGCCCTGGCTGATGGTTTCGCCGCGGCCGGTGCGGAGGCTGACCCGGTAGATGTCGCCGTCGGCCCGGGAACCGAAGTAGGCGTACGGCTTCTCCCCGATGGCGATGCCCTCGGGCTGGAAGCCGTCGGGCAGGGCGAGGACCGAAGGTCCTCTTGTGGGGGAATGAGCGGCGGCGGGCGACGCGCCGCCCACCACGGCGAGCGCCGTGGCGATGACAATCGCGAGGGTACGTCTGGACACGGAGATGGGTCCTTTCCAGGCGAGCTTTTTGACTTGTCCTTGACTCCATACCCCGCGGGCCCCGGCTCGGTTCATATTGCATACATAGCAATGTCCGCATACATTGGCGGAGGCGCGTGGGACCGACGGAAGGTTGATGCATGGGAGCCGGGCACGACCACGGCGGGCAGGCGCTGCGGGCGGGAGCGAAACACCGCTCACGCCTGTGGTGGGCGGCCGGCCTGCTCGCGGGGTTCATGGTCGTCGAGGCCATGGCCGCCTGGGCGACCGGCTCGCTGGCGCTGCTCTCCGACGCCGGCCACATGTTCACCGACGTCCTCGGCATCGCCATGGCGCTGGCCGCGATCACCGCGGCCGGCCGGGCCGCCACCGACTCGCAGCGCACCTTCGGCCTCTACCGGCTCGAGGTGCTGGCCGCGCTGGCCAACGCCGTGCTGCTGACCGCCGTGGCCGTCTTCGTCGTGATCCAGGCGGTCCGCCGGTTCACCGACCCGCCGGACGTGCCGGCCGGCTCGATGCTGCTGGTCGCGGTGGGCGGCCTGATCATCAACCTGATCGCGTTCTGGCTGCTGCGGGCGGGCGCCCAGGAGAGCATCAACGTCCGCGGGGCCTATCTCGAGGTGATCGGCGACCTGCTCGGCTCGGCCGGCGTCATCCTGGCCGCCGCGATCATCGGGCTGACCGGCTGGTCGTACGCCGACCCGATCGTCGCCGTGCTGGTGGCGCTGCTGATCCTGCCCCGCACGTTCGCGCTCGGCCGCTCGGCCGTCCGGATCCTCGTGCAGGCCGCCCCGCAGCACCTGGACATCACCGAGGTGCGGGCCCGGCTGGCCGCCGTGCCGGGCGTCTGCGACGTGCACGACCTGCATGTCTGGACGCTCACCTCGGGCATGGACGTGGCCTCGGCCCATCTCAGCCTGGAACCCGCGGCCGAGCTGGGCCGGGTGCTCAACACGGCCCGCGAGGCGCTGCACGACGACTTCCACATCGAGCACGCCACCCTGCAGGTCGAGCCGGTCGGGGCGAACGGGCACTGCTCTCCCGCCGGCTGGTGATCGTTCAGGTATGGCGATCATCACATTCAAGGTGCACCCTGATCACATCGGTCACCGCGTCCGCCGACCCACCGTCCGGGACCCGGCCTGATCACTACGCTTGGTGACCATGCAGACACGGGAGGACACCGACATGACCACGGTCATCCACCAGCCGCGGGTCGCCTGGGACGCCGCCAGAGCCTTCGTCCGGGCGGCCGGCAGCCAGCAGTCCGAGGCGTTCGCCGCGCGGGTGCTCCGGCGGCTCGGCAGCGAGACGTACGGGCAGTTCGCCGACACCCGCCAGCGGCTGCTGACCGCCCTGGTCGAGACCGGTGGCGACCGCTACGCGGCCGACGTCGAGGCCGGCAAGTGGCGCGTACGCCTCGAGGACCTGCTCCGCACCCGCCCCGACCTGACCGACGAGGTCCTGGGGCTGACCAACGAGGCCTTGGAGATCTAAAGAGCCCCGACCACCGCTTTGCGGGAATCGGCACCCAAAGCCCGGCTTGCGGCTTAAATGTCGTTTATGGGCGACGCTCGGGTCATGGTTTTCGCGCCGGCACCGCAACTGACGGTGACCATCGAACAGCAGCACGACGTTCCGGAACTGCACGTCCATCCGGGCGGCCAGGGCATCTGGCAGACCCGGATGATCACCTCGCTCGGTGCCGAGGTGACCCTGTGCGCGGCCGTCGGCGGCGAGGTGGGCCGGGTCCTCAAGCCCCTGCTCGACTTCAAGGGCGTGCAGCTGCGCACCATCCCCCGCGAGAGCGGCAGCGGCTGGTACGTGCACGACCGCCGCGACGGCAAGCGCAAGGAGATCGCCGAGCAGCCCGGTGCCCCGTTCACCCGGCACGAGCTCGACGAGCTCTACAACCTGGCCCTGGCCGAGGGCCTGCGCGCCGGCAACGCGATCCTCAGCGGCCCCGCGCACCCCTCGGTCATCCGGGCCGACGTCTACGGCCGGCTCGCCCGGGACCTGCGAGCCAACGGCTGCCGGGTGATCGCCGACCTGTGCGGCAACCACCTCAAGGCCGTCCTGCAGGCCGGGCTGAACGTCGTCAAGATCAGCCATGAGGAGCTGATCAAGGACGGGCTGGCCAAGGACAACTCCGAACGGCAGCTGACCGACGCCCTGCTCAAGCTGCACGACGACGGCGCCGAGTCGGTGCTGGTGTCCCGGGCCGACGCGGGGGCGCTGGCGATGTTCAACGAGGAGATCTACCGGGTCGGCATCCCGAAGCTGTCCATCGCCGATCACCGCGGCGCCGGCGACTCGATGACCGCCGGGGTGGCCGCGGTGCTGGCCAAGGGCGGGGACATGTACGACGCGGTCCGCACCGGGGCGGCCGCCGGAGCGCTCAACGTCACCCGGCACGGGCTCGGCACCGGGCACATGGACGCCGTCCAGGTGCTCACCGAGCGGGTCAAGCTCACCCCGATCAAGAAGGCGTCATGACGAGAATCCTGGTCACCAACGACGACGGCATCGACGCGCCGGGCCTGCGCCATCTGGCCCGGGCCGCGGCCCGCGAAGGCCACGAGGTCGTGGTCGCCGCGCCGGTCACCGAGGCCAGCGGCAGCAGCGCCGCGATGACCGCGGTCGAGGAGCACGGCAAGATCATCCTGCACAAGCGGGAGCTGCCGCACGCCAAACACATCCCGGCCTACGCGGTGGCGGCCTCACCGGCCTACATCGTGTTGCTCGCGCTGCGCGAGGCCTTCGGCGAGCCGCCCGAACTGGTCCTCTCGGGCATCAACCGGGGTGCCAACGCGGGCGCCGCCGTGGTGCACTCCGGCACCGTGGGGGCCACGCTGACCGGCTCCTACGCCGGGCTGCACGGCATGGCGGTCTCGCTGGACGTGCTCTCGCCCCGCGCCTCGTCGGCCCGCAGCGGGGGCGCCGCCCTGGCCGCGCTCGACCACGAGGAGGACGAGAAGCGGCACTGGGAGAGCGCGGCCGAGCTGGCCGTGCGGCTGGTGCCGACACTGCTGCACACCCCGGTCGGCACCGTCTTCAACCTCAACGTGCCCGACCTGCACCTCGACGGGATCCGCGGGCTGCGCCGGACGTCGCTGGCCTCGTTCGGCCAGGTGCAGGTGAGCATCGCCGAGGCGGGTGAGGGTTTCGTGCGCACCGCCGTGCAGGCCGCCGACGACCTGCTCGAACCGGACACCGATCTCGCCGCCCTGGCCGAGCATTTCGCCGTGGTCACGCCGATCCGGCCGCCGATGGAGGCGGTCGACGTCCGCATGAACCTGGAGACCATCCAGGTCCATGCGTCGGCGCTGGCTTAGCTGCTCGCCGTCGCGGGCTGGGCGGTGCCCTCGGCGAACGGCTCGGGGTTGCCGAACAGGCCGAGCAGGCCCGTCACCCAGAGCTGACGGTGGGCGAAGCGGCTGGGGCGGGTCACGACGAGCTTGACGCCGCTCACGCCCGCGAGCTGGAAGGCGGCCACGAGGGCGCTGATGCCCACGGAGTCGATGAAGGTCACGTTCTGAAGGTTGAGCTCGATGCGGCTGGGGGGCTCGGCGGTGAGCTGAGCGGCCACGGCCTCGCGGATCTCGTACGCGTTCTCGACGTCGATCTCGCCGCTGGGCGAGACCTCCACCACATCGCCGGCAAGCGTCGACGTCATTATCGACAGCGTCACGCCAATTCCCTCCACCCGCCCAGAGCCTCCGGGCGTCGTTCCTCCAGTACGCGGACCACGGCAGGCATGTCGACGCCGTCGCCGCCCGCGCTCTCGGATGACCTGCTCCTGGAAGAGCGGACCACCCTCGAAAGGTTCGGTGAGACTGACCAAAAGGTTAGGCCCCAAACCTGTCAGACACCTGAGTGCCTCGTGTGAACCGGGTCAAGACTACCGGCCCCGGGCAAGTCGTTTCCGAAACGTGATGGCGTCCACACGCGACACGTTTCACCAATGGCGCACATGGGCAGGTTTGACGGCGTACGGCCACCGCAGGAGGGGACAAATGCTTACAAGTAAGAACAAGGCCGAGCGCACCGCCGCCCAGGCCTGGGACTACCTGTCGTCCGCCATGGCCGCGGCCGGTGACCAGGCCAAGGACACTGCCGACCTGGCCGGCAAGGCGGGCCGTAAGGCGCGGAAGGCCAGCCGCAAGGCGAGCAAGCAGAGCTACAAGCTCGCGGGTAAGGCCAGTGACAAGGCCGACATCGCCTGGACGAGGGCCAACGCCGCCTACGCCGCCCTGGCCGGGCGCAAGCCGTCGCGGCCGTGGGGCCTGATCCTGGGCGTGGGCCTGCTGGGGGCCGCGATCGGCTGGGCCGCCGCCAGCTCGGCCCGGGCCGCGCTCGAGCGCCAGGCCGAGAACGAGGAGCTCGAGCTGGCCGAGACCGCGGTCGTGGTCACGCCCACGTACGACACGAAGTAACCCCTTGATCCCTGATCGCCGGACGGAGCCCTTTGCCGCCCGGCGATCAGGCGTGCCCGGGAAGTGGAAGATTCCCGGCATTTCGGGCATGGTGGGACCGGTGACCCTCTGACCCCCCGCAGATCATCGGGGCTCGCTAGAGTTGAGCCCCGCTCGGCTTCACGTTTCTCACCGCTGTGGCTCCGCCACCTGATTAGATAAGGTCCCTTGGTGCTCACTGCGGGACACCTCCTGGGCAACCGTTACCGGTTGGACGAGCGCATCGCCACAGGCGGCATGGGTGACGTCTGGCGCGGCACCGACGTCGTGCTGGGCCGCACCATCGCGGTCAAGGTGCTGCGCTCCGCGATGCTCTCCGACCCCGAGTTCGCCGCCCGGTTCTACGGCGAGGCCCGGATGATGGCGGCGTTCCGCCACCCGGGCGTCGTGGAGGTCTACGACTACGCCGGCGCCGACGAGACCGGCGGTGAGGAGTCGGTCGCCTATCTGGTGATGGCCTACGTCGAGGGCGAGCCGCTCTCCACCCGGGTCAAGCAGGGCCCGATGCCGGTCGCCGAGACCATGTCGATCGTGGCCCAGGCGGCCGAGGCGCTGCACGCCGCCCACCAGAACGGCACGATCCACCGCGACGTCAAGCCCGGCAACCTGATCGTCAAGCCGAACGGCACGGTCGTGCTGGTCGACTTCGGCGTGGCCCGCTCCAACGCGGTGACCAGCGTCACCGCCGTCAACGCGATCGTCGGCACCGCCCTCTACATGGCCCCCGAGCAGGTCGCGAAGGGCAACGTCTCGCCCGCCACCGACATCTACGCGCTCGGCGCCGTGGCGTACCACTGCATCTCCGGCCACCCGCCGTTCGACGGTGACAACGCCCTGCAGGTGGCGCTGCGCCACCTCGAGGACGAGCCCGAGCCGCTGCCGGCCGACGTGCCGCCCGACGTCGTCGCGCTGATCCAGAAGGCGATGGCCAAGCAGCCGGCCGACCGGTTCGAGACCGCGGCCGAGTTCGCCGAGGCGGCGTTCGCGGCCGCCGGCCCGCTCGACTGGAAAAGGCTGACCGGCACGCTCAAGGTCGCCCCGCTGAGCCCGGCCGCGCCCACCCGGGCCGTCCCGCTCCCCCGCGACCTGCCGCCGCCCCCGCCGCCGATCCCGGCCAAGGGCCCGCCCCGCAGCCAGACCGCACTGCTGATCGGCGTGGTGGCGCTGCTGGTGCTGGCGGGCGGCCTCGCCCTCGCCATCGCGCTGCGCAGCGGCGACAAGGACAACGCGACGGACAACGTCAAGAACAACGACCCGATCCCGTCGGTCTCGGTCGCGCCGACCACCGACGAGCCCACGGAGACGCCCACCGCCGAGGAGACCAGCCGCCAGACGAACAGGGGCGGCAGCGGGCAGTCCCGGTCGCACAGCCCGAGCCCGTCGGTGTCCCGGTCGGCCACGCCGAGCAGCGCGCCGCCGTCGACCACCCCGCCGACGTCGAAGCCGACGACCACGCCGCCCACGACGAGGCCGACGACGACCCCGCCGACCACGACCCCGGCCACCACGCCGCCGACGACCCCGGCCACCACCCCGCCGGTCGATCCGGAGGGTGGCGGCATCATCCCTTGACCCTGACACGGTGTCAGACCCCAGGCTGAGCGGAGCATGTTTTCCATCGGAGAGTTCGCCGGCCTGGGCCGGGTGTCCGTGCGCATGTTGCGCCACTACGACGCCATCGGCCTGCTTCGTCCCGCCCACGTCGACCCGCACAGCGGCTACCGCTTCTACACCGCCGCCCAGCTGCGCCTGCTGAACAGGGTGACCGCCCTGAAGGATCTGGGCTTCAGCCTGCAGCAGGTGCAGACGCTGATCGACGAGAAGGTCGAGACCGCCGAGCTGCGCGGCATGCTGCGCCTGCGCCGGGCCGAGCTGGCCTCGCGGATGCGGCAGGACACCGCGCGCCTGGCCCAGGTCGACGCGCGCCTCCGCATGATCGAGAGTGAGGGGCACATGGACACCGGAGACGTCGTCCTCAAGAGCATTCCGGCGCTACGAGTGGCGCAGCTGTCAGGCACGGCCGCCGGCTACGATCACCCGGCGTCGATCACCGAGAACCTCAGTCCGCTCTATCCGCGCCTGATGGAGCTGATGGAGCAGCACGGCGTGGCCATGACCGGCTCGCCGATCGCCTGGTACGAGCCCGCACCGGCCGAGCCCGGCGACGAGACGATCCGGGTGCACGCGGCCTTCCCGATCGGGGCGGCCGAGGTGAGCGCCGAGGCCGGCTTCGAGGTGGCCGAGCTGCCACCGATCGAGCAGGCGGCCACGGCCCTGCACCACGGCTCGATGTCCGAGGCGTTCCGGACCGGGCAGAAGATCGCCAACTGGATCGACGACAACGGGCACCGCACGGTCGAGCCGGGCTTCGCCCGCGAGGTCTACCTGGACTGCCCGCCGGGCGAGTTCGACAAGTGGGTGACCGAGATGCAGGTGCCCGTGAGAATCGCTCCCGAAAACTAACCTAAAGATCCGCAGGTGCGGGCCGATGGGTCGCGCATGACCTATCCCACGGCACCGCCCTGGGCCCTCCCGCCCGACCCGCCCGAGGGCGCGCCGGCGGCGCCGTGGACGCCACCGGGCCGGCTGCTGGTTGCGTACCCCGAGGAGATGGACCCGACCGCCCGGCCGGAACCACCCTCCTGGCTGCCGGTGATCTTCTGGACCCTGATCGGCATCGTGCCGGGGGTCCTCTCGGCGGTGCGCCGGGCCCGGGAGGCCCGGCGCGGCCGCAACGAGGGTCTGCCCTACTGGGTGGCGTTCGGCGCGACCGTCCTGACGACGGCCGCGCTGACCGTGGCGCTGCTCTAGAAGACCGGCACACCCTCGCGGACGAGCTGCCAGTTCTTGACGAAGAAGTCGGCCGGGTCGATGGCGCCCTTGGCCTGGGCCCAATCGATCAGGAGCTGGCGGATCTCCTGCTGCGCGTTGTAGACCTGCGTCTTCACGATGCCCGGGAAATTGCCGCCGCCGGAGCGCCGGTAGTTGTTGACCGCCACCACGAAGCGCGCGGCCGGGTCGACGTCGGCCCCGGCGATCTGCAGCCGGGTGATCCGCGAACCCACCGGCTTGCTGATGTCGATGTCGTAGTCCACGCCGGAGAACACGTCGTAGTTGTAGTCCGGGACCGACGGGTCGGAGATCGCCGCCGGGTCGACCGGCGCGCCCGGGGCCAGCGTGACGAAGAACTTCGCCGAGTACTCCAGGTACGCCTTCACCTCGGCCCCGGTCAGCACGACGGCCTCGAGCGTGTTGTCGTAGATGTACAGCCCGGCGACGTCCTTGATCTTGACTTCGCCCTTCGGGAAGACGGCCGTGCGGCTGAACGGCGCCGCGATCGACAACACGGGCAGGCTCGCGTACTCGGTGCCGGCCAGGGCGGCGGTCACCGTGTCGGTCTGCACCTTGTTGATGTAGTCGAGGATCGGGGTGTCCTCGTACCGCGAGGTGGCGGCCGACAACTCCTCGGTCGAGTTGGCCACGACCTGGTTGACGTACGCCACGGTCTTGGCGTGCTGGCCCCTGACCGCGGCCAGGACCTTGGGGTCGGCCTCCACCGTGTTGGTGTTCAGCGTGGTCGCGGTCTTGGTGGTGATCGTCCAGCGGCCTCGCTCACGGACCAGCTCGAAGTCCATCTTGGTGAGGCGCTGGCCCCACTTCGACGGCTCCGACATCAGCACCTGCTTGCCGGTCTTCGTGTTGGTCACGAAGCGCTGCGGGATCTCCTGGTGGGCGTGGCCGAACAGGATCGCGTCGATGCCGGGCACGTTCTGCGCGATCAGCGCGGCCGGGTTCTCGTTCGGCAGCTCCGGGCCGTAACTCGACGTACCGCTGTCGCCGCCGTGGGCCGAGACGATCACGATGTCGGCCCCCTGGGCCCGCATGACCGGCACCCACTTGGCCGCCGTGCTCACCATGTCCAGGAAGGTCAGTTTGCCTTCGACGTTGCCCTTGTCCCAGATCGCCACGCCCGGGTTGGTCAGCCCGAGAATGCCCACCCGCAGGGTCGGCGCATGACGACCCAGGGTCAACTTCTTGATGACGTACGGAGTGAAGGCCGGCCGTCCCGTCCTGGCGCTCACCGCGTTGGCGGCCAGGGCCGGGAACCCGAGCTGACGGATCCACAGGTTCAGCAGCGGCAGGCCGTAGTTGAACTCGTGGTTGCCCAGCGTGACCGCGTCGTAGTGCAGCACGTTCATGGCGCGGGCCATCGGGTGCTTCTCACCGGTCGTGGTGATCGGCTCCTGCTTGGCGTAGTACGTGGCCAGCGGCGTGCCCTGGATCGTGTCACCGGCGTCGAGCACCAGCGTGGCGCCCTTCGCTTCCCGGCGCAGCTTGTTCACCAGGGCCGCGAGCTTGGCGACACCGACGTCGTTGTGCGCGCTGTCGTCGTACTCGGCGTCCTTGTAGTAGTCCCAGTTGTACACGTTGCCGTGGGTGTCCGACGTGCCCAGGACGGTGAGGTGGTACGTCTCCGGGCTCTTCGGGTGCGCCTCCGCCGTCTTCGTGAGAACGAGCGGGGCCGCCGCCGCCCCGGCCGAGGCCGCGAGCACGGTACGCCGTGAAATGGTCATGTCGGCACCCTAATCGTCGATGGAACGCCGGGTCGATGGCCCGGTGATCACATCGCGTCCGGCAGCTGAATCCCCAGAAGATCAAGTCCGAGGGTCAGCGTCTCGCCGGTCCGCGCGGCCAAGGTCAGCCGGCCGGCCCGGGTGTCCCCCTCGGACTTCAGGATGGGGCACTTCTCGTAGAAGCTCGTGAAGGCCACGGCGAGATCGTGCAGGTAGGCGGCCAGTTTGTGCGGCTCCCGGCCGTCGACCGCGGCCGTGATGGCCGGCTCGAAGCCGAGCAGCGCCAGCGCCAGCCGCCGCTCCGCCGGGTCGGCGATCCTGATCGGACCCGGCTCCGTGGACGCCTTGCTCAGCAACGACCGGATCCGCGTCACCGCGTACTGCAGGTAGGGCCCGGTGTTGCCGGTCGCGGCGAGCATCCGGTCCCAGTCGAAGATGTAGTCGCTCCGCCGGTCGCCGGCCAGGTCGGCGTACTTGATCGCGCCGATCCCGATGGCCGGGCTGGTGGCCCGCAACACCGCCTCGTCGAGCAGGTCGCTCAGCTTGATCGTGTCCCCGGCCCGCGTCTTGAGCATCTTGCCGTCCGCCCCGAGAATCGAGCCGAACTCGACGTGCTCCGCCGTAACTGTCTCATTCAGCCAGCCGGCCGCCCGAGCGACGGCGAACACCATCCGGAAGTGCTGCTGCTGGGGCGAACCCACCACGTAGATCAGCTTGGTGGCGTGCAGGCCCCGCACCCGGTGCCGTACGGCGGCCAGATCCGAGGCGGCGTAACCGAACCCGCCGTCGCTCTTCCGGACGATCAACGGGAGCGGCTCCCCGTCCCGACCGGTGAAGCCGGCCGGGAACGCGCAGAGCGCACCCTCGCTCTCCACCAGCAACCCCTGGGCGCTCAGCTCCTCGAGCACCCCGGCCAGCATCGGCTGGTAGAAGCTCTCCCCCACGAAGTCGCCGGCCGCCAGCCCGATGCCGAGCCGCGCATAGCTGTCCGTGAACGACACCTCGGACTGCGCGACCAGCCTCTTCCACAGCTCCCGGGACTCGGGGTCCCCGCTCTGCAGCGCGACCACCCGCAGCCGCGCCCGCGTCCGGAAGCCCTCGTCCCCGTCGAACCGGGCCCGCGCCTGCCGATAGAACCCGGTCAGGTCGCTCAACGTCGCCCCACCATGATCATTCTCGGCCAGCTGCTCGATCAGCATGCCGAACTGCGTGCCCCAGTCACCGAGATGATTCACCCGCACCACGTCATGCCCCACGGCCTCGAACAGCCGGGCCAGCGCATCCCCGATGATCGTCGACCGCAGATGCCCGACGTGCAGCTCCTTGGCCACGTTCGGGCCGGAGTAGTCGAGCACGATCCGCTCCGGCTGCTCAACCCGCGGCACGACCGGCGGCGCACCCTTCTGCAAGATTTGGTTGTCCACCGTGAGATTGAGAAAACCCGGCCCTGACAACTCGACCCCGGCCAATCCGGACAAATCCACTTTCGCGGCCACGGCGGCGGCGATCTCCCGGGGCGGCGTCCCGAGTTGCTTCGCCAGCCCCAGCGCCGCCCCCGACTGGAAGTCGGCATGCTGCGACGCCCGCACCAGCGGGTCAACCGGCCGGCCGGCCACGGAGGCGAAGGCCGACGCGAGCCGCCCGGCCAGGAGAGTTTCCACGTTCATGATCAGACCCATTCGACGGACGCGAAGACGGGTCGACCGGCCCAGAGAAAGCGATCCGGCGGGCTCGACCCGCCGGGAGAAATGCAGAGATCAGCGGCGGTCGTCAGAACGCCGGCGTCGCTCACTGAAGGTCTGCATGGCCGACACTGTAGTGCATCTCCGGCCCCCATCACGACCGGTTAAGGCACGCACCACCCGCGGAGCTCGCCACCGACCAGAGCCGCCATGTGCAAGGCCCTCCGCTCGCAGCGCCCGCGTCTCCCACGGCGCCCGTGTCCTCCCGCAGCGCCCGCGTCGCCCGCGTCTCCCACAGCGCCCGCGTCCTCCCGCAGCGCCCGAGTCTTCCGCAGCGCCCGCGTCTTCCGCAGCGCCGGAGTCTTCCGGAGCGCCCGCGTCGCCCAGGCACGCCGCCCGCAGCGCCCGCCCTCCCTTGGGGGCCCCCGCCAGCACCAGTGTGCCGGAAAAACGGAAGATCAGGTTGGTGCCTGTGGACAGTCGGCGGTCCTGTGGAAAACGTCGGTCAAGCGGGCGGGCGTGGTATGGCGAGGGCAACGCCCCGGCCTCGTCGTGCTGACCGGGCCGCCCGGCCGCGAACGGTCCACGCTGCTGCGCCGGCTCTCGTCCAGGGGACTCGGTGAAGGCCGCGCATCCGGGCGGCCGCCTGCGGAGACCCGGTGGGCGCACCCAGATATGACGGGTGAAGAAGCTCATCAACGACCCCGCGGTCGTGATCGCCGAAAGCCTGGTGGGACTCACGAGGACGGCGGCGGGGGTGGCGCGGCTGGGTGGGTCGGCCCCCGGGATCCGCGCCGATGTGGGCGAGCTGCGGCAGGCGGGACTGGTGGCGGTGGGCGGTCGTCCTCTGGCTCGGCGCGGTGGCCTCGACGCTCCGCCCACGACGAAGAAGCGCCGCTCGTGATGGAGCGGGGGTGGCCTCTACGCTTCGCTGGTGAGCGAGCAACTGTGGCGGCCGGGCGAGGCGGGTGTGGTGCGGCTGCCGTCGGGGCGGCTGGTGCGGGGGCGGGGGCTGCGGGACGCCATGCCGTCGGGGTATCCGCCGACGTTCGGGGTCTATCTGCTGGGGGATCCGCCGCCCGAGTTCGGATGGACGAGCCGGTGGCTGCGCTGGCCGGATTTCCGGTTGCCGGCCGACCCGGCGTACGCCGCAGTGGTCTTGCGGGAAGCCTTGGACCGCAGCGAGGGTGACCGGGTCGAGGTCGCCTGTTGGGGCGGGCGCGGGCGCACGGGAACGGCCCTGGCCTGCCTGGCGGTGCTCGACGGGGTGCCGGCGGCCGAGGCCGTCGCCTTCATCCGGGAGCGCTACCACCCGCGGGCGGTGGAGACGCCGTGGCAGAAGCGGTTCGTGCGGCAGTTCGACGGCGCGGGCACGGAGCAAACCCGGGGCGATGATCAGAAGCGGCCATTACGCTAGGAGCCGCACGTCGAAGGCCCTGGGGGACTCATGATCGTCGTGGAGCGCACCTTAGCCGTGACCTCGGAAGCGGGTCCGGTGCTCGGCTACCTCACCGATTTCGGTAACACGGCCGTCTGGGACCCGGCCGTGCAGCGGGCCACGCGCCAGGACGCTGGGCCGATCCGGCCCGGCGCGAGCTGGCTGCAGGTCTGCAAGATTCTCGGCATCACCACCGAGACGGTCTACACGCTGATCGCCTCGGAGCCCGGCCGGCTGCTCTTCCACGGCCGCAACGAGGGCGCCACCTGCACCGATTCGGTCGTGGTGCGCCCGCTGGCGGCGGGGGCCGAGGTCACGTACCGCGTGGAGCTGGAGATGCACGGCCTGGCCAAGCTGGCGACCCCGTTGATGCGGGTGGAGTTCGAGAAGTTCGGCACGGCCAGCGCGCTGGCGCTGACCGATGCCCTCAACGCGCTGGCCGCCATGCGGACGGCCGAGGTGCAGTTCCCCGCGCCGTCGTCCACAGTGCTGGGTGAGCAGCTGGGTTAGGCCCGGGTGGCCACGATCCGCAGGTAGGTCGACGGGATCTTCAGGGTGCCGTCGGTGGCCGTGTTGTTGCGGCCGGCCAGCGCGACCAGGTCGTCGTAGAGCGGCTTGGCGCCGTCCGGGCCGAGGGCCTCGAACGCCTTCAGCGTGGGCCCGTACGTCTGCCGGAAGTAGTCGGTGAACGCCTCCGGGGAGACGAAGCGGAACACGAAGGTGCGCTCCACCGCCGACAAGCGCGACACGCGATCGCCGAACAGCTCGCGCACGCGGGCCTCGTTGCCCCACTCCACCGGCCCGCGGACGCCGGGCGGGGGCGGCACCCGCCGGCCCACGGTCCGGAACATCTCGCCGATGAAGCCGTCCGGGGTCCAGTTCGCCATCGCGATCGTCCCACCCGGCCGGCACACCCGGGTCAGCTCGGCCGCCACTTTCTCCTGGTCGGGCGCGAACATCGCGCCCACCACGGAGATCACCGCGTCGAAGCGCCCGTCCGGGTAGGGCAGGTTCTCCGCGTCGGCGATCTCGGTGGCGATGGGCAGGTGCTCGGCCGCGGCCCGTTCCCGCGCCCGGTCGAGCAGGCCGCTCACGTAGTCGGTGGCCAGCACCTCGGCCCCGCACCGGGCGGCCGCGATCGATGCGTTGCCGGTCCCGGCCGCCACGTCGAGCACCCGCGCCCCGGCTGACAGGTCGGCCGCCTGCACGGTCTCCTCCGCCATCGAATGGATCAGGGCCGCCACCGCGCCGTAGTCGCCGCTGGCCCAGGTCTTCTGCTGCTTGGCTTTGACACCTTCGAGTACTAGCTCTGTCATGCCTTCGACGCTAGAAATCCCCTGGCCCGCACACATGGGGAGAGCTCCCTATCTTGGCGGGCGGCTCCCTATCCGAGCAGTCCCCGCTTGCGGGCCGCCGCAGCTGCCTTGCCCCGGGACGAGACGCCCAGCTTGCCGAGCACCGCCGAGACGTGGTGATCGACGGTCTTGGCCGAGACGGTGAGCCGGGCGGCGATGTCGGCGTTGCTGAGCCCCTCGGCCAGCAGAGCCAGCACCTCCTGCTGGCGGGCGGTCAAGTCGGCCGCGACGGTGGCGCCGGTGGTGCGCCGGGGGCCGGCCGTCTCGGTGGCGCGGCGGGGGCCGCGCGGGACCGGAAGGCCGCGTTCGCGCAGGTCGGCGCGGAGCTTGCGGGATCGGGCGGTGGCGCCCAGCCGGTCGAAGACCTTCAGCGCCTCGGTCACCGCGGTTCCGTCACCGTGCGCGAGGGCTTCGGCCCGGGCGTACGGACAGTCACGCTCCTGCCAGTACGCAGCGGCACCACGCCAATCCCCCGCGATGATCATGCGAAAGGGCGCGGCGGCGAGCACAGCCGCGGTGCTCGCGGTGGTGCATCGCCACAGCCAGAAGGCGAGCTCGCCGGTGAACCACTCGTGGCCGAAGCGCTCGGCCACGGCCAGGCCCTTCTTGGCCTCGATCGCGGCCCGTTCCGCGTCGCCGGACAGCCAGCAGGCCTCGGCCAGGGCCAGGGCGGCCGGGCACAGGAATTGGGCCTCGCCGGTCGGGTAGCCGTGGTCGGCCGCGAGCTGGGCGGCCTCCAGCGCGCCGGGCTCGCCGCGGCGGGCGGCCAGCACGGCTTGGACGGCCATGGCCGAGACCCGGGCGCCGCCCGGCTGGGGCGGGCCGGCCAGCGCCTCGGCGGCGTCGGCCCGGGCGGCTTCCCAGTCGCCGCGGGCCAGGTGCAGCCGGGCGCGGTGGCCCAGCAGGTGGCGGACGTAGCCGTCCAGGTCGCGCGAGGTCAGGAACGGGATGACCCGGTCGAACGTCTGCTCGGCGATGGTCAGGTCGTACGCGTCGACGGCGAAGCTGGCCAGGTTGACCAGCGCCCGCCCGGCGTGGTCGTCGAAGCCGGCGGCGACGGCCAGCTCATGGGCGCGCCGCAGCTCGGCGACGCCCTCCACCTCGCCCGCCAGGACCCGGGCCGAGCCGATGTTGACCAGGGCGTGCAGCTCGGTGTCGAGGTCGCCCGCCCGGCGGGCCAGGTCGGTGGCGCGCACGCCCCAGCCGATCGCCCGCTCGACGTCGTGACCGAGCATGAACAGCTGCGACAGGTTGCTGTAGGCGGCGGCCAGCGACGGGCCGGGCGGCTGGGCCTCCAGCACCTCGACCGCGCGGTAGCCGGCGTCACGGGCCTCGGCCGGTTTGCCCAGCCACCAGCTCAGCCGGGAGATCCAGCGCAGGTTCTCCCCGATGCGTACCTCGTCACCCAGGCCCGTCCGCAGCGCCAGCGCCTCCCGCCGGGCCTCGATGGCCTCGGGCGCGAGGCCACCGTGGTAGGCCGCCAGCGAGTATTCCTCTAGCAGGTCGGCGCGATCTTGAGCAGAGGAGGTAACGAGCGGCAGCGCCTGCTGATAGTGGGCGGCGGCCTGCCGGTACGCGCCCAGGGAGGCGGCCCGGCGCGCGGCGATCGGCGCCCAGTGCCGTACGGCCGCCCTGTCGCCCGCATGGTGGGCGTGGTGGACCATCCAGGCCGGCTCGACCCCGGCCCGGCCGGCGTGACCGGCCAGGATCTCGGCGTGCAGGGCGGACCGGCGCCCCGGGGAGAGGGACTCCTCGACCGCCCGCCGCAACAGCTCGTGCCGGAAGGCCACGCCCCGGCCGCGGGCGGTGAGCACGCCCCGGTCCAGGCACTCCTCGATCGCGTCGAGCCGGTCGACCGCGAAGCCGTTCTGGGAGGGCACGACCGACACCAGGTGGGCCACCTCGCGGGCCGCCGGCGACAGCGTGGCGATCCGGGACAGGATCAGGTCGCGTACGGTCGGGGGCACGCCCGTCTCGGCGGCGGACAGCACCTCCGTCACCAGAAGCGGGTTGCCGCCCGTGACCTCGTACACCTCGGGAGCCGGACGACCCGCACGCAGCGCAAGCTCATCCACCGCCGCCGGCGTCAGCGGCGGCAGACCGATCCGCCGGACCAGACCCGGCGGAAGTCCGGACAGGACGGTTCTCAACCGGTGCCCGGGGCCGACCTCCTCCTCCCGGTAGGTGATCAGCAGCAGCGCCCGGCAGAGCGCGAGGCGGCGCCCGAGGAACGCGACCATGTCGAGCGTCGCCTCGTCGGCCCAGTGCAGATCCTCGAGCACGACGACGGGCCGGGCGGCCTGCGGCGGACGGTCGAGCGCCTCCAGCAGCAGGTCGAAGACCTCGGCCCGGGAACCGGCGGTGATCCGCTCGCGCAGGGCGCCCCCGAGACGGCGGGCGATGTCGTGCAACGGGCCGAGCGCGCGCGGGGTCAGCAGCGGATCGCACGAGCCCCAGAGGGTCTGCGCGCGTGGACCGGCGGCCTCGGTGAACGCGGCCGCCAGGGTGGACTTGCCGGCCCCGGCCTCGCCGCTGATCACGGCCACGCGCCCGCCGGCGGCGCAGTCCGCGAGCAGGCCGGTCAGCACGGCGAGCTCGCCCGAGCGCTCGAGCAGGTCCGTCACGGGCCCAGGCTATGCACCGGCCGTGACGCGGGCCTAGCGCCTATCGGACAGGGGTGGCGTGACGATCAACCGTATTCAGGCCGAAAACGTCCTCGACGAGGTCGAGTGCCTTGATCCACGGGAACTCGGCCCCGTTGCCGGGCACCCAGCCGTCGACCGGGCCGAACAGGACCCGTACGCCCTCGGCCCGAAGCTCGTCGAGCGAGCGGCGGAACGGACGGCGGGCGGCCAGCGCCTCGTTGACCGCGGGCACGACGACGGTCGCGACGCCCCGGCCGATCACGTCGGCCACCGAGCTCAGCGCGTACGTGTCGGCGATGCCCAGGGCCAGCTTGTTGATGGTGTTGAAGGTGGCCGGGGCCACGATCAGCGCGTCGGCCGGCGGCGAGATGCGGGTGCCGTCGGCGGCGAACTTGTACGTGGTGCGCACGGGCCGGCCACTGGCCCGCGTGACCGCGGCCGAATCGATGAACTCGAGCGCGTTCTGTGTCGCCGTGACGTCGACGGTCCAGCCGCGCCCCATGGCCGTCGTGATCAGCCCGAGCACACCCGCGGCCGCCGATCCCCCGCAAACCACCACCCGTAAGTCACCCATAGCTTACGATTCTGTCGGATGATCGGGTTCTTTGGGCTTCGTATCGGCTTTCGAGTTGTAGGACCGGTAGGCCAGCCAGAGCGCGCCCACCGCGGCCACCGCCGCGGCCACACTGGACAGTTGGTCGGCCATGCTCGGCCCGAGCGCCACCACGAAGACGACCACGGTCAGCGCGAGCAGAAGGACCAACAGCGCGGTACGCCACCAGCGTGGCAGCAACCCCGGCGGCATCCGCTTGCGCAGCAGGTAGACAGCGCCTTCGAGAAGGACGATGGCCGCCGTCACCACGATGCAGATCTGCCACGCGTCGATGTCGCTCATCGCAGCGTCTCCTGGATGTCGGAGATGAATTGCTGGGTCAGCTGCTCGCCGTCGTAGAGAAAACGGTGCACGTGGCCGGCGAAGGCCTCGGCGAACGCCGCGTAGTTGGCGTGCATGGGCCGCGGCCGGGACGACTCCACCGCGTTGCGGATCACCTTGAGGTGCGGCATCGTGTCCGTCACGACCGGGTCGATGTAGGAGTCGAGGCCGGTCGGCGCGAAGCCGTACTTGGCCAGCAGCAGCTGCGCGGGGCCGTCGGTGAGGAAGTGGATGGCCTCCACCGCCTCGTCGCGGTGGTCGCTCTCGGCCGACACGGCCAGGCTCTGCCCGCCGATGATCCCGATCGGCAGCCGCCCGAGCCGGATCTCGTCGGTGGCCGGCTTGGTGCGCTCGGCCCGGTCGATCGCCGGGAAGTAGACCGGCCAGTTCCGCATGAAGCGCAGCCCGTTGCGCTGGAACGTGCGGTTGGTGTCGTCCTCGCCGGCCTCCGCGCCGACGCGCCGGCCACGGATGGCGGCGGCGAGCGGTCCCAGCGCCGAGCGCCACTGGCCGAGGCTGAACGACAGCTGGCCGCGCTCGTCGAGGATCGCCTCGTCCTCCGACAGCGCCTGCTCGAGCACGTTGACCACGAACGCCTCGTCGGTCTGGGAGCCGACCGTGTCGAGCTGGCCGACGAAGCTGCGCGAGCTCGCGGTCATGACCTGCGCGAGGGTGGGGTCGGGGCCGGCCTCGGCCTTGTCGGCGACCCGGCGGTAGAGGACGCCGACATCGGTGTTGAACGGCACCGCCCAGAACTCGTCGGTGCCCGCCCGCGCGCTGAGCCGCTGCACCGGGCCCAGCAGCGAGATGTCGTTGCGCGGGGTGATCGGCACGATCCGCTTCTCGGCCGCGAACTTGGGGATGTGGATGACATCGAGGTTGTAGATGTCGGCGTGACTGGAGATGAACTTCTCGTACTGGTCGCGGGTGGAGCTGTTGATCTCGATCGGCTCGATCTTGACGTACGGGTTGAGGTCGTTCCACATCCGCACCAGCAGCCGCCGCCCGCCGGTGTCGTCGACCCCGGTCACCAGCGTGAGCTTGACCTCGTCGCGGCGGGTGAGCAGATAGCTCGCGGAGGCGGACACCATGCCGGCCGTCAGAACACCGGCGAGGAACGAGCGTCTCGAGTAGGGCTCCGTCATACGCGCCTCCGTTCGAACCTCCCAAGATACCGATCGTGGTCAATGTCCCCTCAGTCGCGCTGTTTCACGCCTACGCTGGCAGACATGCACGCGGTCGTCGACGTGGGCAGCCAACTGAACCCGGACATCAGCTGGCCGGAAGGCGCGGCCCTGTCCATGTTCGCGGGCGAGCCCGTACAGCTCATGATCTTCCTGAGCCACCCGCACGACCTGGAGATCCAGGCCGTGACGACGCCGCCCACCCAGTTCGCCTGGGTCGACAGCGAGCACGTGGGTCTTCTCCTCTACCGCCTGGGACCGCTTCTGACCTGGTCCTACACGGCCTACAGCCCGCATCTGTTCGACCCGGCCGACGGGCTGCCGGGCGTGGACGCCGACCCGCTGGTGCAGATCGTGCTGATCGACCGCGACACCAACGTCGTCAAGGCGCTGCACACGGTCCGCTGGCCCGCCGACTTCGCGGCGGCGGTCCGCGCCTCGGTGGTCAAGATGCGCGAGACACCGTTCCACCAGATCGACTACGACCACGCGCTGGCCGGGCTGCACCGCCGTTTTCCGACGCCGGAGGACCTGATCGTCGACCGGGCCGAGGTGCTCTGCGTGGCCACCCCGGCCTTCTCTCCGGACGACCCCGATCAGTAAGCTCCGCCGGGGTTGAAGCCCAGGCCCATGACGATGGCGCCGATGATGATCGCGACGACCATCGCCACGCCGATGATGACCGCGCCGACCGCCCCGACCGTCAGGGTGGCCCGGCTCATGCCGCTCAGCCCGTCGGCGATGGCCTGCCCCAGCGGCGGCGGGGAGATGACGATCGGCGGGTAGTTCCGCTTGACGGCCTTCTCCCCGGTCTTCTCCCCGCCCCTCTCTCCGGTCTCCTCCACGACGACGACCGTGGGGGCCGGGTCTTCACGGGCGGGCTCGGCCGGGCGCCGGTCCTGGTGGTTACCTTGCAGCAACATGACGCCGCCTCCTTGGGCTCCAGCAGGTCTTTCACCTGCATCGTGAGCCTGTTTCGGGGTTCCGGGGAAGGCCCGCACGGCCCTACCTTTTTGCCCGAACTGCGCGGTATATTGGGGAATATTGGGCCTTCGGTCAGCCGGCGCGTCCCTTGCGGGCCACCGCCCCGAACTCATCCACCTCACGCGACCCCTCCGTGTCGGGCCGCCACCGCGAACAGGGCACCAGCCCCGGCTCGAGCACCTCCAGCCCCTCCAGGAACCGCGCCAGCTCCTCGGGCCGTCGCAGATGATAGGAAAGCGGCGCGTTCGCGTTCCACACCCCGATCGCCTCCTCGAACGCCGGCCCGTCGATCACGTTGGTCCCATCCGCCGTGATCAGGTAGCTCCCCACCGGTAGCGCCCCCATGAGCCGCCGGACGATGCCCACCGCCTCGTCGAGATCCGGCACATGCCCGAGGATGTTCATCAGGATCAGCCCGGTCGGCTGCGACAGATCGAGCGTGCGCCCCGCGCCCTCGATGACCGACCCCGGATCCCTCAGATCGGCATCGATGTAGGCGACGTCGCCCTCCCCCAGCAGCGTCCGCGCATGCTCCAGCACCAGCGGATCGTTGTCGACGTAGACCACCCGCGCCCCCGGCGCCACCTGATGGGTGTGCTCAGCCGACGGCATCCCCGTGCCCACGTCGAGAAACTGCCGGATCCCGGCATCTGCGGCCAGGAACCTCACCGCCCGCTTCAGAAACGCCCGCGACGACCGCGCCACCACCGCGATGTCCGGATAGAAGGCGGCGAACTGATCCCCCACCGCCCGGTCAGCCGCGAAGTTGTCCATCCCGCCCAGCCAGTAGTTCCAGACCCGAGCCGAATGCGGCACACCAGTATCGAACCGAGAAACGGACATCATCAGCTCCCGCCTGCCCATCAACCGATTCCGGGATGCTAGCCGCCTCCACTGTGGATTGCCCCCGGCTCGCGGCTCGGCGGATGTCAAAAGTGTGCCATCCATGCGGCCGGATGACAGACCTCTGACATCGGCAGTCCTCACTTTCCGCTGCTCTAGCGGCCCTATTACGCCTGATCGATCAGTCGGCTACAGAGTTGGAACAACTAAGAAATGTCAGAGTAATGACTCATGGTCAGTCTTCTTCCACTGGCAGTAGCCGGTGGCACGATCCGCCCCCTTCACCACGAACGGAGTTGGCATATATGTCCACCACCAGCAAGCGGATGCGCGCGCTTGTGGCCACGGGCGCCATCGGGACGACCATGGCCCTCGTGCTGACCGGCTGTGGCGCCCGAGCCGGCGACGACACGGCCGGCGCGGGGTCGTCCGCGGCGGCCAGCTGCGTCGACACCTCCGGCAGCACCGTCAAACTCGGCTTCCTCAATTCCCTGACCGGCGGCATGGCGATCTCGGAGAAGACCGTCTCCAATGTGCTGCACATGGCCGCTGACGAGATCAACGCCGGCGGCGGCATCCTCGGCAAGAAGATCGAATACGTCCAGGAGGACGGCGCCACCGACTGGCCCACCTTCGCCGAGAAGACCGAGAAGCTGCTCACCCAGGACTGCGTCGCCGCGATCTTCGGCGGCTGGACCTCGTCCTCCCGTAAGGCCGTGAAGCCGGTCGTCGAGAAGCTCAACGGCCTCTTCTTCTACCCGGTGCAGTACGAGGGCCTCGAGTCGTCGCCGAACATCTACTACACCGGCGCGACCACCAACCAGCAGATCATCCCGGCGATGGACTTCCTCGCCTCCAAGGGGGTGAAGACGCTGTTCCTCGCCGGTAGTGACTACGTCTTCCCCCGTACCGCAAACGCGATCATCAAGCTGTACGCGGCCAAGCTCGGCATCAAGATCGTCGGCGAGGAGTACGTGCCCCTCGACAAGGACGACTGGACCAGCCAGGTGGCGAAGATCGCGGCGGCCAAGCCCGACTTCATCTTCAACACCATCAACGGCTCGTCGAACGTCGGCTTCATCAAGGCGTACTACGACGCCGGCCTGACCCCCGCGAAGACGCCGATCATCTCGGTGTCGATCGCCGAGGAGGAGGCGCCGGCCATGGGTCACGAGGTCACCGGCAACTACGCGTCCTGGAACTACTTCCAGTCGCTCAAGACCGCCACCAACCCGAAGTTCATCCAGAGCTGGAAGGCCTACCCCAACAGCAGCGGCGTAACCTCCGACCCGATGGAGGCCGCCTACATCTCGCTGTACCTGTACAAGGCTCTCGTCGAGGCGGCCGGCTCGTTCGACGTCAACGCGGTGAACGCCGCGGCGAAGGCGAAACCCATCACGTTCGACGCGCCGGAGGGCAAGGTCACGCTCGACGGCGAGAACCACCACATCTCCAAGCCCGGCCACATCGGACGGATCAACGCCGCAAACCAGTTCGACATCGTCTGGTCCTCCGACAAGTTCATCGAGCCGGACCCGTACCTCGAGGCGTACGACTGGTTCCCGGCCGACATCCGCAAGCAGCTCACCGACGCGGCGGGCTGACCGCCCGTGGACGCACTGATCCCCCAGCTGCTGAACGGCAGCGCGCAAGGTGCACTGCTGCTGCTCGCCGCGCTCGGCCTCTCGCTCACCTTCGGCCAGATGGGCGTGATCAACATGGCCCATGGCGAGTTCCTCATGATCGGCGCCTTCAGCGCCTACCTGGTCCAGCAGGTCATCACGGCCAGCAACCTGTCAATCCCGGTCGCGCTGCCGGTCGCCTTCGTCGTCGCCGGCCTGTTCGGCCTCGTGCTGGAGGTCACCATCATCCGGTGGATGTACCGACGGCCCCTCGACACCCTGCTCGTCACGGTCGGAGTCGGACTGATCCTGCAGCAGGCGGCCCTGCAGATCTTCCCGTCCCAGGGTGTCCCGGTCGAGAAACCCCGCTGGCTCGACGGGCAGGTGAACATCCTCGGCTACGAATGGCCGCTGCGGCAGCTGTTCACCATCCTGCTCGCCACCGTCTGCGTCGCCGCCCTGTCGGCCTGGCTCAAGTACACCGCGTTCGGCCGCCGCATCCGGGCGACCGTGCACAACCGGGACCTGGCCGAGACCACGGGGATCTCCACCCGCCGGATCGACCGCCTCACCTTCTTCGTCGGCTCGGGTCTGGCCGGGGTCGCCGGCGTGGCCGCGTCGCTCATCGGCGGCACGAACTCCCAGATGGGCGCGCAGTACATCATCCCGGCCTTCCTCGTCGTCGCCGCCGGCGGCATCGGCCAGCTCAAGGGCACCATCATCGCCGCGTGGGCGGTGGGTGTCGCCCTCTCGTTCTTCGCCTACTGGACGACCGGCAGCCTGGCGCAGGTGCTCGCCTTCATCCTCGTGATCGTCTTCCTGCAGCTGCGCCCACAGGGCCTGTTCACGGTGCGAACCAGGAGTCTGGCATGACCAAGAAGCCTTGGATCTCCCTCAGCGGCATCGGGCTGTTCGCCGTCCTGCTCCTCGCGGTCGCTCCCCTCGTGCTCTCCGACCATTGGCTCAACAACCTCGGCAAGTACTGCTGCTGGGCCATCGCCGCCGTCGGCATCGGCCTGGCCTGGGGCCGGGGCGGGATGCTCGTGATGGGGCAGGGCGTGTTCTTCGCCCTCGGCGCCTACGCGATGGCCATGCACCTGACCCTGGAGACCGCCGGTGACCGGATCCCCGGGTTCATGGTGCTCTACGATCCGCTCGCGCCGCTCCCGGCGTTCTGGGAGCCGTTCCGCAGCGCGGGGTTCACCCTGGTGGCGATCGTGCTGCTCCCGGTGGTCGTGGCCGGCGCCCTCGGCTACGCGCTGTTCAAGCGCCGGGTGAAGGGCGCCTACTTCGCGATTCTGTCGCAGGCGCTCGCCGTCGCGCTGGCCGTCCTGATCAGCTCCACGATCCGCGAGACCGGAGGCGACACCGGGCTCAGCGACTTCAAGTACTTCTTCGGCTTCGTGCTGAACGACCCGGCGAACAAGGTGATGGTGTACCTCATCGCGGCCGCGCTGCTCATCGTGTGCCTGCTCGCGGTGTGGCAGCTCTACCGCAGCCGCTTCGGTGAGCTGCTCGTCGCCACCCGGGACGCCGAGGAGCGGGTGCGTTTCCTCGGCTACGACCCGGCCAACGTCAAGCTCGTCGCCTTCGTCGTCTCCGCCCTGATGGCAAGCATCGGCGGAGCGCTGTTCGTGCCCATCGTCGGCATCATCACCCCGGCCGAGATCGGCGCCGCCGCCTCGATTCTCATGATCGCGGGCGTGGCCTTCGGCGGTCGCGCGTCGCTGTTCGGCCCCGCGCTCGGCGCGATGGCGGTCGGCTGGGGACAGTCGAGCCTCGGCTCGACCTGGCCCGACGGCTGGACGTACATCCTCGGTCTGTTGTTCATCGTCGTGATCCTCTTCCTGCCGAACGGGCTGTCGTCGCTCCCGGCCAGGTTCAAGGGGTGGGCGCGCCGAGCCCCGATCGAGCAACCCGCCCCCGCGCGCGCCGCCGCCCAGCTGGAAGAGGTGCGGTCATGACCGGCACTTCACTCGTCGTCACGGATCTCCATGTCGAGTTCTCGGGTTTCGTCGCGGTGGGCGGCGTCTGTTTCGACGCCCACCCCGGTGAGGTCCGGTTCCTCATCGGGCCGAACGGCGCCGGCAAGACGACCTGCATCGACGCGATCACGGGGCTGACCAAGGGCACCGGGTCGGCCCGGCTCGGCAATACGGAGCTGCTCGGCCGGCCGGTCCACAAGATCGTCCGCCTCGGGGTCGGCCGCACGTTCCAGACCGCGAGCGTCTTCGACGAGCTCACCGTGCTGCAGAACCTCGACATCGCCGCCGGGCGCCACCGCCCGTCGGTCTCGCTGCTGCGGGCCCGGCGGGGCGTCGACCCGTCGATCGAGCATGCGCTGGAGGAGACCGGCCTCACCGGCGAGCTCGCCACACCGGCCGGCATCCTGTCGCACGGCCAGAAGCAGTGGCTGGAGATCGCGATGCTGCTCGTGCAGGACGCGCAGGTGCTGCTGCTCGACGAGCCCGTCGCCGGCATGAGCCAGGACGAGCGCACCGCCACCGGCGAGCTTCTCCAGCGCATCGCGGCCAAGCGCATCGTGCTCGTGGTGGAGCACGACATGGACTTCATGCGCCGCTTCGCCACCCGAGTGACGGTTCTTCACCAGGGCCAAGTGCTGTCGCAGGGCACGGTGGCCGAGGTTCAGGCCGATCCCAAGGTGCAGGAGGTCTACCTCGGCACCGCAGACGCCATGACGGAAGGCTGACATGCTGGAACTCACCGACATCAAGGCCGGTTACGGGCGTACGCAGGTGCTGCACGGGGTGACGGTGCCGTCCGCCGACGTGGTGGCCGTGCTCGGCCACAACGGCGCCGGCAAGACGACCCTGCTGCGTCTCGCGATCGGCCTCATCAAGCCGTCGAAGGGCCGCGTGCTGTTCGACGGCGAGGACATCTCGTCGCTTCCCCCCAACAAGCGGGTGGCCCGCGGCATGGCGTACGTCCCGCAGGGTCAGCAGGCGTTCGGCCAGCTCACGACGCTGGAGAATCTGCAGCTGGCCGCCGACGGGCGCCGCCGCGGCAAGGCGCTCATCGACGCGCAGCTGGCCCGCTTCCCCGCCCTGAAGAAGTTCGCCACCCGCAAGGCGGGCCTGCTCTCGGGCGGACAGCGCCAGCAGCTCGCGATCGCCCGTGCCCTCATCACCGAGCCGAAGCTGCTCATCCTCGACGAGCCGACCGAGGGCATCCAGCCCACGATCGTGGCCGAGATCGAGCACACCATCATGCAGCTGGCCGGCGAGGGCATCAACGTGCTGCTCGTCGAGCAGCACATCGGCTTCGCCCTCGAGGCCGCCGAGCGTTACGTCGTGCTCGCCTCGGGCCACGTCACACAGACCGGCGAAGGCGGCAAGGCAGCCACCTCCACCGTGCGGGCCGCCATGGCGATCTGAGCCGGCGTGACTCACACCGGCAATGCCGCCGTAACACCGGACAGCGACTATGCCCTGTGTCGACGGACAACGCGCGCGCGGCCGCAGAGGACAGCCTGGAGGACTACGCCTTCCGCTACGTGCCGCGTACGTTCCGGCGCTGGAGCGCGGCCTCCGTCGGCGCGACCGCCCTCGGGTCCATCGCGTTCCTCGCCGACTTCTCGATCGGCGCGAGCATCGGCATCGACCACGGCACCCCCAACGCCGTGCTCGGCATCGTGTTCGCGTCGGTCATCATCGTGATCGTCGGCGTGCCCGTCGCGTATTACGCCGCCCGCTACAACCTCGACCTCGACCTCATCGCCCGGGGCTCGGGATTCGGCTACTACGGCTCCATCGTCACGACCGTGGTCTTCGCGGGCTTCACCTGCATCTTCTTCGCCCTGGAGGGTGCCATCATGGCGCAGGGGCTCCAGCTGGCGACCGGGATGCCGCTGTGGCTCGGCTATCTCATCTCGACCGTCGTCGTGATCCCGATCGTCATCTACGGCATGCGCGCGCTGGAGCGCCTGCAGTTCTGGACCACGCCCCTGTGGCTCGCCCTCGCCTTGGCGCCGCTGCTGTGGATCCTCGTCTCCGACCCCGAGGCCGTGCGCGCCTTCACGTCCTTCACCGGCGACTCCGACGGCTCGGTCAGCTTCGGCGCCGTCGTCTCGAGTGCGGCCGTCTGCTTCGCCCTCACCCCGCAGCTGGCGGAACAGATCGACTATCTCCGCGCCATGCCGCCGCGCACGCCGTCGAACGCCCGCTCGTGGTGGACGTCGTTCGTGTTCTCCGGCCCGGGCTGGGTCGTCTTCAGCGGCACCAAGCAGGCGATCGGGGTGTTTCTCGCCGTCTACCTCCTCGTGAGGGTCGAACCGGCTCTCGGGCACCGCGCGGCCGAACCGGTCAAGCAGTTCGTCGGCATGTACCAGACCCTCATTCCCGACTGGCTCGCGATCATCCTCGCCGTCCTGCTCATCGTGGTCGCTCAGGTGAAGATCAACGTGACGAACGCGTACTCGGGCTCGCTCGCGTGGTCGAACGTCTTCACCCGGGCGACGAAGCACTACCCCGGTCGTACGATCTTCGTCCTGTTCAACCTCGTGATCGCGTACGTCCTCATGATGTTGGACGTCTTCACCCTCATCACCTTCGTGCTGAGCCTGTACGCGAACGTCGTCATGGCGTGGCTCGTGACGATCGCCACCGATATCGCCATCAACAAGTGGGTGCTGCGCATCTCGCCGCGCTACCCCGAATTCCGGCGGGGCATGCTGCACGACTGGAACCCGGTGGGGCTCGTGTCGGTGGGGCTCGCCTCGGCGCTGTCGCTGCTCGCGTTCGCCGGGCTCTTCGGCACCGCTGTCAAGCCGTTCTCGGTGCTCATCGCGATCGGCGTGGCGGTCCTCGCCACGCCGGCCATGGCCGTCGCCACACGGGGGCGCTACTACCTGCGCCGCCGCTCCGACGGCATCGACTCGCCCCGGTTCGACGCCGACGGGAACCCCTCGGGCGAGCGGCTCCGCTGCCACGTCACCGGGTACACCTTCGAGCGGCCGGATATGCTGGCCTCGGCTGAACGAGGGCCGCACGGCCAGGTGCAGTACGTCTCGTCGCTGGCGCTCACCCTCGACGGCTCCGATCGCTACGTGCTCCCGCCGGAAGTCACCGGGCCCCCGCGCTGGGCGGCCGCCCGGAAGAAGGGGACGTGATGGAGGAGCCGGTCGACACGGCGACCGCGATTCTCGCGAGCGCCGCGGTGCTGCTGCGCGAGCGCATGTTCGACGACATCTCCTACCGTGCCCTCGCCGACGAGGTCGGCGTCTCGGAGCGCACGATCTACCGCCAGTACCCCACGCGGGCGCACCTGCTCGCCGCTCTCTCGAACTGGATCGAGCAGACCAGCTTCCCGTTGCCGCCGTTCGTGACCGTGTCCGACTTCCGCGCCGCCGTGCACGAGCGTTTCCGGGCCTTCGACGCATTGCCCGCGTACGCGTACGTCGGCGCCCGGGCGTCGGCGATCTCCCCGACGCTCGACACCGAGCCGGCCTACATCACCCGGGCGATCGAGGCGATGCTCGAGGTGTCGGCGCCGACGCTCAACCGACGGGATCGGCGGCGGGTCGCGGCCTCCCTGTGCTACTTCTCCTCGGCGATGTTCTGGGCGCGCCTGCGCACGGGCTTCGACCTGGACGCCGGCGAGATCTGCGACGCGTTCGACCGCGCCATCGACACCGTGCTCGCCAAACTGCCCGATGCGACGTGGGCGCGGCCGTGACGGAGCTGAGTGGCACGCAAGCGGCGATCCTCGCCGCCTACGCCGAACTGATCGAGGAGGTCGGCAGCGACGACGTGTCGTACCGGGTCATCGCGCGCCGGGCGGGCATCGCCGAGCGCACGGTGTTCCGCAACTATCCCTCGCGCGTCGACCTGCTGCTGGCGACCGCCGCATGGATCGAGGCGACGCTGTTCGCCCGCGAGGAGTCGCATTCGATCTTCGACGTCCCCCTCGCGATCCGCGACGCGATGCAGCGGTACGACGAACGGCCGGAGCTCGCGCACGTCGTCGCCGAAACGGCGATGCGCGGCGTCAGCGGCGCGGCGCCGTCCCCCGGCCGAACGCACCTCGAAGCGCTGCTGGACGCCGAGGTGCCCTCCCTCGACGCGGCGGAGCGCAGGGCGATCATTGCCGCGCTGTCGCACCTCGACTCCGTCGGAACCTGGGTGACGTTCCGCCGCGAGCTCGGTATGGACCGCCGAGACATCGCCGACGCCGCCGCATGGGCGGCGGAGGCGGTGCTCGACGGCATCCGCGACCGCGTCGCCCCGTAGCGGACCGTTCCTCAGGTGGCGCTTCCCTGTTGAAGGATGCGGATCGGGTTGCCCGACGGGTCGCGGAGGCCCATGTCGGTGCCGTAGAAGTGGTCGGTGGGATCTTGGGTGAAGTCGGTGAAGCCGTGCGCTTTCAACGACTCGTACAGGCCTCGGATGTTGTCGGTGTTGAGGACCAGACCGGTCAGGGCGCCCTTGGCGATCAGCTCGCGGAGCTGGGCGGCGGTCGCCTCGTCGTGCAGGGGCGGGCCCGGTTGCTCCAGGGAGATCTCGGTGCCGCTGTCGCCGGGGACCCGGACGGTCAGCCAGCGGTAGGAGCCCTCCTGGACGTCGTTGCCCTTCTCGAGACCGAGCAGGCCGACGTAGAACTCCAGCGCCTCGTCCTTGTCCAGGACGTAGATGGACGTGACGTTCAGCTTCGTGATCATCGCGCACTCTCCTCTGCCATGGACCCAGGCTAAGCAGGCCGCCCCGGCGGGGCTTCTCGAAAACTGATCAGCCGCCGAGCCGGGCCAGCAGCTTGTCGGTGTCGTGATCCCGGATGAGCGGCCACGAGTCCACGGCCGTCCCCGTGTAGAGCTTGAAGCTGGTGACGCCGGTACGCCTCATCTCGTTCTGCACTCCCCCGGTCAGTACCAGGCGCGCGACGCTGGAGGGGAAAACCTGGCCGGGAGCGCTGCACCTCGACCTGCTCCTCGGCCGTACGTACCTCCTGCCGGGTCTTCGCTTCGCAATACCCGACCCTGCCCCCGATCCCCCGCCACCCAAAGCGGCGTCACAGAGCAGGCGGCCGATGCCATCGTGCGGAGGCGACTTCAGACCAGACCAGGAGCTTCAGCCGGCAATCCTTCCGCCCGCGCAACGTCGAGCATCCGTTTGTCGTAGGTGACAAGCGTGTCGAGCGCATCGCCCAGAATCTGAGCGCTGGCCACGTGAACGGCGTCGAGCGTCCCCAAGTTGCCCGGAAGGTGGGCCGCCGCGTCGCGAACCTCTTCGGTCAGAAGGATCTCCGTGAAGCTACCGACCAGATCACGCATGAGGTCGGGGTAGTCGCCGACACGGTCCATGGTCCGGACTGTCTCGACGAAACCGAGGGTGCTGGTGGCCATCGGCATCACCGGCCGGCCCTCCAAGAACCTTCGCAAATCAGCGGCCTAGGTGCGCCGTGCCAGCAGGGTGACGAGCGCGGAAGCGTCCAAATAGATCAACGGTCGTCCTCGGCTCGGCTCTCCAACAGGAGGTCCAGCGGCGAGGCGTCGGACGGAACGTCATACGACGGCATCCGGTCGAGATCGGCGGTGGTAGTCACTATAGGCGTACGACATCCCCTCCGTGAACACCGCAAGCATGATCAACGGCTATGAGGCCACCACCACCCGCCGCAAGGCACAGGTTGGCGGTAGCACCGAGGCGCTGATCGCGATGCTGTCGACGATGCACCCGCTCGGCGAAGGCATGGATCATCACCTCGATCCTCCAGCAGCTGTTCGGGATTTGAGCGGTTCCCGCTCAGTACTCGTTCTTGATCACGAAGTACGACCCGCGGATCGTTCCGGCCAGCTTCGACTTCTGCCGCGCGAACTTGAACGCGCCGAGCTCCTCCGGCACCTCCATGCCGTCGGAGAGCTTGAACCCGACTGCCCGCTTTCCGCCATCGTCGAGCGTGTACAGCACGTTGACGACCAGACCGGACTGGTGGAAGACGTACGCCCATCGGACGTTGTCGACCAGCACCTCGGCCGCCTCGAGCGCCGGCGAGGCGATGACCATGTCCCGCTCCTCCCGCAGCACCCGACCGACCCAGTCGACGGTCGCCTTGGCGTCGTCCGCCGGCTCGGTCACGAAAACGTGGGCGTACTTGTTCTTGAAATACCGCGCCTCGTTGGCCCGCAGCCCCGCAAGCGCCTCCGCCACCGGCGACGACTCCAGCCCCACGGTCGACACATTCTCGAAGTCCACGACATAGCTCATGACGAATTCCTCTCCGCTCTCCGGCGTCGTACATCTCCTCTGACGGATCCGCCGCGCCAGGTGTGACAGCCCGGCACCGCGGGGGGCTGGGAGTAGCGCCGGGCCCACGCGACTCAGCGCAACCGACCCACCGAGCCGGACCAGCCAGGCAGAAACCCGAAAACCCTCCAAGGCTTTACCAGGCTGGCAGCGCCTCATTTAGGCAGATCGCGGTAGCGCTCTTCGCAGACCGCGCACTTGGGCAAGGAATCGTGGTCCTGATAGGGGACGAAGTAGACACCACACATGGATCTGACGCCGCGGCCGACGACCGAGCTGAGGGCGAGATTGCGTCGATGCGTGTAATGGGCAGTGTCGTTAGGACTCGACTGCGCGAGCAGACCGTCATCGGTAAGCTTCCGCAGCTCATCGATGCGCAGGGCATGGCTTCCTAGGTCGTCGATCGTCGAGAAAGTGTCACCGAAGCGGTCCCAGCTCGTCTCGGGCGGACTGATCGAGATCAACATACGTATCGTGGCCTGCCAGCCCAAGCCTGATGTGCGGAACTCGTTCTCGAGGTTGATCTCAACCACTGTTTCCTCGCGCTCGAAGCCCGGTTCGTGCACTTGCTCAACGGTCACCTCGCACTCCCCGAACCGCCTCGCCGGATCCTTCGGATGGGGAAGGATGAAGGTTGCCGTTCCGCCTTCGGCGACCGTGCTCAGGGCGTCCAAGACGAGGCGCTGCATGTTCAGTTCCCAGTCCGTCAACAACCTTGCCGCCGTCTCGCGCTTCAGCTGCCGACGGTCGTCATCGGTAGGGAGCCATTTATCGATCTCACCGGACTTGTCGGCCCGCTTCACACGCTCGTAGAAGTCATCGCGGTCTTCATGGCCACCCTTGGCGAGCCCGGCCGCAACAAGCCAACAGGTACCGGTGCTGGAGTCGACCCAAACACCACCACGCCATTGGCCGGACTTGATCTCGAGCAGCGCGAAACGAGTACAGCTCTTCACCGGACCGACGTAGTTGTCGCGCTGCGGGTCGTCGCCGAAGCTGTCCCGCGCCTTTTGGATGATCGGATGAGGCAGCTCGCTCAGCGGAGAAAGCGGGTCGACTCCCTCAACGCCGGGTCCCGGATGAGCGGGGGTCGACTTCCATCCGTCGCGTAGATCATCTCGCAAGACGCGGAGGGTAGGGCGTGCCCGTCGGGATTCCACCGAGCCATTGTCCCGGCCGCGCCGGCTGGGAACGCCGGCGACGCCCCAGCCGAACGGTCGATTCAGAGCAGGTCGGAAAGCTCATCGATCGCAGCGGCACGACCCTGCTGCTGCTGCGCGAAGCGCTCGGCGAGCTCACGGCGGTCGCGTTGACGGCGATGCTCGAACTTGAGGACCTCGGAGACCGGGATACGCCGATCCCGGCCGACACGGTCGAACGCGATTTCACCTCGGTCGAGAAGCTTGTACAGGTGGGCGCGACTCATGCCAAGGCGATCAGCGACTTCGTTCGGCGTCAGCTTGGCGTTCGGCTCGAACGCAGTGATCTCGGCACCCGCACGGACGGACTCAGCTAACGCATGAATGACGTCGAGCATCTCGGGCGAGATTTCGGCCGCAGCACGCTCGAGCTGGTCGAACTGCTCGGCGGGAACATGGGAAGTGTCAATCGCACGCATGGCTCACCCACGGCTCGGCTGGTCGCTGCAGACGTCATAGATATCGTAGATGTCACAGATGCTACCAGCAGCGAGCCTGCCACAGCAAAGACTTATGACAGCTGAGCTGGGTTCAAGAGCCGGAACGGTTCAGAGGAGGTGCTCGGGTCGCGCAGCGCGACCACCGCACCATGGGGTCCGGGGGTCGCCCCCGGAGAAGGCACAGCGTGGGGCGGGCGGGACTCGAACCCGCGACCGAGGGATTATGAGTCCCCTGCTCTAACCCACTGAGCTACCGCCCCTTACCGGCGGCGATCCTAACCCGTGGGCCCTGTTCACAGCCAGCGATCTCCCGAGCATATGCAGCGGGGCCTCATCGGGCCGCCCCGACGCCGGCGCCGAGCCGGGTGAGGACGGCGCCTGCGGTGCGCCAGCCGCCGGCCAGGGCGCCCTGGATCGACGGGCTGTCGCGGTGGTCGCCGGCGACGAAGAGGCCGTCGCCCAGGTCGACCGGCTTGCGCAGGTTGTGCTGGGGGACTCGGGCCGACGGGAGGGCGTTGGGGATGCTGATCACTTCGAGCAGGTCCCAGTCGTCGGTGGGGACGCCGTAGAGGCGGGACAGTTCGACCCGGATCACCGTCTCGGAGGCGCTGGACGGGGCCGAGACGCCGACGACCGACGCCGCGATCAGGGATTTTCCGGTGGGCGCGTACTCGGGGGCGGCGTTGCTGACGACAACCGTGTTGGCGATGATCTCGCGGCGGTCGCCGTCGAGGACCAGGGTGGGTTCGTTGAGCGGGGCCCGGTCGGCGCCGAAGTAGAAGGTGGTCAGGCCGTGCATGTCGGGCTCGGGCAGGCCGGGCAGGAGCTCGGCGGCCGACGTCGGGTCGGTGGCGACGATGACGGCACGGCAGTGGATCTCGCCACCTTCGGTGACGACCAGGCCGGGTCCGACCGAGAGGGTTCGGGCGCCGATCAGCAACTGCGGGTACGGCAGCGGGCCGGCGATCGCCGCGGGGAAGGCGGCCATCCCGGCGGCCGGGACGCCCAGGCGCCCGCGGGCGAAGGACCGCAGCACCATCGAGAAGACGTGGCTGGACGTGTCGAGCGAGCGGTCGCCGAAGACGCCGGACAGGAACGGCCGCAGCACCTCTTCGATCATGCGGTGGGACATGCCGGCCTTGCGCAGGAACTCCTGGGTCGTGGTCTCGCGCGCCTCGAGCAGCCGGGCCGCGGGCACGGTCGCGCAGCGTGTCGCCAGGGCCGCGAACTTGAGCCGGTCACTGAGCGTGCCCACCCCGGAGGTCAGCGCCTGCGCCGCCGCGAGCGGTTCACGCACCGGGTTCTCCAGCCGGTGGAGCTCTCCCCCGCGGCGCACGAGCACACCCGGGGTGAAGTAGCGCATGTCCAGCGCGTCGATGTCGACGAGTGCCGGCACCCGCGGGTAGGCCGTGTTGAGGATCTGGAACCCGCGGTCGAGATGCCATCCGTCGACGGTGTCGGTGGTGACGCGCCCGCCGATCCGGTCCGACCCTTCGACCAGCAGCCATTCGACTCCGGCCCGGTCGAGCCGGCGGGCGGCGGCGAGTCCGGCGAGACCGCCGCCGACGATGACGACGTCCACCTCAATTGGCTGCGACACGGGCACCTCACAAGGGGACGAACCAGGCAAGCACAGACTAACGGCGGCGGCTGGTCCGGGCAGGCGATTCGGTCACGCCCTGCTTGCCGTACGCCCGTGAGCACCCCCGGCCGTACGCCCGAAAGCACCAGCCGGACGTACGGTCATGAGCGCCGCCCCGAGGCGTACCCCACCCGCCGTCGCCAGCGTGACATACCCACCAGCCCGCACCTCACTCCCGCCGGGTGATCTCGCTCCGGCCTTCCTCGCCTAGCGTGCCGCTCATGGCGGAGAACGACCACGAGCGGCGGGAGCTCCAGCAGTTCCTCCTCTATCTCGGCAGCGCCCTGACCGCCGCCGGCGAGGCCGTCAACCAGATCGAGGACCGCCTGCTGCGGGTGGCCGCGGCCTACGGAGCCCCGCACGCCCGGGTCAGCGTGCTGCCCACCTACCTGGTCGTCTCCTTGGAACCGGGTCGCCCCGCCACCCTCGAGCCCACCCGCCAACTCCGCGGCGGCCTGCGCCTGGACCAGACGGCCGCCATCTATGAGCTGCTCAAGGAGTCCGAACGCGGCCGGCCCACCCCGGCCGACGGCATTTACCGGGTCGAACAGATCATTGCCATGCCCGCCCGTCTCCGCCCGGCCCTGCAGATCGCGAGCCATGCCGTCCTGACCACCGGCATCTGCCTGGTCCTGCAGCCCACGTGGGGCGACCTGCTGCTGGCGGCAGCGTTCGGCGCCGTGGTCGGCGCCCTGAAACTGATCGGCGCCCGCTGGGCCAGCGTTCAAATGATCATGCCGGTGACCGCCGCCTTCACCGTCGCCGCCACGACATTCCTGCTGGCCGACACCGGCTGGGCCGATCCCGACCTGAAAGCCATGGTCGCCCCCTTGGCCACCTTCCTCCCCGGCGCCATGCTGACCATGGGCGTAGTGGAGATCTCCGCCGCCGAGATGGTCACCGGCGCCAGCCGCCTGGTGACCGGCGTCCTGCAGCTGTTCCTGCTGGCCTTCGGCATAGTCGGCGCCACCCAGACCGTCGGCCTCCCGAGGGCCAACTCCCAACTGACCGCCTTCCAGGACCCGATCGGCCCGTGGGCCCCCTGGCTGGGCGCCCTGATCGTCGCCATCGGCAGCTACCTGGTCCACTCGGCCCCACGCCGCTCCCTGATCTGGCTCTGCCTGGTCCTGTACGCCGCCTGGACCGCCCAATACCTCGGAAACCTCCTGGTCGGCGGCTACCTGTCCGGCTTCGTAGGCGCCCTGGTCCTGACAGTCGTCGCGTACCTGGTAGAACACCTACCCAGCGGCCCCCCAGCCCTGGTCAGCTTCCTGCCCGGCTTCTGGCTCCTGGTTCCCGGCGCCCTGAGCCTCATAGGCGTAACCGAATACCTGAGCGCCAACCAGTCCCAAGCTTCCCAGGACCTCCTGAACGCTTTAGCCTCCATGCTCGCCGTAGCCCTAGGCGTCTTATGCGGCCACCCTGTCTACCGAGCCCTATCCCGCTCCCTGGCCACCCTCACCCCCACCCCTTCCCCACACACCTAGATCCCCGTAACAACGCCACCCGGCCCGGGCAGGAGGCGGGGTCCAACGGCGCCGAGGCCGGGCGGGGCCGGGCCAGGGTCGGAGGTCCGGAGTGGGGGCCGTGCTGGGCGGGCCGGGGCCGGGTAAGGCCGAGCCGGGCGGGCCGGGGTCGGAGGTCCGAGGCGGCGGCCCGGGGTCGGAGGTCCGAGGCGGCGGCCCGGGGTCGGAGGTCCGAGGTGGCGGGCTGGCCGGCGGGGCCGGGCCGGACCGACGAGGCCGGGCGAGGCCGAACTGTGCCGAACTGGGCCCGGGGTCGGAGGGCCGGGCGAGGCGAGGCTGAGCCGGACGGGCCGGGACCGAGCCGGGCGGGCCGGGGTCGGGGGCGAGGCCGGAGCCGGAGCAGGACGGGCCGGGACGGGGTAGGAGGTGGCGATCAGGGGTCGAAGTCTGAAGGCAGAGGTAGGGCGGGATCGAAGACGAGGGCAGGGGTCTGAGAGCAGAGCGAGGAAGGCAAGGGCGACACTAAAGAAAAAGGGTCAAGCCGCCACGTGCGCACTCACTGCAACCGAGACACCGTGGGGTTTCCGGGGGTCGCCCCCGGAGCAGAAATGCGAGCGGCCCCCCGGTCCGCGCTTTCTGCGGACCGGGGGGCCGTAGGACCGCTCGCTCCCCCGATTGGACTCGAACCAATAACCTGCCGGTTAACAGCCGGCTGCTCTGCCAATTGAGCTACAGGGGATCGTGCTCGGCGCCGGTCTTGCTTGGTGCCGGGGAACAGAGTACATGACGATGGCGGGTGGGCGCGAAGGGGTTCCCCGGCACGCCGCGTCGGGGGGAATCCGGGTGGACAGGAGTACGCCGGCGGCAGGATGGGTATGCACGGTCAACATCGGCGCATGCGCGCCACCACGAACGGAAGGAGCCGCGATCATGCGCGGAAAGCTGATGTTCATCTCCGGTCTCGCGGCGGGCTTCGTCCTGGGCAGCCGTGCCGGCCGGGAGAAGTACGAGGAGATCCGGGCGAACGCCAAGAAGGTGTGGGAGCACCCGTCGGTGCAGGAGGCCGCCGGTGTGGCCCAGGCGCAGGCTAACAAGCTCTACTCGGAGAGCAAGGACAAGCTGCAGTCGTCGAAGCTGGGTGAGAAGCTTTCCACCTCGTCGAGCGACTCGAACTCGCTGGACTCGTCGCCGACCGAGCCGCTGGCCACCTCGACGACCGTGACGACCTCGACGAGCAAGTCTTCCGGCACGTCGTTCTGAGTTTTTCGAAAGCCGCCCCGGATGACCGGGGCGGCTTTCGTGTGTCTGAAGGTGTGTCAGGGGTTGGTGGAGAAGGCGGCGTCGAAGGCGGCGGTGGGTGCGTCGAAGGCGAGCCGCCGGACGAATTGCAGGGCTTCGGGGGCGCCGATCAGGCGGTCCATGCCGGCGTCTTCCCATTCGACGGAGATGGGGCCGTCGTATCCGATCGCGTTGAGCGCCCGGAAGCAGTCCTCCCAGGGCACGTCGCCGTGGCCGGTGGAGACGAAGTCCCAGCCGCGGCGCAGGTCGGCCCAGGGCAGGTGGGAGCTGAGGCGGCCGCGGCGGCCGTCGCCCGTACGGACTTTCGCGTCCTTGCAGTCGACGTGGTAGATCCGGTCCTTGAATTCGAGGATGAAGTTGACCGGGTCGAGTTCCTGCCAGACGAAGTGGGACGGGTCCCAGTTGAGGCCGAAGGCGGGGCGGTCGCCGATGGCTTCGAGGGTGCGGCGGGTGGTCCAGTAGTCGTACGCGATCTCGCTGGGGTGGACCTCGTGGGCGAAGCGCACCCCGACCTCGTCGAACACGTCGAGGATGGGGTTCCACCGGTCGGCGAAGTCCTGGTAGCCGCGTTCGATCATCGCCGGTGGGACGGGCGGGAACATGGCCACGGTGTGCCAGATCGATGAGCCGGTGAAGCCGACGACCGTGTTGACGCCGAGTTTGGCCGCGGCCCGGGCGGTGTCCTTCATCCGGTCGGCGGCGCGGGTCCGTACGCCCTCGGGGTCGCCGTCGCCCCAGATGGCGGCGGGCAGGATGTCCTGGTGGCGCTCGTCGATGGGGTGGTCGCAGACGGCCTGGCCGACGAGGTGGTTGGAGATCGCGAAGACTTTCAGGTTGTGCTTGTCGAGCTGTTCGCGCTTGCGGTCGATGTAGTCGGGCTCGGCGAGCGCCCGGTCGACCTCGAAGTGGTCACCCCAGCAGGCGATCTCGAGCCCGTCGTAGCCCCACTCGGACGCGAGCCGGCACACCTCGTCGAAGGGCAGATCGGCCCATTGGCCGGTGAAGAGCGTGATCGGACGTGCCATTGCCGTTTTCTCCCTCGGGCAGCCGTGATTAGGCGGGCGGCGAGGGAGGCCGCCCAGGGTGGTGCGTGGCGAGGTTGCGCCGGTCCGGGTTTGCGCCTCCCGGGGGCCGGCTCGCCATCACCGACTCTAGACAACTCAGCGAGCGGCGCAAGGCTCGTTTTCCGGCTGCAGGCCGAGGGCGGCGAGCTCCGCCAGGAGGTACGTGACGTCGTTGGTGACCGCGTCGGGGGTGGGGGTCCGGCTCACCAGCGTGAGGTTCTCGGTGAGCGGGCCCTCGTGGCCGAACAGCTGGCGCAGGCCGTCGCGCCAGCGGGTGGTGGTGGCGCCGGGCACGGCGGCCACGCGGACCTCGACGATGGCCAGGCCGGAGTCGGTGATGGCCTCGATGCCGGCGGCCGGGTCGGCCCAGGTGCGTTCGCAGTGGCCGAGGTCGAGGCAGATGCCGAGCCGGTCCTTGTCGACGCGGCTGAGGGCGGCGACCGTCTGCTCGGGGCTGTCCAGGACGTAGCCCTCGGCGGGCTGGAAGCCGACGCGTACGGCCCGGCCGTTCTGCCAGGCCAGGTCGGCCAGGCCGTGGGAGAGGCGGCGGAGGATGCCGAGGGCGGCCTTGTCCTCGGCTTCGGCCCAGCCGTCGCGCCGGCCCAGGCCGATGGTGCTGACCGTGCCCCGTACGGCGTCGTCGTCGAGCAGGTCGAGCAGGACGCGGGCCAGGTCCAGTGTGTATTCGCGGCGGGCGGGATCGGTCCAGTCCCGTTCTTTTTCGGCAGCCTCCGCCGCGTCGCTGTTGGGGGGAGCGACGACGGCGGAGGCGCCCGCGGGGGAGGCACCCGCGTGGGAGTCAGGTCTGGGTTTCTCGCCGCCGCCCTCGGCGAAGGGCGCGCCGCTCAACGTGACGACTTCGAGCCGGCGGGCGTCGAGTTCGGCACGAAGCCGGGTGCGGGCGCGGCTCTCGACGGCGAGGGCGGCGGCGAGTGCGGGGGGAAGCCACAGGTTCACGCCGAGCGCGTCCGCCCCGAGGCGGGCCCGCACGGCGCCATAGGTGTCGAGTTGCCGGACGACGGCGGGTAAATTGCTCCCCGATCGCGTGGCGATCTCACATCCGAGGTGCACGATCCGGCCGGAGGGGTGTCTCAGCCGCATACGAGTCCTCCCCGGACAACAGCCCCGGCGCATCTGCACGTGCATCCGCACGTGCTTACCGGTCCAGTATGGACCATGCGGCCACCGGTGCTCGACGCGCGCATTGCCGGCCGTCGCACTGCCATGACGCCTCCATCCGTGGAAACTTCTGCCCTCGGATACGAGAGTCATGCGTCCACGGGATCAGCGGCGTACGAACCGTGCGACGCGATGACCGGCCCAAACATGATCTAGCCCCCCACCCTGAATCGGCGCTCACCGATGGAAGCGCCCTTGGTGACCTGCCGGTAGGTCCCCCGAACGCCTGCCTCACATCGTTGTAATCGACCTCATCGATGTGCACGATGTGCAATTTCGGGCATGCACGAAACGATCTCCTGTGCGCTCGCACAGCAGGCTGCACCAGCCATTTGCTTCGAAGCCCCCACGCCGACGCCGACGTGGATGCCTGATGCATGGCCCTCCCCCGTGGCGTTCCGGACCCGGCTTCACAGAGTTCTTTCAGAAGCTCTGCGAGGAAGGTCAGGCTGGTCGGTCAGCATCGGCGGTATGGGAATGATCGAGGTACGGGGACTGACCAAGCGGTACGGGGCGGTGACGGTGGTGGACGACTTGTCCTTCACCGTCGAGGCGGGGCAGGTGACCGGGTTTCTCGGGCCGAACGGGGCCGGGAAGACGACCACCATGCGGATGATCGTCGGGCTGGCGGCGCCGGACAGCGGGTCGGTGAATGTGGGTGGGCCGCGCTACGCCGAGCTGGCGGTGCCGCTGACCGAAGTGGGGGCGTTGCTCGACGCGGGGGCGGTGCACGGCGGGCGTACGGCGTACGACCATCTCTGGGCGCTGGCGGCGAGCAACGGGCTGCCGAAGAAGCGGGTGGACGAGGTGCTCACCCGTACCGGCCTGGAGGGGGTGGCCGGGAAACGGGCGGGCGGCTTCTCGCTGGGCATGCGGCAGCGGCTGGGGATCGCGGCGGCGCTGCTGGGCGATCCACGGGTGCTGATCTTCGACGAGCCGGTGAACGGGCTCGACCCGGAGGGGATCCGGTGGGTACGCGAGCTCATGCGGTCGCTGGCCGGTGAAGGGCGGGCGGTGCTGGTCTCCAGCCATCTGATGAGCGAGATGGCGCAGACGGCCGATCACCTGGTCGTGGTCGGGCGGGGACGGCTCATCGCGGACACGTCGGTCAGCGAGCTCATGCGCGCGGCCGGCGGCGGCACGGTTCACGTGCGGACGAAGGATCCGGCCGGGCTCGCCTCACGATTGTCGGCGGCCGGAGCATCCGTACGGCAAGGTCTTGAATCTGCTCTTGTCGTGTCCGGGATGACCGCCGAGGACGTGGGCGACCTGGCGGCGTACCACCGCATCGCCCTCAGCGAGCTCACGCCGCAGCGAGCGTCGCTGGAGGACGCCTTCATGGAGCTGACCCGGGACAGCGTCGAGTACCAGGGGGTGGCGGCATGAGCCGGGCGGTACGGGCCGAATGGATCAAGCTGCGCAGCCTGCGGTCGACCTGGTACACGCTGGGGTGCCTGTTCTTCGCCGGGCTCGGGATCACCGCCCTGTCGTCGTCGAACTCGGCCCGGGACGCGTACGCGGAGGCCGGCGCTGCGTGGGACCCCACGGCGCACAGCCTCACGACGTACATCGTGGCGCAGTTGATCGTGGGTGTGCTCGGCATCCTGGTGGTCACGTCGGAATTCGCGACGGGCCTGATCCGCACGACACTGACCGCGACGCCCCGGCGGCATCGCGTGCTGGCGGCCAAAGTGCTGGTGGCGGCGGTGGTCGCGGTGGTCGCGGGGCAGGTGCTGATGGTGGCGGCGTTCCTGATCGGGCAGCCGCTGCTGGGCCGGCAAGGAGTGCCGAACGCGGGGCTCGGGGATCCGGGGGTGCTGCGGGCGCTGTTCGCGGGCGGGCTCTACCTGGCGCTCATCGCGCTGCTGGCGGTCGGGCTCGGGACGATCATGCGGGCCACCGCGGGGGCGCTGGCGACGCTGGTCGGGATCGTGTTCCTGGTGCCGGCGCTGGGCGGGCTGTTCCCCTCGTGGATGGCCGGGCTGTTCGACTTCTGGCCGACGATCGGCGGGGCGGCCGCGCTGGCGACGGTGCCGGATCCGGACTTCCCGCACCCGTGGTGGAACCTGGCCGGGATGAGCGTCGGGATCGCGGCGGTGCTGGTGGCGGCGTTCGTGGTGCTGCGGCGCCGCGACGTTTAATGGCCATCATGACGGAACGTCTGCTCGTGGTGGACGACGAGGCCACCGTCCGGGAGCTGCTGGCGGCGACGCTGCGGTTCGCGGGCTTCCGGGTGGCCTCGGCCGCCACCGCGGGCGAGGCGATCGCCGCCGCCACCGCCGACCCGCCCGACCTGGTGCTGCTCGATGTCATGCTGCCCGACATGGACGGCTTCGAGGTCATCCGGCGGCTGCGCGACCGGCGTACGCCCGTGTTGTTCCTGACCGCCCGGGACCGGCCGGCCGACAAGGTCACCGGGCTGTCGCTGGGGGCCGACGACTACGTGACCAAGCCGTTCGACCTGGAGGAGCTGATCGCGCGGATCCGGGCCATCCTGCGCCGCACCAACGGGCACCACGCCGAGATGCTGAGGGCGGGCCCGCTCGCGCTCGACGTGGAGGGGCATCAGGTGACCCGGCACGGCCGGCCGGTACGCGTGTCGGACACCGAGTTCCGGCTGTTGCGCCACCTGATGGAGAACGCCGGGCGGGTCGTGACGAAGGCGCAGATCCTCGAACGGGTGTGGCGGTACGACTTCGACGGCGACGCCAGCATCGTGGACACCTACATCTCGTACCTGCGCCGGAAGGTCGACGTCGAGGAGCCGAAACTCATCCACACCGTGCACGGGGTGGGCTATGTGATCCGGGAGCCGCGGCGGTGAGCTTGCGGGTACGGCTGCTGTTGCTCACCGCCGCTTTGCTGCTGGCCGGGATCGGGCTGGTGGGTACGGTCGTCTCCGACCGGCTGTCGGATTACCAGGTGGAGCGGCTGGACACGCAGCTGCGGTCGCTGACCGGGTTGATCTCCCAGGCGCCCACTGGCCCGTCACGCAGCGGTGCCCGGGCCGACGTGCTGGACCCTGCCCTCGACCTGATCGGCGCCCCCTACCTGGTCTACCTGGATTCTCGCGGCGCGGTCGTCGACGGAGTGCTCTCGTCCCGGTTGTCCACAGCGAGCCTGCCAACCGGCCTGTCGTCTGTCCCGACCGATGGATCCGCTGTCTTTCGGCCCGCCGGGGACGGCTCGGGACGGTGGCGGGCGGTCGCCCGCAAGACGGCGGGCTGGGACGGAACGGTCATAGCGGCGGCCCCGATGACCGCGGCCGACGCGACGGTCGCGCAGCTGCGCACAACCAGCCTGATCAGCGGTCTCGTGCTACTGGCGGTGCTGACCGCGGTGGGCTGGTTCGCGCTGGGCCGGGGCCTGCGCCCGCTGCGCCGCGTCGACCGGACGGCGGCCGCCATCGCCGCCGGCGACCTCACCCAGCGGGTGCCCGCCCTGGCCGGGCCCAACACCGAGATCGGGCACCTCGCGGCGTCCCTCAACACCATGCTCGGCCAGCTCGAGAAGGCCTTCGCGGACCGCGCCGCCTCGGAAGCCCGGATGCGGACGTTCGTGTCCGACGTCAGCCACGAGCTGCGCACGCCGCTGTTCGTCATCAAGGGCTCGACCGACCTGCACCGCATGGGCGCCCTGGCCGCACCGGCCGACGTCGACGCGGCCATGCGCCGCATCGAGCAGGAGGCGACCCGGCTGACCGCCCTCACCGAAGACCTGCTGCTGCTCGCCTCGCTCGACGACTCGCCGGAAGGGCAGCTCGACCGGGCCCCGATGGACCTGCGCACCCTCGCGACTGACGCCCGGCACGACCTGCACGCCCTCGACCCGGCCCGCCCGGTCACGCTCACCGGCCCTTCCGGAAACGGCCCGCCCGGTCCGGCCCCGGTCGACGCGGACGAGGCCAGGCTCCGCCAGGTGGTCGCCAACCTGGTCGGCAACGCGGTGACCCACACCCCCACAGGCACGGAGGTACGCATCGGAGTCGGCACCCACAACGGCCGCGCCGTCCTGGAGATCGCCGACCGGGGGCCCGGCATGACCGCCGACCAGGCCACCCGCGTCTTCGACCGCTTCTACCGCACCGACCGCTCCCGCACCCGCTCCGGCGGCGCCAACGCGGGCCTGGGGCTGGCCATCGCCCGCTCCCTCGCCCACGCCCACGGCGGCGAGGTGGAGCTGGAGACGGCACCGGGGGCGGGCGCCTGCTTCCGCCTCACCCTCCCCCTGCTCGAGGCTTCAGAAGGTGACCGGTAGGGAGGTCAGGCGGTGGCCGAAGGGTGGGGTGGGTTGCCAGGGCGGGGGTCTCGTAGGCGGGACGGAGGCCGGGGCAGCGGGCCAGCAGGAGGCGTAGGCACTCGTCGGTTTCCATGCGGGCCAGGGCGGCGCCCAGGCAGTAGTAGGTGCCCAGGCCGAAGCTGAGATGGCGGTTGCGGGGGGCGGGTTGTCGAAGAGCAGGACCAGGCCGTTGGCGATCAGGTTGGCGGTGGTCTCATGGCCGGCGAACAACAGCAGTACGCAGTTGGCGACGGCCTCGTCCTCGGTGATCAGGTTCTCCGCTTCAGCGGCCATGAACCGGCGCCGGCTCCTCCTGCTCGGCCTTCGTGACTCGGCTACCACATCCACTTCTGGCGGAGGCCGCCGTTGCAGGTCACGAGCAGGATGGGAGCCGTCTGGGCCGACGAGGCCGGGGCGAGACACAGCCTGGTGTCGGCGGCCGGCCGGATGGTGCGGTCGGTGTACAGCTGCCAGCGCTGGGCGGTCGAGCCGTTGCAGCGGTACATCCAGATCCGCTGGCCGGCCACGAACCGTTTCGACGGGACGTCGACACAGTTGCCGATCGCGCGCAGCGTGCCATCGTCCGGCTGCCGGGTCATGGCCTGGGCGCCGGAGGAGTTGCAGGTGTACGCCTCGAGGTAGGTCGAGGGCGCCGGCGACGACCGCGGCACGTCGAGGCACCGGCCCGTCAGGTTGACGATCCGGCTCATGAGCGGGTTGCGGGCCCGGGCCACCTGCACCATCTTCGCCACCGAGGGCACACCTTGGGCGTTGACGGCGAAGAGCATGTAGTAGCCGGGCGGCGCGACACCG
The DNA here is from genome assembly GCF_040675435.1 of Actinoplanes sp. NPDC049598. Taxonomy (NCBI): domain Bacteria; kingdom Bacillati; phylum Actinomycetota; class Actinomycetes; order Micromonosporales; family Micromonosporaceae; genus Actinoplanes; species Actinoplanes sp. NPDC049598. The sequence goes on along the minus strand of NZ_JBFAOX010000012.1, from coordinate 161,228 downwards.
CCGGTGGGCGGGCCGGTGACCGTCAGGGTCGATCCGGCGGTGGTGAACCGCAACGGAACGTACCGCTGGCCCTGATCGACGCCGTGCGTCGCGTCGCCGAGGCCGACCAGCGCGACCTTGCGGATGCTCGAGGCCTGCGGGGAGGTGACCGTGAAGCGGGCGCCGATCCCGACGGCGGCCGGGGCGGCGGTGATGACCGGCCGGGCCGCGAGCGCGCCACTGCCGTCCTTGCGGTACAGGTACGGCGGCGTGAAGTACTCGACGTTCTTCTCCAGGTAGCCGAACTTCACGCAGTCCGAGCAGATGCCGCCGCCACCGGTCATGACCCGGCCGTCGGGCAGCAGCACGGCGGTCGAATGGTATTGCCGGACGCGGCTCGCGCTCGCCAGCACGGTCCACCGGCCGGTCGCCGGATCCCATCGTTCGGCCGCCGTCGCGGCGTGCTCCAGGTCGACCAGGGGCGAGGTCGCGGCGCTGGTCATGCCGCCGGTGGCCAGCACCGAACCGTCGGCCAGCAGGGTGGCGTTGAGCTGCCGGCGCCCGGTCGACAGCGATCCGGTCGCCGTGACCGACGGGAACGGCCCGGCGCCCGCGTTCATCACCACGGCGGTCCGGGTCGGCACCTGCGTGGCGCCGCCCTCGGTCAGATTGCCGCCGCCCACGACGACGGATTTGCCGATGTCGTACGTGGCGAAGCTGCCGTAGTCGCGGAAGAGCCCGTCCCGCGATCCGGTTGCCGTGATCACTCCGTTCCCGGAGGTGGCGATGGTGAAGGCGGTGGTGGACGGGCCGATCAGCCCGAGTTGCGTGTCCGGGCGGGACACCAGGTAGGGATAGATCCGCGCGTTGTACCGGGTGAAACCGGGAAGGGTGCGGATGCCGCCATCCCCCTCGTACACCTCGGCCGTCGAGGGGCCGCCGCCGATGATGACGCCCTCGCCGTTCGCCGTCTCCGCCACCGACGGATACCAGCGGGCGGCGGCCATGTCCTTGCCGCGGGCCCACGTCTCGCTCCGCCAGTCGAAGACGTGCGTGCGGACGATGCCGTCCATCTTGGCGTTGGCGTTCCCGCCGGCGACCAGGATGTTGCCGTTGGCCAGATGGGCGAACCCGGCGCAGAAGATGTTCGACCCCTGCAGATCGACCCGCTTGTACGTGTTGCCGACGGGATTCCAGACCATGGCCCGGGTGAACGTGTGGTCGGGGTACGACTCGGTCGGATTGTCGCCGACGGAATCCCAGATGAGCACCTTGCCGTTCGGCAGCATGGCCGTGAAGACCGGGACGACCGGCGTCTCGGCGACCGGGCTCCACCCACCCGCGGTGCCCGGGTCGGCGGCGGCGGCTTTGGTGCGGGCCATTCCGGGCCGTACGCCCGTGGAGCGCTGAATGCGCGCCGCGTTCCCGGCGGTCTGCGCCTCGACCTCACGCATCGGAATCCCGGCCAGATCGTCGGCCATGTGCTGATGCAAGTCGTCGTGATCATGAGAATGCTCGGCCTCGGCCGATCGGGACACGTTCGAGCCCAGAAGCAATAACGTGAAGATCAATCCTGGAACGACAAGGCGGCGTCGGCGCATGCGATGGTCCCTTCGACAGGCCGCTCACCTTAACTGTCGCTAAGACGCCTTTCAATACGCTATCGTGCATCGATTTTTGCCAGTTCACTCCATAGAGGAGATACCGCGATAATGACCGCCACCCAGGCTCCCGTCAGCACCGGATCGAAGTCCTGGATCGCCGCCCTGCTGCTCTGCTTCTTCGTCGGCACGCTGGGCGTCCACCGCTTCTACGTCGGCAAGATCGGCACCGGCATCCTCATGCTGATCACCGTCGGCGGCTTCGGCATCTGGACTCTGATCGACTTCATCACGATCGCGATCGGCAAGTTCACCGACAAGCAGGGCCTCGCGCTGGCCCGCTGATTCGGCGCCGGGCGGCCCGGCGACGGGCCGCCCATCGATATGTCCGGATAAACGCGAGCCGCCACAAACACTCGTTTTTCTTGGACCGTTCAGGAGAAGACTGAGCTCAGTTCTCCACTTCTGACGGGAGGCAACGATGCCAGGAAACCGAGCAGTGGTGTACGAGGGGCCCGGACGGGTCGAAATCCACGAGATCGATTATCCGACGTTCGAGCTGAAGGACGGGCCGGGCGTCAACAAGGCCAACATCGGCCGGCAGGCCCGGCACGGGGTGATCCTCAAGACGATCACCACCAACATCTGCGGCAGCGATCAGCACATGGTCCGCGGGCGTACGACCGCCCCTGAAGGTCTGGTCCTGGGCCACGAGATCACCGGTGAGGTGGTCGAGGCCGGGCCGGACGTCGAGTTCGTCAAGGTCGGCGACGTGTGCTCGGTGCCGTTCAACATCGCCTGCGGCCGGTGCCGCAACTGCAAGGAGGGCAAGACCGGGATCTGCCTGAACGTGAACCCGGACCGGCCCGGGTCGGCGTACGGCTACGTCGACATGGGCGGCTGGATCGGCGGGCAGGCCGAGTACGTGCTCGTCCCGTACGCGGACTGGAACCTGCTCCGGTTCCCCGACCGCGACCAGGCGCTCGAGAAGATCCTCGACCTGACGATGCTCAGCGACATCTTCCCGACCGGCTACCACGGGTGCGTCAGCGCGGGCGTCACGACCGGCTCCACTGTGTACATCGCCGGGGCCGGACCGGTCGGGCTGGCCGCGGCCACCTCGGCCCACCTGCTGGGCGCGGCCGTCGTGATCGTCGGCGACCTCAACGAGGAACGGCTGGCCCAGGCCCGCAGCTTCGGCTGCGAGACGATCAACGTGGCCGAGGGCGACCCGGTCGAGCAGACCCGCCAGCTCCTCGGGCACGACGCCCCGGCGATCGGCGAGCCCATGGTCGACGCGGCGGTCGACGCGGTCGGCTTCGAGGCCCGCGGCCACGGGCAGGACGCACAGACCGAGATGCCGGCGACCGTGCTCAACTCGCTGATGACGATCACCCGCGCCGGCGGCGCGATCGGCATCCCCGGGCTGTACGTGACCGGCGACCCGGGCGGCGTCGACGAGGCGGCCAAACAGGGTTCGCTGTCCCTGCGGCTCGGCCTCGGCTGGGCCAAGTCCCACTCGTTCGTGACCGGTCAGTGCCCGGTCATGAAGTACAACCGGAACCTGATGATGGCGATCCTGCACGACAAGGTGCAGATCGCCAAGAACGTCAACGCCACCCCGATCCCGCTCGACCAGGCCCCCCAGGGCTACCAGGAGTTCGACCAGGGCGCGGCCCGCAAGTACGTCATCGACCCACACGGCGCGGTCGGCCACCGAGCCGCCTGATCCTCAAAGGGTGGGCAGGTCGAGGCCTGCCCACCCCAGCCGCTCGGCGGCCAGATTCTCTTCCAGATGAGCGATGCTCGCCGTCCCCGGGATCGGCCGGATGACCGGGGACCGGTGGAGCAGCCAGGCCAGCGCGACCTGGGTCGGGGTCGCGCCCACCGCGGCCGCCATCGCGGCGATCCGCTCCTGCTCGCCCGACGCGCCCGCCGCGATGGGGCGCCAGGGCAGGAACGTGATTCCCGCGCGCTCGCAGGCCTCCAGGACGGGCTCATGCTCCCGGTCGAGGATGTTGTAGCGGTTCTGCACGCCGGCGATCTCGACGATCTCCCGGGCCTCGGCGAGCTCGGCCACGGTGACTTCGGACAGGCCGATTCGGTCGATCTTTCCTGCGGTACGGAGTTCGCGCAGCGTCCCGATCTGGTCGGCGAGCGGGATCGCGGGGTCGATCCGGTGCAGTTGGAGCAGCTCGATCCGGTCCACCCGAAGCCGGCGCAGAGACCCCTCGACCTGCGCGCGCAGCACTGACGGGCGGCCGTTCAGCTCCCACTCGCCGCCGGGGCCGGACCGTTCGACGCCGACCTTGGTGGTGATGGTCAGGCCCTCAGGATAGGGATGGAGGGCCTCGGCGAGCAGTTCCTCGTTGGCGCCGCCGCCGTAGAGGTAAGCGGTGTCGATCAGGGTGACGCCCAGCTCGACGGCCCGGCGGGCCACGGCGATGGCGCCGGCCCGGGCCGCGGCCGGGGCGGCCGGCAGGTGCATGGCGCCGAAGCCGATGCGCGGGCCGGTCATCGGGGGAAGGAGTCGCGGATGGCGGACTCGACGGAACGGCCGGTGGGTGGCTCGATGAAAAGGTCGGCGAGCAGGAGGCCGGCGAAGTAGGTGGGATTGACGCCGGACTCCTTGCGGGTCGCCTTCTGCAGGGCGCCGCCGGCTCGGAGGGCGGCTTTCACGACCGGGGCGGGCAGGGTTCGCACCGGGCGGCCGGCTATCCGGGCGATCATCTCGGACCACGACAGGTTTTCGTCGCCGATCGGGAGGTCGGCGTTGCTGCGGGATTCGAGGGCGTCGACGGTTGCCTCGGCGACGTTCCGGGCGGTGGTGACGGCAGTGCCACCGGGCGGCGCGACCAAAGGAAAACGCGATTGGGCCCATGTGCCGAGCGGGCCGGACCAATTCGGAAGGCGATCGCCGGCCCGGCCGAAGACGAAGGGCAGTTCCAGGACGGCCACGGGCAGGCCGGGGCCGGCGGCGGCGCGGGCTTCCCGCGCCTGTTCCAGGCGACAGCGGATGTACGTGTGGTGCTCGCTGAGCCGCCATTGTGGATGGAGGCGGTCGAAATACGTGTAGTACGAGCCCATCACGGCGCCGCGGGTGAGGCCCTGTTCGCGGGCCGCGGCGAAAAGGCGTACGACCGGGTCGACCATGTCCCGCCGGAAGGCGGGGTAGATCGGACGCGGCAACGGTCGCTGCTCGTCCGTGCGGGTCGCCAGAACCACCCCGTCACAGCCGGCCAGAATCGGCCGCGGGTCGTCGCTTTTCAGGTCGAAGACGTGGTCGACCCCGGCGCGGGCACTGCGAGCGGCCGTGACCGCTGTGTGCCCGCTCTCGCGTAACACGTCGACGACGTGAGCGCCGATCAGACCGCTGCCGCCGAGCACAAGAATCCGCACCCGGGCATCGTCTCAGGACTTCTGGGGATTCTGCGCGTACAGACAGCCGGCGTTCTTTCCGACGAGGCGCAGACCGACCAGATCGCCGGCGCCCCATACGGCTTTCTTGGTGGTCAGGACCGGGTACATGATCTCGTACTGGTCGGCGATCTTCGGGTGGTCGAGGCCGACCGCGTGGCCGATCTCGTGCATCAGCAACTGGCCGGTGGTGCCGTTGCGGCCGGCGGTGAAACCGCGGGCCATCTTCGCGGTGAGGGTGGCGTTGAGGACCACGCGGCCCTCCGTCATGCCCCAGGCCTGAGCGCCCGATGCCGTGTAGGCGGTACGGGCCATGTAGCCGCCCATTCCGGCGGTGGTCTGGGTCTTGGGGAGCATGCTGCTCTGCACGCCGGGCGTGACCCACGCGATGACGATTTCGGTGCCGGCCGGATACGTACCGCTGTAGCCCTTGTTGGCCGCGGGAACGGCCGTCGTCGTGCCCGCGTACCGGAAGGTCAGGCCCGTCGCCTGGGCGACGTTGGTGAATGCCGTCTGCACCTCGGTGAGCGAGTTCTTCGGCGCGCGCGTGAGATTGACGCGGTAATCGATCGGGCCGGCGCACGGATTCCAGCGCGCGATCGGGCCGGCGCCGTTGGCCTGGCTCAGCAGCTTGTACGCCTTCGCGTTGCCGGCGGCCTGCGCGACGCCGGGCTGCAGAACGACTAGGGGCAGGGCGGCGGCGATGGCGACGGCGGCGCGGGACCAGCGAGGCATGGAGACTCCGGGGGGTTCGGAACATGGCGAACCCTGCGGATCGGCAGGTCAGGCTGCGTTGTTAGGACTTGTCCACAGGCCTCCGCACGATCTTCGCCGACCTGGGTAGGGTCAGGCGATCGAACGGAGGTCAAATGCGCAGAAACAGTGATGAAACACGCCCGCAGTTGGCCGACGAGATCGTCCAGCAGGCGATCCACGCGGTGCGAGGCCGCCGGCAGTGGGAGCTCGAGCAGTGCCTGATGCTGCTGATCGGCTCGCTCGGTGTGCAGGCGGTCAACCGCGCCTTGTTCACCGCGCTGCTCGGCCAGATCCAGCGGTCCTGGCTGGCCGGGTGGCAGCCGGCCGAGCTGGCCCGCGCCGCCCGGCGCGACCATACGGCGCGCCACGGCAAGCTCGTGGTCGACGCGCTCGCGGCCCAGATGCGCGGCCACCCCGCCGCCACCACCGACCATCGATGGCAGGCGCAGCTCGCCGACCTCGGCGCGGCCGTCTGGTGGGAACACGACGACCTTTACCTGAGCGTGTGGGCCGAGCGGGAGGGGCTCACGCGCTCGGCTGCGATCGTGACGGTGGTCGAGGTGCTGAGCCTGCTGTCGTTCCTGCCGCCGATCGAGCTGATCGTGCCGCCGCCAGGCTCACGCTCCTCCTCGGCGCCGGCGGCCGACATCGACCAGCGGACCCTGGCCAAGGTGCGCGCGCTGCTGGCCAAGGCCGAGTCGACCGACTTCCCCGAGGAAGCGGAGGCGTGCACGGCCAAGGCGCAGGAACTGATGGCCCGCCACCGCATCGACCACGCCCTGCTCACGGTGACGACGGGCCGGCGCGACAGCCCCGGCAGCCGGCGGGTGGCGATCGACAGCCCGTACGAGGCCCCGAAGACGCTGCTGCTGCAGGTGGTGGCCGAAGCCAACAGCTGCCAGGCGGTGTGGACGAAACGGTTCGGCTTCTCCACGCTGATCGGCTTCCCGACCGACCTCGACGCCACCGAGATCCTCTTCACCTCGCTGCTGGTGCAGGCCACGCGCGCAATGACCCACGAGCGGTCGAGCACCCGCTCGTTCCGCCAGTCCTTCCTGACGGCGTACGCATCGCGAATAGGCGAACGCCTCACCGCCGCGGTCGAGGAGGTGCCCGCCTCCCCCGACCTGCTCCCGGTCCTGGCCGCCCGCGACGTCGAGGTGCGCGACGCCGTCGCCCAACAATTCCCCGCCCTCACCCACCGCACCACCACAGTCAGCAACCGCGCCGGCTGGCTCTCCGGCCGAGCCGCCGCCGACCGAGCCGCCCTCCACGCCCGCCAGGAGGTCACCCAGGACTGACTCCATCGATGGACGCCTCTTGTTAGCGTCGCCCCATGCCCGCCAAACCCAAGCCCCCAGGCGACGGTGACGACGGTCCCCCACACCCGCCGCGGGGGCGAAGCTCCCACGGCCCGGGCGACATGGACGGCGCCCACGATGCTGTGGCCGCGGCGCTTCGGGCCGGCCGGGCGAACCCCGACGGCACCGCGCTCTCGGCCCGAAGCCCGCAGACGGCGGGCGATGTCGAGCTGGCTAAGGTCATGCGGCGCTACGAGCAGTTGGGAGACGACCCTCCGAGGTTCAACATCGCCGAGAACGAAGCCGCGCACAGCCGAGCGCACACGCTCGAACGACACGGGCCGGACATTCCGCTGCGAAGGAACGAGGGACCGAAAACCATCGAAGGGCGCATCTACGGCGACGGCGAGTGGGACGCCGTCAACGCCTCCCTCAAGTGGACCGACCACACGACCATGAATCGCGAAATCAACGACTACATCCAGAAGAACTGGCCGCGTATCCGTGACGACTTGGCGCTCGAACGCTCCCACGACGGCCTGTTCGATGCCGGCCATCAGATCGGCGAGGGTTACTACAACAAAGGCATGTACGGCGTCGGACCACGTCAGGCCGAGTACGTCACAACAAGTCTCGTCCGAGTCCGTATCAAGGTGGTACGCGGCTCCGACCCGGCGCAGCCTTACATCGTCACGGCCTTCCCCGCGGCGTTAGGGTCTTGAACATGGACACGTCCGGCCTTCCCGAATCGCTTCGCGCGCGTATCGCGGAGCGATCGGCGCTGTCGCCCATCGACAAAGTGCGCGCGCTGCTGCACGGCTACGTCCACGACGCGAACAGCTTCGACGAGATCCGCGACGAGCTCGAGGACACGGCGGAGACCAACACCCTCTTCCTCGAGCAATACCTGGCTGCCTTGGAGACCATCCTGGCCGAACCCCAGCCCGAGGGAACACTCCTTCGTCTCGTCGCGGGAGACGGCAATCGCGGCCTCGACGATCCGACGGATGCCTCAGCGGCCGTGTACTTGCGCCGACTGCACGAGACGCTCCAATCGGTGATAGCCGGGACGAAGGGGTAGCACGGCCCTCCTAGCATCCATAGGCATGACTGGCGATCCGAGCTTCCTCGACCCCGACGGGTCGCGCGGCTACCTGCGGGATTGGAAGCAGCGGGTGGACCGGAACGCCGCCAACGCGCAAGCCATGGCCGACCGTCTCGGGCGTCTGCGGGCGACTGGGCGGGATGGCAACGACCTGGTCGAGGTCACCGTCGACTCGTCCGGGGTACTGCAGGACATTCGGTTCACGGAGCGGATTCAGCGTGTGGCGCCGGACGTTGCCGGGCGGGCGGTCATGAGTGCGTTGCAGACAGCCAAACACGAAGTCGGCCACCGGACTCGCGCGATCATCGACGACACGGTGGGGCCCGATTCCGTTGCCGGGAGGGTCATCGGCGAGAGGCTTGACCAGCATGGCTGACGGGTTCGCGGTTGATGCTGAGCAGATTCGGCGGCATGCGGTCAAGGTGGATGCCGTGCAGCAGCGGTTCGCCGCGGTCAAGGGGGCCAGCTCGGCGATCGTCCGGGACGATGCCGCGTACGGCCTGCTCTGTGGGTGGATCTCCGGGGTGCTGGAGTCGCGGCATGCGCGGCAGGACGAGCTGATCGCGTATGTCGAGGAGAATCTGCGGCTGGCGAGTGAGGCCCTCCGGCAGACCGGCGCCGGCTATGACCGGGCCGACGATGCGGCCGCGCGGCGCCTGCGGCAGGCGGGTGGGCTGTGACCACCTCGCTGGTAGCGAACGTCATCACGCCGGGCGGCAGCACGACCGGGGCCTCGCTGGTCGACAGCTTTCAGGGTTTGCGGCAGTCCGTCAGCGGCGGCGACTGGGTCGACGGGGCGCTGGCCGGTGGGGCCTTCGCGCTCGAGGCGGCATCCACTGTGCTCGATCCGTTCAGCGCCCTGCTGGCCAACGGGCTCGGCTGGGCCATGGAGTACTTCGAGCCGCTGCGCGAGGTCCTCGACAAGCTGGCCGGCATCCCCGACCGTGTCGCCGCGCATGCCGCCACCTGGCAGAACATGGCCGGTGAGCTGCAGGCCATGTCGGCCGACCTGCAGGGCCACCTGAGCGCCGACCTTCCCGACTGGCAGGGCCCGGCCGCCACCACGTACCAGTCCCTGATGGCCAACAACGTGGACGCCCTCGGCGGCCTCAGCGTCCTGGCCTCGACCATGTCTTCCGCCACCGAGGCCGCCGGCAACCTGGTCACCTTCACCCGCGACATCGTCCGCGACCTGATAGCCGACCTGGTGGCCCGCGTCATCGTCTGGGCCGCCGAAGCCCTCCTGATCATCACCATCCCCGTCGTCGCCGCCCAGATCGCCTCCGCCGTCGTCAAATGGGCCGGCCGCATCCTCGGCTACACGACCGCCCTGATCACCAGCCTCACCAACCTGACCCGCTTGATGCGGGGCTGACCCCAGAGGTACGCGTCCTCAGCGAACCCGCAAGATCCTGGCCGAGCCCGGCCACTCCCCCGCGAGCCAGTCGCCGCGTAAGGCCGTAACGCGCCTTTCGCGTTATTGCATGGCCAACCCCAAGCCGCCGGCGCCTACTATCGCCCAGGGACCTCGGGGGCGAACCCGCCGAACCTATGTCTGATCCTCGACCGCCCTGTGACCGCCGGCCACGCGGAGGACCTCCTCGACGGTCAGCGGGCTGTGGGGGTGATAGGTCAGGGACAGGGGGGTACGGATCTTCGCCGGCGCCTTGCCCTCTGCGGCCAGGTAGAACTCGCCGACGGTCAGGCGGGACACGTCGGGGACGTCGCCGCCCTTGGCCTTGGCCATGTCGCGGGCCGCTTCGATCTGGATCGGGCTGTTCAGCAGGCCGTAGAACTGGGTGGCCGCGTTGCCCGGGATCCGGTTGTGCAGGCCCTTGGGGGCCTGGGTGGCGAAGATCAGGCCGAGGCCGTATTTGCGAGCCTGGGCGGTCAGGGCGAGGGTGCTCTGCGTACAGGCCGTCATCGCTCCCGACGGCGCGAAGGTCTGCGCCTCGTCCATGACGAGCAGGCCCCCGAGCGGGCGGTCACCCGCCGGGTTCCGTTTGATCCAGGCGAACAGCGCCATCTGGAGCTGGTTGACGAAGCTCTGCCGGGCCTGGTCCGAGGGCAGGCCGATCAGGCTGATGACCGACACCCGGGCCCGTTTGCCGGGGGCCGGGGTCAGCAACGTGCCCGGGTCCATCGGCGTGCCCTCACCGCCGAAGAGCGGGTCGTTGACCATCGCCGCGGTCAGGGTCTGGGCCAGCCCGAGGGCGATCTTCTCGGCGTCCTCCAGGTCGATGAGCCCGTCCGGGAAGGTGTGCAGGGTGTCGATGAGCCCCTTGAGCCCGGTGCCTCCACGGCGGCCGTAGTGCTCGACCGCCTTGCGCAGCACGGCCAGGCCCAGGTGGGCCCGCGAGGCCCGGCCGGAGACCATGGCCCGGGGCGCGAGCGAGGCCACCGCGGCGTCGACCGCCTCGTTGAACTCGTCCGGATCGTCCAGCACGCTGCGGAAGTCGGGCAGGGGCTGGAAACTGAGCGGCCGGCCGGAGACGCGGCGCGGGGTCCAGACGACGACGTCCGTACCGGCCAGGTAGTCCGCGGCCTTGGCCGGGTCGTCCGCGCGCCAGGACGAAGGCGGCTCCGGCCAGCCCTGGCCGAGCCGGGCCAGGTCGTTGTTGGGGTCGAGGACGATGCTGGAGACACCTTGGAGGGCGCACTCCTCGACGATCCGGCGGATCAGCACGGTCTTGCCCGATCCGGAACCCGCGAAGATCGTCATGTGCTTGCGGAGGGAGGCCAGGCCGAGCGGGGCCGGCCGCTGCGAGTCGTAGCCATAGCCGACGGTGAAGGTGCCCTCTGCCGGCGCTGTCGGCTTCTCCACAAGCGAGGCACCCGCGGAAGAGGCGCCCGCGGAAGAGGCGCCCGTGGAAGAGGCGCCCGTGGAAGAGGCGTCCCCGTGCCAGTCGTCCGCGTCGGCCAGGGCCTGCTGGAGGAGCTGGACCTCGGTGGTCGGCCGGCGGTCGGCCAGCCAGGACTGGAGGTCGATGCTCTCCTCGGCCAGCATGGTCCGCAGCGCGGAGAGCACCCGCAGATCCTCTTCCACGAGCGGAAGGAACCGGCCGCCCTCGGCCCGGAAGGCCTCGACGGCCCGCATGGTCGCCGGGCCGGACCAGCCGCCGTTGCGCAGCAGGAACAGCTTGCGCTTGGGCACCTGGTGGTCGAGACCGGTGGCCAGCGCCGCCCTGCGCAGCCGGGAGAGCGCGGCGTTGCCGTGGTGGTCGTCGCTGATCGCCCGGAAGCACCAGTGGACCTGGTCCTCGGTGGTCTCGTCGAGCGTGAGCCGGAGCCGGGCGTGCAGCGGCGGGTTGGTGCTCGGCGGCGGGTCGACCGCGAAGGCCTCGCCGGCGTCGCCTTGCTCCAGGACCCAGGCCGTCAGCCCGGCGGCCAGCAGTGCCGGCACGGTGTCGTCCTCGCCGGCTTTGCCGTACGGGGTGACTACGTCCGCGTTCTTCCGAAGCTCGGCGAAGCGGGCGTCGAACCGCTCGAGCTCGCCGGCCGGCACCTCGGGCGCGACCGGGTGCGGCTCGTGGGCCTCGGTGGCCGGCGGCGCGCCGAGGTGGTCCAGCTCGCGGACCTGGTCGTCGGCGATGCACTGGCGGATGTGGGTGTCGATCTCGATGAGCAGCTGACGCGGGGTGTAGTCACCGGCCGTCGCAAACGCTTCGGGCCGGACGGGCCAGGACGGGTACGGCGGCTCGAAGCCCGTCTCGCCGTACCGCAGGGCGAACCGCTTCTCGATGATGGCCCGGGCCAGGACGTCGTCCTTGATGACCTCGAGGGTGGGGGCCAGCCGAAACCGGTCGATGACGGTGTCGGAGGCCATGGCGCGGATCGTCGCCCAGGAGTCCGGGATGCAGGCCACGACGGTCAGCGTGCGCCGGGTGACCTGCCGCAACGACATCAGGCCCTCGGCGATCTGGCTGAGCATGTAGGCCTGCTCGGGGCTGATCTGCACGGCCTGCTGCAGGCGGGCCCCGGCCGCGATCGAGCTCTGGGCGATGAGGGTGTCGATCTGGTCGATCGCGATGACCGACGGGCCGGTCAGCGCCAGCAGCCAGGACAGGTCCTGCACGATCTGCTGGGCGAGCCGCGGCGCCCGGCGCATGCCCCAGGCCGCGCGCTCGCCCGGCTCGGACTCCTCGCCGGAGAGGAAGTAGTTCTCGGCCAGGTCGCGGTGGGCCACGTCCTCGGAGGCGCTGAGCGCGAGCGCCCGGGCCGTGTCCTGGCTGGCCCGGGCCACCTGGCGGTCGAACGCGCCGAGGCCCTCGATGAACGCGTCCAGCGACGGCCGGGTCAGCTCGGTCTCGCCCATGACGGCCCGGCGGGCCTTGCGCGGAGCGCCGACCATGGCCGACAGCCGGCGCAGCAGAAGCACCAGCTGGGTCTCCGGGCGGCCCGGCACGGTACGCGACAGGCCGTCGAGCATCGCGGCCAGGACGCTGTCCCAGAAGCCGGCCGCGTCCAGCAGGCCGACCAGGAAGAAGTAACCCTCCTGTTCCTGCACCTGCTGGCGGACCCAGCCGAGCAGATGCGTCTTGCCGGAGCCACGCTGGCCTTGGACGACCACGCCGATCGGGCTGCCGCCGTCGCTGGCCCGGGCGTCGGCCACGCCGTCGAGGATGTCGCGGGCGACGGCCGTGTGCAGGCCGTCGACGTGGAAGGGCATGGGCCGCCAGACGTCGTCCGGCACGGGCGCCCAGTTGAACCGCAGCGCCGCCAGGGCGGCGCGCTCGCGCTGATCCATCACACGCCGATCGACAGCACGTGCTTGTCCTGCCCGCCGATGTGCAGGGCCGCGGCGTGGTCGGCGTCGGTGAGCACCTTCTGGTTGGACTGCGGCGCGACGGTGACACCGGGCTCGCGGCTGATCCGGCGCAGGGCGTCGTCCACCGCGGCCCGCGGCACGTCGGGGAAGCACAACCGCAGCCGGGTCAGGCTGACCCAGCCCCCGGGCTCGTCCTTGAGGGCGTCGTACGCGCCGACGACGCGCCCGCGGAGGTCGGGGTCGGCGGCGGGCGCCGCGCCGCGGACGTCGCTGAGCGCGAACAGCTCGGCGAAGGACGCGCAGCCGCTGCGGCCGAGGGCCCGGTCGCGCAGGCTGCCCAGCAGCGCCGACAGTGCCGCGGCCTGGGCGGTGGCGCCGTTCGACCGGAAGTTCAGCTCCTCCTGGACGTGCACCCAGCCCTTGTCGTCGAGCTGCAGCGCGTACGTGGGCCCGCTGCGTCGGCTGGCCACGAAGTGCCGCCGGGCCAGCTTGTCCCGGGCCGGCTTGCGCACGTCGAGGCCGTACACCGCCTTGAGCTCGGTGTTCAGGACCTCCCGGGCCTCCGCCATGAGAACGATCAGGATCGCGTTCTCCGCGGGAGTGAGCTCGTCCCCAGCCATGGTCATGTTCCTTCCGCTGTCTCGCGCCGCCGGCTCCGAATATAGGTGCCGATCTGATGCACGACCGCGCCCACGTCGTGGACGACCCGGGCATTGGTGAACCGCAGGACGGCATAGCCGTCGAGTTGGAGTTGGACGTCACGCTGCCGGTCGGCCTCGAAACGGACCGGGTGGCAGTGTTCCGGGCCGTCGAGCTCGACCACGCACCGCTCGCCGGGCCAGAGCAGGTCCAGCCGGACGGGTGAACTGAGCGGACTCGTCTGGTAGGTCTGGTTCCACCGGCGGCCGGCGGCCCAGCTCTCGGCGGCGAGCGCCGCCTCCAGGGCGGCCTCGACCGCGCTGGCCGGGTGGGGCCGGCCGATCGGAGCCGAGGGCGGGATCGTCAACCCGTCGAGGACCGCGACCGGCACCCGGCCCGGATCGGCCGACGGCGGGCCGAGCAACCAGACCGCGACGCGGGCGTTGTGGGTGAGCCAGTCGCCGCCGGCCACGATCGCGTCCCGCTGCCACCGGTCGAGCTCCGGCGGAAGGGAGACCAGCAGGGCACAGCGAGGCCGGCCGAAGGCTTCGGCGATCAGGCGGGCGAGCTGGGCGGCCCGGGCCCGTACCGGCAGGTTGGGGTTGCCGTCGCGGTGCCCGGTCATCGCACGAACCGCCAGATCGGTCAGGAAGGGGCGGCTGTAGTGGGACCGCGCGGCCCGGGCGGCGGCCATCATCCGGATCGCGGCCACGCCTCCGACGTCGGCCCGGCCGATGCCGGCCACCTCCGGCAGCCAGGCCGGCAGCAGCTCGACGGCCAGGTGTTCCAGCTGGTCCACCAGGGCGGCGACGAAGTCGCGGGGCGTTCGTCCCGTCGTGCCGGCGCGGATCACCACCGGGGCGAGCTCGGTGCTGTGCTCGGCGGCGAAGTGGGCCAGGGCCGGGGCCTCCGCGCCGCGGATCTCGACGACGCGGTCGGCCGGAACGTCTTTCAGGAGCATGGTCATGGCCGGAAAGTCCGCGCACCCTCCCATCCGTCGTCGCCGTCCGCTCCGGACAGATTACGGAGCGGCCCGGCCGGACGCATCGGCCCGTTCGGCGGATTCCGCCGCGGATCGGCCTCGTGCGGGGCGCAACCGCACGTTCCCTCGCCGATCCGCGGCGGACGCTTGGGGTGGGTCAGACCGGCTCGAGGGCCGGCTTCACCTCGCACCACTGGGACGACTCGGCCGAGCGGGACACCGCGTCGAGCACCAGCTGCACCTGCAGCGCGTCCGCGAACGAGGGCGTGGGCTGGGCGCCCGTGGCGATCGCCTCGATCAGGTCGCGGAGCTCGTGGGTGAAGGTGTGCTCGTAGCCGATGCCGTGACCGGCCGGCCACCACGCCGACATGTACGGGTGGGTCGGCTCGGTCACCAGGATCGTGCTGAAGCCCTGTTCGTCGGTGGGCAACGCGCCGTCGAAGAAGGACAGCTCGTTCATCCGCTCGAAGTCGAACGCGAGCGAGCCCAGCGAGCCGTTGAGCTCGACCCGCAGCGCGTTCTTGCGGCCGGTGGCGAAGCGGGTCGCCTCGTACGTGGCCACCGCTCCCCCGTCGAGGCGGGCCAGGAACAGCGCCGCGTCGTCGACGGTCACCTCGCCGTACGACTCCGAACCGGACGCGGAGAGCCCGGCCGAGGCCGACGGCAGCGGCCGGGACTTGACGAACGTCTCGGTCAGCGCCGACACCGCGCTGATCGACTGGCCGGTGACGAACTGGGTGAGGTCGACGATGTGGGCGCCGATGTCACCCAGCGCCCCCGAGCCCGCCACGTCCTTCTGCAGCCGCCAGACCAGCGGGAACTCGGGGTCGACGATCCAGTCCTGCAGATACGTCGCCCGTACGTGGTGGAGCTTGCCGATGCGGCCGGCGGCGACGAGGTCGCGCATGAGCGCGACCGCCGGCACCCTCCGGTAGTTGAAACCGCACATGGCGAACACACCCTGGGCCCGGGCCGCCGCCGCGGCCATCTCCCGGGCCTCGGCCACCGAGTTGGCCAGCGGCTTCTCGCACAGGACGTGCTTGCCGGCGGCGAGCGCGGCCAGGGCGATCTCCTTGTGGGTGTCGCCCGGTGTGCAGATGTCGATGAGGTCGATGTCGTCCCGGTCGATCAACGACCGCCAGTCGGTGGTGTGTTCCGCCCAGCCCAGTTTGGCCGCGGCCGCCGCCACCGCCCCTTCGGAGCGGCCGGCCACCGCGGTCATCCGTGCCGACAGCGGCAGGTCGAACGCATGGTTCACGGTGCGCCACGCTTGTGAGTGCGCGGCGCCCATGAACGCGTAGCCGACCATGCCGACCCGCAGCTGTTCCGACATTTACAACCCCTTTAGAAACCGAGCTTCGCGTACTGCGAAGCGTTGTCCTTGGTGATCGTCTCGGAGGCGAGCGTGATCTCCTTGGGCACCTGCAGCTCCACCAGCTCGCTCAGGCCCTTGCCCTGACCGATGAGCCGGGCCAGCGAGATCGCCGACGAGGCCATCGACGGGCTGTAGGTGACCGTCGCCTTGAGCACGCTGTTGTCGGCCTTGATGGCGTCGATCGCCGCCTTGGAGCCGGCCCCGCCGACCATGAAGAACTCGCTGCGGTTGGCCTGCTTGATCGCGGCCAGCACACCGATGCCCTGGTCGTCGTCGTGGTTCCACAGCGCGTCCATCTTGGGCAGCGCCTGCAGCAGCGCGGTGGCGGCGGCCTGGCCGCTGTCCGCGGTGAACTCGGCCGGCCGGCGGTTGGCGACCTTGAAGCCGTTCGCCTCGAGGGCCGTCTTGAAGCCGAGCGAGCGCTCCTGGGTCAGCTCGAGCGAGTCGATGCCGGGGATCTCCCCGATCACCGGGTTGCTGACGCCCTTGGCCTTGAGCTGCTCGACGATGTAGTTGCCGGCGGCCAGGCCCATGCCGAAGTTGTCGCCCTTGATCTGCAGCCGGTAGGCCGCCATGGACGGGAAGGCCCGGTCCAGGTTGATCACCGGGATGCCGGCCTTCATCGCCTCGAGGCCGGCCGCGTTCAGCTCCTTGCCGTCGTGCGGGAGCATCACGATCACGGTGGGCTTCTGCGAGATCAGCGTGGAGACGGCAGCCCGCTGGGCCGCGGCGTCGGCGCCGGCCTCGACCGGCTTGAACTCGACGTCGGTGTACGCGGCGGCCTGCGCCTTGGCGTTGTTGGTGATCGCCGCGAGCCAGCCGTGGTCGGCGGCCGGCGCGGAGAACCCGATGGTCACCTTCTGGCCGGGGGCGGCGTTCGGGTTGGCCGACGCGTCGGTGTTGGTGTTCACCTGGGCGTTGTTCTCGGGGGTGTTGCTCGTGCACGCGGTGAGAAGCGCTCCGGCGCCGACGGCAGCACCGCCGAACAGAACGCGCCTACGGGACAAAGCGGACATGAATCCTCCCAAGGGGGTACCCGGTAGAGCAGACCGGGCGAGAGATCAGCGCTTGAGGAGTTGCGTGAGAGAGCGGTAACGGAACTGCTGGATCAGGACGGCGAGCACGATGATCCCGCCCTTGACCATGTTCTGAACTTCGGTGGAGAGGTTGTTGATCGCGAACAGGTTCGTGATCGTGGAGAACACCAGCACCCCGAAGAGGGCGCCGATGATGGTGCCCCGGCCGCCGCTGAGCAGCGTGCCGCCGATGATCGCCGCGGCGATCGCGTCGAGCTCGTACAGGTTCGCCATGGCGGCCTGAGCACTGGTCGCCTGGGACGTCAGCATGATCGCGGCGATGCCGCAGCACAGCCCCGACAGGGCGTACAGCAGGAGCGTGTGCCTCTTGATGTTGATGCCGGCCAGCCGGGCCGCCTCGGGGTTGCCGCCGACCGCGACCGTGCGCCGGCCGAAGGTGGTGCGGTTGAGCAGCACCCATCCGGCCGCCACGACCAGGCCCAGGATCCAGACCAGGAGCGGGATGCCGAGAAGCTTGTTGGCGGCGAGGTCGTTGATGAACGTGTTCGCCGACACCTGGGTCTGCTTGCCCGAGATCTGAGCGGCGAGACCGCGCGCCGCGACCAGCATGGCCAGCGTCGCGATGAAGGGCACCAACTTGCCGTACGAGATGAGCACCCCGTTGACCAAGCCGACGCAGATGCCCACCACGAGGGCGGTGAAGATCATGCCGGCCGCGCCGTAGCTCTGCGTGGCGAGGGTGGTCGCCCACACGCCGGAGAGCGCGATGATCGCGCCGACCGACAGGTCGATGCCGCCGCCGATGATCACGAAGGTCATGCCGACCGTGACCACGCCGATGGCCGACGCCTGCTGCAGGATCGTCAGGAAGTTGTTCTTGACCCAGGTCGGGTCGCTGTAGAGGTCGGGCTTGGTGATGATCCCGACCACGATCAGCAGCACCAGCACGCCGACCAGGCCGAGATTACGGATGACGTTGTCGTCGAAGCGTCTGCGTTGCGCGCGTTTCTGCACCTCGGGAGGCGCCGTCTCGGTGATCATGCTGGCTCTCCCTCCATCAGCGACCCCGACATCACGAGGTCGAGCACGGTGTCCTCATCGATCTCCTCCGCCGGCGCCTCATGGATCAGCCGGCCCTCGCGCATGACCAGCACCCGGTCGGACAGGCCGAGCACCTCGGGCACCTCGCTCGAGACGAGCAGCACGCCGACGCCGCTCTCGGCCAGAGACCGGATGACTTGATAGAGCTCGGCCCGGGCCCCCACGTCCACGCCGCGGGTCGGCTCGTCGAGCAGCAGCAGCCGCGTGTCGCCCATCAGCCACCGGCCGACCACGACCTTCTGTTGGTTGCCGCCGGAGAGCGTGCGCACGGGGCGCATCACGTCCCGCGGGCGCAGCTCGAGCTTGTCGGCCGTACGCTCGGCCGCCTTGCGCTCGCCCCCGGCGTCGGTGAACCCGGCGCGGGCGAACCCGGAGAACGACGAGAGCGTCATGTTCTTGTAGATCGGCTCGTCGAGCAGCAGCGCCTGGCTCTTGCGCTCCTCGGGAGCCATGCCCATGCCCTTGCGGACGGCCGTGCCGAGCGTGCGGATCCGCTTGCCGTCCAGCGTGATCGTGCCGCTGTCCGGCCGGCGGGCGCCGAAGATGGTCTCCAGCAGCTCGGAGCGGCCCGAGCCGACCAGCCCGGCGATCCCGACGATCTCGCCCGGCGCGACGGTGAGGCTCGCGTCGGCGAACTCGCCCTCGCGCGTCAGGCCCTCGACGACCAGCAGCGGCGGCTTCTCCTCGCGCGGTGGGCGCGGCGGGAAGACGTACTCGATGGTCCGGCCGGTCATCCGGCTGACCAGGTCCCGGGTCGGCGTGTCGCGGGCGGGCAGGTTGGCGGCGGTGGTCCGGCCGTCCTTGAGCACCGTGACGCGGTCGCCGATCTCGCGGATCTCCTCGAGCCGGTGCGAGATGTAGATGACCGCGATGTTGTGCGAGGTGAGCTCGCGGATGATCCGGAACAGGTTCTCCACCTCGTCATGAGCGAGCACGGCGCTGGGCTCGTCCATGACGATCAGCTTGGCGTCGTGCGAGAGCGCACGGGCCATGCTGACGATCTGCTTGCCGGCCGCCGGCAGGTTGCGCACGAACTGCTGCGGCGGGATGTGCTCGTGCCCGAGCCGCGCCAGGATCTGCTTGGTCCGGGCCGCCGTGGAGCGCCGCCGGGTGAAGCCGAAGCGGGTCTCCTCGTGGCCCAGGAAGGCGTTCTCGGCGACGGAGAGGTCGTCGACGAGGTCGAGCTCCTGGTAGATGGTGGCGATGCCGGCCCGCATGGCGGCCTGTGGGGTGGCGGGGGCGAAGGGCTGGCCGAGCCAGGTGATCTCGCCGCCGTCGGCGTGGTGGACGCCGGCCAGGGTCTTGATCAATGTGGACTTGCCGGCGCCGTTCTGCCCCAGGAGGCAGTGCACCTCGCCGGCCCGGACCTCCAGCTGGACGCCGTCGAGAGCACGGACGCCGGGGAAGGTCTTGACCACATCGGTGAGTCGGAGGACGACGTCTTCGGAAGCTTCGCGTTGTGCCGGGATCGTCATGATGCCTGCTCGAATGCCGTGTCGCTGGCCAGCACCGCGGCGCCGGTGACACCGGCTCGGCTGCCCAGCTCGCTGAGGACGACGGGAAGGTTGCCGGTGGCCAGGGGCAGCGACCGGCGGTAGACCACACTGCGGATCTCGGCGAGCAGCACGTGACCCAGCTGGGCCAGGCCCCCGCCGATGACAATCATCGAAGGGTTGCTGAAGGACACCAGGGTGGCGAGGACCCCGCCGACGCGGCGGCCACCCTCTCTTATCAGGCGGATGCAGGTGACATCGCCCTCGGCGGCGCCGTCGGCGACGTCGCGGGCGGTGATCGTGATGCGCTCCTCGAGCGCCTCCTCGTCGTCGCCGGCGCCCTCGCTCTCGGCGGCCCGGCGGGCCGCGGCCTGGTAGACGGCGAGCCGCTCGGCCAGCGCCGGGGACTCACCCGTGCGGGCCGCGGCGATCGCGTCGCGGGCCAGGGCGGCCCCGCTGAACAGGGCCTCCAGGCAGCCGGTGTTGCCGCACGAGCAGACCGGGCCACCCGGGTCGACCTGGATGTGGCCGATGTCGCCGGCGCAGCCGTCGACCCCGCGGTAGACCGTGCCGCTGAGGTGGATGCCGCAGCCGATGCCCGTCCCGATCTTCACGAACAGGAAGTCGTCGACCGAGTGGGCGACGCCGCCGTGGCGCTCGCCGATGGCCATGATGTTCACGTCGTTGTCGACCACGGCCGGGCAGCCGTGCTCGCGGGCGAGGAACTCGCGCACGGGGTAGCGGTCCCAGCCCGGCATGATCGGCGGGGAGACCGGCACGCCGTCGCGGAAGCTGACCGGCCCCGGCACGCCGATGCCGACCGCGTCGAGCCGGTCGAAGGCCCCGTCGGTACGCGCCTTGGCGAGCAGCTCGCTGACCCGCTGCAGGATCACCCGCGGCCCCGAGCGGATGTCGGCCGCCTCCTGATAGAGCGCGACCGGCTCGAGACGGCCGTTCGTGACCTCGATGTCGATGGAGCTGGCGCCGAGGTCGACCGCCGCGAACCGCAGCCGCGGGTTGAGCTCGACCAGCGTGGACCGGCGGCCGCCGCGCGAGGCGGCCATCCCGGCCTCGGCGATCAGGCCGGCCGCGACCAGCCGCTCGACCTCGGCCAGCAGGCGCGGACGGGTGAGCTCCAGACGGTCCCCCAGCTCGGCGCGGGACACTGGCCCCTCGTCGCGCAGCAGGCGCAGAATGCGCAAGTGGGGAGCATCGGCCAGGTGCACAGAGACCTCCGGAGGCGCTTCACACCGCGGTAACCCTGCGGTGTTGTGCCCGTCACAGTAGGCCCGTTCCGCCTCAGGAGTCCATACCTTCTCGAAGATCATTCCTAACTTTTGTCTATACGTGCAAAAGTGGCCGGGCCGAAGACACGAAAAAGCGCCGGGCTTTCCCGCCCGGCGCTCCTCTTCGGTCGTGCCTTACTTCGTGCTGAGACCCTGTTCGCTGCCCTTCTTGATCTTCCGGTCGTCGCGCAGCTCCAGGAACGGCTCGTCCGACGGGTCGTGCCCGGCCGCGATCGCCCGGCCCCGCTCCAGCTCCGCGTCGAGCTCGGCGCCGAGCAGGATCGCGATGTTCGAGATCCACAGCCAGACCAGGAAGGCGATGACACCACCCAGGGCGCCGTACGTCTTGTCGTAGTTGGCGAAGTTGGCCAGGTAGATCGCGAACGCGCCGGAGGCGACCAGCCACAGCACCACGGCGAAGATGCCACCCGGGCTGACCCAGCGGAAACCGCCGGTCTTGGCGTTCGGCGAAGCCCAGTAGAGGATCGCGAACATCAGGCTGACCAGCAGGACCAGCACCGGCCACTTGGCGATGTTCCAGGTCAGGACGGCGGCGTCGCCCAGGCCGATCTTCTCGCCGACCACCCGCGACAGGTCACCGGTGAAGACCACGATGAAAGCCGAGATGATCAGCATGAGGCCGATGACGGCGGTGACGCCGACCCGGATCGGCAGGGTCTTCCAGATCGGCCGGCCCTCGGGCACGTCGTAGACGGCGTTGGACGCCCGCATGAAGGCGGCGATGTAACCGGAGGCCGACCAGAACGCCAGGAGCAGACCGATGATGGCCGCGAAGCTCGCGGTCCCGGAGGCGCCGACCTGGTTGAGCACCGTGTCGACAAGCTCCTTGATCTGCGAGTTCCCGCCGGAGATGTCGTCGATCGTCTGCTGCACGGTCGCCTTGCCGTCGTTGCTCAGCATGCCGAGAATCGACACCAGCACCACGGCCCCGGGGAAGATCGACAGCACGCCGTAATAGGTCAGCGCGGCCGCCCAGTCGGAGATGTTGTCCTCCGAGAACTGCTTGAACGTGCGCTTGACGGCCGCGAAAAGCCCCTTGCCCTTGAGCTCGGCCGGGCTGTCCGGCCCGGCGTCGGGCGGCGGCGCGTTGAGGTCGTTCTCCCGGTCCTCACCGGTCCGCGTGGTGGCCACGTCGTAGTCGCGGGCACCCTTGGTGCGCGCCGACGCCGACTCGGGATCGTCCCGCTTGTGGCGCGCGTTGGCCGCCTCCGCGTGCCCGTCCTTGCTCGCCGCAGCGGTCGCCGTGTCGTCGTCGTGCTTGTTGAAAAGCTTCATAGCCGGCCCTCCAGCCGCAGGACATCCCAGTAGCGCGCGGCCGCCTCCCCGCTTCCGCAACGAACGCGCGACCTGCCCCAGTGATGCCCGCCACCAGGCCGCCTTAACCCCCTTCACCCGCCCGATAGATGCCCCACCGCAAACAACCACCCGCGGCGAACCCCACCCGGCCCGCAGATCCAGGACCGCGCGCCGAGGGGGATGCCGGCCCGGCAAGTGGGGCTGGGCGAGATGGCCGCCTTGGACCGTCGGGCGGGGTGGGGCTGTGGTGAGGCCGCCGAGGTGGACGGTCGAGTGGGGCGGCGCCGAGCGGGGTGCGGGTGCGGCCGAGGTGGCGACCGGCGGGATGAAGGTGGGCGATAACGCCCGGCAGGGTGGCGGGGTGCCGCTCGCGCGAAACGACCCGGGCCGGGCCCGCCAGCGCCGCGGGGCAGGGCTGGGGCGAGGTAGCCCAGGTTGGACCGGGGGACGGCGGGAAGGGCGAGCTCGCAGGACGTGGCGGGCGGACCGGGGCGGCGGGCAGTGGGGTGGCTACTTGCAGAGCATGCGGGTCATTCGGCGGCCGGCGAGGGTCAGGCCCAGGGCCAGCAGGGCCAGGAGGTAGAGGACGTCGAGCAGGTGGGGCCAGCCGGCGGTGCCGGTGCTGAGGGCCCGGATCAGGTGGACCGAGCGGTAGAGCGGGGTGATCTCGACCAGCCACTGGAGAGCGGCCGGGTAGGGCGCGATGGGGGTGAAGGTGCCGGAGAACAGGAACAGGGCGAACTGGCCGGTGGCGATCAGGTCGAAATCCTGCCAGCTGCGGATCAGGGTCGAGACGGCCATGCCGAGGCCGCCGAAGGCGAAGCCGACCAGGATGGTGGCCGGGAACATGAGCAGGGCGCGCGGCCACGTGGTCAGGTCGAGGAACACCATGATCACCAGGAAGGCGGCCGAGTAGATGGAGCCGCGGACCATCGCCCACAGCAGCTCACCCAGCGCGATCTCGATCGGCCGGACCGGCGTGGCGAGGATGCCCTCGTACAGCCGCATGAACTTCATCTTCCCGAAGAAGTTGAAGGTCGTCTCGGACAGCGCCCCGGTCATCGCCGACGCGGCCAGCATGGCCGGCGCCACGAACTCGGCGTAACCGACCACCTCGCCCCCGGGCAGCGTGATGTCACCGATCAGCGCCCCGACGCCCACGCCGATCGAGAAGAGGTAGAGCACCGGCTCCAGAAACCCGGAGACCATGACGATCCAGTAGGCCGAACGCAGCGTCGCCACGTTGCGCTCGGTCACCGAGACCGATCGCCGGCCCATGCCCTCGAACGAGACGAGCCGCGGCATCACGAGCGTGACCACGTCAGATCACCAGCCTTCGGCGGTAGCGGGTGTGGGCCAGCCAGCAGCCGGCGGCGCACCAGGCGGCCAGGTACAGAGCGTGCAGGAGGCCGAGCCAACCCGGACTCAGGCCGAGCATGGCGTCGCGGCTGAGGTCGACGCCGTGCCACAGCGGCAGCGCGTAGGCGATCCAGCGCAGCACCACCGGCAGCGACTCGACGGGGAAGAAGACGCCGGAGAACAGCGACATCGGCAGGACGGCGAAGCGCAGCAGGATCGCCAGGTAGCTGTCGCTGGTGATCGTCGCCGCGTAGGCGGCCGTGGGCGCGGCCACGGCCAGGCCGACCGCCATGGCCACGATCAGCGCCAGCGGCGACCACCAAGAATGGAGCGTGCCGAAGGCCAGCGCGATGGCCAGGAAGACGGCCGCGCTGACCAGGACCCGGAACAACATGTAGGCCAGGTGGCCGCCGAGGATGTCGCGGACCCGCAGCGGGGCCGCGGCCTGGGCGAAGTAGACCTTCTGCCATTCGAAGCAGCTCAGCACCGGCCACGTCGACTCGCCGATCGCCGTCTGCATGGCGGCCGAGGCGATCAGGCCGGGCACGATCCAGTCGAGGTAGGGCACGCCGCCGACGCCGCCGGTCACGTACGACCCGACGCCCACACCGAAGCCGAGCATCGTCAGCAGCGGCAGCACCAGCGACGACAGCGCGCTGCCGCGCCACGTACGCCGGTAGTTGACCAGGTGGTACTCGAGGACGGCGAGCATCAGTCGACCAGCGTCCGGCCGGTGAGGTGCAGGAACACGTCCTCCAGGCTGCTGCGGCGCACCAGCACGCTGGCCGGGCTCAGCGAGCGCCGCTGCACCTCGGCCGTCGCCGCGTCACCGTCGGCGACGTAGAGCAGGATCCGGTCGGGCAGCACCTCGACCCGGTCCCCGACGCCCTCGAGCTTCGACGCGTACGGCTCCTGGGACTCGGCGTTGAACCGCAGCTCCACCACCTCCCGCGTGGAGTACTGCGAGATCAGCTCGCGCGGGGAGCCGAGCGCGACGATGCGGCCGCCGTCCATCACCACCAGGCGGTCGCACAGCTGCTCCGCCTCGTCCATGTAGTGGGTGGTCAGCACCAGCGTCACGCCCTGCTGCTTGAGCCGGAACAGCCGCTCCCACACCAGGTGGCGGGCCTGCGGGTCGAGGCCGGTGGTCGGCTCGTCCAGCAGGACGATCTCGGGCTCGTTGACCAGGGCCCGGGCGATGGTCAGCCGCCTTTTCATGCCGCCCGACAGGGGCTCCACCTTGCTGTCGGCCCGCTCGGTGAGCTGGACGAAGTCGAGCAGCTCGTCGGCCCGGCGGCGGGCCACCTTGCGCGGGATGCCGAAGAAGCGGGCGTACGTGGTCAGGTTCTCCCGGACGCTCAGCTCGAGGTCGAGGTTGTCGAGCTGGGGGCAGACGCCGAGCTTGGCCCGGATGCGCGGCCCGTCGCGGACCGGGTCGAGCCCGAGGATCTCGAGCACCCCGCCGGTCGGCGGCGACACACAGCCGATCATGCGCATGGTGGAGCTCTTGCCGGCGCCGTTGGGCCCGAGGAAGCCGAACGCCTCCCCGCGGCGCACCTCGACATCGATGCCGTCGACGGCCGTGAAGTCGCCGAACCGCTTGACCAATCCGCGCGCTGAGATGAGGCTGCTCACCTCAAGGACATTAGGGCGGGGGTACGACAAAAACTCAGTCCGGCCCGGCCATGCCCTCCTGAGCGGCCGAAACCAGCGTGTCGGTCACCTCGATCACGGTCGTGTGCGAGACCGGGGTCCCCGAGTCGTACCGGACCGCCCACGACAGCCCGTCCCGCCCGCTCACCCGGCGCCCGACGATCCGTACGCCACCGACCAGGAACGGCTTCTCCGGCCGGTTCGTCGACACCTGCACCGGGTGGTGGTTGGTGTAGGCGACCGACTTCGACACGCGCATGCGTACCTGGTCCGGAACCTGACCCGGATCCAGCAGCAAGAAGGTCTGCACGGGCCCGTCCACCATGACGGTGTAGCCCTCCCGCTCCTCGGCCACCTCGGCCGGGGTGACCCGCAGCTCACGACCCGACCAGGCCGCCTTGTGGATCTCGTGCCAGCCCAGCCGGGACGGCGCCGAGGGCAGCCACAGCCCGAGGTTGGTCGCCACCACGGCCTGCTCGTCGGCGGTCGCCGCCCAGGCCACGACCCGCTCCTCGGGGGCCAGCGGCGGCTTGAGCGCCGAGGGCAACGAGGGACGCCGCCGAAACAAGCTCACAATCCACCTGCCGCCTGGTCACGCAGGGCCCGCGCCTGCTGTTCGAGGGAGAAGAGCTCACCGGCGAGGGCCAGGTAGTCGTCCTTGTGGGCGACCGGGTTGAGCCGCTGCACCTTGGACTTCAGATCCCGGATCCGGGTGGTGACATAGCCGACCTGCAGCCGGGCCAGGGTGATCTGCACGTACCGGGGATCGACGGCCCCGTCCACGTACAGCTCCTCCACCGCGAGCTCGGAGATCAGGCCCTGGCCGGCCAGGTCGTCGCAGCTGTCCCGGACCTTCTCGATCCAGACCACGCCGCCCGAGGAGACCGAGGAGGCGCCGCCGGCGGCCGCGATGGCCGAGCGGATCGCCGCGAAGACCGGGTCGGCGTAGTTCTCGGCGCCCAGCGAGTCGAACATCGGGCCGGCCATGACCGGCTCCTGCAGGGCCAGCTTGAGCGACTCCCGCTCGACGAGGCGCTGCGGGGAGTCGGGGGCGGCCTTGGCGGACCGCGGCGCGGGAGAGGAATCCCCACGACTGGCCGAGTTGACCGCGCGCTGCACCGGCTCGAGGTCCATGCCGAGATCGGCCGCGAGCTTACGGGCGTACTCCGGCCGCATCTCCCGGTCCTTGATCTTGGCGACCAGGGGGGCGGCCCGGCGCATGGCCTCGACCCGGCCCTCGACCGTGTCCAGATCGAAGCGCGAGATCGTGTGCCGCAGCGCGAAGTCGACCAGCGGCTCCCGCCCGGCGATCATGTCGCGCACCGCGAGGTCGCCCTTGGCCAGGCGCAGCTCGCACGGGTCCATGTTGTCCGGGCTGACCGCGATGAACGTCCGCCCGACGAACCGCTGATCCTCCTCGAAGGCCCGCAGCGCGGCCTTCTGGCCGGCCGCGTCGCCGTCGAACGTGTAGATGATCTCGCCGACCACGCTGTCGCTGTCGAGCAGCAACCGGCGCAGCACCCCGATGTGGTCGACGCCGAACGACGTGCCGCAGGTGGCCACCGCGGTCGGCTCCCCGGCCTCGTGGCAGGCCATCACGTCGGTGTAGCCCTCGACGATCACCGCCCGGCCCCGCTTGGCCATCTCCCGCTTGGCCTGGTCGATGCCGTAGAGCACGTGCGACTTCTTGTAGAGCGGCGTCTCGGGCGTGTTCAGGTATTTCGGGCCGTCGTCATCGTCGAACAGCTTGCGCGCGCCGAAACCGATCACGTCGCCGGCCAGATCCTTGATCGGCCACAGCAGCCGCCCCCGGAACCGGTCGATCAGCGACCCGGAGCGGGCCGGCTTGGTCAGCCCGGCCGTGTTCAGCTCCTCGGCGGTGAAGCCCTTCTGCCGCAGATGCTTGGCCAGCGTGTCCCACGCGTCCGGCGCGAAGCCACACCCGTACTTCTCGGCCGCGTCCCGCCCGAAGCCCCGCTGGGCGAGGAACTCGCGCGCCTTGCGCGCCCCCGGCGTCGACAGCTGAGCCTGGTAGAACTCGGCCGCCGCGACATGCGCCGCCAGCAGCCGCTGCTTCTGCCCGGCCTGCGGCCTTTTAACAGAGCCTGGCGAATTGTCCGCGTCATACCGCAGCTGAATCCCGGCCCGCCCAGCCAGTCGCTCGATCGACTCGATAAACGACAAATGCTCGGCATCCATCAGGAATTTGATGGCATCGCCACCGGCCCCGCACCCGTGGCAGTAGTACACGCCGCGTGCGGGGGCCACCGTGAAGGACGGGGTCTTCTCGTCGTGGAAGGGGCACAGGCCCTTGAGGTTGCCGCCGCCCGCCGAGCGCAGCGTGACCGACTCGCTGACGATCTCCTCGATCGAGGTCCGGTCACGGACCAGCGCAATATCCTCGTCCTTGACCCTGCCCGCCACGGCATACATCCTGCCTCGCGTCAGGCCCGGGCCGCCACCAGGGTCCGGTGCCAGGCGACGGCGGCCGGGTCGGTGAGCGACGCGACCTGATCGATCACTACGCGCAGTGCTGCAGCATCACTCTCCGCTGCCTCGTGGAGAGGCAGAAAGACCGGGTCAAGGGTGCCGGGCGTACGCGTCAAAGCGTCGACCAGCTCGATGAGGATCGTCCGCTGCTGCTCGTACCACGACTCGGCCGCCCGGGCGCGCATCACGTACCGCAACGCCATGCCCTTGAGCAGCGCGCACTGATTACGCACCGTGGGCGGCACGATGAGGTTGGCGTCGTAGCGGCGCACCTTCTCCACCCCGTACCTGTCCTGGGTGGCCCCGACCGCCGAGGCCACGAACCGCCCGGTCAGGACGCTGGTCATCCGTTTGAGGGCGACCTGGGCCCGGTACGTGCCGTCGTAGCCGGCGACCTCCGTCACCACCGGGTCGGCCAGCAGGTGATCGAGCGACCCGGCCAGCTCGTCGGCGCTCTCGTCGGAGTAGGTGGCGGCCACGTCGGCGCAGAGGGCGGCCCGTTCGGCCGGATCGGCCAGCAGCGGGCGCAGCGCCAGGTAGCCGCCGTGCACGCCGTCCTCGACGTCGTGCACGGAGTACGCCACGTCGTCGGCCCAGTCCATGACCTGGGCCTCCAGGCAGCGGCGCTCGCCCAGCGCGGCCGGGCGCACCCAGTCGAAGACGGCGCGGTCGTCCTCGTACACCCCGAACTTGCGCCGCCCGGGCCGGCGCGGCCAGGGGTATTTGCAGCTGGCGTCGAGGGAGGCCCGGGTCAGGTTGAGGCCGGCCCCGGGCACCTTGGCCTCGAGCCGGGTCAGCACGCGCAGGGTCTGCGCGTTGCCCTCGAAGCCGCCACAGGCTTCGGCGGCGGCGTGCAGCGCGGACTCGCCGTTGTGGCCGAACGGCGGGTGCCCGAGGTCGTGGGCGAGCCCGGCCACGTCGACCACGTCGGGGTCGCAGCCGAGCCGTTCGCCCATCTCGCGGGAGATCTGGGCGACCTCCAGGGAGTGGGTCAGCCTGGTCCGCAGGAAGTCGTCCGAGCCCGCCGTGTGCACCTGGGTCTTGGCCGCGAGCCGGCGGAAGCCGGCCGAGTGCAGCACCCGCGCCCGGTCCCGCTGGAAGGGAGTGCGCCCGTAGCCGCTGTCCTTAGCCGGCTCAGGGACGAACCGCTGGGCGTCGAACGCCGTCATGCGACCAAGATTAGTCAGCCTTCCGCGACGACAGGACGCAGAACTCGTTGCCCTCGGGGTCGGCCAGCACGACCCACGGAACGTCGTCGCCCTGACCGACGTCGGCGTGCCGGGCACCCATGTCGATCAGCCGCTCGACCTCGGCCTCCTGGTCCTCCGGGCGCAGGTCGATGTGCAGGCGGTTCTTGACCGTCTTGGCCTCGGGCACCGGCGTGAACAGCAGTCCGGGCAGCTGGTCGGGAGTCTTGCGGATCTCCACCTCGTCCGGCTCGTCGGTCACGATGACCCAGCCGCCGAGGGCTTCCGCCCACCAGCGGGCCAGACGCCCGGCGTCCCGGGCGTCGACCACGATCTGCTCCCACACCAACGCCATGCGGCGCCTCCCTCATCGAAAAGTGGCGATCATGTTACGCCCACCCGGCCAGTCTCTCTCGGTGAGCGAAGCCGCCGGAACATGACGCACAGCGGGTGCGACTGCCCGTCGCACGGTCGCCGGAGGATGGCCCACGGTGACGGCGGGCGACGTCGTCGCCGACCAGGAGACTCGCCGATGGCCGCGGCAACGAGGCACGGCCCGGCGGCGACAGCAGCACAGCGCTGAGGAGAGAAGTGCCCGGCGTCGACCACTGTCTACAGGAGGCCATGGCGATCCCTGGCGCGGTCGGCGCCAGCATCGTCGACTACACCACGGGGTTCCCGGTCGCAACGACGGGAGCCGCACCCAACAACGACCACGAGGCCGCGGCGGCGGGCACCGCGGACGTCGTCCAGGCCGCGACGACCCGATCGCTGTACGTCTCGGCCCTCCCGCACGACCTGCTCGAGGACCTGATCATCACCACGGCCGGCGGCTATCACCTGCTCCGGCCGGTGCAGACCGACTTCGACAGCCGGCTGGTCCTCTACGTCTGGCTCGACCGGGTGCAGGGGAACCTCGCGGTGGCCCGCCGCCGCATGCAGAAGCTCGCCGACGACCTAGTCGCTACATAAGGGGAACAGGTGACAACCACGCGGACGGCCGCCCCGTCGCGCCTGCTCACGCAGGTGGCGGGCGAGCGGCAGACCGGCACCCTGGTGGTCGGCGGCCACCCGGGCGGCGCGGTCTACGTCCTCGAGGGGCGGGTCATCTACGCCGAGTCGCCGGCCGCGCCCGGTGTCGGCGAGCTGCTCACCGCGTCCGGCCGGCTGGCCGGGCGGACCTGGCAGAACGCTCTCGACCTGGGCACCTCCACCGCCCGGGTCGGCCGGCTGCTGGTCGAGCAGGGTCATCTCACCCAGGGTGAGCTGGAGCTGTGCGTGCTGGGGGCGACCTACGACGCGGCGTACTTCGCCCTGTCGGCGCCCGAGGCGCCGATCGACTTCCTGCCGGAGGCGACGCACTGGCTGGGGCCGATCGCGCACATCGACCCGGCGGCCATCACCCGGGAGGTACGCCGCCGGGTACGCCTGCTCGACGAGATCTTCCCGGACGCGCGGGTGGACACGGCGGCGGTCACGCCCGCGTCGCGCCTGCCCCGCGAACGGGTGACGGTGACCGCCCTGCAGTGGGAGCTGCTGATCAACGCGGACGGTCAGCGGACGCCGGCCGACCTGGCCCTGCTGCTCGGCAAGGCCGGCTACGCGACCATCCAGGAGCTGCGGCGGATGGCCGCGCTCGGTCTGCTGGAGCTTCCGGAGGTACGCGTCGCCGAGGCGCCGGAGATCGTCCGGCTGCCCCGGGTCCGTGGGCAGTCGGTCGACATCAAGCGCCCGGTCATCAAGCCGGGGGACGCGCCGACCAGGCCCGCGGCCGGCGGGGCACGGGCGGCCGTTCCCGCTCCCCCGGCCCGTCCGGCCCGTCCGGTGCCGGTCGTCTCGGCGCCCCCGGCGCCGGCCGTCTCTGTGTCACCGGCAGCCGTTTCCGAGCCGCCGCCGCCGGCCGAGCCGCCGCCGCGCAACTCGCTCCCCCCGCCGCGTCTGGCCCGGCGCAAACCCGGGGCCAAGCTGCCCAAGGAGGTGGCCGGCGAACCACCGCCCCCGGTGCATCCCGGCACCGACGAAGTCCTGCTCAAGCGCATCCGCACCGCATTGCGGGCCTTGCGGTGACCCGCGCACCCCCCTGCACGCGAGAAAGAGAGGCCGAGGATGACGGTGGATCCGGCGGTGCTCGAGGAGCTCGACCGCCTGCGAGGCCGTATGCCGGAGCTCTCCGGCAGTGTCCTGGCCTCCACCGACGGGCTGGTGATCGCGCACGACGCGCACGGCATCGAACCGGACAGCATCGCCGCGCTGGCCGCCGCGCACCTCGCACTGGCCCGCCGGTTCGCGTACGCGGTGAACCACGGCGAGCTGCGCGAGTCGGTGGTCGAGTGCGACCGGGGCTACATCACCTCGTACACCGCGGGCCCGACGGCCCTGCTCACGCTGGTCACCACGGGCGACGCGAACCTCGCCATGGTGCATCTGGAGGCGCGCCGATGCGTACGCCGCCTCGTAAGGATCTTGAAGTTGGAGACCAAGCCGCCGCAGCCGCGGCCGGAGATCCCGCAGCAGCCGGGACCGGCGGCGCTGACCCGGCGGACACCGCTGTCCACCCTCACCACCAACGCCCGTCGCCGCCAGGCCGCGGGCTGAGAACGAACGGTGCCACCGGCCCTTCCGGGGCACCGCCATCCCACCGCAAACGGAGGACCCATCCATGGCCGACATGGACACCGCACTGAAGGAAATCATGGAGATCGACGGCGCCGTCGGCGTCGCGCTGGTCGACCACACGAGCGGCATGGCCCTCGGCACTATCGGCGGCGGCAAGGAGCTCGACCTGACGGTCGCCGCGGCCGGCAATACGGACGTGGTGCGGGCCAAGCTCCGGGCCATGGAGATGCTCAACATCACCGAGAAGATCGAGGACATCCTCATCACCCTGGAGAGCCAGTACCACCTGATCCGGCCGCTGACCAGCCGGGCCGGGAAGGGGCTGTTCCTCTATGTCGCGCTACGCCGTGACCGCTCGAATCTGGCCATGGCCCGGCACCAGCTCAAGCGGATCGAGAACGACCTCGACGTCTAGGTTCTTGCAGGTGTCAGCCGGGGAGGGCCGATCACGGCCCTCCCCGGCGGCGTCTGTAGCGTCGACAGCGTGTCAGTGGAGGACGTCGTCCGCGAGGTGGTCAGCGGGGCGATCGGCTACGAGGCGGGGCTGGACGCGCTGACCGTGGCGCCGGCGGGCGAGGTTGACGCCGCCCTGACCGGCGCGCTGCGGGATGCTTTCGATCGGCTCTTCCGCGGTGGGTGGCAGCCCGCTGAGCTGCACCGGGTGATCGCGCGACTGGGTGATCCCCTCAAGGCGGACATGGTCGCCGCGGCCGCGGCCGGCTACGCGGGACGGTTCTCACCGGTCGATCCGCGCTGGGCCGACCAGGCGTCGTCGCTGCCGGCCGCGCCGGCCCGACGGCCGGACCGGATCTCTCTGCTGGACTCATCTTTGGGTCTTTTGACCGAATTGCGGCGCCTCCCATCGATCGACGTGCTGATCCCTCCACCGGGAGCTGCGCCCGATTTGTCGCACAAATCGGACAACAGGGTCCTCGACCGCGTACGGGCTCTGCTCGCCAAAGCCGAATCGACGGACTTCCCGGCCGAGGCGGAGGCGTATTCGGCCAAGGCCCAGGAACTGATCGCCCGGCACAGCATCGAAGAAGCACTGACCACGGCCGGCCGGGCCGAGGTGGTGCCGTTCGCGCGGCGGATCGGCGTCGACCACCCGTACGAGAGCGAGAAGGCCGCCCTGCTCGACGCGGTGGCCCGGGCCAACCACTGCCACACGGTGTGGTCGCCCGAGCTGGGCTTCTCGACGATCTTCGGCTACGACACCGACATCGACGGGGTGGAGCTGCTCTACACGTCGCTGCTCGTGCAGGCGAACCGGGCCATGGCCCGCGACGAGCCGGCCAAGGGCAAGGCCCGGATCAAGGCGTTCCGGCGGAGCTTCCTGGTGGCTTATGCCGTACGCATCGGCGAGCGGCTCACCGAGACCATCCGGCACGAGATCGCCCAGCACAGCGACCTGCTGCCGGTGCTGCGCAACCGCGAGATCCAGGTGCGCGAGGTCATGCAGAAAGCCTTCCCGCGGACGGTACGGGCCCGCGGCAGCCGGATCGACAGCCTCGAGGGCTGGGAATCGGGCCGGGCGGCGGCCGACGAGGCCGAATTGCGTTGACGCGTGGGGCAGACTGAGGGCATGCATCCTCCCCATTGACGCTGAACCCTTTACGCGGTGCGGGCCCTCTCGGAGGGCGTGCCGCTCTACCCGGTGTACGCCTTGCTGTTCGCGGACGCCGGGCTCTCGACGGCCCAGGTCTCGTCGCTGTTCGTGATCTGGTCGGTGGTCGCCTTCGCGGCCGAGGTCCCGTCCGGCGCGCTCGCCGACGTCTGGTCGCGCAAGCGGCTGTACGCGATCGGGGAAGCCCTGACCGCGGCCGGCTACGCGTTGTGGCTGCTGTGGCCGTCCTACCCGGGTTTCGCGCTGGGCTTCGTGCTGTGGGGTCTGGGCGGCTCACTGGGCTCGGGCGCGCTGGAGGCCCTGGTCTACGACGCCCTCGACGCGAAGGACGCCTACGCCCGGATCATCGGCCGCGCCGAAACCGTGTCGATCCTCGCCATGCTCGCCGCCACCCTGCTGGCCACCCCCGGCCTGCACGCCGGCGGCTACGCCCTGCTCGTGGCGGCCAGCGTCGCTGTGAAGCTCGCCGGCGCGCTGCTGGCCTTGCGCCTACCGGAAAAGCGGCTCAGCCCAAACCGGCCGCACCCCGCCGCCCCACCACCGGCACAGCCCGCCCCACCACCGGCGCAGCCCGCCCCACCGCCGGACCAGACCGCCCTACCGCCCGCGGCCCTACCACCGGCGCACCCCAGCGTCCCACCGCCCGCGCACCCCGCCCTCGAGTCGGACATTTCCGAAATGTCGTATTGGCGAGTGCTGCGGGATGGGGTGCGCCAGGCCGTCGGGACGCGGGTGGTGGCGCGGGCCGTGCTGGTGGCGGCGCTCGTGCCCGGGTTCAGCGCGCTGGACGAATACCTGCCGTTGCTGGCGCGCGACAAGGGTGCGCTCACGCAAGCCGTACCGCTGCTGTTCGCTCTGACGGCCTTGGCCATGGCCGCCGGAAGCGCCCTCGCCGGCCGGGGACGCGGACTGCCCGGCGCGTTGATCGGG
Source organism: Actinoplanes sp. NPDC049598 (assembly GCF_040675435.1). Taxonomy (NCBI): domain Bacteria; kingdom Bacillati; phylum Actinomycetota; class Actinomycetes; order Micromonosporales; family Micromonosporaceae; genus Actinoplanes; species Actinoplanes sp. NPDC049598. The sequence continues at coordinate 127,209 of NZ_JBFAOX010000012.1, read as the reverse complement.
GCGGCCGTCCTGCTCGCGGCCGGCGCCCTCACCCCGTACCTGGCCGGAATGGTCGCCGTCTCGGCCGCCTTCGGCCTCCTGCAGTACGCGATGATCCGCGCCGAGGCCCGCCTGCAGGACCGGATCACCGGCCCGGCCCGGACCACCGTGCTGTCCGTGGCCGGTTTCGCCGGCGAGGTCTTCGCCGTCACGCTCTACCTGGGTTTCGCCGTCGACCTGCCGCTGGCCGTGCTCTTCGCGCTGGCCGGCATCCCGCTGCTGATCACCGCGCTGCTAGCCGCCTGAGTTCTCCATCTCCGCGCCTTCGGGCACGCTGTCGTCGTCCCGGCTCTCCAGCCAGCCGTACGGCAGGGAGACCTTGCCCGGCGCGTTGACGCGCCCCCGCGGCTTGCCGAGCTCGTCCTCCGGGAACGGCACCGACGGGTCGAGCTTGCCGAGCAGATCGTCGAGCTGGGCCAGCGACGACACCATGGACAACTCCCGGCGCAGCTCACCGCCGACCGGGAAGCCCTTCAGGTACCAGGCGATGTGCTTGCGGAAGTCGGCGCACCCGTGCTTCTCGTCCTCGAGCGCGTCCACGAGCAGCTCCGCGTGCCGCGACATGATTTTCGCGACCTCGCCGAGCACCGGCAGCACCGGCTTGTAGTCGGCCCCCTGCGTGAAGGCGGCCTCCAAATCGGCGAACAGCCACGGCCGTCCGAGGCAGCCGCGCCCGACCACGACCCCGTCCACGCCCGTCTGCTCCACCATGCGCAGCGCGTCCGAGCCTTCCCAGATGTCCCCGTTGCCCAGCACCGGCACGTCGAGCGCCTGCTTGAGCGTCGCGATCGCGTCCCAGTCGGCGTTCCCCGAGTACCGCTGCTCGGCCGTCCGCGCGTGCAACGCCACCGCCGCCACGCCGGCCTCCTGAGCGATCAGCCCGGCCTCGACGTACGTCAGGTGGTCCTCGTCGATCCCCTTACGCATCTTGATCGTCAGTGGGATCCCGAACTCGGCCGCCGCCTCCACCGCCTGCTTGACGATGCGCCCGAACAGCTTGCGCCGCCACGGCAGCGCCGACCCGCCCCCGCGCCGCGTCACCTTCGGCACCGGGCACCCGAAGTTCAGGTCCACGTGGTCGGCGAGGTTGTCCTCCCCCACCATGCGCACGGCCCGCGCCGTCACGTCGGGGTCGACCCCGTAGAGCTGGAGGCTCCGGAACCCTTCACCCTCAGCGAACGCCACCATCTTCAGCGTCTTGGGAATCCGCTCCACCAGCGCCCGCGTCGTGATCATCTCGCAGACGTAGACCCCACCCCCCTGCTCCCGGCAGAGCCGCCGAAACGCCACATTCGTGATCCCCGCCATCGGCGCCAGAACCACGGGCGGATCGACGACATGGTCCCCGAGCATGAGAGGTGCATTGGTCACGCCTCCGAGCATGCCATGACCACCACATCCACCCCCAATCCGAGCCACCAGGCGTGCGGGCGGGCACGGAGCAGCGCGTCGATCCGGCTGTGCCGCTCGATCCACGCTCGGGTGATGGGGCAGATCCAGTCGGCGATGTCGAGTGCCCTCGCGTGGATGTCCGCGATCGGCCGGTTGAACATCGGCTCGTGATGTGCCAGCCGGTTGCGGTTCAGATGCAGCTGCTGAACAGCGTCATAGACATGGCGTCTGGCCTGCCCGGGAAAGACAGGGAAGAAGCAGTTCCGCCACAACGTGCGGTCGTAGTGCCCGGAGAGCAGGAAGCGCCAGAAACCCAGGCTCAATTCGGCGACGACCCGGCCTGCCGTCTCCGAGCGACCGTGCCGGGTCGCTTCGACCCGCGCGGCTCTGATGACTTCCAGCGCTCGGGGCCGCAGCAGCCGGCCACGATCGAGGTACCAGCGCGGCTCGTTGAACTGCTGCGCCGACCACCGGGTCAAGTGGTCGTGCATGGCATTGCGCAGCAGGACCTCCACGTGGCCGCTGGTGGTGGCGAGCGCGGCCGCGACCTCGGCATTCCAAACGTAGAGATCAAGGGCGGACCTGAGGTCCCTACCGCGGCGTTGAGATAAGGCCCCATCCGTTCCGGCGACAGCCGCTGACGCAGAATGAGGTCGTGGGTGGTGCCGGATCCCATGGTTGTCGTCCTCCTGGCAGATGGGCTATGCTGCTCTCGAAAACCCCGGTCGCCTCTGCTTGCATGCCGCCGGGGTTACTGATTTTTCAGGGGCTTTTCGAGCGCTCCTGGGCCGTCGCTCCCCGGCAGGGTAGTCCAACGCCTATAGGCGCGGGTCAGCGGGTGGAATTCGCCGATATCTGGCAAGGTCAGCGGCGTGGGTGATGAGCAGAGGGCCGAGCTGAGTCCGCGCCGGCTTGTGGTGGTGTTCGAGTCGGCGGTGGGGGAAGCGCTGCTGCGACTCGCGGTCGAGCTGGGGTTCCAGTCCGTGCTGGTGGAGCCGGATGAGACGCGGCTTCAAGGGCCGCCGAAGGCGCACGGGGACACGTTCGTGCACGATCTCGCGGCGGCGCGGCTGGATGAGCACACCGATGTCGTGTTGAGCGATCATCACCGCGAGGAGATCGGGGCGGTGCTGCAGGAAGCGCTGGCCGCCGGGACGCGGTGGATCGGGATCGTGGGCAACCCGAAGGTCGAGGGGCCGCATGTGGCCGCGCTGCGGGAGCGCGGCGTCGGCGACGAGCAGATCGCGCGGGTGCACCGCCCGATCGGCCTCAACATCGGGTCGCGGACCCCGGCCGAGATCGCCGTGGCGACCCTGGCCGGGTTGATCGCGGACCGTAACGGCCGACCGGGCGGTTTTGCGTTTTAAAGCCCCTTGGCGAGCAGGTAGCTCTCGATCTGGGAGAGGGCGACCCGCTCCTGCTTCATCGTGTCGCGGTCGCGCACCGTCACGGCGTCATCGGTGAGGGTGTCGAAGTCGACGGTGACGCAGAACGGGGTGCCGATCTCGTCCTGACGGCGGTAGCGGCGGCCGATGGCCTGCGAGTCGTCGAACTCGACGATCCAGCGCTTGCGCAGGTCGGCGGCGAGGCCGCGGGCCTTGGGGGACAGGTCGGGGTTGCGGGAGAGCGGCAGCACCGCGACCTTGATCGGGGCCAGGCGGGGGTCGAAGCGCATGACCGTGCGCTTGTCGACGCCGCCCTTGGTGTTCGGGGCCTCGTCCTCGTCGTACGCCTCGAGCAGGAAGGCCAGCACCGCGCGGGTGAGACCGGCCGCCGGCTCGATCACGTACGGCACCCAGCGCTCCTGCTTCTCCTGGTCGAAGTACGACAGGTCCACGCCCGAGTGCTTGGAATGGGTCGACAGATCGAAGTCGGTCCGGTTGGCCACGCCTTCCAGCTCCGCGAACTCGGTGCCCCCGAACTGGAAGCGGTACTCGATGTCGACCGTGCGCTTCGAGTAGTGGGAGAGCTTCTCCTTCGGGTGCTCGTAGAAGCGCAGGTTCGTCTCGGACAGGCCGAGGTCGCGGTACCAGTTCCAGCGCTCCTGCAACCAGTAGTCATGCCATTTCTCGTCCGACCCGGGCTCGACGAAGAACTCCATCTCCATCTGCTCGAACTCGCGCGTGCGGAAGATGAAGTTGCCCGGCGTGATCTCGTTGCGGAAGCTCTTGCCGATCTGCGCGATGCCGAACGGCGGCTTCTTGCGGGCCGCCTGGGCCACGTTGTTGTAGTTGACGAAGATGCCCTGGGCGGTCTCGGGGCGCAGGTAGTGCAGGCCCTCGGCGCTCTCGGTCGGCCCGAGGTAGGTCTTCATCAGGCCGTTGAACATCTTCGGCTCGGTGAAGGTGCCCTTGTTGCCGCAGTTCGGGCAGTTGAGCTCCTGCAGCGAGGAGGGCAGCGAGCCGTGCTTGGCCTCCCACGCCTCCTCGAGGTGGTCGGCGCGGAACCGCTTGTGGCAGGACTGGCACTCGGTCAGCGGGTCGACGAACGCGTCGAGGTGACCCGAGGCGGCCCACACGTCACGGGACAGGATGACGGCGGAGTCGAGGCCGACGATGTCGTCCCGCTGCTGGACCATCGTGCGCCACCACTGGCGGCGGACGTTCTCCTTGAGCTCCACGCCCAGCGGACCGTAGTCCCAGGCCGAACGGGTTCCTCCGTAGATCTCGCTGGAGGGGAAGACGAAGCCACGGCGCTTGGCCAGGCTGACGACGGCGTCGATGCGGTCGGCGGGCATGTTCCTCCTACGCCGGCTGGGTGTCGGCGGGGACATCGTTATGGATCGGGACGAACAGAGAATTTACTCCGCGAGCTCGCACACCTCGAACGCGCCCGTGGACGTGTCCTGATCGAGCTCGGCGGTCAGCTGCTGGACGTCGCCGCCGGCGTAGGTCGCCTCGACCGGCACGGAGACGTCGTAGTCGAGCTTCAGCTCGCCCAGCCGCCAGGAGACGATCGGCTCTCCGGCGGAGACCCGGGTGCGGAACTCACTCTCCGACTCGTCGCGCTTCGCGCGGTCACAGAGGTGCTCGTACGCGTCGGAGTAGTTCTCGGTTTTCAGGGCGGTCAGATAGTCGCCGACGACCGCGTGCGCCTGCTCCTGCAAGGCTCGCGAACCGGCCGAGAACAGGCCGATCAGGGCCGCCACCCCACCCCCGCAGACCAGCACGAGCACGGTCGCGGCGACGCCGAGCCCCATGCCGATGCGCCGGCCCTTGCCCTCGACCGGCGGCGCCGGGAACGGCGGCTGCACGCCGGGCCCCTGCGGGGGCGGCGGGACGAAGGGCGGCGCCGTGGTCATGGCAGCAACAGTAGTCGTCAGCGCCAGGGCTCGGTGGCCCGGTCGCTGGCCGTCTCGACCACCGCGGAGCCCGGCTCGGCCGAGGCCAGGATCTCGAACGCGGACGGCTCGTCGAGCGATCGGGCCAGCAGCGGGGTGGCGTTGACCTTCACCTCGAAGGCGCCCAGCGCGCGCCGGTAGGCTCCGACCGATTCCCAGTCGGTGACCAGCGTCCATCGGGTGGGGTCCTCGAGCGCGCGGGCGAGCCGGCCGGAGAGATATCCGCGGCAGGCGGCCAGGGCGGCGAGGGCGGCGTGGGCCTGCGCGACGAAATCGTCGAGCGTTTCCGGCTGTACGTCGAAGCGGTTGAGCACCAGCATGGCGACAGGTTACGAGAGACGAGCGAGGGGTGACGCGGTGACACCGTCCGACAATGTGCTCCGCCGGCTGGCCCGGGTGAGCCCGACCACGGCTTTCATCGTCGCCCTGGCCGTCTTCCTGGCCGGGCTGTTCCTGCCCGGCATCGTCGGCGCCGCGCTGCTGTTCCTGCTCGGGGTGGGCCTGGCCACGCTGACCTTCACGACGTGGCCGGTGCAGTCGCCCACCACGCGGGCCCTCCGGCTGATCATGCTTGCTCTGCTGCTGGCGGTCGTGATCGCCAAGGCCCTGTGACCTATGCGCTTTTGACAATCATTATCATTGTCGGCGACAGTAGATGCTATGCGCCGCCTCCTCGCCGTCCTGCTCCCCCTGGCCCTCCTGGCCGGCTGCGGCAACGGCTCCGGCACCGAGGACGGCAAGCTCGCCGTGGTCACCGCCTTCTACCCGCTGCAGTTCCTGAGCGAGCGCATCGGCGGCGACCAGGTGAGGGTCTCCAACCTGACCAAGCCGGGGGCCGAGCCGCACGACATCGAGCTGACCCCGCGCCAGGTCGGCGACGTCGCCGGGGCCGGCCTGGTCGTCTATCTCGAGGGCTTCCAGCCCGCGGTCGACGAGGCCGTCGCCCAGGAGGGCAAGGACCACGCGTTCGACGCGGCGTCCGTGGTCACCCTGCTCGCGGCGGCCGAGGGCGACGACCACGACCACGAGCACGAGACGGCCGAGGGCGGCATGGACCCGCACGTCTGGCTCGACCCGGTCCGCTTCGCCACCATCGCCGACAAGCTCGGCGAGCGCCTCGGGCAGGCCGACCCGGCGCACGCGGCCGACTACAAGGCGCGGGCCACGGCCCTGCACACCGAGCTCGACCAGCTGAACACCGAGTACGCCACCGGGCTCAAGACGTGTGCACGCCGCGAGCTGGTGACCAGCCACGAGGCGTTCCACTACCTGGCCGACCGCTACGACCTGACCGAGGTCGGCATCACCGGCATCTCCCCCGAGGCCGAGCCCTCGCCGCAGCGCCTGGCCGAGGTGGCCAGGACGGCCCGGGCGACCGGCACCACCACGATCTTCTTCGAGACGCTGGTCAGCCCGGCCGTGGCCGAGACCATCGCCCGCGAGGTCGGGGCCCGGACCGCGGTTCTCGACCCGCTCGAGGGCCTGACCGATCCGGCACAGGACTATTTCTCCGTGATGCGCGCCAACCTCGGCGCGATCACCACCGCTCTGGGGTGCACAGCATGAGCATCGTCGACGTACGCCATCTGGCCGTCGGGTACGAGGGCCGGGAGATCCTGCACGACCTCTCCCTGAGCGTCGATCAGAAAGAGGTCGTCGCGATCCTCGGCGCCAACGGCTCCGGCAAGTCCACGCTGATCCGTACCGTCCTGGGCCTGGTCCCGATCGGCCGCGGCGAGATCGACCTGTTCGGCACGCCGCAGAAGCGCTTCAAGCAGTGGGCCCGCGTCGGTTACGTGCCGCAGCGCCTCGGCGCCGGCAGCGGCGTGCCGGCCACGGTCGGCGAGGTCGTCTCGTCCGGCCGGCTGGCCCGGCGCGGCGTCTTCCGGCTGCCCGGCGCGGCCGACAAGACGGCCGTGCGCGACGCGCTGACCGACGTCGGCCTGCTGGACCGGATCAACGACCCGGTCTCGACCCTCTCGGGCGGGCAGCAGCAGCGTACGTTGATCGCCCGCGCCCTGGCCGGGAAGCCGGACCTGCTGGTTCTGGATGAGCCGACGGCCGGGGTCGACGCGGCCAGCCAGGAGGCGTTCGCGGCCGCGCTGGGCCGCTTCGGTGAGGGCGGCGGCACGATCCTGCTGGTGGCGCACGAGCTCGGCCCGCTGCGCCCGCTGATCGACCGGGCGGTCGTGGTGCACGAGGGCCGGATCGCCTACGAGGGGGCGCCGCCCGAGCCGGCCGGTCACCACGCCGAGCCCGACCACGACCACGTGCATCCCCACGCCGTACAGCCCGCCGCGGGCATCTGCGAGTGGGCCCCGACAGATCGCATGGCGGCGAATTAAGAGATGGACCTGTTCCAGTACGACTTCATGATGCGGGCCCTGGCCGGCGCGCTCATCATCGGCCTGGCCGCGCCCTCGCTCGGCATCTACCTGGTGCAGCGGCGGCTCTCGCTGATCGGCGACGGCATCGGCCACGTCGCGCTGACCGGCGTCGGCGTCGGCCTGCTGCTCAACCAGTCCCCCGTGCTGGCCGCGGTGATCGTCTCGGCGATCGGCGCGATCGGCGTCGAGCTGATCCGCGAACGCGGCCGCACCTCGGGCGACCTCGCGCTGGCCCTGCTGTTCTACGGCGGCATCGCCGGCGGCGTGGTGCTGGTCTCGCTCTCCGACGACGCGAGCAGCAACAGCCTGATCCAATATCTGTTCGGCTCGCTGATCACGACGTCGCCCACGGACATCGCGCTGATCGGCGTCCTCGGCGCGCTCGTGCTGACCGCGATGCTGGCGTTCCGGCCGGCGCTGTTCGCCGTCTGCAACGACGAGGAGTACGCCCGGGTGAGCGGCCTGCCGGTCCGTACGCTCAACCTGCTCATGGCCGTGACCACCGCGGTGACCGTGACCATCGCGATGCGTACGGTCGGGTTGCTCCTGGTCTCGGCCTTGATGGTCATCCCGGTGGCCGCCGCGCAGCAGGTCACCCGCGGCTTCCGCAGCACGATGACGGTGGCCATGCTGATCGGCGTCGGCGCGGCCGGCCTCGGGGTGGTCTTCTCGGCCGAGGTGGACACCCCGCCCGGCGCCACCACGGTCATCGTGGCCCTGGCCGTCTTCGTGGCGATCGCCGTCGGCGGCACGCTGTGGCGCGTGCTGCGCCGCCGGTCCCAGCCACCGAACGTGGTGGAGCCACCGGACGTGGTTCTGCAAGGGGCCGGACGATGAGCGGATACGAGGCGTACGAGTCGGCCGGCGAGCTGCTGCGAGCGCTCTCGGCGCCGATCCGGGTGGCGATCGTGGCCGAGCTGGGCGCCGGCGAGCGCTGCGTGCACGAGCTGGTGGAGAAGCTGGGGGCGCCGCAGCCGCTGGTGTCGCAGCACCTGCGGGTGCTGCGCGGCGCGGGCGTGGTGCGAGGTGCACGACGGGGCCGGGAGATCGCATACTCCCTGGTGGACGACCACGTCGCGCACATCGTGGCCGACGCCGTCAGCCATGCGAGGGAGGTTCGTTCGTGAGCACGGAAAGTCAGCAGCGCAACACCAAGCAGCGCAGCGCGGTCAGCGCCGTGCTGGCCGAGACCGAGGGCTTCAACAGCGCCCAGGAGCTGCACGCCATCCTGCGCGAGCGCGGGGAGCGGGTGGGCCTGACCACCGTCTACCGCACGCTGCAGGGCCTGGCCGACGCCGGCGAGATCGACGTGATGCGGCCGCCCGGCGGCGAGCACCTTTACCGCCGCTGCAGCCGGACCCACCACCATCACCTGGTGTGCCGCTCGTGCGGGCGCGCGGTCGAGGTCGAGGGCCCGGCCGTCGAGACGTGGGCCGACAAGGTGGCCGACAAGCACGGCTTCGTCGACGTCTCGCACACGCTGGAGATCTTCGGAACCTGCCCCGGCTGTGCGGCCGCCCCCCGTCCAACCACCCCGGCCACCGCCCCTAAACCTGACTAAAGACTATTTGACGGCCACATGGGACGCTGTCGGCGTGAAGCTCTATGCCGACAGGGTTCCCACCGCCGTCCGCCAGCTGATCACCGACATCGCGGTGGTGATCTGGGTCTACCTCTGGGTTCGGGCCGGCCTGTGGGTGCACGACATGGTCGAGAAGCTCGGCGTCCCCGGGGCCAAGCTGGAGAGCGCCGGCGGCGGCATCGCCGACAACCTCTCCGACGCCGGGGGCAAGGTCGGCCGGGTCCCGCTGGTCGGCGACGACCTGGTCAAGCCGTTCAACGGGGCCGCCGACGCCGCCCGCAACCTGGCCGAGGCCGGCCACGACCAGCAGGAGGTCGTCGGCCGGATGGCGATCATCATGGCCCTGGCCGCGGTCGCCGTGCCGCTCGCGCTGGTGCTGTTCGTCTGGCTGCCGATGCGGGTGCGCTGGATCCGCCGGGCCGCCACGGCCACCGCCGTCCGCAACGAGCCCGCCGGCCGCGACCTGCTGGCGCTGCGGGCCCTGGCCGGCCAGCCGCTGAGCAAACTGGCCAAGATGGGCCCGGACATCGCCCAGAGCTGGCGCAACGGCGACGCCGAGGCGGTCGACGCGCTGGCCGAGCTGGAGCTCAGGCGTCTCGGCCTGAAAGCTTCTCGCCGCTAGATTCGGCGTAGTCCTCCTCGGCGCCCTCGTCGTCCTCGTCGATCCAGTTGCGGCGCAGCCACGGGATCCCGGCCCAGAAGGTCAGGAAGAAGAGGCCGGTGAGCGCGGAGAAGATGAACGCGATCGGCCGGTCCAGGATGAAGTCGGTGACCAGCAGGACGCTGGCGACCATGGAGACCAGCAGGAACGCGAGCCCGCCGGTCGCCATCGCGTGGGCGTAGCGGACCAGCTCGGGCTTGCGCCCCTGCCGGAACAGCGCCCGGTGGAAGGCGACCGGCGCGATGATCATCGCGGTCGCGCCCGCGGCGGCCAGCAGGGCCACGACGTACGTGTCCTTCTGAAATTGCGTGACCTTGGGGAAGCCGTTGCTGAACGGCAGGGTCAGCAGGAAGGCGAACAGGATCTGGATGCCGGTCTGCGCGACGCGGAGCTCCTGGAGGAGATCGGCGAAGTTGCGGTCCCAGCGCTGCTTCTCGGTCTCGTGCTTCATCCGGGGCTTCTCGGGGGGCATGCCGCGACGGATACCCCGAGGTGAACGTGAATCAAACTCCCCGGATGCGTGCGATGGCCGCCGCACTCAGGGCGGACGCCGCCTGCTCGGGCACCCAGTGGCTGATACCGCGCATAGCGACCATTTGGTAGTCGGCGTCGACCCAGTCCCGGGTGCGCAGGGCGGCGGTCAGCGAGACCACGCCGTCCTGGTCGCTCCAGACGTACGTGGTGGGCACGCGGATCAGCCGTACGTCCTTGAGCTGGTCCCCGGTCAGCGCCCGGTACCAGTTCAGACCGGCGGTCAGCCGGCCCGGCTCCCGCGCGGCGTCCACGTAGAGCTGGGCCCGCTCGCCGATCGGCCGCAGCATCCAGCGCAGCACCGCGGCGTCCCGGCTCAGCAGGAACCGCTCGGCCACCGGCGACTGGAAGACCTTGAAGTACGCCATCCGGGCCCGCTGCGACGGCCGTGTGCGCAGGGCCAGCCGCAGCGCCTGGGGATGCGGCACGGAGACCGCGGTCAGCGTGCGGACCCGCTCGGGATAAAAGGCGGCGAGCAGCCAGCCGATCTGCGCGCCCCAGTCGTGCCCGATGACGTGCGCGGACTCCAGGCCCAGGGCGTCCAGGACGCCGACCGCGTCGGCTGCGGCCTCGCTGAGGCGGTACGCGCCGACGTCGGCCGGCCGGGCGCCGGGGGAGGTGCCGCGCTGATCCATGGCGTACGTCCGCAGGCCCGCCTCGTGCAGCTTCGGCGTGAGCAGGTCGAACTCGCGGTGGTCCTGCGGAAAACCGTGCAGCAGCAGGACCGGGTCGCCGTCCTCCGGGCCGCCTTCGAAGACGTCGAAAGTCAAACCCCTGGCCTTGACCTCCATATGTGATCACTCCCTCGATAGGCGTAATGAAAAACCAGTGTTAGCGTCATCGAAACTAATACAGCGAAGTTCATTCGCGACGGTGGAGACGCCGTCGTCGGCTTGCGCACCTGCAACTCGAGGTAGGTCGCGAATGAACTTCGTCCGACAGGGGAGCGCACAGCGCTGAGAGTGCGGGCAACCGCAGACCCTCGCACCTGATCTGGGTAATGCCAGCGCAGGAAGTTCGGTCTTTCCTCCAGCCGCGCCGTCGTCATGACGGCGTGCGTCTCCTCCCGGTACCCACTGGGAGGTTTCACATGAACAACCGTTGGCGCACCATCGACATCGTGATCGCCTCGATCATCGCCGTCGCGTTCGGCGTGATCTTCTGGGCCTGGGGCCTGCTCTGGAACGGCCCCGCCGACGCCATCCCGCTGCCCGGCCGGGCCGTGCTGTACGGCGTCTGGCTGGTCCCGGCCGTGCTCGGCGCTCTGATCGTCCGCAAGCCGGGCGCCGCCTTCTACACCCTCAGCCTGGCCGCGCTGGTCTCGGCCGCGATCGGCACGAGCTGGGGCTGGACGCTGATCATCCAGGGCCCGCTCGAGGCCCTCGGGGCCGAGCTCGTGTTCGCCGCCTTCGCCTACAAGTCCTACCGCCTGCCGGTGGCGCTGCTGGCCGCCCTGACGGCCGGGGTGGTGGCCTCGGTCTACGACGCGTTCGTCTGGTACGGCGGCACGTCGTGGGCCACCATGCGGATCTGGTACATCGTCCTCACCGCGATCTCCTCGCTGGTGATCGCCGGTTTCGGCAGTGTCGCGCTGACCCGCGCGCTGGCCCAGACCGGCGTGCTCGACCGGTTCGCGGCGGGGCGTTCGCGTGCGCTCGTCTGATCTGGTCTAGTTCCCGACATGAGTGAGGTCGTTCTCCGCGGTTTCGGCTGGCGGCACGCGGGCCGCCGCGCCTGGGCCGTCCGCGACGTCGACCTGCGGATAGCGCACGGCGAGCGGGTGCTCCTGCTGGGTCCCTCCGGGGCCGGCAAGAGCACCCTGCTGGCCGCGCTGGCCGGGCTGTTGCCGGAGGACTCGGGCGAGGCCGAGGGCACCATCGAGATCGACGGACTGGAGCCGCACAAGGCCCGCGACCAGGTCGGCATCGTCTTCCAGGACCCGCAGACCCAGCTGGTCATGGCCCGCAGCGGCGACGACGTGGCCTTCGGCCTGGAGAACCGCGGGGTGCCGGCGGCCGAGATCTGGCCGCGGGTCAGCGACGCGCTCGACCGGGTCGGTTTTCCCTATCCGATCATCCGCTCGACCGCGGCCCTCTCCGGTGGCGAGGCCCAGCGGCTCGCCCTGGCCGGGGTGCTCGCCCTGCGCCCGCGCCTGCTGCTGCTCGACGAGCCGACGGCCAACCTCGACCCGGACGGCGCCGCACTGGTCCGCGAGGGCATCTCGTCGGCCCGCATCGACGCCTCCATGATCATCGTCGAGCACCGGGTGGCCGAGGCCCTGCCGCTGGTCGACCGGGTCGTCGTGCTGGAGCCGGGCGGCGGCATCCGGGCCGACGGCGCGCCCGAGGTCGTGTTCGCCGCCTACGGCGACCGCCTGGCCGACGAGGGCGTCTGGGTTCCCGGATTCACCATCCCCCCGCTCAAGTCAAGGTCAACTGCTTCGACCGCGCTGGTACGGGCGGAAGGGGCCACAGTGGCAAGCCGGCTGAACCCGGTGTCGCTCGGGGTGGGTGCGGGCGAGGTCCTGGCGGTGACCGGCCCCAACGGCGCCGGCAAGTCCACGTTGGCGCTCCTGCTCGGCGGTCTGCTCGCGCCCAGCGGCGGCCAGATCCGCGGCTTCGACGACCCGAAACCCCCGCACCGCTGGCGTGCGGCCACCCTGACCGGCCGGATCGGCTCGGTCTTCCAGAACCCGGAACACCAGTTCGTCACCACCCGCGTCGTCGACGAGCTGGCCCTCGGCCCGCGCCGGCTGGGCCGCTTCGACCAGCAGGTCATCGACGACCTGCTGGAGCGCCTCCGCCTGACGAGGCTGGCGCAGGCCAACCCGTACACCCTCTCCGGCGGCGAAGCCCGCCGCCTCAGCGTGGCCACCGCCCTGGCCACCGCCCCCCGGATGCTCGTGCTCGACGAGCCCACCTTCGGCCAGGACCGCCGCACCTGGATCGAGCTGGTCACCCTCCTGGCCACCCTGCGCGACGACGGTCACGCCATCGTCGCCGTCACCCACGACGACGACTTCGTCCAGACCCTGGCCGACCGCACCTTCCCCCTCGGCACCCCGCGCCTCCCCAACCCCCTCCCCCGCCGGCGGCGCGCATGAGCTCCCCTTCCCGCCTCGCGCCGGCCGACCTCTGTCTCCGTGGGCGGCGGCCATGAGTTTCGTTCTTCAGCCGATCGCGGATCCGGCGGCGCCGCTGGCCCGGCGCAACCCGGTGGCCAAGCTGGGCGCGGCGCTGCTGTTCACCCTGCCGCTGATCTCGACGCTGGACCCGCTCACCCCGGCCATCGCCCTGGCGATCGAGCTGGCGGTGCTCCCGCTGTTCGGCGTACGCCTGCGGGTTCTGGCCCGGCGCGCCTGGCCGCTCCTGATCGCCGCGCTGGGCCTGCTGGTCACCATGGTCATGTTCGCCGCCGACCGCGGCGGCCGGCTGCTGCTCGACTTGGGCCCGTTCGACGTCACCACCGGCGTGCTGATGGCCGCCCTCGGCCTGATCCTGCGCCTGTTCGCCATCGCCGTCCCCGGCGTGATCGTCTTCGCCACCACCGACCCCACCGACCTGGCCGACTCCCTGGTCCAGAACGCCAAGGCCCCACCCCGCTTCGCCATCGGCGCCCTGGCCGCCTTCCGCCTGCTCCCCCTGCTCGACCAGGAGTGGCAGATGATCACCCTGGCCCGCCGAGCCCGCGGCATCGACGCCGGCCGCAACCCCGTGGCCGCCCTGCGCCTCTTCGTCTCCACCGCCTTCGCCCTGCTGGTAGGCGCCCTCCGCCGCGGCGGCCGCCTGGCCGTAGCGATGGACGCCCGCGGCTTCGACTCCGGCCTGCCGCGCTCCTACGCCCGCCGCCAGACCTTCAAGCCGGCCGACACCGCCCTGCTCCTCGGCGCCGTCGCCCTGTCGGCTCTGGCCCTGGGGACGAGCATCGCCCTGGGCCTCTTCCGCCCCATCATCGGCTGAGTTAATTGACCGGCAGCTCAAACTGCTATACGTTGGCTTCGTACGCCCCAGTCTCGCCTCTGCCTCGAGCATGCCGCTGGGGCTCCTTTCTTTTCCAAGACCACCCCGATCGGGTGGTCTTGCTGATCTGGGCTACCGCGCAGCGAAGCGCCAGCTATACCGTCCCACCCCGTGGCCGGACATCGACATGCCGCAGCGGTCCCGCTCTGGATCTCGGCCGAGCGCTTCGAGCCGTACCTCCGCCATGCCGGCCATGATCACGACAAGGCTTGTGAACTCTATGAGTGGGCCGCGGAGCTCAACTCCGCGGCCTTCCAAGCCGTCCACTACGTCGAGGTGATCCTGCGCAACGCGATCGACCTGCAATTACAGATCCATCGCGACGAGAACCGATCCCGCATCCCATGGTTTCTCGGCCCGCTGGGCAGCGACAGGAGGAGCCAAGAAGAGATCGAGCAAGCCGTGGCGACCGTTCGTGCGCGTCTGCAGAAGGAAGACCCGCGCAAGGACACACGCGCCCAGATCGTCGCCGGCCTGACCTTCGGTTTTTGGGCGAACCTGCTCCAGACTCGTCACGAGGAACTTTGGCGCGCTGCGATTCGCAAGGCGTTCCCCCATTCCTCGGGGCGGCGCGCCGACGTCGCCGCCGCAGTCTTCCCGCTACGAACCTTTCGCAATCGGATAGCGCACCACGACTCACTGCTCGCCGTGGACGTGCCGTTCCAGGTCAGCCGCATGATCGAAGTGGCGGGCTGGATCGACCCCGGCGCCGCGACATGGCTACGGTCCACCGAAAAAGCTACGGCCCTCCACGCCAAGCGGCCTGTCCCCCGTAACGACACCGTCGTGGTTGCCGCAGGCGAAGCCTGGCCGCTGTATCAGAAAGTGCACGCTTACGTCTGCCAGCCCGGCCGGTCCTTTCAGCCGGTCGAGCATCTCGCCTTCTACACCGGCAAGGCCATCCAGCCTGAGATCGCTGCCATCCGTGATCGCGTTGACAGCGTCGAATGGACGCCGGCCGAGAGTCGTCGCCGGCGCGCCACCGGCGATCCGCGGGACAGGCGCCTCGCCGACATCATCGACCAGAGCAGCGCCGACGGCTGGGGCGGCGGCCGCTATCAGGTCTTCCTGCTGTCGGCTCCCGGCGAACCGGACCACCACACCCGCAACACACTGATCCCGCATACGTCGACGCCCGGCCGGGGACGAGCGTTCACCCGAAGCCAGCGATACGCGGTACGACAACAACTGATCTCCGCCGCTACCACCAGCGACTTCTCCTAACGGCGGGCCTTCAGCCGACGGCTTGCCGCAGGGCGGCGAGGGCTTCTTCGACGATGGCGAAGAGCGGGCGGTCGCCGTCCTGGTCGAGCCACTGGTCGAGGGAGACGAACAGCAGCGTCACGGCGGTTTCGGCCAGTAGGGCGGCCCGCAGCGGGTCGACGCCGCGGGCGCGGAAGCCGTCGCGGATGGCGGCGCTGACGACGTCTCGTTTGCGCAGGTCGCGTTCGCGCAGGCCAGGGTCGGAGCGGACGATCTGGCGGCGCACGCGGAGGTCGTCCCGGCGGCCCTCGAAGCGGGACTCGGCAACCGTGCGCAAGCCCTCGACCAGGATCGTCATCGGGTCGGCGCCGGGCGCGGCCTCGGAGATCATGCGGGTGGCCATCGCCGGGATCTCCTCGCCGCCGAAGAGGACCTCGCGTTTGTCGGCGAAGTGGCGGAAGAAGGTCCGGGTGGTCAAGCCGGCCCGGGCGGTGATCTGCGGGACCGTGGTCGCCGCGAAGCCCTGCTCGACGAACAGCTCGATGGCGGCCTGCTCGAGGCGTTCGCGCGCGCCGGGCCGCCATCTGCTCACCCCGCCAGTCTACGTGATGACATCGCATGTCATCACGCTCTACAGTCATGACACGCGATGTCATCACTGTAGGAGGCACCTGTCATGACCGACGACGTCTGGATCCTGGGCGGCACCGGCCGCAGCGGCCGCGCCATCGCCGCCGAGCTCATCGCCCGTGGGATCGGCCCGGTGCTGGTCGGCCGCGACGAGGACCGGCTGCTGGCGGCGCGCCGCGCCGTGGCCGAAGCCGCCTTGGAACCCAACGGCTCCCTCCGCCCGGGCTCGGAGGCCATCGACCGGATTCGTACTGTGGTCGCGCTGACGCTCGAGGAGACGGCTGCTGAGATCCGGCGGCAGCGGCCCGCGGTGGTGATCAACACGGTCGGGCCGTTCGGGGTGACGGCGGGGGCGATCATTCGGGCCTGTCTGCCGGCGGGCCACTACGTCGATCTGGCCAACGACGTCGCCGCCGTCTCGGCCGTGCTCGGGCGGCACGATGAAGCCGCCGCGGCCGGGCGGTCGCTGGTGACCGGCGCCGGTTTCGGGGTGACGGCCACCGAGAGCGTCGTGGTCAAGCTCGGCGAGGGCACTTCAACCCCGGTGGACGTACGGGTCGACATGGTCCCGTCCTTGGCGATCGAGGCCGGCCGGCTCGGTGAGGCCCTGGCCGCGACGATCCTCGAGGGCCTGCCCGGTGTCGAGGGTGGCGGGCGGTTCCAGGGGCGCCGCTACCGCGACGGCCGCCTGGTCGCCGCCCGCATCGCGGGCGACGCCGCCCCGCTCACGCTGCCCGACGGCACCCGGGTGACCACCGCCGGGATGCCGCTGGGTGAGCTGATCGCCGCCCAGCGCGCGAGCGGCGCTCCTTCGGTGCTGGCCGCGTCGAGCGAGGCCCCCACCGCCCCGATCGCCCGCGCTCTCATGCCGTTGCTTCTCCCTCTGCTGGCGTTCACCCCGCTGCGCCACTTCGCCATCCGCCGCCTGGCCGCCGTCGAGGTGAAGGCCCGCCCCCGGCCGCGCGAGCACTCGTGGGGTCACGCCCGTCTCCGGTGGGCCGACGGCACCGTGCGGGAGGGCTGGCTGCGCCTCGGTGACGCGCAGACCTTCACCGGCGCCGTCCCGGCCGAGGTCGCCCGGCGCCTGCTGACCGGCGAGGGCCGCCCCGGCGCGTACTTCCCGGCCTCGCTTTTCGGCCCGTCCCTGGCCGAGTCGTGCGGCGGCGAGTACGTCCTCGCCGGGTTACCGTCGGCGTGACCGACCGGAGAGGGGACGCGTCATGCGGATAGCGGTGGCCGGGGCGACCGGGAACATCGGGAGCCGTACCGTCGCGGCCCTGGAGGGCAACGGCCACGAGGCCGTACGGATCAGCCGGTCCCACGGTGTCGACCTGCTCGACCCCCGCGGCCTCGACCAGGTGCTGTCCGGTGTGGACGCGGTCGTCGACGTCATGAACGGCCCGGCCACCGACCCGCTCGAGGCGATCACCTGGTTCACCACCGCCTCCCGCAACCTGCTCGCCGCCGAGGAGCAGGCCGGGGTGCGCCACCACGTCCTGCTCTCGATCGCATGTCTTCACCGGGTCGGCGGCAACGCCCACTACGCCGCCAAACGCGCCCAGGAGCAGGTCGTCACCGAAGGCCCGATCCCCTGGACCATCGTTCCGGCCACCCAGTTCCACGACTTCGCCGCCATGGTCACCGCACGGACCGAACGCGACGGCGTGGCCACCGTCGCTCCCCTGCTGCTGCAACCCGTCGCCCCCGGCGACGTGGCCGGGGTCCTGGCCGAGCTCGCCGCCGGCGACCCCCAGGGCCGTTACGCCGATCTGGCCGGCCCCGAGCCGCAGGACATGGTCGACATGGCCCGCCGCACGCTCCAGGCGCAGGGTCGCACCGTGAAGCTGATCCCCACCTGGGACGGCCCGTTCAGCACCGAGATGGCCGGCAAGGTCATGCTCCCCGACCCGGACAACGTCCGCCTCGCCCCGACCACGTTCGACGAGTGGCTGGCCGGGCCGCACTAGCATCCGCGGCATGCTCAGGGACTGGCACGACTGGTTCGCCACGATCAGCGGGGTGGTCGCCCTGACGGTGCTCGCCCTGCCGGTGGCCGCGCTGGTGGTGTGGGCCCTGGCCCGGCGCCGGGGTGGGTGGCGGAGGCCGGTGGCCGAGGTCGGGATCGTCTACGGGACGGCGCCGTGGGTGTGGATGATCCTGTTGCCCGCGCACGGCGCCGGCGAGGACCGGGTCAATCTGGTTCCGCTGCGGGACCTGATCGACGTCGTGACCGGCGGGCCGCTGACGGCGACGGTTCAGATCGCCGGCAATCTGCTGGTCTTCGCGGCGCTGGGCTTCTTCGGCCCGGTGCGGTTCGCGGCGCTGGCGTCGGTGCCGCGGGTGCTGGCGCTCGGGGCGCTCTGTTCGGTCCTGGTCGAGACCCTGCAGTACGTCCTGCGCCTGGACCGGGTCTCGTCGGTCGACGACGTGCTGCTCAACGCCGCGGGCGCCGGACTGGCCGCGCTGGCGTCGCGCCGCTGGTGGCAGAAATCCGGGGCGGCACTTGACTTTCGTCGGTACCGCGCGGGGGCCGCCGCTGATTAGCCTGACCGGATGCGCGAACGGCGGGAGTGGCTGGCCGACGGTCTGCTCGGCGTGATCCTGGCCGCCCCGGTCCTGGCCAACCAGGCCATGCGAGGCAACGCCCTCGGCTGCGCGGGCGCCCTGGTGGCCAGCGTCGCCGCCACGGTGCTGGCGCGGCGGTGGCCGCTGGCCGGCTGGTTGATCGTCGTGCTGGCGACCGTTCTGGACGGCAACTTCGCGTTCGGGATTCCCGTGCTGAGCTATCTGGTCGGCCTGCGCACCGAGCGCATCCGCCCGGTGGCCGGCGCGTTCGCCGTGGTCGCCGCCGCCGGGAGCGCCTTCAATCTGGCCGTGCTGGAGGTGGGGCCGGCCGAGTGGTTCGAGCTGGCCATGTTCCTGCTGGTGCTGGGCGTCTTCCCGTGGCTGGCCGGCCGTTATCAGGCCCAGCGCCGGCGCCTGGTCACGGCCGGCTGGGAGCGCGCCGCCCGCCTGGAGTCGGAGCGCCGCATGGTCGTCCTGCGGGAGCGGGCCCGGATCGCCCACGAGATGCACGACTCGCTCGGCCACGAGCTCAGCCTGATCGCGCTCGGCGCCGGCGCCCTGGAGACCAGCCCCGACGTGCCGGAGCCGCAGCGGGCCGCGGCGACCCGGATCCGCGAGTCGGCCGCCACCGCCACCGACCAGCTGCGCGAGATCATCGGCGTGCTCCGCGACGAGACCGAGGCGGCGCCGCTCGATCCGGTCGACGCGCCGGTCGAGTCCCTGGTGGACAACGCCGAACGGGCCGGAATGACCGTGACGATGACCCGCACCGGCGGCGAGCCGCCGGCCGCCGTCGAGCGCACGGCCTACCGGGTGGTCCGCGAGGCGCTCACCAACGCGAGCCGGCACGCCACCGGCACCCCCGTCACGGTCGACCTCATCCACGGCCCGGACCGGACGACCATCTCTGTCACCAACCCTCCCGATCCGATAAATCAGAAACATTCGGAAGGCGGGGCGGGCGCGGGTGGCGCGAGCGCGGGTGGCGCGGGCGCGGGTAAGGCGGGCACGGGCGCGGCAGGTGGAGGGGGTGCGGCCGCGCCAGGGAGCGGGACCGGGTTGGTGGGGCTGCGGGAGCGCGTACGGCTCAATGGCGGAACCCTGACCGCCGGGCCCGGCCCCGACGGTGGTTTTCGGCTGGAGGCCGAGATCCCGCACCAGGCCGCGCCCGCCGCGCCGGAAGCCGCCGCGACCGAGATGAAGCGCCGGGTCCGCCGGAGCCTGGCCGCCGCGGTGCTCACGCCGGCCGCGTTGGCGCTGGTGACCGCGGTCGCCTACTACCCGTTCGCGGCCAACGGCTCGGTGCTCGACAGCGACGCCTTCGACCGCATGACCGTCGGCACGCCGCGGGCCGCGCTCGATCTGCCCGGCCGCCAGGCCTGGGTGCGGGACCGGGAGGCCGGTTGCGAGTACTACAGCGACGGCAATTTTCCCCTGGCCGACGCCTCGTACCGGCTCTGTTTCGCCGACGGCCGACTGATCCGGAAGGACACGCTGCAGTGACGATCCCGGTGCTGATCGCCGACGACGAGGCGATGATCCGGGCCGGCATCCGGGCCATCCTGGCCAACGATCCGGGCATCGAGGTGGTCGCCGAGGCCGCGGACGGCGCCGAGGCGGTCGAGGTGGTCCGGCGCCGCCGGCCGGCCGTGGTGCTGATGGACATCCGGATGCCCACCCTCGACGGGCTGGCCGCCACGGCCGAGATCCGCCGGCTGGCCCCGGAGACCGGGGTGGTCGTGCTGACCACGTTCGGCGAGGACGAGTACATCGTGAAGGCCGTCGCCGCCGGCGCGGCCGGGTTCCTGCTCAAGGCGGGCGATCCGCGCGAGCTCACCGCGGGGGTACGCGCCGTGGCCGCCGGCGCCGCCTACCTGTCCCCCAAGGTCGCGCACCGGGTGATCACCGAGCTGGCCGGCCCGCGCCTGAACGCCGGGGCGGCCGCCCGCGACCGGGTCGACGGCCTGACCGAGCGCGAGCGGGAGGTGCTGGCCCTGGTCGGCGCGGGTCTGTCCAACGCCGAGATCGCCCGCCGCCTGTTCCTGGTTGAGGGCACCGTGAAGGCGTACGTGAGCAGCCTGCTCAGCCGTCTCGGGGTCCGCAACCGGGTCCAGGCGGCGATCCTGGCCTACGAGGCGGGTCTCGTTTAGGCGTCGCGCCGTTTCAGCGACTGCCAGCCCGCGACACAAGCGAGCGCCGTCCACGCCATGAGGATCAAAAGACCGACGGCCTGGGGGTACGGATCGGAGTCGCCGGCCAGGAAGTGATTGCCCGCAACCCCCGGGAACGCGTCCGCGATGCCGTTCAAAACTGAAATGTCGGGAATCTGCAGGAGCGGCGGGACCACGACTATCACCATGAGCAGGACCACCAGCGTGACCACCGGGCCTCGCAACGCTGCGCCGAGACCGGTCGCCATGACACCGATCAGCGCCAGGTAGATCCCGATTTTTGCCCCGTTGGCGGGAATTCCGGACGAATCATCGAGGATGCCGCCCGCGATCATCCCGCCCAACAACCCGGCTATCAAGCCCGCGACGAGCGTGACGGCCGCGACCACGGCAACCTTGGCCGACAGCAGCCGTCCCCGCGACGGGACCCAGCTCAGCGTCGCCCGGATCGTCCCGGCCGAATACTCGCTCGTCATCACCAGCATGGCCAGGGCCACGAACGCGAGCTGGGCGATCGCGACGGACATCACCGCCACGTCCCCGGCCGACGACGCGTCCACATCACCGTTCTCCACGTAAAGAGCGTTCTGCCCGGCCGCCGCCGCCATCAGCACGAAGGCGGCCAGCAGCGCCCACCACACCGTCCGGGTCGTCCACAGCTTCGTCCACTCGGAACCGATCGCCGCCCTCACGCCGCACTCTCCGTCAGCTCGTAGTACGCGTCCTCCAGCGAGGCGTGCCCGCCGATCAGCTCGTCCATCGGCGCGTCGGCCAGCAGCCGCCCTTTGCCGATCACCACGAGATGCCCGGCCGTCAGCTGCACCTCGGTCAGCAGGTGGCTGGAGACGAAGACCGTCCGCCCCTCGGCCGCCAGGTCGCGCAGCAGCTTGCGGATCCACCGCACCCCGTCCGGGTCGAGCCCGTTGACCGGCTCGTCCAGCAGCAGCACCGGCGGGTCACCGAGCAGCGCCCCCGCGATCCCCAGCCGTTGTCCCATCCCGAGCGAGTACGTCCCGGTCCGCTTCCCGGCCGCGCCGGCCAGCCCGACGATCTCCAGCACCTCGTCGACCCGCCGGTCCGGGATCGCGTTGCTGCGCGCCATCGCCCGCAGATGGTTACGGCCCGTACGGCCCGGGTGCGCCGCCTTCGCCTCGAGCAGCGCGCCCACCTCGTGCAGCGGCCACCGATAGTCGGCGTACCGCCGGTTGTTGACCAGCGCCCGGCCGGAGGTCGGCCGATCCAGCCCGAGCACCATCCGCATGGTCGTCGACTTGCCGGCCCCGTTCGGCCCGAGGAACCCGGTCACCCGGCCGGCCCGTACCTCCAGGTCGAGGCCGTCGACCGCGAGCGTACGGCCGTACCTCTTCGTCAGTCTTTCCAGCGTTATCGCCATGCCCCGAACGTTAGGGACAGGCCCACCCCGAGCACCCGACACGAAGGACAGAGATCGACCTTACGAAAGTAATTTCCCTGCCCGTCACTGGATCGACAGCGGGCGTTGGCGTGATCCAGCGAACGTGTGCCAGGTAGAGCATGCGTCGATCTCTCGAGTGGGAGAAACACCGATATGGGTCACGGCCACGACCACGAGCACGACCACACGCACGAGAGCGCCGGGGGCAACCTCGAGCCGGCTCTCGACATGAGCATCCCGGACAGCGAGCTGTCGCCGTCCGACGTCTCCCGCCGCGGCTTCCTGCGCGGCGCGGGCCTGCTCGGGGCCGGCGCTGCCGCCTCCGTGCTCGCCGTGCCGACGGCCGCCCAGGCCGCCGGTCTGCCGCACAGCCACGGCCCGGCCGGCGGCGGTTCCGGCAAGGGCGGGTTCAAGTGGCTCGCCGGTGACCACCACATCCACACGCAGTACAGCTCGGACGCCCAGTACCGGGTGATCGACCAGGCCCGCCACGGCCGTGCGTTCGGCCTCGACTGGGTGGTCATCACCGACCACGGCAGCGTGGCCCACGCCAAGATCGGCGTGGAGAAGGTCAACCCGGACATCGTGAAGACCCGGGAGGAGTACAAGGACCTCCTGACCTTCCAGGGTCTGGAGTGGAACATCCCGGCCGCCGAGCACGCGACCGTCTTCGTGACCCCGAGCCGGAACGAGGTCTCGGTTCTCAAGCAGTTCGAGAACAACTACGACGGCAACCTGCTGCCGGCCACGAACACCGAGGCGCAGAACGAGGCGGCCGCGATCGCCGGCATCAAGTTCCTCGGCTCGCAGGTCCGCGCCCGCAAGATCGACGGTGCGCTGTTCCTGGCCAACCACCCGGCCCGGCGCGGCATCGACTCGCCGCACGAGATCCGCAACTGGCGCGACGCCGACCCGTCGGTCGCCGTCGGCTTCGAGGGCGCCCCCGGCCACCAGGCCGCCGGCATCCCGGCCCCGAACGGCCGGGGCGGCGCGCGGGGCTACTACGACAACAACCCGTCGGCCGCCTCGTACGCCGGGTACCCGCTGGAGTCGTACCGCACCTGGGGTGGTTTCGACTGGATGACCGCCACGGTCGGCGGCCTCTGGGACAGCCTGCTCGCCGAGGGCAAGGCCTGGTGGATCACCGTCAACTCGGACTCGCACGTCAACTACCTGGACCAGTCGGACCGGGGTCCGGACAGCAACTTCGACCTCAACGGCAAGTACAACGACCCGGTCTACACCGGCAAGACGCTGACCACTGCGGGCGACTTCTGGCCGGGCTACTACGGCCGTACGAACGTGGGCGCGACCTCGTTCGGCTACAAGGCGGTCATGGACGGCCTTCGGGCCGGCCGGGTCTGGGTCGACCACGGCCGCCTGATCAAGGGCCTCGACGCCCGGGTCCGTACGGCCGGTGACCGCCGACCGTCCACCGGCACCCCGCTCGGCGGCGTGCACCAGGTCAGGCGGGGCACCAGCACCGAGCTGACCCTCGAGATCGACCTGCAGGACGTGCCCAACTGGGCGCAGTTCGTGCCGGTCCTCAAGCGGGTCGACGTGATCGTCGGCACCATCACCGGCCCGGTCAAGGACCGCGACTCGTTCGAGGCCCCCGACACCAAGGTGGTCAAGTCCTTCGAGATCAGCGCCGGCGCCAAGAAGGTGTCGCTGTCGTTCGCGCTGGGCCGCCTGGACAAGCCGTTCTACGTCCGGGTCCGCGGCACCGACGGCAAGCGCACGCAGCCCGGCCTGCGCGGTGCGGGTATCGACCCGTTCGGCCCGAAGCTGGACGTGAACGGCGACGCCGACCCGTGGGGCGACCTGTGGTTCTACACGAACCCGATCTTCGTCCTGCCGTCGGGCCGGTGACGTTGTACCGCTCGGTGGCGTCGACGGTGGCCGGGGTCAGCCTCGGCCACCGCGAGGTGGCATCAGCCGACCACTGGATCTTGTCGCTCGAGCCGCAACCGCAGGTGGCCTGCACACATTTGGTGAAGAACCCGTTCCCACACGTGGCGATCAGCCTGGTCGGGGTTTCCGGCTTCGAGACGGATGCTGAGCTGCAGGCGGCCGCGGACGAGGCTTTGTCCGGAAAATTCGGGCGCGCCGTCGTGTTTCCGGGTTCGTCGGCGCTGACGGGGAAGCTGACCGTCGCCGAGGTGCTGGCGACGACGGCCATCGACCGTGTCGACGTGCTGGGCTCCGGCCCCGCCGATGACTCCGACATCTTGGACACGCGTGATTTCGTACGGCCGCAGTATCGAAACGGCGAGCTGGTGCTGACCACGACGCCGGCGGCCGGCGGGGTGCTCGTCCCGTTCGAAACGCGGGATCCCACCCCCTGCTGCGCCGGCCACTGACCGGCGCTTCCTACGCTTGTCGCCATGTCTCTGCAGTCCAAGCTCGAGCAGGCCACGGGCGGGGTGATGCTTTTCGGCATCACCCCGCCCCGGCGCAGCGCCACCCCGGAGAAGGTCAAGGAGATCGCCGAGGTCACCGTGAAGCGGCTGGCCGGCCTCGACCTCGACGGGCTCATCCTGTACGACATCGACGACGAGTCGGACCGGAACCCGGACGAGCGCCCGTTCCCCTACCTGCCGACCATGGACCCCGCCGAGTTCCACGCCTCTTTCCTGGGCGCCTGGGACAAGCCGGCGATCATCTACCGCTGCGTCGGCAAGTACACCCCCGCCGACCTGGGCTCGTTCCTGGCCGGGGCCGACCCGGCGAAGGTGCTGAGCGTCTTCGTCGGCCCCTCCACCGGCGCCAAGGACGTCCGCACCACCCTGCGCCAGGCCCAGGAGCTACGCGCCTCGCTGCGCCCCACCCTGCCCCTGGGCTCCGTGGTGATCGGCGAACGCCACGCCCGCAACGGCGACGAACACCACCGCATGATCGCCAAGCAGAAGCGCGGCAGCACCTTCTTCGTCACCCAGGTCATCTACGACCTGAACGAGACGAAGAACCTCCTCACGGACTACTTCTACGAGTGCGCCACCCAGAACCTGATGCCCCGCCCGGTCATCTTCACCCTGTCCCTCTGCGGCTCGGAGAAGACCCTGGAGTTCCTCAAGTGGCTGGGCGTGGACGTCCCCCGCTGGCTGGCCACCACCTTGAGCCACTCCGCCGACCCGCTGGCCGACTCCTACCGCGAGACCTTGGCCATAGCCCAGGACCTGCACGGCTTCTGCACCCGCCTGGGCCTCCCCTTCGGCTTCCACGTCGAGAGCGTCTCCATCCGCAAGGCCGAGATCGAAGCCGCCACCGAGCTGGCCGCGGAGGTCGCCGCCCTGCTGCGCACCTCATAGATCAGAGCGCCGCCAGGTCGTCCGCCGTCAGCCGGATCGCGGCGGCTGCGATGTTCTCGCGCAGGTGACGTTCGTCGCCCGTGCCGGGGATGGCCAGCACGTTCGGTCCTTGATGGAGGGTCCACGCGAGGCGTACCTGGTGTGGTGTCATCCCGTGCGCCCGCGCGACCCGCCGGACGGCCTCGTCGTGGTCGTTGCTCGCGCCGTCCTCGCGCCCCGCCCCGGCGATCGCGAAGAACGGCACGAACGCGATCCCGCGGGCGGCACACGCCTCGACCAGATCGTCGTCGCGGCGCAGGTCGACGGCGTAGCTGTTCTGCACGCAGACCACGGGCGCGATCGCGGCCGCCTCGTCGACCTGGTCCAGCGTCGCGTTCGACAGCCCGAGGTCGCGGATCAGCCCGTCCTGCCGCAGGTCGGCGAGCGCCCCGAAGCGCTCCGCCACCGAGCCGCCGCGCCGGGTCAGGCGCAGGTTGACCAGGTCGAGCCGCTCGACGCCGAGCCGCCGCAGGTTCTCCTCGACCTGCCCGCGCAGCTCGGCCGCCGTCTCGGCCACCTTCCACTCGCCCGACGGCAGCACCCCCGGTCCCACTTTCGTGGCCAGGACCAGACCTTGGGGGTACGGAGTGAGGGCCGCCCGAATCAGATCGGCCGCAAACCGCGGCCGGCCCTCGCCGACCTCGAGGATTCCGCCGGGCGAGAAGTAGAAGGCGGCCGTGTCGATGTGGTTGACCCCCAGCTCGACCGCCGTCCGTAACACCCGCACCGCGATCGAGGTGTCCTGACGCGGGGTCAGCCGCATCGACCCGAACCCCATGCGGTTGACCCTGGTGTCACCGAGAACCCACGTGCCCGCTGCCTCTGCTGAAGTCACCGGCGGGACGGTAGTCGCTTGGCGCAATTTCTCCCGGTCGTTGATAGTTTTTACATCGGTTCACGGTTGGAATGAGCCGCGCCCGTCGCGGGTTGTCGCGGAGTATGACGACTATCGGATTCATCGGCAGCGGTTACATCGGTGGCACCGTGGCACGGCTGGCCGTCGCGGCCGGCTACGACGTCGTGGTGAGCAACTCCCGCGGCCCCGAGACGCTGAAGGAGCTCGTCGACGAGCTCGGCCCGAAGGCCCGCGCGGCCACCGCCACCGAGGCCGCCGCGGCCGGCGACATCGTCGTGGTGAGCGTCCCGTTCAAGGCGTTCGACCAGCTCCCGGTGGCCGAGCTGACGGGCAAGGTCGTGCTCGACACGAACAACTATTACCCGCAGCGTGACGGCCACTTCGAGGCCCTCGACGCCAAGTCGACCACCAGCGCCGCCCTGGAGCAGGAGCACCTGGCCGGCGCCAAACTGGTCAAGGTCTTCAACAACATCAACTACAAGCACCTGGCCTCCCTGGCCCGCCCGGCCGGCGCCCCCGACCGCTCGGCCCTCCCCATCGCCGGCGACGACGAGACCGCCAAGCAGACCGCCACGGAGTTCCTCACCACCATCGGCTACGACGCCGTCGACACCGGCTCCCTCGCCGAGAGCTGGCGCCAGGAGCCCGGCCAGCCGGTCTACGGCCCGCCCTACGGCACCTACGAGGACCCGATCGGCACCCCGGCCGACGCCGACACGATCCGCAAAGCGGTAGCCGCCGCCCAACGCTGACGGCGGCCCTCCGCTAGTTGAGCGAGCCTCTGTCCGCCAGCCACTGCACTGGCTGACCGGTGGCCGCGGCTACGCACAAGAAGTCTGCGTCGTAGTGAAGGAGCACAAGGTTGTGCTCCTCAGCGGTCGCGGCCGTGAGAAGGTCGACTGGGCCGGCCGATCGGTGCCGGCCCAGTTCGGTGAGGCACTCCTGCACCTCCCCGGCCCGGGCCCAGACGCGATCGGGCATGAAGACCCATAGATAGGACTCGGCGAGAATCTCTTTGAGTGTCTCGCGATCCGCCAGAGACTGAGCGCTGTACATGATCTCGAGTTCGGTCACCGGACAGACCATCAAGCGCCCGGAGCCGATCTTCTCGCGCCAATCGGCTCGGACTCGCTTGTCACGCAACAAGCGAACTAGAGCGCTGGTGTCGACCAGATAGCTCGACTCCCTCGGCTCCGACAGCGCTTCTTCATCCTCCTCCCCGTCCTCGATCATGGTCGATAATTCTTCTTGTCGAGCAACTCGTCGAAGTAGCCGGCGTCCGCCATTGCGGCGAGCTTGTCGAATGCGTCAAGACGACGCTGGCGCTTCGCGAACTCATGGAGCGCCCTGTTGATGGTGTCTTCGGGCACGGTCGTGCCAAAGTACTTGGCGGCCAAGGCCAGCGCTTTGTCGTCAAGATCGACCTCGCTCTTACTCATCAACGCCTCCATGTTTCCGCCACCTCCCCTGAAGGTATCTGACTGGTCTCATGCCTACCTGTCATGCGACCAGAGTAGTCATGCGTCCGAGTGGAGGCAATGTACTCACCGGTCTAAATTCGAACGGAGGTTCGGGTGGGCGTGATCGGCAGGGTCCGGCCCGGGCTGAGACCATGGAGGGGTGCTTGTTGCCTTTTCTGTGACGCCGATCGGCGTGGGTGAGTCCGTGGGTGACCTTGTCGCCGAGGCCGTGCGGGTGGTGCGGGCCTCCGGCCTGCCGAACCGGACCGATGCCATGTTCACCACCATCGAGGGTGAGTGGGACGAGTGCATGGCGGTCGTGAAGCAGGCCGTCGACGCGGTCGGGGCCAGGGGTGGGCGGGTCAGCCTGTCGCTCAAGGCCGACATCCGGCCCGGCGTGACCGACGGGCTCACGTCCAAGGTCGCGCACATCGAAAAGGCGCTGCAGGGGTGAAACGCCTGGTCATGTGGGACATCGACTACACCCTGCTGCGCGGCGGCGGGGTGGCCGCCTCGGCTTGGAAGGCCGCCTTCACCGAGCTGACGGGTGTGCCGTGGCGGGAGACGCCGATCTTCGGTGGGCGCACCGACATGGACATCTGCGCCGAGGTGTTCGCCACGCACGGGATCACCGACTGCACGCCCGAGCGGTTCTTCCTGCGCTACGTCGAGAACGTTCAGAGCACCCAGCATCTGTTCGCCGTGCAGGGCGCGCTCATGCCGGGCGTACGGGAGGTGCTCGCGCGCCTCGAGCAGCAGCCGGGTGTGGTGCAGACGCTGGTCACCGGGAACGTGCCGGAGGTGGCGCGGGCCAAGGTGGCCGCGTTCGAGCTGAGCGCGGCCTTCGACGCCGAGGTGGGCGGTTACGGCACCGACGACAGTGTGCGGGCCACCCTGGTGCGGCGCAGCCTGGAGCGGGCCGAGGCGAAGTACGGCGAGCGTTTCCGGCCCGTCGTCATCGGTGACACCGTCAACGACGTCACGGCGGCGCTGGCCAACGGCGCCTTCGCCGTGGCCGTCGCGACCGGCGCGACGCCGGCGGAGGACCTGGCACGAGCCGGCGCCCATGCCGTCCTGCCCGACTTGTCCGACGTGAACAAGACGGTGGAGCTTCTCACGTCGGGCTGACCGGGTTGGGCAGCGCCCCGCCGAAGCGGCGGTCGCGGCTCGCGTACAGCTCGCACGCATACCAGAGGTGGCGGCGGTCGAAGTCGGGCCAGAGGGTGTCGAGGTAGACCATCTCCGCGTAGGCCGACTGCCACAGCAGGAAGTTGGACGTGCGCTGCTCGCCCGAGGGCCGCAGGAAGAGATCGACCTCGGGCACCTCGGGGTGGTAGAGGTACTTCGCGATCGTCTTCTCGTTGACCTTGCCGGGGTCGAGCTTGCCCGCGGCCACGTCGCGGGCGATGGCGGCGGCGGCGTCGGCGATCTCGGCCTGGCCGCCGTAGTTGACGCAGAACTGCAGGGTGAGCGTCTTGTTCTTCTTCGACATCTCCTGCGCGGTCTCGAGCTCGGAGATGACGCTTTTCCACAGCCGGCCGCGGCGGCCCGACCAGACGACCCGGACGCCGAGGTCGACCAGCTGGTCGCGGCGGCGGCGGATCACGTCGCGGTTGAACCCCATCAGGAAGCGCACCTCCTCGGGGGAACGCTTCCAGTTCTCGGTGGAGAAGGCATAGGCCGAGAGGTACGGGATGCCGAGCTCGATCGCGCCCTCGATGGTGTCGAACAGGGAGTGCTCGCCCTGTTCGTGACCCTTGGTGCGGGAGAGCCCGCGCTCCTTGGCCCAGCGGCCGTTGCCGTCCATCACCAGCGCGATGTGCTTGGGCAGGGCCGCCTTGGGCAGCGCGGGCGGCGTCACGCCGGAGATGTGCGGAGTGGGTGGACGCGGCGTCATGCGGTGGGACTCTCCCGTCGGTCGACCAGCGGGAGCGAGCGCAGCGCCCGCTCCATGTGCCATTGCAGGTGGGCGGCGACCAGGCCGCTGCACTCGCGGCGGACACCCGCCTCGGAGGCGTCGGCGACCAGCCAGTCGCCGGCCGTCAGCGCGGACATCAGGCCGAGGGTGGCCGGGCTCGGGTGGGCCGAGCCGGGTGGGCGGCAGTCGGGGCAGACCGAGCCGCCGGCCGGCACCGAGAACGCCGCGTGCTGCCCCGGGGTGCCGCAGACGGCGCACTCGGCGATCGCCGGGGCCCAGCCGGCCACGGCCATGCCGCGCAGCAGATAGGCGTCGAGGACGAGGCTGCCGGCGTGCTCGCCGACGGCCAGGGCCTTGAGCGCGCCCAGGGTGAGCTGGAACAGGCGCAGCGCCGGCTCGCGCTCGATCGGGGTGAGCCGCTCGGCCGTCTCGGCGATGGCGCTGGCCGCCGTGTAGCGCGGGTAGTCGCCGAGGAACTGCTTGCCGTAGAGGGCGACCGCCTCGACCTGGCTCACCGAGTGCAGCGCGCTGCCGACCCCCTCGGGCGAGCCGGCGAGCTGCAGGTCGATGTGGCCGAAGGGTTCGAGCCGGGCGCCGAAGCGCGACGTCGTGCGGCGCACGCCGCGGGCCACCGCGCGCAGACGGCCGTGGCGGCGGGTGAGCAGCGTGATGATCCGGTCGCTCTCGCCCAGTTTCTGCACGCGCAGGACCACCGCGTCGTCGCGGTAGAGCTGGCGGCGGTATCCGGCGGGCACGACAGACATTCTGCCCGGTGGGTACGACAGACCCTGACCCGGATCTCAGGGTCATCTCGGGGAGGGCTCCGATGGTGTCACCGCCCCACCGGGCCCTAGCGTCACAACCATGACCACCACCTGGGCCCGGCGGACCGGCCTCCTCGTCCTCATCGGCGCTGCTACGGCGGGTCTGACCGCGTGCGGCGGGGTCGTCGGGGCCACCCTGACCTACAACGACACGGAGAAGACGAAGATCACCGAGATCCGGCTGACCGGCGGCTCGGGCGACGTGGCCATCACCACGGCCGACGTGACCGAGACCACGATCAAGCGGGTGATCCGCAACAGCTCCGACCCCGGCGACTCCTACCGGCTGCAGGGCTCGACGCTGTTCCTGGACACGTCGTGCGGGGTCGACTGCTCGGTGTCGTACGAGGTGAAGGCCCCGGCCGGGGTGGCCGTGCGCGGCGATCTGCGCTCGGGTGACGTGAGCCTGAGCGGCGCCGGCGCCACCGACGTGCACCTCACCTCGGGCGACATCAATGTGGTCGACGCGGCCGGCCCGGTGGCGCTGCGCGCGACCTCCGGCGACATTCGTGTGGTCAACGCGAAGGACAAGGTCACCGTGCAGAGCACGAGCGGCGACGTCGACGTGCTCGACGCCGCCGGCCCGCTCGATCTCAAGCTCACCTCGGGCGACATCGACGCCGTGCTGACCACCGTGACCGACGTGAAGGCGCAGACCACCAGCGGCGACGTCAACGTCCGGGTGCCTCAGGGCAAATACCGGATCAGCACGTCGAGCAGCGGCTCCGGCGACGCCGAGGTGCAGCGTCTCACCAACGACCCCACCGCGAAGAACTCGATCGATCTGCGCACCTCCAGTGGTGACGCGACGCTCATCGCGACGCCATGATCGGGGGATGAGCTTCTATCTGCCGCTCGGCGACGGCGCGTACCGCCCGACGAAGTCGACCGAAAGCCCCTGGGACGAGGCGATGCAGCACGGTGGCCCGCCGGCCGCCCTGCTCGGGCGGCTGATGCGCGTCGACGGGCAGCGCCTGGCCCGGATCTCGGTCGACTTCCTGGGACCGATACCCCGCCGGGACGTACGCGTCGAGGTGTCACCGCTCAAACCGGGCCGGCTCACCACCCTCAACGAGGCCCGGATGACCGTCGACGGGCGTACGGCCGTGATCGCCCGGGCCTGGCACATCGCCCCCGGCCCGCCGCCCCCGGTGATCACCGAGACCACCGCGGCCGGGCCGCTGCCCGATCACTCGGACGTGTTCTTCCCGGAGAAGCCGGACTGGGGCTACGGCCGGGCCATCGAGTGGCGCGCCACCGACCGGACGAGCATCTGGACCCGGGTCAAGCACGAGCTGATCGACGGCGAGGAGAACACCGGCCAGGACCGGGCGCTGATCATCGCCGACTCGGCCAACGGGGTCTCCGCGGTGCTCCCGCTGGACAAGTGGCTGTCCATCCCGCCCACGATGAGCACCGCCCTGCTGCGCGAGCCGGCCGGCGAGTGGGTGCACCTGTCCTGCCGCACCGCGCTCAGCAACGACGGCCTGGGCCTGTGCACCGGCGAGCTCTACGACGCCGAAGGCGCCCTCGGCGCCGTCACCCAGCCCTTGCTCGTCCGCGCCCGCTGAGCAAGCCGTGCTCGCCCAAGGGCCGAGCACGGCAGGGCGTGTAGCACCGGCTCAGCCGTTGGCTGCTCCGCGGGCCGGCGCGCTGGCCACGAGCTCGCCCACGGGGGCCGGCGAGACCGGCACCGCGCGGATGCGGGCGCCCGGCACCAGGGACGGGCGGCGGCCCGCCGAGAGGTCCTCGACCCAGCCGACCGCCATCACCACCAGCGCCAGCAGCGCCGCCACCACAACGAGCCGCCAGGAGATGCCGACCCAGCCGGCGACGGGCAGGCCGGTCGCCTCGGCCAGCCGCACGACCAGGATGATCAGCGGCACGTGCCACAGGTAGATCGACAGCGCCCGCGCGTTGAGCACGGTCAGCACCCGCCACGACGGGACCCGCGGGTTGATGCTGAGCGCGACCAGGATGAACGCGGTCGACCAGAGCGCGTTGGCCAGTGGGATGTCGTTGAGGTCGAGCCCGCGCGGCCCCGGGTGGGTCAGCGCCCACACCGCGCCCGTCGCGGCCAGCGCCCCGGCGATCCACCAGCGGCGCCGGAGCCGGGTCAGCATGCCGTCGTGGTGGGCGAACCCGAGCAGCCACGCGCTTCCGTACAGGCACAGGTCCCGCACGATGGCCGGCGGCGTCAGGCCGCCGAAAACGATCACGCCGAGCCCCACGAAAGGGAGCAGGAGGGTGAAGAGCGGGAACCGGCGAAAGAGCGGCAGAAGGAGCGGCGAAAGCAGGACGAACCACAGGAAGTCTCGCAGGTACCACATCGCGGCCAGGCCCTCGAGCCAGAAGCCGGTGGCCGGCGGGTCCTCCAGCGGGAAGGCCCAGAGCAGCACCTTCCAGTCCCAGACGAGCCCGCCGAGCAGCATGAGCGGGACGGCCACCCCGGCCAGCACCCACAGCGCGGGCAGCAGCCGGTGCAGGCGCCGCTCCACCGCCCGCGGGCCGTACCGGTCCAGCGAGGCCGCCATCATGCTCCCGGCCAGGGCGAACATGACCGACATGGCCGGGAAGAGAATGGTCAGGGCGGCCCAGCCGCTGGAGTGGTAGACCACGACCCGGACGGTTGCCGCGGCACGCAGGAGGTCGAGGTACCTGTTCCGCATAGGGTTCGTTGTTACCCAATTACGGACCAGAGCCGCAAACCAGCGTGAATTATCCCATAATCGAGAGATTGTCCTATTTAGATCAAAAACCTAGCTTACGCAGCTGTCGCGGGTCCCGCTGCCACTCCTTGGCCACCCGGACGTGAAGATCGAGATAAACGCGGGTGCCGAGCAGGTTCTCGATCTCGGCGCGGGCCTGGCTGCCGACGTCCTTGAGGCGCGCCCCCTTGGCCCCGATCACGATCGACTTCTGACTGTCCCGCTCCACGTAGAGATCCGCGTAGATCTTGGTGACGCCGTTCTCGACCATCATCTCCTCGACCAGCACCGCGATCGAGTGCGGCAGCTCGTCCCGCACCCCCTCCAGCGCCGCCTCGCGGATCAGCTCGGCGATCAGCACCTGCTCCGGCTCGTCGGTCAGCACGTCGTCCGGGTAGAGCTGGGGCGATTCGGGCAGGTGCTTGACCAGCACGTCGACCAGCGTCTGCACCTGGTGTCCCGACACCGCGCTCACCGGAACAATCTCCGCGAAGTCGTAGAGCTCACTCACCGCAAGCAGATGCTGGGCCAGCGTCGCCGGATCGACCAGGTCGACCTTGGTCACGACAGCGATGATCGTCGCTTTGAGCTCGGCCATCTCGGCCGAGATGAACCGGTCGCCGCGCCCCACCGGCTCGTCGGCCGGGAAGCAGATGCCGATCACGTCGACCTCGCTCCACACCTCCCGCACGAGATCGTTGAGCCGCTCGCCGAGCAGCGTGCGCGGCCGGTGCAGCCCCGGGGTGTCAACGAGCACGAGCTGCGCGTTCTCCCGGTGCAGAATGCCCCGGATCACGTGCCGCGTCGTCTGCGGCTTGTTCGACGTGATCGCGATCTTCTGCCCGATGATCGCGTTGGTCAGCGTGCTCTTGCCGGCATTCGGCCGCCCCACGAAACACGCGAACCCGGCGCGGTAGACATCGTCCACGACCTCGACCCGCGACGCCTCCTGGTGACGGTGCCGCTTCTTCCGCGGACCACGCTGCGTGACCTCACCCCCGCGGTGGTCACTCTGCGCGCTCACCTCCAGCACTTCAGCGGTACGCGTCGCCTCCGCTCCGCCGGATTCCGACCGCCCGCGGCCCTCGCGCCCACTGGTCCTTTCCCGGTCCCCGTCTGCCCCCGCCCGCGAGCCGCGCCGACCCACGTCACCACCACGCCCAACATCACGCTGTCCCGGCCCACGCTGCCCATCGGCACCCCGCCCGGCGGCGCCGTGCCCGGCCCGCTGCCCACCAGAACCCGGCCCGGCCGAACCGCGGCCACCCGCGCCCCGCTGCCCATCAGCACCCTGACCGGCCGCACCACGCCCCGAGCCACCCGGCGCACCACGCCCGGCCCCGCCCGCCGCACCGCGACCTGCGCCACCCACCGCACCGCGACTTGCGCCACCCGCCGCACCCCGACTTGCGCCGCCCGCAACACCGCGACCTGCGCCCCCCGCCGCACCGCGACCTGCGCCCCCCGCCGCACCACGGCCTGCGCCACCCGGCGCCGCGCGCCGCTCACCACTTCCTGGGGCCCCGCGCCGCTCGCCGCCCGCGTTGTCCGTCCGCCGCGCGGCCCGCCGCTCCTGGCGGCGCAGCTCATTGCGCTCCCCCGCCGTCAGCCGCCGCTCACCGTCAGCCACGGGCCGGTTGCCCGCGTCGGCCGAGGGCCGCGTGGCCCCGCCAGTCGCCGGCCGCTTCGCGGCGCCGGCCGAGGATCGCTTGGCCGCATCGCCCGAAGGCCGCTTCGCTGCATCGCCCGAGGACCGCTTGGCTGCGTCGCCCGAAGGCCGATTGGCCCCGCCCGCCACAGGCTGCTTGGCCGGGCGCTCGTCGCGTGCGTCGCTCATGCCGTGACCGTGCCGCGCAGGGTGCCGGCCGGGCCGGCCACGTGGATCGGCGCCGACGCCGACAGGTCACGCACCGCCGCGTGCCCGGAGCCGTCGAGCCCGTCCGCCTCGCTCACCACCGCCGCCGCCTCGATCGACGTCGCCCCGGCGGCCACCGCCGACGCCACCGCCAGCTGGAGGGCGGTCAGCGCCAGCGACGGGAGTCCGACCGTGGCCGCCGCGTACGTCCGGCCGTCCTGATCGCGTACCGCCGCGCCCTCCGCCGCACCCACCCGGGCCCGAGCCCCCCGGGCCAGGGTGACCAGCTTGTTGTCCTCGGCGCTCAGGGCGCCGCCGTCCGCCGCCGGAACGGTGGCGGGGGCGAAAGTGTCAGGCATCCGCGGTCTGTCTTTCCTCGTCCTCGGAGTCGGCTGGCGACTCGGTCTTCTCAACGTCTGTCTCTTCGGGCTCGACCCGGCGCACCAGCACCGAGTCGATCCGGTTGCGCCGCCCGGTGGTGCCCTCGGCGACCAGGTGCAGCCCGCCCACGTCGACCGTGGCGCCCGGGATCGGCACCCGGCCCAGCGCCTGGGCCAGCAGGCCACCGACCGTCTCGACCTCGTCAGCCGGCAGCTCCACCCCGAAGATCTCGCCGAGATCCTCGATCGGCAGCCGGGCCGTGACCCGCACCGCGCCGTCGGGCAGGTGCTCGACCGGCGGGCGCTCGACGTCGTACTCGTCGGTGATCTCGCCGACGATCTCCTCGAGGATGTCCTCGATGGTGACCAGGCCGGCCGTGCCACCGTACTCGTCGACGACGATCACGAGATGGGTGCGGGCCGCCTGCATCTCGGAGAGCAAATCGTCGACCGGTTTCGACTCGGGCACGAAGGTGGCCGGGCGCATCAGGTCGGCCACCGCCTCGGCCGTCGACGCCGGGTCGCCCGACTGGGTCCGCCGGATCACGTCTTTCAGGTAGAGCAGGCCGAGCACGTCGTCGACGCTCTCGCCGATCACCGGGATGCGCGAGAAGCCGGAGCGCAGGAAGAGGTAGAGCGCCTGCTGCAGGGTCTTCGACCCCTCGATCCACACCATCTCGGTGCGCGGCACCATCACC
Source organism: Actinoplanes sp. NPDC049598 (assembly GCF_040675435.1). Lineage (NCBI taxonomy): Bacteria > Bacillati > Actinomycetota > Actinomycetes > Micromonosporales > Micromonosporaceae > Actinoplanes > Actinoplanes sp. NPDC049598. The sequence goes on along the minus strand of NZ_JBFAOX010000012.1, from coordinate 91,226 downwards.
TCGCGGGCGATCGTGTCGCCCAGCGTGAAGACCGAGTGGATCATCTCGCGCTCGCCGTGCTCGACGACGCCGCGCTGCTCGGCCAGGTCGACCAGCTCCCGCAGCTCGACCTGGCTGCCGAACGGCCCCTCCGGGAAGCCCTTGCCCGGCGTCACCGCGTTGCCGATCAGGATCAGCAGCGAGGCCAGCGGGTTGAGCACCTTGCCGAGCCAGCGCACGAGGGGCGCGGCGGCCTTGCCCACGGCGTACGCGTGCTGGCGCCCGACCGTGCGCGGGGCCACCCCGACCACGACGAAGCTGACCACCGTCATCGTGCCCGCGGTGACCAGGGCCGCCGTCCAGCCGATGCCCCAGCTGTCCACGGCGACCAGCGCGACCAGGGTGGTGGCGGTCAGCTCGCACAGCAGGCGCAGCAGGAGCAGCAGGTTGAGGTGGCGGACGACGTCGGACGCGACCGCGGCCAGCGCCCCGGCCCCGCGCTCGCCCTCGCGGGCCATCTCGCTCGCGCGGGCCGCCGAGACGGAGCCCAAGGCGGCGTCGGCCATTGAGGCGAGCCCGGCCAGGAAGACCAGGAGCACGGCAAAGATGATCAGTTGCAGGTCCGGCAGACCCGCCGAAGCCGAACCTGCCGCGAGTGTATTGGCGGGGTCCATGACGCGTCAGCCGGTCTTCCGGCTGGCCCGCCAGCTTTGGAGCAGGCGGTTCTGCAGCCCGAACATCTCGCGCTCCTCCTCCGGCTCCGCATGGTCGTAACCGAGCAGGTGCAGCGCCCCGTGCACGGTCAGGAGGTGCAGCTCGTCGGCGGCGGAGTGCCCGGCCGCGGCGGCCTGTTTGGCCGCCACCTCGGGGGCGAGCACGATGTCGCCGAGCAGCGCCGGCTCACCCGTGCCGGCCTCGCCCGGACCGTGGTCGACGCTGCCCTCGTCCATCGGGAACGCGAGAACGTCGGTCGGGCCGTCACCACCCATCCAGCGGTGGTTCAGCTCGGCCATGTATTCGATGTCGACGAGCAGGATCGACAGCTCCGCGAGCGGGTTGACCCCCATCTCGTCGAGCGCGTACCGGGCCACCGCGAGGATCGCGTCGGTGTCGACCTCGACTCCCGACTCGTTGGCGATCTCGATGGACATAGTGGTGCGATTACCCCTTGGATCAGCGCCGTCGCCCGGACCGGCCGCCGCTGGCGGCCCGCCCCGGCACGGCGTGGACGGATTGAGTTGAGGCGGTCTCCTGCTCGGCGTCGTACCGCGCGTAGGCGTCGACGATCTCGGCGACCAGCCGGTGACGCACGACGTCGGAGCTGGAGAGCTCGGCGAAGTGCACGTCATCCACATTTTGCAGGATCTCGCGCACGACCTTGAGACCACTGGTCGTCCCACCCGGCAGGTCGACCTGCGTCACGTCACCCGTAACGACGATCTTGGCACCGAACCCGAGCCGGGTCAGGAACATCTTCATCTGCTCAGGCGTCGTGTTCTGCGCCTCGTCGAGAATGATGAACGCATCGTTAAGCGTTCTTCCCCGCATGTACGCCAGGGGTGCGACCTCGATCGTGCCCGCCGCCATCAGGCGGGGGATCGACTCGGGGTCGAGCATGTCGTGCAGGGCGTCGTAGAGCGGGCGCAGGTACGGGTCGATCTTCTCGTTCAGGGTGCCGGGCAGGAAGCCCAGGCGCTCGCCGGCCTCGACGGCCGGGCGGGTCAGGATGAGGCGGCTGACCTGCTTGGCCAGCAGGGCCTGGACGGCCTTGGCCATGGCGAGATACGTCTTACCGGTACCGGCGGGGCCGATGCCGAAGACGATCGTGTTCTCGTCGATGGCGTCGACGTAGCGTTTCTGGCCCAGCGTCTTGGGGCGGATGGTCTTTCCGCGCCGGGACAGGATGTTAAGGGTGAGCACCTCGGCCGGGCGCTCGGCGGTCTCGTCCTCCAGCATGGCGACGGTGCGCCGGACGGAGTCGACGGAGAGCGTCTCGCCCTTCTCGATCAGCTCGATGAGCTCGGAGAAGAGTCGCTCGGCGGTGGCGTTCTCGCCGGGGTCACCGGTGATGGTGATCTCGTTGCCGCGGACGTGGACGTCGCTGGCGAGAGTTCGCTCGATGAGCCGCAGGATTTCGTCCTTGGCACCCAGGAGGTTCACCATGATCTTGGGGTCGGCGACCGAGATCTTGGTTTGCACCCGCGCTGAGCTGCTGGAGCCTGCGCTGGAAGGGTTCGGCGTACCGGTCATAGGGCGGCCCGTAAGGCCTCCGCCACCTGCTCTCGTTCTCTTCGTCACCCGGTGGGGCGGCGTGCTGAAGAAGGAAGAGGACCATCGTATCCGCTCGGCCGCCCGGACGCCGATGCCATTATCGCCCGGGTCGGCCTGCGGAAAACGCTATTGCGGCCCGTCGGAGGCCCGGCCCCCGTCGAAGCCCTCCTGCACCCGGGCGAAGCGGTAGGTCGCCCAGTGCATCTTCACCACCTCACCCGACTCCGAGCGGGTCAGGCGCAGGAGCTCGCCCGCTTCGCGGCCGGAGGCCGTACGCAGCACGTCCGGCCGGTCCGGGAGCGGCTCGAAGATCGCCGGCGGGGTGTCGGCCGGCGCCTCGGCCGCGCGGGCCTGCAGCGCGCCGTCATGCCAGGAGAAGACGAACTGGGAGCCCTCGCCCCACCACGGCCCGAGCACGGAGCGGTATTCCGGCGGGGCCGGCGCGGCGGCCCGCCACGGCCTGATGTCGGCCGGGTCGAGCTCGGTCGCGAGCCGCAGCAGCTCGGGCACCAGGTCGTTGATCTCGCCGGCGGTGCCGGAGGAGCCGAGCACGGCGGCCGCCAGCCCGGGCGGCAGGCCGTTGCCGCGGCGGCCGTAGGCCCCGGCCAGGAAGCCGGGCATGGCCCCGTCGTGGCCGATGTCGACGACCCGCTTGGGGTGCGGGATCAGGATGAGGCCGAGACCCCAGCCGATGCTCCAGAGCGTCTCGTTGGTCGTGGTGGCCGGGAAGCGCATCTCCTCGAGAGTGGCCGCGGCCAGCACCTTGCCGTCCGGGTCGGCCAGCTGGGGGTGGGCCAGGAAGCCGGCCCAGGTGGCCATGTCGCTCGCGGTGCTCCACAGCTGGGCGGCCGGGGCGACCCCGCCGAGGTCGGTCTGCGGCTCGGGGCGGGCGGCGTCGGAGTACGCGTCGACCATGTAGCCCACCGCGGCCTGGGCCGGCGGCTCGAGCGTGGTGGCGGTGAGCTTGAGCGGTTCGAGGATCCGCTCGGCCAGCACCTCGGCCCAGGTGCGGCCACGCAGCTTGGCCACGAGCTGGCCGAGGACGGCGAAGCCGAGGTTGGAGTAGTGGAACCGGCGCGCGTTGGGCAGCACCCGTTCGGCCCGGTCGAGCTCGGCGATCAGCCCGGCGTCGTCCGGGGAGACCAGGGTGTCCCAGACATCGCCGTACGGCTCGCGCTGGAACCCGGCGGTGTGCGAGAGCAGCCGGCGGACGGTGGCGTCGCCGTGGGCGGGCACGTCGAGGTGCTTCGCGATGGGGTCGTCGAGGTCGAGCAGCCCCTCGTCGCGGCACTGGAGCACCAGCACGGCGGTGAAGGTCTTGGTGATCGACCCGATCCGGAAGCGGGTGTCGGGGGTCAATGGCCGGCCGGGCCGGCCGGAGTCGCCGACGGTGAAGACCCACGGCTCGCGGTCGGCCCGGTGCAGGGCGACCGAGAGGGCGGGGACGCGACCGTCGGCCTGCGCCTTGCGGGCGGCTCGTTCGTAGCGGGCCTCGGCGGTCATCGGGCGGCCAGCATGGGCCCGAGCGGCTCGCCACCGAGAACGTGCCCGTGGACGTGGAACACTTCCTGCCCGGCGTACGCCCCGGTGTTGAACAGCAACCGGAAGCCGTCGGCGACCAGCCCCTCGGCCTCGGCCACGACGGCGGCCGTGCTCAGCAGGTCGGCGGAGCCGGCCGGATCCTCCCGCGCGAGGGTGACCACGTCACGATGGTGCCGTTTGGGGATGACCAGCACGTGCACGGGCGCCTTGGGGTCGATGTCCCGGAACGCGAGGGTGGTGTCGGTCTCGTGCACGACCGTCGCAGGGATCTCCCCCGCCACGATGCGGCAGAACAGGCAGTCGGTGTCCACCCCAGGGATCTTAAGCTCACTCGCGGGAACCACAGGGATGGGAGCGCTTCCATGGACGATGTCGAGCACCTGCTCGGGCAGTTGAGTCTCGAGGAGAAGGTGTCGTTGCTCGCCGGTCAGGACTTCTGGTCGCTGCCGGCGATCGAGAAGATCGGATTGCGCTCGCTGGTGATGTCGGACGGGCCGATCGGGGTGCGCGGGGTCGGCTGGGCCCCGGACGACCCGTCGATCGCCCTGCCGAGCCCGACCGCGCTGGCCGCGGCCTGGGACGTCGAGCTGGCCGAGCGGGCCGGCCGCCTGCTCGGGCAGGAGTCCCGGCGCAAGGGCGTGCACGTGCTGCTCGGCCCGACGGTCAATCTGCAGCGCACCCCGCTGGGTGGCCGGCACTTCGAGTGCTATTCGGAGGATCCGCTGCTCAGCGGCGAGATCGCGGCCGGCTTCGTGCGCGGGGTGCAGGGCGAGGGCGTCGGCACCACGGTCAAGCACCTGGTCGGCAACGACTTCGAGACGGACCGGATGGAGGTCGACGTCCGGATCCCGGAGCGGGCGCTGCGCGAGATCTACCTGGCCCCGTTCGAGCACGTGGTGAAAACCGGTGGATGGGGCGTGATGAGCGCCTACAACGGGGTGAACGGGCTGCCGATGGCCTCCAACGGGCCGCTGCAGCAGGGTGTCCTCAAGGACGAGTGGGGCTTCGACGGCGTCGTCGTCTCGGACTGGCGGGCCGCTCGGAGCACGGTCGGAGCCGCGCTGGGCGGGCTCGACATCGCCATGCCGGCCCTGGAGAACCCGTGGGGGGCGAAGCTCGTCGACGCCGTCCGAAGTGGCGAGGTCCCCGAGGAGCTCGTCGACGACAAGGTGCGCCGGGTGCTCCGGCTGGCACAACGAGTAGGCGTTTTGGGCGACATCTCCGACAAATCGTCCGACGAGCTGGACGGCGACGCCACCGCCCACGAGGTCGCGGCCCGCTCCTTCGTCCTGGTCCGCAACGAGAATTACGCGCTGCCCCTGGAAGCGGCGGCCCTGACCAAGGTAGCGGTGATCGGGGCCCTCGCCACGGACGCGCGCGTGCTCGGCGGTGGCAGCGCCCAGGTCTCCCCGCCCCACACCGTCTCCCCGCTCGAGGGCCTGCAGCGGGCCCTGTCCGGCGTGGACGTCGAGCACGCGATCGGCGCCGACCCGCGCCCGTTCCTCCCGGCCGCCCACGGTCCCCGATGGTCGGACACCCGGGTCACCGTCGGCACCCACGAGTTCACCGTCAACCCGGCCGCGGTCCGCTGGATCGGCTCGCTGCCGGGCGGTCTCGACCCGCAGGACGTCGAGTCGATCGTGCTGGAGTCGACCTTCGTCCCGGACGTCGCCGGCGAGCACACCTTCGCCGTCTCCGGATTCGGGACCTTCGAGCTGACAGTCAACAACGAGGTGCTGTACGAGGGTTCACTGCACCCGCCGGGCACCGGGCGCGCCGATCTCCTGCTGTCGCCGCGCGAGCAGCGGGTCACCGTCGAGCTGCCGGCCGACGTGCCGGTGCCCGTTGTGCTGCGTCAAACCCTGGAGCGCGGCCTGGCCCACTCGGTCGCGACGACGCTCGGCCACCGCCCGCCGTCGCCCGACGCGGACGGGATGATCGAGGAGGCGGTCCGCCTGGCCGCCGGCTCCGATGTGGCCGTGGTCGTGGTCGGCACGACCGAGCAGGTCGAGTCGGAGGGCTTCGACCGGGCCTCGCTGGCCCTGCCCGGACGGCAGGACGAGCTGGTGTCGCGGGTGGCCGCGGCCAATCCCCGTACGGTCGTGGTGGTCAACGCCGGCTCCCCGGTGCTGATGCCGTGGACCGACGAGGTGGCGGCCGTGCTGTTGACCTGGTTCCCGGGTCAGGAGGCGGGGGCCGCGCTGGCCGACGTGCTGCTCGGGGTGGCCGAGCCGGGCGGCCGGCTGCCCACGACGTGGCCGCGGGCCGAGCAGGACTGCCCGGTGCTGGCGATCGAGCCGCGTGACGGCGTCGTCTCGTACGACGAGGGCGTCTTCGTGGGTTACCGCGGCTGGCTGCGCTCCGGCGTCGCGCCGTTGTACGCCTTCGGGCACGGCCTGGGCTACACCGCCTGGCGGTACGACGAGATGGTCGTGACCGGGACGGAGGCCGTGGTGACGCTGACCAACGTCGGGGCACGCGCGGGCCGCGAGGTCGTGCAGATCTACGCCGGGCCGTCGCCGGTCGACCCGAATCGCCCGGAGCGCTGGCTGGCCGGTTTCGAGAACGTCGAGGCCCGTCCGGAGGAGACCGTGACGGTACGGATCCCGTTGCGCCCGCGCACGTTCGAGATCTGGGACGGCGGCTGGCAGCGGGTGCCCGGCGAGTACCGGATCTTCGCCAGCCGCGCGGTCGACGCTCCCCAGCTGACGGGCGCCGTGTCGATCGAAGGGTAGCCTAACCTCAATTGAGTGAGGAGCCCTTTCGATGAAACTTCGCGTCCTCGCGGTCGCGGCGCTGCTGTGCGCCGGCCTGACCGCTTGCGGCGACTCCTCGACCCCGGCCGGGGGCACCACCTCGGCCGGGACGGGGGCGTTCCCGGCGACGATCGAGCACAAGTTCGGCGCCACCACGATCAAGGCCACGCCGCAACGGGTCGTCACGGTGGGCTGGAACGACCAGGACTTCGCGCTGTCGCTCGGCGTCACGCCGGTCAGCACGCGGGAGTGGTTCACCGAATACCCCACGTACCCCTGGGTCTCGGCGAAGTTGAACGGCGCCCAGCTGCCGGCGTTCTCCGCCGAGATCAACTACGAGGCGATCGTCAAGCAGCGGCCGGACCTCATCCTGGCCGTCTACGAGACCATCACCAAAGAGACGTACGACAAGCTGTCGCAGATCGCGCCCACGGTCATCCAGTCGTCGAAATACCCCGACGAGGAGACGCCCTGGGACGTGCAGACGCTGACCACCGGCAAGGCGCTGGGCAAACAGGCCGAGGCCCAGGCCCTGGTGGACAAGGTCAACGCCAAGGTGGACGAGGCCAAGAAGGCCAACCCGCAGTTCGCCGGCAAGACGCTGGTCGTCGACTACGGGCCGGAGAAGGGCCAGCACTGGCTGCTGCCGAAGGGCGACCCGCGGCGCAGCCTGTTCGACGCGCTCGGCTTCGCCACCCAGGAGCAGGGCGAGGACGTCAGCGAGGAACGGCTCGACCTGCTCGACCGCGACGTGCTGCTGGTCGAAGGGGCGACGAAAGACGACATGGTGAAGTCGCCGGTCTTCGCCAAGCTCAAGGTCGTGACCGAGGACCGCGCCATCTACACGCCGTTCGAAGGACCGCTGGCCGGGGCGCTGTCCTACAGCGGGCCGGACGCGCTGCTCTACGCGCTCGACCAGCTGGTGCCCGAGCTACGGAAGGCGACCGCCGAGTAGCAGCAGGCGCAGGCGGCGCAGGAGGTCGTCCGGCTTGAACGGCTTCACCACGTAGTCACCGGCGCCGACGTGGAAACCGAAGTCCACGTCGAGCTCGCGGCCCCGGCCGCTCACCATCAGGACGGGGATTCCGGTGGTGGCGGCCGAGGACCGCAGCTGGTGGCAGACGGTGAGGCCGTCCAGGCCGGGCATGTCGATGTCCAGGATGACCGCGTCGGGCCGGCTCGTGCGAACCATGTCGAGCGCGGTCGCGCCGTTGTCGGCCGCGAGCACCCGGAAGCCGGCCCGCTCGAGCTTGAAGGTCATCAGCTCGCGGACGTCCTCGTCGTCGTCGGCCACGAGCACGACCGGGTCGTCGTCGGCCGGCCAGCCGAGCATCGGGCCGCCGGCGGCCGCCTCGTCCAGGCGGAAGGACAGCTTCATGGCCCCCTCATCGGCGGACCGGCCCACGGATTGAGCGAATCAGCCGCGGCTCTGCCAGGCCGACCACAACGTGGCGTACCGCCCGCCGGCGGCGACCAGGGCGTCGTGGGTGCCCTCCTCCAGCACCGAGCCGTGCTCCAGCACGATGATCCGGTCGGCCCCGGCGGCCTGGGTGAGACGGTGGGCGACCAACAGGGTCGTACGCCCCTTCGTCGCGCACAAGGCCGACTCCTCCAGCTCGCGCGCCCCGGCGCTGCCGGCCTCGGCCGTGGCCTCGTCGAGCACGGCCACCGCGGGGTCGAGCAGCACCAGCCGGGCCAGGGCGAGCTGCTGGCCCTGGGCCGCGGTCAGCGGATGCCCGCCCTCGCCGACCACCGTGTCCAGGCCCTCGGGCAGGGCCCGGGCCCAGTCGAGGGCGCCGACCCGCTCCAGCGCGGCCTCGCACTCGTCCCGGTTCGCGTGTGGGGCGGCCAGCCGCAGATCCTCGATCAGCGGGCCGGCGAAGACGTGGGTCTCCTGGCTGATGATCGCCACCAGGCCGGGTGCGAGCTGGTCGACCGGCACCCCGCCGACCGACGCCGTGCCCTCGGACGGCCGCAGGATGCCGGCCGCGATCGAGGCGACCGTGGTCTTGCCGGCGCCGGTGGAACCGACCAGCGCGACCCGCTCCCCCGGGGCGACCCGCAGGCTGATGCCGTCGAGCACCTTGACCCGCTCGTCATACCCGAACGTCACGTTCTCCAAGGTTAATTCGGCCGTACGCAGCGGCGCCGTGCCCGCCGGGGCGACCGGCACCGTGCCCACGCCGACCAGGCGGGCCAGCCCGGCCCCGGCCGCCTGGATCTCGTCGAAGGTGAACAGGATCATCGAGATCGGGTTGAACAGCCGGTGGAACAGCACGGCCGCGGCCGCCGTCTCGCCCACGGTGACCCACCCCGCGCTGACGAACCAGAACCCGGCGACCAGGATCGTGGCCAGCCCGAGCAGCTCGGCCCGGTTGATCCGCCCCACGAACCGGGTGAACAGCGTGAACACCCCGACCGACAGGTCACGGGCCCGGGCCGAGGCCCCGTCGATGGCGTTCAGGTGGCGGCGCTCCAGGCGGTACGCGTGCACGGTGCGCACCCCCTGCAGGCTCTCCATGAGCAGCTGCGTCCGCGCCCCGATGGCCGACCGCTCGGCCGCGTAGATGGGCGCCGACCGCGGCAGATACCACCGCAGCGCCAGCAGATAGGACGGCACAGCCGCCAGCCCCGCCACCCCGAGCCGCCAGTCCAGCCCGAACATCGCCGCCACGCTGAGCACCCCGAGCAGCAGCGCCGAGATGACCGTCGGCAGCACCTCCCCGGCCGCGTTGCCGACGGCAGCCACGTCCGCCCCCACCCGCGAGAGCAGATCCCCCCGCCCCGCCCGGTCCAGCGTCGGCCCCGGCAACCGCAGCGCGACTCCGACCGTCTCCTCCCGCAGCCGGGCCAGGATCCGCTCCCCGAGCCGGCTCACCAGGGTCGTGGTGGCCCCCGCCGCCAAGCCCCCGACCAGCGCCGCCACCACGACAAGAATCGCAATAGGCAGCAGACTGGTGTGCGACGCGTCATCCCGGACAAGATCGACGAGCCGCCCCAGCGCGGTCACCGGAATCACCGACGCCCCCGCCGCCGCCAGCCCGACGGCAAAGGTGATCGCCAGCTCCCCTTTGCGCTCCCGCAGCTGCCGGCACAACCAGTTCCACGTCTGCCGAGGAGACGCCACCGGCAGCGAAAGCTCACTCATCGCAGCACCGCCGCGCGGTAGGTCTCGTCGGTCGCCGCGAGCGACGCGTGCGTCCCCGTGGCCACGACCTCGCCGTCACGCAGGACGACCACCCGGTCGGTGACTGCCAGCAGCGCCGGGCTGGTCGTGACCAGCAGCGTGCCCAAAGTCGAGCCCGGGCCGTGCCGCAGATCGCGGATCCCCCGGGCGATGGCGTGCTCGGTCACCGCGTCCACGGCCGTGGTCGGCTCGTGCAACACCAGCAGCTTGGGCGAAGCCAGCAACGCCCGGGCCAGCGCCAGCCGCTGCCGCTGCCCGCCGCTCAACGCCGCGCCCCGATCCGAGATCGCGTGATCCAGCCCGTCCGGATGGGCCGCGACCACGTCGTCGGCCGCCGAGGCACTTAACACGCCCGGCAGATCTGATTTTTCGGGGTTTATGAGGTTGTCACGGATCGTGCCGGAGAACAGCTCCGGATGATGCGGGGCGACCAGCACATCCGGCGAACCGTCGTCGAAGAGCTCGACCAGGGCCGCCGCGTCGGATTCCGCGACCACGCCCACGCATTCCCCACCCCGTACAGCCGGAATGGGGTTGTCCGCCGGAGGCGGGGCCTGCGGGGTGACGCCGAGGACCGCCGCGATCCGCTCGGCCGAGGCGCGCGACGAGGCGATCCAGCCGGGCGCGGCCGACAGCGTTCCGAACGGCTCGCCCAGGAACGCGGCCAGGCCGATCACCGTCACCAGCTCACCCGGGGTGATCCGCCCGCTCAGCGCGAACCAGCCCGCCAGGATCGCGATGCCGCAGGCCAGCAGCGTGCTCACGGTGGACGAGGCGGCCTGGAAGCGCCCCATGGTCCGCGCCGCCCGCAGCGTCGCCTCGAGCGACTCCCGGCTCACCTCGCGGTAGCGGTGCGCCGCCGCCTCCTGGGCCCCGATCCCCCGCAGCGGCCGCAGCCCGGTCACCAGATCTGTCGCCAGAGATGCGGCCCGGCCGGCCACTTCCTGCCTCGCCGCCACCCGCCTGGTAATTCGGGGGGCCGCTCTTTGCAACGCCAGCAGCACCAGCGGTGTCCCTATGAGTACAACCAACCCCAGGCGTACGGAGATGAGGCAGAGCCCGACCGCGGCGATGGTCGTGGCCACCAGCGCCCCGAACAGGCGCGGGAGGTAATCGAGCAGATAGGAGGTGGTGTCGGCGTCGGTCGTGGAGATCGTCAGCACGTCACCGGTGCGCACCTCGGTGCGCGGGTCGAGGACCTTGGCCGCCACCTCGAGGCGCAGCAGGTGCGCCTCGTCGGCGATCGCGCGCATGAGCAGCCGCGCCCCGGTCCGGTAGGCCGTGGTCAGCGCCAGGAAGAGCACCGCCAGCACACCCACCCAGAGCACCAGCTGCCCGAGGTCACGGGTGGCCACGGCCCGGTCGACGATGACGCCGATGAGGATCGGCACCATCGTCTCGCAGGCCTGGTGCACGCCGATGAGAAAGGTGCCCAGTGAGACCTTGCCCCGGTTACGGCGGAGCGCCCGCCACAGGATGTTCACGGCTGTCTCTGCTTGGCGATGACCAGCGGGCTGCCCGCCTCCGGATCGAGGATGATCCGGCACGGCAGCCCGAAGACGTCCTCGACGAGCTCGGCGGTGATCACGTCACCCGGCTCGCCCTGGGCCACGATCCGCCCGTCCTTCATCACGACCACGTGCTGGGCGTACCGGGCGGCCTGGTTCAGGTCGTGCAGCACGGCGACCATCGTCGTGCCCTGCTCACGGTTGAGGCGCACGCACAGCTCGAGCAGCTCGATCTGATGCGCGATGTCGAGGAAGGTGGTCGGCTCGTCGAGCAGCACGATCGGCGTCTGCTGGGCCAGCACCATGGCCACCCAGACGCGTTGCCGCTGACCACCCGAGAGCGTGTCGACCGGTTCGCCGGAGAGCTCGCTCACCCCGGTCGCGGCCATCGCCCCGGCCACCGCCCGCTCGTCGGCCGCCGTCCACTGCCGGATCAGCGTCTGATGCGGAAAGCGGCCCCGGGCGACCAGGTCGGCCACGGTGATGCCGTCGGGCGCGATCGAGGTCTGCGGCAGCAGCCCGAGCCGGCGGGCGACCTGCTTGGCCGGCTTGGTGTGAATGTCCGCCCCGTCCAGCAGGACGGTCCCGTCGCGCGGCTTGAGCAGCCGGGAGAGCGCGCGCAGCAGCGTCGACTTCCCGCACGCGTTGGGCCCGATGATCGCCGTGAACCGGCCCTCGGGCACGTCCAGGCTCAGATGCTCGCTGATCGTCTTCCGGTCGTATCCGACCGTGACGTCGCGTGCCGCGAGACTCACTGCCTTCTCCCCTGTTTCAGCAGCAACCAGACGAAGTAGGTGCCACCCACGGCCACGGTCACCACGCCCACCGGCAACTGGGTCGGCGCGAACGCGTGCTGGGCCAGCCAGTCGCTGACGATCAGCAGCAGGGCGCCCATGGCCGCGGCGCCGGTCTGCGAGATGCCGGGCGTGCCGGTGAGCCGCTGCGCCAGCTGCGGCGCGGCCAGCGCCACGAACGAGATGGGCCCGGCCACGGCGGTGGTGGCCGCGGTCAGGCCGACGCCGATGATCAGATAGGCGAGGCGGCTCGCTTCGACGCGTACGCCCAAGGCCGCCGCCGCGTCCTCGCCCATCTCCAGAAGCGACAGTCGCGGGCCGAGCGCGACCAGCGCGAGGACCAGCGCCCCCACGACACCGGCGACCGGGCCGACGCTGTTCCAGCCGAGCCCGTTCAGCGTGCCCTGGCCCCAGATCGCCGCCGACACGGCCACCTGCAGCTTGACCTTCATGATGAACCACTGGTTGACCGAGACGAGCACGGCGCTGACCGCGATCCCCACGATGATCAACCGAAAACCCTGGACCCCTTGGCGGTACGCCAGCAGGTAGACCCCGGCCGCCGTGGCCAGCCCGCCGATCAGGGCCCCGCCGACGGTGGCGGCGTACCCGGCGCCGACGGTGACCGTGGCGATCAGCACCCCGGTGAAGGCGCCGGTGCTGAAGCCGATCACGTCCGGGCTGCCCAGCGGGTTCCGGGTGAGCGCCTGGAAGATCGCCCCCGCCACCCCCAGCGCGGCCCCGACGATCAGCGCCAGCAGCACCCGCGGCAGCCGCCATTCGACCACCACCAGGCGGTACGCCCCCTCGCCGGAGCCGGTCAGCGCCTTGATCACCTCACCCGGGGGAACGGTGAACTCCCCGGTCGACAGGGCGAGCATCGCGGTCGCCAGGGCGGCCAGCACCAGGACGGCGCCGACGACGAGCGGGCGGACCGGCACGCGGGTGACCGGGCGCAGCACGATCGTGCGCCGGCCGAACTCGAGGCTCATTCTTCGTGATCCACAGCTTTTTTGTGATCCACTTTCATCGGGTACCGACCTTGGCCCGCCGGATCCACCAGATCAAGACCGGGGCGCCCACGAACGCGGTGACCAGGCCGACCGGCAGCTCACCGGGCCGGATGACGAGACGGCCGGCGATGTCGGCCAGCAGCATGAGGATCGGCCCGCAGACGATCGTGTAGGCGAAGATCCAGCGCTGGTCGGGGCCGGCGAAACCGCGCACGAGGTGCGGGATCATCAGGCCGACGAAGCCGATCGGGCCGGCCGCCGCGGTCGCCGTGCCCGCCAGCAGCATCACGGAGAGCACGGCGAGCAGCCGGGTCCGGGTGATGTTGGCACCGAGCGTGCGGGCCAGGTCGTCGCCGAGCGCGACCGCGTTGAGCTGCTTGGCCACCAGAACGGCGAGGATCGTGCCGGCCAGCACGAACGGCAGGATGGTCACGACCACGCCCAGTGGCCGCCCGGCGATCGAGCCGGCGTCCCAGAACCGTAGGTAGTCGAAGGCCCGCGGCCGGACCAGCCGGATGCCGGCCGAGACGCCGTCGAGCACGGCGCCCAGCGCGACCCCGGCCAGGGTGAGCCGGACCGGGGTGGCGCCGCCACGGCCGGCCGAGCCGAGCAGGTAGACCAGGACCAGGGCGGCCGCCACCCCGGCGAAGCCGAACCAGAGGTACCCGCTCACCTCGGTCAGGCCGAGGAAGCCGACCGCGCACACCATCAGCAGCGAGGCGCCGGAGTTGACACCGAGGATCTGCGTGTCGGCCAGCGGATTGCGGGTGACGGCCTGGATGACCGCGCCCGAGAGCGCGAAGGCGATGCCGGTGAGCAGGCCGAGCAGGGTCCGGGGGACGCGCAGGTCCCGAACGATCGTCTGGTCGTCGGTGCCGGTGTTGTGCGCGAAGGCGTCCCAGACCGTGCCCAGCGGGATCGTGCGGGTGCCGATCGCCACGCTCAGCACGCAGACCAGGGCCAGCACCGCGAGCGCGATCACCAACCCGGGAGCGCGGCGGGTGTCCGGGCGCGCGGAAGTTGCAGCGCGCGTCAGAACCATGACGGAAGGCTAACCTAACCGGCTCGTTTCGCGCTCTTGTGACTCTGTGTGATGAGAGCCGCTTTAACTCTCCGTAATTTCCGCCTATAGTGGGAGACGCCTGGTAAGCCCGATTCAGCCGTTAGGAACGCTCCCGATGTCGCTCCCCGCCGTCACCTCCGACACCACGTACCGTGACCTCGCCCCGATGATTCACCGTCAGCGACTGGTCGTGGAGGGTTACCCGACGTATGTGATCACCGCCGAGCACATCAAGGACTACCTGTCCCGGCTCTCCGTGGTGACCGACATGGTCACGCTGATCGAACCGGTGACGCACTGCAGCGACCTGTACGGCTGGGCCGGCTGGATCCACTGGGAGACCTCGGGCGCCCACTTCTACTCGTGGGAGCGGCCGGTGTCGTTCTTCAGCGTCGACATCTACACCTGCAAGGCGTTCGACCCGGACAAGGTCGTCGAGTTCACCGCCGAGTACTTCCGGACCACCGAGATCGTCGCCAAGGGGTTCTGATGACGTACTCGCTCCCCGCCTCCGACGTCGCCCTGCTCACCGCGGCCGCCCTCGACGCGCACCCGTCGGCCGGCCGGTTCGTGGCCCTGGCCGTCGGCCCGCACGACCCGATGGCGGCCGTGGCCCGCACGGTCGAACGGCAGGTGTTCGAGCAGTCGTTCGGCAACGACGCCGACGAGATGGCCGCCGAATACGGCCCGTACGAGCAGAACAGCCTGTTCTTCCTGGTCCTCGACCGCCGCACCGGGATGCCCGCGGGCGCCGGCCGGGTGATCGACGGCGGCGGTAAGACCCTCGACGAGGCGCCCGACCTGATCGGCCAGGACCTGTCGGAGATCGTGGCCACGCACGGCATGCACGACGGCAAGATCTGGGACTTCGCGACCGTCGGGGTGCTGCCCGCCTACCGGGGCGGCAAGTCCGGGCTGGCGGTCAGCTCGCTGCTCTACCGCACGTTCCTCAAGGCGGGGCATCGGGCGGGCGTACGCCACCTGGTCGCGCTGCTGGACCACCGCGCCCATCGCAACCTGGCGCTGCTCGGCGTCCCGTTCGTCCCCATGGCCAACTCGGCCCCGTTCGCCTACCTGGGCTCCCCGTCGACGATGGCCCTGCACGTGCCGTTCGCCGACATCGAGCCCTCGCTGACCCGCCAGAGCCGCCTGCTCCGCCGCCCCGGCGCCCCCTTCAGCGGCGAGATCCGCGCCCGCGGCCTGCGCCGCCTCCTGATCCGCCGCCTGGGCGCCCGGATCTCCCACCAGGTCTCCACCGGCGCCGGCCTCGACCCCCACATCACGCTGCCGGGCCTGGAGCGCCGCCGCTCCTTGACCAAACACGCCTGACGGGCGTACTTCTCACCTCGAGCGCCCGACGGGCGTACCTCTCACCAGCGGTCGAGGCGGGCGGAGAGCACGGAGAGCGCGGCGACGCCGGCCGTCGAGGTGCGCAGCACCTCGCGACCGAGGCGGACGGCGGTGGCGCCGGCCTGCACAAAGGTGTCGCGTTCGGCGTCGCTGATGCCACCTTCCGGGCCGACCACCAGGACGATCTCGCCGGCCGGCGGCAGGTCGGCCGTGGTGAGACGCTCGGTGGCCTCCTCATGCAGGACAAACGCCGCGGCAGCCTCGGACAGACGGGCGGCAACCTGCTTGGTCGAGCAGTCGGGGTCGCCGCCGACCTCGGGCAGCCACGCGCGCCGGGCCTGCTTGGCCGCCTCCCGGGCGGTCGACGCCCAGCGGTCCCGCGACTTGTAGCCCCGGTCTCCCCGCCACTGCGCCACCGAACGCGACGCCGCCCACGGCACGATCTCGTCCACGCCGATCTCGGTCATCGCCTGCACGGCGAGCTCCCCGCGATCCCCCTTGGCGATCCCCTGCACCACCACGAGCCGCGGATCCGGCGCGGCCACCTGTTCCCGCCCGGTGATCTCAAGGTCGACGCTGCCCTTACCAACCGCGGTGACCCGCCCGGTAACGCTGCCGCCCCGCCCGTCGGCCAGGATCAGCGCTTCCCCCACGCGCAGCCGCTGCACGGTCGCAGCATGATGCCCTTCGGGCCCGTCGAGCGTACAGACGGCCCCGACCGGCAGGGCCTCGACCAGGAAGAGCGGCGCAGACACCCCCGCACGCTACCGAACCGGCACCCCACCCCGCCGCTCAGTCCCGGTCACTCCTCGGCGGCCGCCGATAGAGCCGATCGATCTCATCGTCGAGCCCGGAGGCGCCACCCCCGCCGGCCGCCCCGCTCGGACCCGGCGATCGGTCGCCTTCCCGCACGTTCCCGCCCATGCCCTCGCGAGACGGCCGCCGATAGAGCCGGCTGATCTCCTCGTCGACATCGGATACGTCACCCGCGCCGACCGCTCCCCCTCGACTTCCAGCCGTCGAGCCGCCCCCACCGTCCGCTCCGGGCCCGCTCCTCGCCGTCGAGCCGCCGACGCCCGCTCCGGGCCGAGGCCCAGCCGTCGAGTTGCGTCCGATCGAGCCGCCGGCCCGGTCGTGGTGGACCGCGTCGATGCCGCCGCTGCTGCGGATGCGGGCCAGAGCCGCGTCCCATTCGTCGGGTTCGCCGCTCGTCCCGGCCGCGCCGGCCTTGCCGATGCGGAAGCCCACGAAGTAATCGGCGTGCGCCACGGCCGCCCACGACAGTCCAACGACGACGGCCAGCGCGGCCGCCGCCGCCAGCCCCTGCGCGAAGTCCTCGAACCACGCGTACCCAGCCGGATAGACCAGCGCCTTGACCTCGGCGATCCGCTCGGTCTGCGTGGTCCAGGTCAGCGTCTCGTAGTAGTCCTTCAAGTAACTCGGCTGGCTCGCATCCGCCCCGATCCCCATCAGCACGACCAGGAAGAACGCGAACCCCACCCCCAGGGCCCAGCTCCGCGCCCACCGCCGCCCCCGGCGGATCATCGGGGCCAGCAGGCCGTACGCCATCCCGACCACCCCGAGCACGATCAGAGTGACCGCACCGTCGCCCCGGCGGATCAGCGCCGGCTCGTTCACCCCGTACTCGTCCTTGATGGCCGCCATGACCGAGGTCAGCCGAGCCGCGTCAGCCGACCCCCACCAGGTCAGATCGAGAATGCCCGCGCACACCAGCAGCACCCCGGCCGGCACCATCAGCCAGGCCAGCAGGGTGATCACCCGAACCCCGCGGGGCACATCGCTCCCCGTCATGACGGCATGCTAGTCCCGTAACCGCCCCCGCCTCCACGGCCGAACGGCCGATCGCCTCACCAGTTCTGCGGGGCCTGCTGCCGGGTCGTCACGTTGATCCGGTTGAAGAAGTTGGTGGTGGCGATCCACAGCACGATCGCGGCGAGTCCACTGTCGTCGAAGTGCCTCGCGGCCTCGTTCCAGATGTCGTCCGGCACCGCGTCGGCCCGGTCGGCCAGCCGCGTCGCCGCTTCGGCCAGCGCGAGCGCCGCCCGTTCGGCCTCGGTGAAGTACGGCGTCTCGCGCCATACGGCGACCGCGAAGAGCCGCTCGTCCGTCTCACCGTTCTTACGCGCCGCCCGCGCCCCCGAGTCGACGCACGGCCCACAGCCGTTGATCTGGCTCGCCCGCAGATGCACCAGCTCCAACGTGCCGGCCGGCACGCCCGCCGAGTGCGCCGCCTTGTACAACAGGTTGATCGCCTTCACCGCATCCGGGAGCAGCTCCGCCGGGTTCTCGATCCTCGCCTGCATGATGACCTCCGGTTTCTGGGAACGCGTCACATCCGCGCTCTTTCATCCGTCGGCAGGTCGACGGATGGGACCGTCTCGGCGTGACCGATGTGACGCCGACCACACGGGAATGCGACCGGCCGTCGTGAGACGGTCGACCGGGAGGCACAGCAGATGGACGTGCACGAGCGCTTCGAGGCGAACCGGCCCCGGCTGCGGGCCGTGGCCCACCGCATGCTCGGTTCGACGACCGAGGCCGACGACGCCGTCCAGGAGGCCTGGCTGCGCCTCGACCGCACCGGCACCGACAAGATCGACAACCTGGACGCCTGGCTGACCACCGTCGTCGGCCGCGTCTGCCTCGACATGCTCCGCTCGCGGGCCACCCGCCGCGAGGACACCTACGAGTCGGACCTCCCGGCCCCCGCGGCCGACCCGGAACAGCAAACCGTCCTGGCCGACTCGGTGGGCCTGGCCCTCATGGTCGTCCTGGAGACCCTGTCCCCCGTGGAGCGCCTGGCCTTCGTCCTGCACGACCTCTTCGCCGTCCCCTTCGACGAGATCGCCCCCGTGGTCGGCCGCTCTCCCGATGCCGCCCGCCAACTCGCCAGCAGAGCCCGCCGCCGCATCCAGTCCCAGACCCTCCCCGCCACCGAGCAGGCCCGGCTCGAGCTCGCGACCGACTCGCTCGCAAAACGCGACCTCGTGGACGCTTTCCTGGCCGCTTCCCGCTCCGGCGACTTCGTCACCCTCCTGAGCCTGCTGGACCCCGACGTCCGCCTCCGCGTCGACGACACCGCCCGCCAGTTCGGCGCCCCCGCCACCGTCCAGGGCTCCACCCTGGTCGCCCAGTTCTTCTCCGGCCGCGCCACCGCAGCCATCACCGCCCTGATCGACGGTGCCGTAGGCATCGCCGTAGCCCCGCACGGCAAGACCCGAATCGCCGTCATGCTCACCTTCGGCAACAACCGCATCACCACCATGACCGCCATCGCCGACCCCACCCACCTGGCCGCCCTGACCATCGAACCGGCGTAACCGGCAGCAGACACCCGCCCCACACACCCAGCCGCCCCGACCATCAAACCGGCGTAACCGGCAGCAGACACCCGCCCCACACACCCAGCCGCCCCGACCATCAAGCCCGCGTAACCGGCAACAGACACCGGCGCCATACCCCGGCGCACCGCGATCCACGGACCCACGGACCCGGCACCCTGGGCACCCGGGCGCCGCCGACGGCGGGAAGCGCGCAACCGCCTCCCGGACCGAAGCCGGGTAAGACGTGGCGGCACCTCACCCTGCTCGGGATCCGGGAGACGGGGATCGAGGGCCGCCGTGAAGCGGCGAGCCATCAGCGCCGGAAGATCCGGAGAGAAGCGGACGGCAACGGCCGCCCCACCGGAGTTCCCGCAAGCAGCGATCGATATGCGGAGATCTCAAAAGGCCAGCACCATCCGCCCTCTCGCCTCCCCTTTCGCCTGCCGCTGCCACGCCTCGGCGACCGACTCGAACGGCACCACCTCGTGATCGACCACCAGGCGCCCGCCCGCCGCGTGGCCGGCGATCGTGCGCAGCGACTCGGCCCGCTCCTCGACCGACAGCGCGTTGTTGGTGTAGCCGATGACCCGCAACGACCCGCTCCGCAGCACCGCCGATTCGATCGGCGCCTCGGCCCCGGCCGCGCTGCCCAGGTTGACCAGCCGGCCGCCGGGACGCAGCACCCGCAGCGCGGCCGCGGCCGGCACCCCGAAGACGGGATCGAGCACCAGATCGACCGGCCCGTCCGCCGCCTCCCGCAGCGCGGAGGCCACTGTGGAGACACGGTCGCCCGGCGTGAACGACACGGTCGCCGCCGCGCCCAGCTCCTCGGCCCGGGTCCGCGCGGCGGCCGAGCGGGCCACCGCGATCACTCGCCGGGCGCCGGACAGGAGCGCGAGCTGCACCGCCGCCTGCCCCACCACTCCCCCGGCTCCCAGCACGACGACCTGCTCGCCCGCGGCCAGCCCACCGGAGCGGGTCAGCGCCGAGTGCGCCGCCACCGCCGACAGCCCGAGCGCCGCGATCAACGGCTGGGGCGCGCCCGCGGGCAGCGCCACGACGTCGTCCGCCGGCACCGCGACCTCAGACGCCATGCTGCCGTCGCCCGGGCGCATGCCGGCCGGCGTCGCGAACCACACCGGCGTGCCGTCAACGCGATGCCCCACGCCCTGCACCCCCGGCACGTACGGGGTCGCCGGCGTTCCGAAGTAGCTCGTGCCCGAGGCGCAGAGCAGGTCGAGCGGTGTGATCGGCGCGGCCGACACCGTGATCGGCACGAGGCCGTCGCCGGGCGCCGGCGCGGGCCGCTCCGACGGCGCGGGCGGTGACCCGCACACGGTCAGCACGGCCGCGCGGATCATGTCGCGATGTCCGGGTACGGCATCGCGAAGTGAGCCAGCCGCATCCCGAACGCTTTCTGATATTCCAGCGGTTCGGTGTTGTCGCGCTCGAACATCGCAATGAACAGCGTCAGCGTGAGGAAGGGATGCGCACCGAGCTCGAAGAGCCGCACGTGGTCGTGCGCGATCAACGCCTCCCGCTCGGCGTCCTCGAAGCGCAGCCACGTGCTCGCCTCACCGGTGTGGCAGTTGAGCACCGAATTGGCGCGCTCCTGCTCCCACCACGTGACCAACTCGCGTGGCTCCTCCCGGTAGCGCTCCACCAGCTCCGGGTCACGGTCCACCGTGTACAGGAACTTGTTCAGCAGGTACTTGCTCATGCTGAGCCTCCTTTGGCATGCCCTCCTGGCCCTCCACCCGCTCCGCTCGCTCCGGTGCAGTCGGTCATGCCGGGGCCCCGTTCGGATACCAGGTGAAGTAGGCCTCCATCGTGTGGAACAGGTCGAGCGTGTCGACGTGGTCGGCTTTCGCCCCCGCCCCGGCCACGCCCATCATCAGCATGAAATCCATGAAGCCATGGGTGGCGTTGCCGGGCGAGTGCAGGCTGTCCAGCGTCACCTCCCGCAGGCAGTTGTCGAGGTCGCCGGTGGCGATCCACTCGACGGCCCGCTGATCGAACTCCGGGTCGGGCCCGTGCGGCCCGAACTGCCGCGGCCCGCCCAGCTCGAGCGACAGGTGACCGGTGCCGATGATCGCCACCCGCAGGTGCGACGGCCACGACTCCACGATCTCCCGGATCGCGGCGCCGAGTTGCACGAACCTTTTCGGCTGGGGCAGCGGCGGCGCGAAGATGTTGGTGTAGATCGGCACGATCGGCAGGTCGGCCTCGGGCCGCAGCGTGATGATCGGGCAGGTGATGCTGTGGTCGATCCGCAGCTCGTTGCTGAACGCCAGGTCGAAGCCGGCGTCGAGACCGGCCCGCAGCACGTGGGCCGAGAGGTCCTCCTGGCCCTTGAGCAGCATCTTGGGCAGGCCGAACTCGCGCTCCTCGTTGTACCAGTTGGCGTCGTAGAACGGCGCCTTGCCGACCAGGAACTGCGGCATGTTGTCGAGCCAGAGCTGGTGGAAGTGGTCGGAGCCGACCATCACCAGCACGTCCGGGTTGGCCCGGGTGAGCGTCTCGCGGAACGCCAGGATCTTGCGGGTCCACTCGTCGGCGAAGGGCGGCCGGTCCTCGCCCGTCGCCGTGCTGGCCCGGTAGTAGAAGGGATGGTGGGTGGAGGCGATGACCGCGACGATGCTGGCCATAGTCAGTCCTCTCGGGGCTCGTAGACGGCGTTACGGTCGACGGTTTTGTAGATCTCCATGCCGAGCGGCCGGCGGCGCTCCTCGGCGAGGTGCCCGAGCAGACCGGCCGCCCGGGCCAGCAGGGCGAAGCCCCGCAGCAGGTCGGTGGGGAGCCCGAGGTCGGCCAGCGCCGCGCCGCACACCCCGGCCCCGTTGAGCGGCAGCTTGCGACCGAGCACCTGCGGATGGACGCGCCCGATGGCCTCGAACAGCCGCAGGTGCGGCCCGCGCAGCCCCTCCTGCTCCGCGATGCCGATCAGCACCGGGGTCCTCGGGTCTTGCTCCTTGTGCACCGGATGGCCGAGGCCGGGGACGAACCGCCCCTGCTCCTTGGCCTTGCGCACCGCCTCCAGCGCGATGGCGTCGTAGTCGCGCTCCGTCCCGGCGGCGATCAGGGTCTCGGCCAGGAAGCGGCCGCAATCCTCGGTCACGCCGAGGAAGCGCGAGCCGCCGCCGAGAAGCCCGGCGGCGAGGGCGCCCTGCAGGGCCTCCGGCGCCGAGAGGTACGTGAGACGGGCCGCGATCGCGGTCGGGGTGAAGCCGTGATCGGCCAGCGCCACGAGCACCGCCTCGAAGACCCGCACCTCGCCGGGAGTGGGCCGGCGCCCGGCGACCAGCCAGTAGGCCAGCTCGCCGAAGCCGACCTTGCCCATCAGGTCGGCGGCCAGATCCTGGCCGAGCAGCGAGATGCTCGTCGGCGTGGACGTGCCGATGCCCGTAGGAAAGCTCAGCTCCTCAGCCACTTGCGGATCTCCTCGCCGTGTTGGTCCAGTCCGGGCGGCGGCAACTCGTACCGCGCCGGGGTGCCGGAGAAGGTGATGGGGTTGCGGACGCCGGGCACGCCGCCGACGGTGACGACCGGGTCGAGCCCGAGCTCCTCGGCCATCGCCACGCCGCCGTCGATCGTGTTGATCGGGGCGCAGGGCACGCCGGCCGCGATCAGGTCGCGGAACCACTCGTCCTTGGTCCGGGTCGTCAGCCGCTCCACGAGCAGCGGCCGCAGCTCGGCCCGGTGCGCCGTACGGTCCTGGTTGCGCCCGAAGCGCGGGTCGGACGGCAGGTCGGGCAGGCCGAGCACCTGGCACAGCTTGCGGAACTGCCCGTCGTTGCCGGCGATGACGATGAGCTCGCCGTCGGCGGTGGGCAACGGCTCGTACGGGAACAGGCTGGGGTGCGCGTTGCCCATCCGGTACGGCACCGTGCCGCCGGCCACGTAGCCGCTGGAGTGGTTGACCAGGCCGGAGAGGGCCGAGCTGAGCAGGTTGACCTCGACGTGCTGACCGC
Organism: Actinoplanes sp. NPDC049598; assembly: GCF_040675435.1. Lineage (NCBI taxonomy): Bacteria > Bacillati > Actinomycetota > Actinomycetes > Micromonosporales > Micromonosporaceae > Actinoplanes > Actinoplanes sp. NPDC049598. Next base: position 68,448 of record NZ_JBFAOX010000012.1, on the reverse strand, counting down.
GCCCGCTCTCACCGCGGTGATGCAGAGCGGAGAGAATGCCGATGTTGGCGTGCATGCCGGCCATCACGTCGAAGACCGAGATGCCGGCGCGGTAGGCCGGCCCCTCGGGGTCGCCGGTCAGGCTCATCAGGCCCGAGATGGCCTGGATCATCAAGTCGTACCCCGGCAGGTCGGCCCCGGCACCCGGGCCGAAGCCGCTGATGCTCGCGTAGACGATCGCCGGGTTGGCCGCGGACACGGACTCGTAATCAAGGCCGAAGCGGGCCAGGCCGCCGGGGCGGAAATTCTGGATCAGCACATCGGCCCGGCGGGCCAGCTCGCGCGCGGCGGCCAGGTCGTCCGGGTTTTTGAGGTCGAGCGCGATCGAGCGCTTGTTGCGGTTGATCCCCAGGTAGTACGTGGAGACGTCGTCGCGCGTGGGCGGCATCCACGTACGCGTGTCGTCGCCGCCCGGACCCTCCACTTTGATCACCTGCGCGCCCAGGTCGGCCAGCAGCATCGTCGCGTAAGGCCCGGCGAGGATTCGTGAGAAGTCCGCCACCAGCAAGCCGTTCAAAGGTCCCATCGATCCCAACCGCCGTCCTGCGGACATCTGTCCGCCCAACCACCCTTGACCAAGATCTGCACCCTGTCAACGCCTTGTTGATCTGCCAGAAACAAACCATTGACACCGCGAAGAGGCCGGGAGAAGACTGACGCGAACTCGATGTCCGCATGGCGGACGAGCGTCCGAGAGAAGGTTCCGATGAGCGCTGACAGTCGGCCGGTGATCCTCCGCAACGGCCTGGTTCTGACGATGGACGACTCACACACTGTTCTTCCCGGCGCCGACGTGCTCGTGGTCGACGGCCGCATAGCCGAGGTCGGTCCAGACCTCACCGCGCCCGAGGGCGCCCTGGAGATCGACGCTTCCGGCGGCGTGATCATGCCGGGCATGATCGACACCCATCGGCACATGTGGCAGACCGCCATGCGCGGCTACGGCGCCGACTGGACCCTCACGCAGTACTTCGTCTGGTATTACCTCGAGTCCGGCAAGCTCTTCCGTCCCGAGGACATCCATGCCGGCAACCTGCTGGCCGCGATCGAGGCGATCGACGCCGGCGTCACCACCACAGTCGACTGGTCCCACGGTCTGCAGAGCGCCGACCATGCCGACGCCGCGGTCGACGCGCTCGAGGCGGTGCCGGGCCGGTTCGTCCTGGCCTACGGCAACATCCAGCAGGGCCCGTGGGAGTGGGCGACCTCCGACGCGTTCCGCGACTTCTACCGCCGCCGGATCGACGGCGGCAAGCTCGCCGGCTTCCAGATGGCCTTCGACGTCACCGGCGACCCGGCCTTCCCGGAGAAGGCGGCGTTCGAGGTCGCGCGTGAGCTCGGCGTGGCCGTGACCACGCATGCCGGTGTCTGGGGCGCCACCAACGACGACGGCATCCGGCTCATGCACGAGAACGGCTTCATGGGCCCGAGCAACGTGTATGTGCACGCCGCCACGCTCACCCACGACTCGTACAACCGGATCGCCGCCACCGGCGGCTCGGTCTCGGTCTCCACCGAGAGCGAGCAGAGCGCCGGCCAGGGCTACCCGCCCACCTTCCAGCTGCGCCACCACGACATCCCGGTCTCCCTGTCGATGGACACCAGCGTCTGGTGGAGCGGCGACCTGTTCTCGGCGATGCGCACCACCCTCGGCGCCGACCGATCCCGCGAGCACCTCGAGGCCCACTCCAAGCAGGAGACGGTGACCCACGCCCACCTGCGGGCCGAGCACGTCGTCGACTGGGCGACCCGCGGCGGCGCCCGTGCCCTCGGCCTGGATTCGCAGCTCGGCGCGCTCACCCCGGGCCGGCAGGCCGACATCGTGCTGATCAAGAACGACGCGTCACCCGTGATGTTCCCGGTCCTCCACCCGTACGGGCACGTCGCGTTCCAGGCCCAGCGCGGTGACGTGCACACCGTGCTGGTCGGCGGCAAGGTCGTCAAGCAGGACGGCCGGCTCGTCGGCGTCGACCTGGCCGCGGCCCGGGCCAAGGTCGAGGCGACCGTCGACTACCTCCGCGAGACGATGGGCGAGGAGGCTTGGCGGCGCGGGATGAATCCCGACGTGCCGGAGACCGCGATCCGCGAGAACCCGTACCAGTACACCGAGTGGGACGCCGGTTCGGCGCAGTGGAAGCATTAGGAGATGACCGACACCGGGAGGGGCACGGGGCCCGACTTCATCGAGGCCCTGGCGCGCGGCCTCGACGTCCTGCGCTCCTTCCGCCCGGGCCGGCCGTCGATGACCCTGAGCGACATCGCGGCCGAGACCGGCCTGGCCCGGCCCACCGTGCGGCGCATGCTGCTCACTCTCGAGGCGCTCGGCTACGCGCGCAGCGAGGGTCGCGGCTTCGCCCTGACCCCGCGCGTCCTCGAGTTGGGCATGGCGTACGTGAACTCGCTGAACCTCTGGGAAGTGGCTCGCCCGCACATGGAGGAGCTCGTCGGGCTCACCGGTGAGTCGACCTCGATGGCCCAGCTCGACGGCAGCGACATCGTCTACGTGGCCCGGGTGGCGGTGCCCAAGATCGTGACGCTGGCGGTCTCGATCGGGACGAGGTTCCCCGCCCCGGCGACGTCGATGGGCAAGGTGCTCCTGGCCGCAAAGGAGCCCAAGTACGTGCCCGCGATCCTCGCCGAGGAGTCCCGGTCCGGGATCGTGGCCAAGTACCGGCCGACCATGGACGCCTTCATGACCGCGCTGCTGGAGGTGCGGGCCCGGGGCTGGGCGCTGGCCGACCAGGATCTGGCACCCGGGATAAGGTCCGTCGCCACGGGTGTGCGGGACGGCAACGGGCAGGTGATCGCGGCGATCAACGTGACCGTGCACGCCGCCGAGACGACGGTGGAGACGCTCGTCGAGAAGCACCTGCCCCACCTGCTGCGCACCGCCGCCAACATCAGCGCCGACTACGCCCGCCTCGCCGCCGTCCCGGCGATCACCGCCTGAGCCAACGCCAGCCGACGCGGGCCGGGAGGACCGAGGGCTAAGGGCCGGGGGCCGGGGGCTGGGGGCCGAGGGCCGGGAGGGGCCGACGCAGGCCGGGAGGGGCCGACGCAGGCCGGGAGGGGCCGACGCAGGCCGGGAGGGGCCGACGCAGGCCGTGAGGGGCCGACGCAGGCCGGAGGGGCCGGCGCGGGCCATCGCCGGCCGCCACGAGCGGGCGCCGACCGGCGCGGTTCCAGACTGCGCAAACCCGGGCATGACCCGGCTCATCGGCGGGTATGAGTGAATTTCATGAAGGTGGTGTCCGAGCTCTTCGATCCCGAGCCGCCGCGGTGGGGGCTCCGTGGTGACCCCTGGGTGTGGCGGGCGATGGCCGAGCGGCTGGCCACGACCTACTTGCCGCCCTCGGCCGGTGAGGTCGAGCGGCTGCTCTATGCCGAGTTCGATCGGCTGGTCAGTGTCGATCTCGCCGCGGAGACGAGTCCGTGGGTCGTTCGGGAGGAGTTCGCTCACGGCGGGGTCTCCAGCGGTGCTGTGCACCTCGACACCTGGCGGGCCGAGCTGCTTCCCCTGCTCATCGAGCGGGCCCGCGGCCGCCTCGACGGCTGACCGCAGTTTCGGCGGCGCCACCCCGAGGGGCACGCGCGAAGCCGCCCCCACGAACGGCCGCCCCACGAACGGCCGCCCCACCCCGAGGGGCACGCGCGAAGCCGCCCCCACGAACGGCCGCCCCACGAACGGCCGCCCCACGAACGGCTGCCCCACGAACGGCTGCCCCACGAACGGCTGCCCCACGAACGGCCGGGGCCCACGAACGGTCGGCCCTCACGAACGGTCGGCCTCACGAACGGCCGGCACCTACGAACGGCCGGCGCCCACGAACGGCCGGGCCTGCGGGTAGGCCCGGCCGAGTGAGGCGACTACAGGCGGTGGCTCAGTGGCCGTTGAAAGCGTCTCGCATGCGGCTGAAGAAGCCGCCCTGCTTGCTCAGCTCGGCCACGTCCTCGCCGCGGGTCTTGGCGAAGTCACGGAGCATGCGCTCCTGGTCGGCGGTGAGCTTCGTCGGGGTCTTGACGTCGAGGTGCACGAACAAGTCGCCCCGGCCCTGGCCCCGCAGGTGGGGCACGCCCTTGCCGCGGATGCGCAGCGTGCTCGCCGGCTGGGTGCCCTGCTTGACCTCGATGCCCTCTTCGCTGTCGAGGGTCTTGATGGTCAGGCGGGTGCCGAGCGCGGCCGCCGTCATCGGCAGGGTGACCCGGCAGTGCAGGTCGTCGCCCTTGCGGCTGTACACGTCGTGCGGGCGTTCGTGAATCTCCACGTACAGGTCGCCGGGGGTTCCTCCGCCGGGACCGACCTCCCCTTGCTGGGCCAGGCGGATCCGCATGCCGTCCTCGACGCCGGCCGGGATCTTCACGGTCAGCGAGCGGCGGGTGCGGACGCGGCCGTCGCCGGCGCAGGTCGGGCAGGGGTGCGGGATGACCGTGCCGTGGCCCTGGCAGGTGGCGCAGGGGCGGGAGGAGACCACCTGGCCGAGGAAGGTGCGCTGGACGCTCTGCACCTCGCCGCGGCCGGCGCACGTCTCACAGGTCGCCAGGTGGGTGCCCGGCGCCGTGCCCGCCCCGGAGCACTGGGTGCACAGCACCGCGGTGTCGACCGTGATCGGCGCTTCGACGCCGAAGGCGGTCTCGACCAGGTCGAGCTCGAGCCGCAGGATCGCGTCGGCGCCGGGCCGGGTGCGCGGGCGCGGGCCCCGGGCGCCGCCTCCCGCGGCCGTGCCGAAGAAGGCGTCCATGATGTCCTGGAAGCCGACGAACGGGCCACCGGCCCCGCCGGGACCACCGGGGCCCATGCCGCCGCCGGGCGCGAGGGGGTCGCCGCCCAGGTCGACGATCTGCCGCTTCTGGTCGTCGGAGAGGACCTCGTACGCCGCGTTGATGTCCTTGAACTTCTCGTGCGCTTCCGGGTCCGGGTTGACGTCCGGGTGATATTGCCGAGCCAGTTTGCGGTAGGCGCGCTTGATCTCGTCGTCGGTGGCTTCCCGGCTCACGCCGAGAATGCCGTAGTAGTCCTTGGCCACGGGCTCCGCAATCCTCGTCAGTTTTGTGCTAGAAGGTCGCCCACGTAGCGTGCCACCGCGCGCACGGTCGCGATGGTGCCGGGGTAGTCCATCCGGGTGGGGCCGAGCACACCGAGCCCACCGACGATCGTCGCCCCGGGGCCGTAACCGGTGCTGACCACGGACGCCGACCGGAGGTTGTCGATCTCGTTCTCGTCACCGATCCGGACCCGCGTGGTGCTCGGCTCCAGGTCGCCGATCAGTTTCAGCAGGATGACCTCTTCCTCGAGGGCCTCGAGGACAGGTCGCAGCGTGCCTTGGAAGTCCAGCACGCCACCCCTTGTCAGGTTAGCGGTGCCGGCCAAGGCGAGGCGTTCCTCACTGCGCTCGACCAGGGTCTCGAGGAGCACCGAGGCGAGGCAGGCCATGGTGGCCCGGCTCTCCGGCGCGCAGTCGTCGACGAGCCCCTGCACCAGCGGCGGGGTGTCGGCCAGCCGTTTGCCGGCGAGTTTCTCGTTGACGCGGCGGCGCAGGTCGGTGACGTCGTCGGCCGGGACCGGCCCGGGCAGCTCGACCAGGCGCTGCTCGACGCGGCCGGTGTCGGCGATCATCACCAGCATGAGGCGCGTGGTGGAGATCGGCACCAGCTCGAGGTGGCGCACCGAGGAGCGGGCCAGCGACGGGTACTGCACGACGGCGACCTGGCGGGTGAGCTGGGCGAGCAGCCGCACCGTGCGGTGCACGACGTCGTCCAGGTCGACCGCGCCGATCAGGAACCGCTCGATGGCCCGCCGCTCGGCCGGGCTCAGCGCCTTGACCTTGGACAGGCGGTCGACGAACAGCCGGTAGCCGGCGTCGGTGGGCACACGGCCGGCGCTGGTGTGGGGCTGCCGGATGTAGCCCTCCTCCTCGAGCACCGCCATGTCGTTGCGCACGGTGGCCGGGGAGACGCCGAGCTGGTGGCGCTCGACCAGCGCCTTGCTCCCGACGGGTTCCTGCGTCTCGACGTAGTCCTCGACGATCGCCCGAAGCACCTCGAGCTTGCGGTCATCGAGACTCATATGACCCCTCCCCCACAAATTTGGCACTCCGGCAGACCGAGTGCCAGTCTACGTCGCCGCGGACGGCAACGCGATGATCGAGCGGACTCGTCTGTTCATCCACAAGATCAGCATGTCGCCTCGACCCCATTGAGGTGCGGCTCTACCGTGTCAGCCATGACTGAACCGCCTCGCCCGCCTGGTGAGCCCACCCCGAATGACCCCACCAGGCCGTTCAACCCTTATGCCCCTAACGACCCGACTTCGGGATCGACACCCCCGCCGTACAACCCCCCGTCCGGCTACGGCCCCCCGCCGAGCTCCCCGCCTCCCGGCTACGGCCCGCCGCCCAGCTCCCCGCCTCCCGGCTACGGCCCGCCGCCCGGCTCACCGCCTCCCGGCTACGGCCCCCCGCCCGGCTACCCGCCGCCCCCGCCGGGATACGACAAAGGTTATGGCGGCTACGGCCCCACGCAGGACGACCGCACCTGGATCCTCGTGGCCCACTTCGGCGGCGCCGCGGCGGCCTTCCTGGGCGGCGGCCTCGCCGGCTGGATCGCCCCGCTGATCGCGCTGCTGGCCAAGGGCAACCAGTCCCCGGTGGTCCGGGCCGAGTCGGTCAAGGCGCTGAACTTCCAGATCACCTGGTCGATCGTGACGCTGATCGGCTGGGTCACGTCCTGCCTGGGCATCGGCTTCATCATCATCGCGGCAGCCGCGCTGATCGCCATCATCTTCGGCATCATCGCCGGCGTGAAGGCCGGCAACAACGAGCCGTACAACTACCCGATGTCGCTGAATCTCATCAAGTGATGGGGCCGGGCACGGGGGCCCGGCTGTTCAGACCACGTCGCGGATGACCGCGTCGGCCAGGAGGCGGCCGCGCAGCGTCAGTTCCAGTCGGCCCCGCTCGTACGAGGAAGCGTCGAGCAGCCCGTTGGCCAGCGCCTGCTTCGCGCCCACCTGGTCGACCCGGTCGAGGGCGATGCCCTCCCGCAGCCGCACCCGGAGCATCACGTCCTCCACGTGCCGGTCCTCGTCGGTGAGCAGCTCCCGGCCGTGACCGGGTGAGAGGCCCTCCGACAGGCGCGACGCGTACGCGGACGGGTGCTTGACGTTCCACCAGCGCACCCCGCCGACGTGGCTGTGCGCGCCCGGGCCGAGCCCCCACCAGTCGGCTCCGGTCCAGTAGAGCAGGTTGTGCCGGCAGCGCGCCTCGGCCGAGGTGGCCCAGTTCGAGACCTCGTACCACTCGAAGCCGGCCCCGGTCAGCGCCTCTTCGGCGGCCAGATAGCGATCCGCCGCGACGTCGTCCGACGGGAACGGGATCTCGCCGCGCCGCATCCGCGCCGCCATCCGGGTGCCGTCCTCCACGATCAGGCTGTACGCGCTGACGTGGTCCACTCCCGCGTCGACGACCGCCCGCAGTGACGCCGCGAAGTCGTCGGCCGTCTCGCCCGGCGTGCCGTAGATGAGGTCGAGGTTGACGTGCTCGAAGCCGGCCTCGCGGGCCTCGATGGCGGCCTGCGGCGCGCGCCCCGCGGTGTGCCTGCGGTCGAGGATCCGCAGCACCGTGGGCGACGCCGACTGCATGCCGAGCGAGATCCGGTTGAAGCCGTGTCCGCGCAGCGTCCTCAGATACGACAGGTCCACGGATTCCGGATTGGCCTCCGTGGTGATCTCGGCATCCGGCGCCAGCCCCCACGCGTCGTCGATCCCGGCGAGAATCCGCCCGAGGTCATCCGCGCTCAGCAGCGTCGGCGTCCCGCCACCGAAGAACACCGTGTCCACTTTTCCCGGACTTATCACGCCTTGCGCCAGGCGCAGCTCCCGCAGGACGGTCGAGGCGTACGTGTCCCGGCTGGCCCCGCCGCCCAGCTCGGACGCGGTGTAGGTGTTGAAGTCGCAGTAGCCGCAGCGAGACGCGCAGAACGGCACGTGGACATAGACGGCGAAGCCGTTCCGGCCGACGGCGGAAGTCGCGGATGCGGGGAGCGACCCGTCCGCGGGGACGGGTGAGCCGTCGGGAAGTGCGCCTGCCATCCGTCAAGTGTGCACGCCTCCCGTTAGGGTGCCGCCATGGCTCTGGTCCGTACCGTCACCGACGCCGGGGTGACCACCATGACCCTGGACAGCCCGGCGAACCGCAACGCTCTTTCCACCCCGCTCATGCGCGAGCTGCTCGACGCGCTGGCCGACGCCCTGACCGACGCCTCGGTCCGGGTCGTCGTGCTCTCCCACGCCGGCCCGGTCTTCTGCTCGGGGGCCGATCTCAAGGAGACGGCCGAGGCCCGCGCGAGCGGCCGGGTCCCGGCCGAGTTGCTGGCCGACGTCCTGGCCGCGCTCTGGGAGTTCCCCAAGCCGGTGGTCGCGCGCGTCGGCGGGCCGGCCCGCGCGGGCGGGCTCGGCCTGATCGCCGCGGCCGACATCGCCGTCTGCACCACCGAGGCGAGTTTCGCCTTCTCGGAGGTACGGCTCGGCGTGATCCCCGCTGTGATCAGCGCGACCGTGCTGCCTCGGCTGGCCCCGCGCGCGGCGGCCGAGCTCTATCTCACCGGGGATGTCTTCGACGGGGCCCGGGCGGCGGAGATCGGCCTGGTCACCGCGGCCGTGCCGGCGGTGGATCTCGACGCCTCGATCACGCGGTACTGCGACAGCCTCGTCCGGGGCGGTCCCCTCGCCCTGGCGGGGGCCAAGCAGCTGCTCCGCCGTACGCCCGAGGCCGGCGTCCGCGAGGAGCTGGCCGAGCTCTCACAGCGCTCGGCCGGATATTTCCGGTCGGCCGAGGGCCGGGAGGGCGTGGCCGCGTTCCGGGAGAAGCGCGACGCCTCCTGGGTCCCAGTCACGCAGACAAGGTGATCTCGTTGACTACTCTTGTTGCCTGACTGACTTGCCGGAGGTGTTGGTGCGCAAGACCCCCGTCGTGGCGGCGCTGGCGCTGGTCACGCTCGTCGGCGCGCTGGGCGTGTTCGTCGCCGTCCGCTCGTTCTCCGGCGGCCTCAAGCTGCCCCAGATCGGCCCGGAGTGCACCGTGCGGGCCGACGGCGAGGTCACGCTCGACTACGTGCAGATGGCCAACGCCGCGACGATCACCGCGGTCGGCGTGCGCAAGGGCATGCCCGAGCGGGCGGTGGTGATCGCGCTGGCCACCGCGCTGCAGGAGTCGAAGCTGGAGAACCTCGACACCGGCGACCGCGACTCGGTCGGCCTCTTCCAGCAGCGCCCGAGCCAGGGCTGGGGCACGATCGAGAAGATCAAGGACCCGAGGTACGCGGCGGACAGGTTCTACACGGCGCTCAAGAAGGTCAAGGGCTACCAGAAGATGCGGGTCACCGATGCCGCGCAGAAGGTGCAGCGCTCGGCCTACCCCAACGCGTACGAGAAGTGGGCCGACGAGTCGGCGGTGCTGGCCAAGGCGCTGACCGGCCGGGCCACCGGCGCCGTCGAGTGCTCGGTGAGCGGGTCGCCGGTGCTGCGCGGGGCCGCTGCCTCGGCCGCGCTGATGGAGGGCCTGCGCCTCGACTGGGGCAAGGGCCTGACCGAGTCGGCCACGGCCGGCCCGGTGGCCGGGCTGACCGTGGCCGTCACCGACGCCAGCGCGGGCTGGCGCTATGCCCACTGGCTCGTCGCCCATGCCTCCGCGACCGGTCTCGAACGGGTACGTTTCGCCGATCTCGAGTGGCACGCGCCGGACGGCAAGTGGACGGCGGCGACCGCGCAGGGTGGCGCCGGAAAGCTGCGCGTGATCGCGGAAGTGTTCGATTGACGTCCGATTTTCGGTGCGTGGCCGGAAATTTCGGTCGCCGATTTAATCACTCTGGGTGATGACGACCGTTTTCGGTACGCAGTTGCGTAGCGTATAAGGCAACATGGACAGACAGCTACCGCCCTGGTACTAAGTAGGGCGTGTCGAGGGCGATCGAGTGGATTCTTCTGGGATCTGCCAGCTGTATAGCGATCATTTGCGGAGTGTGGTGGCGCCGGCCGGCCAGAAAGGGGCCGTGGCTGCTGCTCGCCGCCGCTGTCGCGATGCTGGCCACCGGCGATGTCTTCTTCGCTCTGCGTGACCACGGCGTCGCGGACGCCTTCTATCTCGCGATGTACGTACTGGTCGCGGGGGCGCTGCTGAAGTTCACCGGCGGCGGCTCGGTGATCGACGACCGGGCCCGGTTGATCGACCTGCTCGCGTTCGCGTGCGCCAGCCTGCTGATCCTCTGGGTCTTCGTGGTCGGCGGCATGGCCGAGCTCGGCGGCATCTCGGGGGCCGACGTGATCGGCTCGATCCTGCTGGTCGGCGTGGCCGTGCGCCTCAACCTGGCCACCGGCCGCAACGGGGCCGCCTTCCTGCTGCTCCTGGGGGCCGTCGGCATGCTGGCCGGTGACATCGCCTACCCGCTGGCGCCAGGCACGGCGGCCGAGACCGGCTACCGCGTGCTGTACGTGGCGTGGGGGCTGGCCGCGCTGCACCCGTCGATGGCCCGGCTGACCATGCCCGAGACCCCGCGCCCGCCGGCCTGGCGCGGACACTGGGCGGCGCTGCTGGTCCTCTCGGTCGCGACCCCGCCGCTGGTCCTGCTCATCGAGGCGCTGACCGGGCCGGTGGAGGACGCGGTGCCGATCGCGGTGGCCGGCGTGATCACCCTCACCCTGACCATCACCCGCCTGGCCGACGCGGTGACCCTGAACAGCCGGGCCCTGGCGCGGGAGCGCGGCCTGCGCGGCGCGAGCGCCGACCTGGTGGCCGCGGCGGACATGCCCGCCGTGGACGAGGCGGTCCGCTCCGCGGTGACCGTCCTGCTGGCCGAGCAGACGGTGCGCCGGGTGGTCTTCGCCACCGATGACCGTCAAATGGCCCTGGAGGCGCTCCCGCCCGCGCCGACCGGCCGCCGCCCGCGCAGCTGGTGGTCGGACGAGTCGCCGGCCGAGGAGGCCACCCTGATCTGCCCGCTCTGGCTCGAGCCGCTGGCTGTGGCCCGGCCCAGCGGAGGCGCCCTGGTGCTCACCGGTCGCCGGGACGCCCTGGTCGCAGCCCGCGACGCCCTGGAGGTGCTGGCCGGCCAGGCCGCCCTGGCCCTCGACCGGATCAGCCTGGTCGAGGCGGTCGGCCGCCGCGACAGCGACCTTTACCTGCGCGCTGTGATCCGCAACACGGCCGACCTGATGCTGGTGCTCGACGAGGATCAGCGGATCCGCTACGCCAGCCCGGCCCTGCACGACCTGCTGGGCGACGAGGAGCTGTCCCCGCTGTCGACCTTCGCCGACCTGGCCGACCGGGACGACCGGGGCCAGATCCGCCGCGCGTTCACCACCGGCGGCGACGGCACGATCTTCTGCGCGCTGCGCCGCCCCGACGACAGCCAGTTGCTGGTCGAGGCCACGTACCGCGACCTCCGCGAGGACCGCCTGGTCCAGGGTTTCGTGGTCACCATGCGCGATGTCACGGAAGGCCACACCGCGAGCGAGCGCCTCCCGCACCGGGAGCACGTGGACGACCTGCCGGCCTGGGTCAACCGCCGCAGCGCGCAGCACAAGTTCCGCTACTGAGAAAACGCCGAAGCGCCGGACCTTCGCGGTCCGGCGCTTCGTTCGTCGGGCGTGGTGAGCGCCCGGTTCTGCCTTATCGGGTGAGGCGGCGACGACCGCCGACACCCGCCACCAGGGCAACACCGATCGCGGCCAGGACAACCTGGAAGAGCAGCTCGATCCAGTCGAAGCCCTTGGTGTCGGCGACACCGGTCGCGCGGGCCAGCACCGTGCCCAGCAGAGCGGCCACCACACCGATGACCAGGGTCAGCCACAGCGGGATGTTCTGCTTGCCCGGAACGACCAGGCGGCCCAGAGCGCCGATGATGAGACCGACGATGAGCGCGGTGATGATGCCGGTGACAGTCATTGGGGGATCCTTTCGGGGGGTGAAGCAATCGTTGCGTCCGTCGAGCCCCAGAGTTCCCGACCCTCCCGAAAGCCAAACCGCCTATTTTTTGTTTGTCCCCTTGGGGTCCACCGAGTCGGATGTCGACAGTGCGGCGATGAAGGCCTCCTGCGGCACCTCCACGCGGCCGACCATCTTCATCCGCTTCTTGCCCTCTTTCTGCTTCTCGAGCAGCTTGCGCTTACGGCTGATGTCACCGCCGTAGCACTTGGCGAGCACGTCCTTGCGGATCGCCCGGATGGTCTCGCGGGCGATGATCCGGCTGCCGATGGCGGCCTGGATCGGCACCTCGAACTGCTGCCGCGGAATGAGTTTCTGCAGCTTGGCGGCGATGGTCACGCCGTAGTTGTACGCCTTGTCCTTGTGCACGATCGCGCTGAAGGCGTCGACCGGCTCGCCGTGCAGCAGGATGTCCACCTTGACCAGGTCGGCCACCTGCTCGCCGGACGGCTCGTAGTCGAGCGACGCGTACCCCTTGGTCTTGCTCTTGAGCTGGTCGAAGAAGTCGAAGATGATCTCGGCCAGGGGCAGCGTGTAGCGGAGCTCGACCCGCTCGGACGACAGGTACTCCATGCCGAGCAGCGACCCGCGCCGGCTCTGGCACAGCTCCATGACCGCGCCGACATACTCGTTGGGCACGAGCACGGTGGCCCGCACGACCGGCTCGTGGATCTCGGCGATCTTCCCGGTCGGGAACTCGCTCGGGTTGGTGACGACCTTCTCCTCGGCGTCCTCGGTGTAGACGCGATAGACCACGTTGGGCGCGGTGGAGATCAGGTCGAGATTGAACTCGCGCTCCAGCCGCTCGCCGATGATCTCCAGGTGGAGCAGGCCGAGGTAGCCGACGCGGAAGCCGAAGCCGAGCGCGGCCGAGGTCTCCGGCTCGTAGACCAGGGCGGCGTCGTTGAGCTTGAGCTTGTCGAGCGCGTCGCGCAGGGCCGGGTAGTCGGAGCCGTCGATCGGGTAGAGACCCGAGTAGACCATCGGCTTGGGGTCCTTGTAGCCGCCCAGCGGCTCGGTGGCGGGCCTGACGTTGCCGGTGACGGTGTCACCGACCCGGGACTGGCGCACGTCCTTCACACCGGTGATCAGGTAGCCGACCTCGCCCACGCCGAGCGCGCCCGCCTTCTCCATCTCGGGCGAGACGACGCCGATCTCGAGCAGCTCGTGCACGGCCCCGGTCGACATCATCTTGATCCGGTCGCGGGCCTCGATCCGCCCGTCGACCACCCGGACGTAGGTGACCACGCCCCGGTAGACGTCGTAGACCGAGTCGAAGATCATCGCGCGGGCCGGGGCGTCGGCCCGCCCGACCGGCGGCTGGAACTGCCGGACGATCTCGTCGAGCAGGTGCTCCACGCCCATGCCGGTCTTGCCGGAGACCTGGAGCACGTCGGACGGCTCGCAGCCGATCAGCTTGGCCAGCTCCTCCGCGTACTTCTCGGGCTGCGCGGCCGGCAGGTCGATCTTGTTGAGCACCGGGATGATGTGCAGGTCGTTCTCCATCGCCAGGTACAGGTTGGCGAGGGTCTGGGCCTCGATGCCCTGCGCGGCGTCGACCAGCAGGATCGCGCCCTCACAGGCGGCCAGGCTCCGGGAGACCTCATACGTGAAGTCGACGTGCCCCGGTGTGTCGATCATGTTGAGCACCGCGGTCTCACCCGTGCGGTCGCCCTCGCGGACCACCCAGGGCATGCGCACGGCCTGCGACTTGATGGTGATGCCGCGCTCGCGTTCGATGTCCATGCGGTCGAGGTACTGCGCACGCATCTGACGCGGGTCGACCACCCCGGTGATCTGCAGCATGCGGTCAGCCAGCGTCGACTTGCCGTGGTCGATGTGGGCGATGATGCAGAAGTTGCGGATCCGAGCGGGATCGGTGTTGCCGATCACGTTCACGCCGGGGTCGAGCGGTCCAGGCACGATCTTCCGTTCTTCTCGAACTTGACGACACCGGCGATCCGCCGGCGGGCTCTATCGTCCCACGTCCGCGCGGGGCCCCCGCTCACACCCGTTCACCTCCCGCTCAGATCTTCTCCAGCGGCGCCAACGGCGGGGGCGGCAGCTCCACGCTGATCTCGTCACCGGGCCGGATCGGGCCGCCGCGCAGCACCACGCCCATGACACCGCCCTTGCGCACCACGTTGCCCTGCTCGTCCTGCCCGATGACCTCCCTGAGCAGCCCCGGCCGGAACTTGTTGATCTGCGCGCACGGGTTCCGCAGCCCGGCCACGATCACCGCCGGCCGCGGATCGTCCCCGCCCGCCCGCGCCGCGACCGCCGCCACCTGCTCGGCCGCCGCGGCCGTGGCCTCGTCCAGCCGCGCCGCCGCAGCCGCCGCCAGCACCCCGGCCAGCGCCGCCGAGCCGCTCTCCCCCACCGCACCCGGCGCCGCCGAGCCGCTCTCCCTCACCGCACCCGGCGCCGGCGAGCCACTCTCGGCCACCACACCCCGCGCCGGAGAGCCACTCGCAGCCTCCGAATCGCGCGCCGGCGGGCCGAAGCGCAGGATCGTGCCGAGCGGCAGCCCGAGCAGGTCGAGCCCGCTGGTCGTCACGTTCTCACCCAGGTTGCCCGGGTTGACCGCGTAACCCTTCTCCCCGACCTCGCCGAACAGCTCCTCGTGGATCAGATGCACCTGCCGCAGGTTCGGCTGGGTCGGGTCCAGCTTCACCCGGTGGCGGTGCCGCACGTTCACCCCCGCGTGCACGTCGCCCTCGACCCCGATCCCGGCCACGAGCACGATCTCGTCCCGCACCGGCTTGGTGAACGAATAGGCGTCGTTGCGGCTGACCGAGGCGACCGTTCCACGAAGACTCATGCCCCGAGTCTCGCCGACCCCGAGCGGCCCGCCCGACCCCTTTCCCGCCCCCTGGACGCCGTCACTCCGGCGGCTCCAGGAACAGGGCCGACAACTTGGGCAGGCGCCGCTGCATCTCCTCCTCGTTGTCGAAATCCCACAGGTCGGCCACGTCGGGCCGGGTCACCGGGCGCTCACCGGCCGGCAGCTCCTCGCCGGTGGCCTGGGCATAGGCGTCGGCCGCGATGGACAGCACCTCCTCGGCCGCGAAGACGGCGCCGTTCTCGGCGGCGGCCCGCACGGCCTTGACGTTGGCCAGCGAGTCCGGCGATTTCACCGTGTTGGCCACCGCGTCGCGGCCGTGCGCGATCAGCCACCCCCGGAAGCTGTCGAAGCCCTCGTCGTCACAGCCGCCGTTGATCAGATAGGCCGCGGCCCACAGGTCGGCCGTGCCGGAGGCCACCATGACCTTGTCGAGATGCCGGCCCCAGGCCACGATCTCCTCCGGATCGCGGGTCGCCAGGTCGGCGGCGGCGCGTTTGGCCACCTCGGCGGGCGAGGCGGGCCGGTCGGCGGTCGCTCGGCCGATGACCGCCCAGAAGTCGTCGGTTCTCATGGCGTGAATCCTGCCAGCGGGGTACGACAAAAACGCGCGCGGCAGGATGGTGCCGTGCCGCCGATTTCCCTCCCCGACGTGCCGTACGGCGCCACCGCCGTCCGGCCGGACTGGTCCGACCTGCCGAAAGCCCTGCGCAAGGCGATCGCGGGGCGACTCGGCGCCCCGGTCACGGCCGCGCGCAGCGCCGGCGGCGGCTTCACCCGGGCCTTCGCCGCCGTGCTGAGGACCGCCGACAGCCGCCGCTTCTTCGTCAAGGCCGCGCCCCTGGAGGACCCCACGTCCCAGTGGTACGCCCGTGAGGGCTGGATCACCTCGCTGCTGCCCCCGGCCGTCCCGGCCCCGCGCCCGCTCTGGTCGATCGCCGAGGCCGGCTACTTCACGCTGTGCCTGGAGGCCGTCGACGGGCACGTGCCGGCCCTGCCGTGGCCGCCGGCCGAGCTGACAGCCACGCTGACGGCCTGGTCGGCCGCGGCCCGGGCCCTGGCCACCCCCTCGGCCGAGCTGCTGGCCTCGGGCATCCCGGCCCTGCCGGACATCCTGCGGGCGGAGATGTCCTGGTGGTCGGAGATCGCCGCCGGCCGGGAGCCGATGCCCGCCACCGCCCGGGACACGGTCGCGCCCGGCCGCCTGACCGAGCTGGCGGAGCTCGAGCGGGCCGCGCCCGGGCTCGTCGCCGGTCCCGGCCTCATGCACGGCGACCTGCGGATCGACAACGTCATGATCGACGAAGCGGGGCGGGCCCGGCTCTGCGACTGGACCTGGCCGTGCCTCGGGGCGCCCTGGTTCGACACGGTGACGCTGCTGGTGACGGCCCATGCCAGCGGGCTCGGCGCGGACGCGTACCTCCGGGGCTGGAACGCACCACCGGAAGGAATCGACGGCGCCCTGGCCGCGCTGGCCGGCTATTGGCTCGTACGGGCGGCCGGCGGGCCCGGCAGCGCCTCCCCGCACAGCCGCCAGCACCAGCGTTTCAGCGGCGAGCAGGCGCTCTCCTGGCTGGCCGCCCGGCGCGGCTGGGCGGCCTCGTGACCGGTCTCGCAGAGCCCTGAGCAGGGCACCGTTTTGGTGGCGGGTCGCGCGGCTGGTAGTCTGGCTCATCGCGTGTGGTGACGCGCCGTTGTTCGCTGTTTCGGCAGAGATGTTTCGAGTGAAACTCTCTTTGGGCAGGGACTTGGGGCCACCCCGCTGAGACCGTTTCCGAACAACTAGTCAGGACAAGGCTGTCGCGTGGCGAACATCAAGTCCCAGATCAAGCGCAACCGGCAGAACGAGAAGGCTCGGCTGCGCAACAAGTCGGTCAAGTCGTCGCTGAAGACGGTGATCCGCAAGCTCAACGAGGCGAGCGAGGCCGGCGACGCGCAGACCGCGACGACGCTGCTGCGTGACGCTTCTCGTCAGCTGGACAAGGCCGTCAGCAAGGGCGTCATCCACAAGAACCAGGCGGCGAACCGCAAGTCGGCCATCGCCAAGCGCGTCGCGTCGCTGTCGGCCTGATCATCGCTGATCCGCTCGGCCGCCTGACCTCGTCAGGCGCCGGGCGTCTGGCTACGCGCAGCTAGAACGCAACCCGGGCACCGCCGGACCGTGAGGTCCAGGGCGGTGCCCGGTTTCGTTTGCCGGCTTACTCGTAACGGCGAGTGGCCGACTGCCGGATCCACTGCTGCTGGACCTCGACCTTCTCCACCCAGGGCCGCTTGATCGGCGCACCCTGGCCCCGGTCGATCAAGCCGGGAAGGCGCCGCGTGGCGTCCTCGGACAGCCGCACCGCCGGCGCGTGCTCGACCGCCGGCCGGACCGCGACCCGCTCCGGGGCCACCGGCTGGGTCAGCGACCCCGCGATCACGTCGTTGAGCTTGACCATCACCGCGACCACGGCCGGCAGCACCAGCACGCCCCACCAGCTGACCAGCTCGGCCAGCGCCAGCAGGATGCCCAGCGCGACCGCGCCCTCGAGGTAGACGAAGCAGAGGAAGCCGCTGGGCGCCACGTGCCGAAGTCGCAGCATGCGCGCGTAGAGCGGCTGGTGGACGACGGTCATCGGCCACCGCCCCGGCGGGCCGCGGCGACGGCGAAGACGGCCTTCTCGAGCGCGTATCCGCGATCCTCGGCGCCGCCCTTGACCGCGGCGTTGCAGTCGGCGGCCGCCCGCATCGCGTCGACCAGGCCATCGGGCGTCCAGCCGCGGGCCCGTTCCTGGGCGCGCTGGATCTTCCACGCGGGCATGCCGAGCGAGCTGGCCATCTGGTACGGGTTCCCGCGCCCGGCCGAGGCGACCTTGGCCACCGTCCGCACGCCGTCGGCGATGGCGTCGGCGATCGGCACGGGGTCGACGCCGACGTGCAGCGCCCACCGCAGCGCCTCGAGCGCCCCCGGCAGGTCACCGATCATCGCGGCGTCGGCCACGGTGAACCCGCTCACCTCGGCCCGGCCCTTGTAGTAGCGCGCGACCACGGCTTCGGTGATCTTGCCGTCGGTGTCGGCCATCAGCTGCGAGCAGGCCGCGGCGATCTCCCGCAGGTCGTTGCCGACCGAGGCCAGCAGCGCGGCCGCCGCCGCCTCGTCACAGCGGCCCCCGTTGCGCCGGAACTCGTCGCGCACGAACGCTATCCGCTCCCGGTCGCCCTTGAGCTTGGCCGCCGCCACCACGGTCGCCCCGGCCGAGCGCAGCCCGTCGGCCAGCGCCTTGCCCTTGGCCCCGCCCAGATGCGACACGATCAGCGAGACCTCGGGGTCGGGGTTCTTGGCGTACGCCAGCAGGGCCGCGATCAGATCCTTACGCGCGTCCTGTCCACTGCGGATCACCAGCACCCGCCGTCCGCCGAACAGCGACGGGCTGAGCATCTCGGCCACCTCGCCCGCCGCGAGGGCGCCACCCTCGTACTCCCGGACGTCGGCCCCCGGATCGGCGGCGCGGGCCGCCTCGACCGCCCCACTGATCGCGCGGGAGGCGAGGAGTTCCTCATCGCCTTGGACGAGCAGCAACGGGGGAGGCGCGGTGGTCACGTCCAATATCGTCGCACGAGGGACTGACGTTTCCGCGTGGCTCACTCCTTAGCGCAGACCCACCGGTCAGCAAACGCGAAAGCCGACATATCGGTGTTCTGCCATATCCCCGGCCACATCACCGTCACCCCATCAGGCCGCCCACCCCACCCGGCCGCCCCGGTCCACCCGAACGGCCATCGACCCCCGTTCCCCGCACCCGGCGATGCCCGAACGGACGACCCCGGGCGTGTCGTCACCTCGGCCCCTCGGACGGCAACATCGAGCCGACCCACGCGTCGACCCGGCCGCCCCGGTGCACCAGACGCTGCCGCAGGATCGCCTCGACCCGGAAGCCGGACTTCTCCGCGACCCGCCGCGAGGCGACGTTCCCGACCTCGGCCCGCCACTCGATCAGCCCGAGCCCGAGCGTCCCGAACCCCCACCCGCACAACGCCCGGACCGCCGCCGTGGCCAGCCCGTGCCCACGCGCCCCCGGATCCATCCAGTAGCCGATCTGCGCGGCCCCGCTGCCGTCCAGCCCGAACCCGACCCGTCCCCGCGGCCCGTCCACGCCGGTCTCCTCGACCACGAACTCGGCGCGCTGCCGGCGCCCCCACGCGGCGATCGCCATCTCCCGGACGAAGTACTCCGCGTCCGACATCCGATAGGGGATCGGAATCTGCAGATACTTCTGCACGGCCGGATCCAGCGAAACGTCGTAAACCCACGGAATGTCCGCCACCGTGAACGGCCGCAGCCGTATCTTTCCGGCCGTAATCGCCTCGAGCTCCATCCCCCGATTCTCACCGCGGCCGTCACCCGGATGTCAGGAGCGGCACACACCGTCGACCGGGACCACGAAATTTGCCGGAACCCGTTAGCCTCTCAGGCCGACGGCGCGCACAGCCCACTCATAGGAGAGGGGCCCATGCCCTGCGCTCCGCCGTAGGAAGAGACTCCCTGATGACGACCATGGTGGCCGAATCCACCCCCACTCCGCTCCCGCCCCCGGAGCCGGAGGCCATCACCCGCCGTCGCCTCCCGTCGGCCGGCTGGCTGCCCCTCGCGATCGTCCTCGTCGTGGTCACGCTCGTCCTGCACCACTTCGGCGTCGCCGCGATGGACATAGCCAAGTTCGCCGTCTGCACCCTGTACGCCAGCACCCTGCCCGGCCTGCTCATCTGGCGGTCCGTCCGCGGCCGCGCCGACTACCTGCCGCTGGACGCCGCCTTCGGCACGGTCACCGGCTTCGTGATCGAGTTGCCGCTCTACCTGCTCCTGCGGCAGTTCGACGTGCCGTACGCGGTGGGCGCGTGGCCGCTCGTCGTGGTGGTGCTCTATGCGGTCGTCCCGCGGCTGCGCCGGTATTGGCGTGGCAGCGGCCGGCGGCTGCCGCTCGGGGTCTCGTGGACCGTGGCCGCCGGCTTCCTGTGGATCGTCGCCCTGATGGCGGTCGCGAACTTCCCCGACAACAGCCTCTCCTCGCCGGCCAACGGCCGGATGGGCATCGACTACCCGTTCCAGTTCGCGCTGGTCGGCGAGTTCAAGCACCACGTGCCGCTGAGCACGCCGTGGGTGGCCGGCACCGGCCTGCAGTACCACTGGTACGTCTACGCGCACGGCGCGGCCACCAGCTGGATCAGCGGCATCGAGCCGCAGACGCTGGTCCTGCGCCTCCTGCCGCTGCCCATGGTCGGCGCGTTCCTGCTGGCCGTGGTCGGCGCGATGCACCGGATCACCGGCCGGTTCTGGCCGGGCGCCGTGGCCGTCGTGCTCATGCTGATCGGCCTCTCGATCAACCCGTTCGACTGGTCCGCCGGGCCGATCTTCGACGGCGCCATCATCGACAACCTGTGGGTGAGCCCGACCCAGACGTTCGCGATGATGTTCTTCGCCGTCGTGATCTATCAACTGGCCGGGATGTTCCAGGCCGACCGGGCCGAGTTGCGCCGACCGCTGCCCTGGATCGTGCTGACCGTGCTGCTCGGCGCGGTGGCCGGGGCCAAGGCCACCTTCATCCCGATGGTGCTCTGCGGCCTGGTGCTCGCTGTGGTGCTGCGCGGCGTGTTCGCCCGCCGGATCGGCCCGGAGCTGCCCGCGCTCGGCATCACCGGCGCCTGGTTCGCCTTCGCCCAGCTGGTGCTCTACGGCTCCGGCTCGCAGGGCGCCGAGCTCTACCCGTTGCAGACCATCAAGTTCACCGCGCTCGGCCAGGCCGTGATGGGCCCGCCCGTCCGGGAGGACCAGTGGCCGCCGATGCTGGCCCTGACCGGGCTCGCCGTGCTGGCCGTGGCGTTCGGCTGGGCCGGGATGATCGGCCTGCTGCGCCGTGAGTGGCGGATGCAGCCGATCGTGCACGTCATGCTCGGCTTCGCGGCGTCCGGCGTCGGCGGCCTGTGGCTGATCGCCCACCCCGGCCTCAGCCAGACCTACTTCGCCCGGTCGGCCGTGCCCTACCTGGCCATGGCGTCGGCGATCGGGCTGGCCTCGCTGATCCCGGCGGGCCGGCCGGTGTCCCGCTGGTTCGCCGGGCTCGGTGTGGGCGGGGTGGTGCTGGGCGCCGCGGGCCTGATCGTGATCCGGGAGACGGCCGGCGCCAGGAAGTCCTGGGTGGAGCTCTCCCCCGGGAACGCCGCCCTCGCCTACGGCGCGGTGGCCCTGCTGCTGGCCGTGACCGGCGTGGCGATCGCGATCGTCGCCTGGCGGGTGCGGCTGCCCCGGCGGCTCACGGTCGCACTGCTTGCCCTCGTCGTCCTCGGCACGACGGTGACCAGCGGCGCCGTCGACCGGGGCCGGTTCATCAGGGCTGAGTTGGCGGCCAACCGGCAGCTGCACACCGACGACGCCGCACGGTCGCCCGCCGGCTTCCCCCGCGGCGCGCTCAAGGCCGGGCGCTGGCTGCGCGACCATTCCCGCCCGCTCGACATCGTGGCCACCAACAGCCACTGCCGCCCGGACCTCAACGGTTGCGACAGCCGCGACTTCTGGCTGGCGGCCTATTCGGAACGGCGGATCGTGGTCGAGGGCTGGAGCTACACCGAGAAGGCGTTCGAGGCCGGCACGCTGTGGACCAGCGCCCTCGGCCGGCGCACGTTCTGGGACCAGGACCTGCTGGCCGCCAACGACGCGATGTTCTACACGCCGACCGCGGAGAACGTCGCCTCGTTCACCAAGGCCCACCGCGTCAGGTGGCTCGTGGCGGTCACCAAGGCCCACGACCCCACCCTCATCCGCGAGACCAGGGAGCTCACCGCGAGCCGCCGGCTCGGCCACTACGCCACCGAACGGTTCCGAACGGGCGACATCACCATCTACGAGGTCCGCTGAGCCCCGCGCTCGGCCCAAGCCAGGCCGAGCGCGTGCACAGGGCCGAGCGCGTGCACAGGGCCGAGCGGCCGCGCCCGTTCGACCGCCGTGGCGCGGTCACCGCCCGGCGGCGGGTGGGTCGCCGCGGGCGACCACGGCCAGGCCGCGGCCGCTGACCACCGCCGCCAGGTCACCCGACTGGTCCGTACGCAGCACGCGCGCGCCACCGCGGCCGAGCCGGGCCAGCAGCGCCGCGTTCGGATGCCCGTAGTCGTTGTCCCGCCCCACCGACACCAGAGCCACCGCCGGATCGATCTCGTCGAGGAACGCCGGCGACTGGTAGCTCGACCCGTGATGAGCGACCTTGAGCACGTCAGCCCGTACCACCGCCGGCCCCAGCCGGTGAAGAAGGTCCTCCTGCTCCTCCGTCTCGGCGTCCCCGGGCAGCAGCACCGTCCGGCCGTCCACCCGGGCTCGCAGCACCAGCGAGTTGTTGTTCGGGTCGGAGTTCGTCCCCCGCATCGGATCGATCGGCCCCAGCACCGTCAGTTCCAGACCGCCCACCCGGTACGTCCATCCGTGCCGGACGACGCGCACCGGCACCCGTCCCGCGGCCTCCGCCACCGAGGCCCGCCCGGCCGGTGGTTCGGGCCAGTCCGGCCCCGCGACCGCCAGCACCTCCCGCCCCCGGAAGACCCCGGCCACGCCGCCGATGTGGTCCACATGGAAGTGGCTGGCCAGGAAGAGAACGATCCGCCGTACGCCCAGGCGCCGCAGGCAATGATCGACCGCGTTCGGCTCCGGCCCGGCGTCGACGACCACCGCGCTGCCCTTCCCGGCCGGCAGCACGACCGCGTCGCCCTGCCCGACCGCGCACGCCACCACCACCCAGCCCGGTGGCGGCCAGCCCGGGGCCAGCAGCCGGACCGGCAAAGCGCCCAGAATCCCACCCAGCGCCACCACCGTGACCAGCCGTCGGATCAGCGGCCGCCGCCCCGCCACGAGCAACCCGACCGTGACCACCGCGAGCAGCACCGCCCCGATCACGCCACCCGGCCAGGGCAGCGCCCCCGCCGGTATCCGCGCCCCGTACGTCGCCACCAGCACCAGCCACCGCGCCGGCCAGTGCCCGGCCCAGGCCGCGAACTCGGCCCCGGCCGGCCAGAGTGGCGACAGCACGGCCGAGGAGACCCCGAAGAGGGTGGCCGGCGCGATGGCCGGCACCGCCAGCAGGTTCGCCGGCACCGCGACGAGGCTGATCGTGCCCGACAGCCCCGCCACCACCGGCCCGCACGCGACCTGTGCCGCGGCCGGAACCGCCAGCGCCTCGGCCAGCCCCGCCGGCCATCCCCGTCGCCGCAGCCCGTCCCGCCAGACCGGCGCCAGCAACAGAAGACCGCTGGTGGCCAGCACCGACAGCGCGAACCCGGGATCCGCCGCCAGCTCCGGGTCGACCAGGATCAGCACCGCCACCCCGGCCGCCAGCGCCGGCAACGCGGCCCGCCGCCGCCCCGACGCCAGCCCGATCAGCCCGATCGCCCCCATGGCCGCGGCCCGCACCACACTCGGCGACGGCCGCGCCAGAATGACGAACCCCACCAGCGCCACCGCACACACCCCCGCGGTGACCACCGGCCCGGCCCGCGTCCGCCGCACCGCGAAGAGCACCACCCCCAGCACGATGGCCACGTTGGCGCCCGACACGGCGTTGAGATGCGTCATCCCGGTTGTTCGAAAATCCTCCTCCAGCGCCGGATCGAGCCGGCTCGTGTCACCCACCACGAGCCCCGGCAGCAGCCCGCCGGGTAGATCGGGCAGCGGCTCGCAGGCCTTCTGCAGCCCCGCCCGCAGCACTCCCGCCGCCCGCTGCGCCCACGACGGCTTCCCGAGCAGCACCGGCGGCTCCCGCACCGACGCCACCGCCGCCCGCAGATCGCCCCCACGCGGCGGCATGAGCTTCCCCCGAGCCGCCACCCGCTGCCCCGGCAGCAGCCCCCGCCACCCCGGATCACTGCCCAGCACCAGCCCCCGAGCCGCCAACCGCAAAGGCGCCGCCCCCTCCCCCCGCACCATCACAAAATCAACCGCCACCAGATAGGTAGGCGGCCCCGCCCCACCCCGAAGCGCCCGCGGATCATCCCGAACCACAACCTCCATCCCCACCGCCTCCCCACTCCGCACCAGCGCCACGAGCGGCCCGGCCTCCCGCACACTGACCCGCGCCCCCGTGGCCACACCCCCGCAGGCCACCCCTAGGAGCGCCGCCACCAGAACCCACTTGGCCGCCCCCGCCCGCCGAACCCCCCGACCCCACCATCGCCTGGCCGAAGTGGACGTGGGCTGGGGCTGCCGGGTGCCGGGCCGGCGGATGACTGCCGGTCGCGGCCGTGCAAGGGGCAGTCCGATCAGGACGGCCAGCAGGGCTGCTCCGGCGCCGAGCAGGAGGCCGGAGCGGGCTGAGAGGTAGAGGGCGGTCAGGGCGGACAGCCAGGTGGCGAGGGCGAAGCCGGCCAGCCGGAGGTCGGCGGGGACCCCGGGCTTCGGCGAAGGGCCGGCTCCGGGCGGTGCCGGCCGGCCGGGCGGTGCGGTGGTCATACCGTCACCAGGTCCTTGAGTTGCTCGTAGCGGGCGTCGCCGATGCCGTCGACCTTGCGGAGGTCGCTGACGGACTTGAAGCCGCCCTGGGCGTCGCGGGCGTCGAGGATGCGCTGGGCCAGGACCGGGCCCACGCCGGGGAGGGCGTCCAGGTCGGACAGGGACGCGGTGTTGAGATTCACCGGGGCGCCGGGTGCGGCGCCACCGCTCGCGGCCGGGGCGGCGGGGCCGGTGGGCACGACGGCTCCTGGCGGCGGGGTGACGCCGACGAGGATCAGTTCGCCGTCGACCACCTTGCGGGCCAGGTTGAGCAGGGCCACGTCGACCCCGGGGTTGGCGCCACCCGCGGCGTTGAGGGCGTCGGCGACCCGGGCGCCGCTGGGCAGGCGGACCAGGCCCGGATTGCGCACCTTGCCGCCGACCGCGACAACCACCTCGGACGGGCCGGACGGCGCCGCGATCGCCGGGCCGTCGGCGGCCGTGGCGCCATCACTGGTGGCGCCGTCGGCCGGCTGCGTCGCGTCGAAGGCCGGTGGCGCCACCGGGTCGACCTGCGGCCGGGCCCGCCACGCCAGAACCGCGGCGATCACGACCACCAGGGCCGCGACCATCGCCAGCGCCTTGACGCCACGCCGCCCGGGGTCAAAGGCACCCAGCCCGAACCGGCGTCCCTCCCCCTTGCCGCCACCGAAAGCACCAGCCGCACTGAGCCCCTCCGGCTCATCGTCCGCACCGGGGTACTCATCCCGCTCGAACGGATCACGCGGAAAGGGGCCGGACGGGAAGGGGTCGCGTGGAGACGGTTCAGATGGGAAGGCGGGAGGGGCGGCGGCGGGGACGAAGAGGCGGGTGGAAGAGGTGGAGGGGGACGAGGGTATGGGCGGGTTGGGCTCGTCCCCCTCCGGCAGAACCCAGGCCGGCGGCGGCAGCGGACGCCGCTCGGGCCCGGGCGGAACTGTGGCCGCCGGGCGAAGCACCGGCCGCGCGGCAGGAAGCGGGTCGCTTTCCGCGATCAAGTCGCCGAGATGTGACCGCTCGAGGTCCACGTAATCGACGCCCCCGCCACTCGCCGGCCTCATCGCCGCCGGCGGAGTTTCAGCCGGCGCAGGATGCCGAGAATTAGCTGTGCGGACCGGGCCCGGCGGCGTCGCCCACGCCGACCCCGCTGGAAACCGGGCCTCCCCCTCCGAACCGGCGGTAGCAAAGCCGGCGGGGGAAGCATCAGCGGCGGACGGCGGTGCCGGAGAGGGCGCGGCCGAGAAGGGCGGCACCCCCTCCGGGTCCAGGTCGACGTCGTCCGGCCAGGCGGGGATGATGTCCGACCAGTTCAGCGGCTCGCCCACCTCCGACAGCTCGGACAGCCCGCCCGGCGCCGGAGGGCCGCCGAGCAGGCCGCCCGGGGGTGGCGTGATGCCGCGGGGCGGCCCGGTCAGGGCCGCCCGGAGCCTCTCGGTGACGGCGTCGTCAGCACTCTTCCGCTCTCGCACGCCCCGGACGTTAGGGACTTCCGCGACCCCGCGCGGAGCCCGCTGTGGACAGCGGTGCATTGTGGATAACCCACCGACCCGCCCCCGACCGTGCTATGGGAAGCCTGTGACGATCACCGAATCCGCCCTGGCCACGGCCATCGAGCAGCTCCGCGCGGCCGGCTGCGTCTTCGCCGAGGAGGAGGCCGGCATTCTGGGCACGGCCGCGCCGGATGACGCCACCCTGGCCGCCCTGGCCGCCCGGCGCGCGCAGGGCGAGCCCTTGGAGCAGGTCGTCGGCTACGCCGACTTCGGCGGCATTCGGATCAAGCTCCGAAAGGGCGTCTTCGTCCCCCGGGTACGCAGCGAGCTCCTGGTCCGCACCGCCCTCGCGGAAAACCCGAACCGGGTCCTCGACCTGTGCTGCGGCTCCGGCGCCCTCGGTCTAGCCGTAAAAAGCCGCAAAAACATCGAACTCCATGCGACCGACATCGACCCCACCGCCGTAGCCACCGCCCGCGACAACGGCGTACCCCACACCTACCAGGGCGACCTCTACGACCCGCTCCCCCGCGATCTCCAGTTCGATGTGATCCTCGCCAACGTCCCTTACGTGGCCACCGCCCATCTCCCGTTCCTCCCGGCCGAGGCCCGCGACCACGAACCCCCCACCGCCCTCGACGGCGGCCCCGACGGCCTGGACATATTCCGCCGAGTAATCGGGAGCGCTCCCAGATGGCTGGCCGAAAACGGGGTACTGCTCTCGGAGATCACCGAAGCGCAGGAGGAGATTGCCGTCCGGACCGTGACCTACCAGGGTCTGGACGCCGACGTGATCTACGACGATGATCTCGAAGCGCGAGTGATCCGAGCCCGGAAGAGGGAGTAGCACATGGGCGTGCTGCGGAGGCTGGCCCGGGCCCGCCTGGCCGCCCGGGTGATGCGGCGTCTGCGCCGCGCGGGCGCCACCGGCGTGCGCTACGACGCCCGTACCTTCCAGATCCGCTGGTCGGCTCCCGGCGAGGACGTCCCGACCATCGTCGAGCTCGCCGACTTCCCCAGCGCCCGGAGGAAGGTCGTAGACCATCATCTGGCCGGCGTCCTACTTCCGGCCGGCCTACCGCCGGCCTGGTCGGAGGTACGCCCCCTGCTGCGCCCGGTCCTGCGCGGTGTCACCCCGGGCGCCCCGCTGCGCCGCCCGGTCCTTCCCTTCCTGTACGAACACGTGGTCGTCGACCATCCGGAGACGATGACCTACGTGACCGCCGACCAGCCGGCCCGCTGGGGCGTACGCCCGGAGCAGGTCTTCGCCGCCGCCCGGGCCAACCTCTCCGGCGCCGTCCTGCAGGGCGAGGCCACCGACCCGGTGGTGGTCCACTTCGTCGACGACGGCGACTCGTACTGGGTCTCGCACCTGCTGTTGGAGCACTGGCTGGAGCGCCTCGCGGCGCAGGTCGGCGGCGTCCCCGTGGCCTTCGCCCCCGAGCGCGGCACCCTGCTGGTCACCGCCGACGGCAGCCGGCATCTTCCCGGCCTGTTCGCCCGGGCCGAGGAGATCTACGCGAAGTCCCTGCGGCCCATCACCCCCATGGCGTACGTCAGTGACGCGCACGGTTGCACCGTGCCCTACGACGCCCCGCCCGGCCATCCCCTGCACCAGGCGGTCGGCCGGGCCCGGCGCATCCTGGCCGTCCAGCAGTACACCCTGCAGAAGGCCGAGCTCGCCGACCCGGCGGCCGACCTCGAGCTGATCGGCGACGAGGCGACCGGCTGGCGCACGCGGGCGGTCTGGACCGGCGACGGCCCGGCCCTGCTCCCCGAGGCCGACGAGGTCCGGTTAGGAGATCGGGTCGTCTCCTGGGCCGACTTGAGTCCGGCTCGCGAGGACGGCTACGAACCACCGCGGTGGAGTTTCAAGAACTAACGGCGGTGTACGACCACGCCGGCCAGCCCGGGCCCGACGTGCGCGGCCACCGCGGCCCCGATCTCGGTGATGTAGCAGTCGCGCATCCGGTCGCCGAGGCGCATCGCCACCGCGTCGGCCAGCGCCGTCGCCCGGTCGTGGGCCTCCAGGTGGTGCACCGCGATGTCCACCTCGCCCTCGCCGGAGGCCTCGACGGCGAAGTCGACCAGCTTGGCCAGGGCCCGCCCGGCCGTACGCACCTTGTCCCGGACGACGATCGCGCCGTCCACCACGTGCAGGATCGGCTTGACCGACAGGGCCGTCCCGAGCAGCGCCTGGGCCGCGCCGATCCGTCCGCCCCGGCGCAGGAACTCGAGCGTGTCGACGTAGAAGAGCGTGCTCACCCGGGACGAATGGGTG
Source organism: Actinoplanes sp. NPDC049598 (assembly GCF_040675435.1). Lineage (NCBI taxonomy): Bacteria > Bacillati > Actinomycetota > Actinomycetes > Micromonosporales > Micromonosporaceae > Actinoplanes > Actinoplanes sp. NPDC049598. Next base: position 40,340 of record NZ_JBFAOX010000012.1, on the reverse strand, counting down.
ACCGCCTGCTCGCGTACGGCCGCAAGATCTTGACCGTCGGAGGCGGCCTTGGCCGCCGCCAGCGCCGCGAAGCCCAGCCCCATCCCGGTGGTTCCGCTGTCGACCACCTGGACGGCGGGCCCGAGGTCGGCCGCCGCCAGCGCCGCCGCCTCGTACGTGCCGGAGAGCTTGGCCGAGAGGTGGACCGAGACGATCCCGTCCGCCCCGGCCTTGAGCAGCGCCTGGTAGGCCTCGGCGAACTGCGACGGGGCGGGCCGGGACGTGCTGACCTGCGAGCGCCGGCCGCCGAGGGCCCGGGCCACCTCCGACGGCTGGATCTCGAGTCCCTCGAGCCCGTCCACACCGTTGATGACGACGGTCAGGGGCACGACGGTCAGGTCATACGTGCCGGCGAGCTCGGCCGGGAGGTACGCGGTGGAGTCGGTGACGACCGCGACGGGCATGCGGGCACGTTAACAGCACCGGCTGTGGTCAGGCCGCGCGGATCGACGTCACCAGGAAGGGGGTGCCCTGCTGGCAGGTCGACATCATGCCCTGCTGGGCCTGGCCGACCACGGTGACCTTGGCGCCGACCTTGGCGTCGCGGCGCATCGCGGCGTCGTCGAAGACCAGCAGATAGGACCCGGAAGAGTCGTTCAGAAGCAGGCAGTTGGGCTCGACCCCGGCGGCGACCGTGCCGGTGATCGTCTTGGCGCCGGCCGCCGGGCGGCTGGGCTCGCCGGTCGGGCCGGACGGCTTCCCGGTGGGCACCGGCATGTCGATCACCTCCGAGGCCGAGGGGCTGGGGCCGGAGGCGGCCGGCGCGGCGGCCGGGTCACTGCTGGCGCAGCCCGCGGCCAGCACGAGGAGCAATACGGCAGGAACCAGACGAGTCGTCAGCATGATGCTTGGACGCTACCGGATCATCGGCGGTTCCCTTCACACCGGCGGCGGCGAGGGCTTGTCCGTGAAGGGGCCGACGTTGTACGTGGCCAGTTGCCACCCGCGGTCGTCGTCGTGCGACAACTCGACCCAGTGACAGTTCTGCAGCGCGCGCAGGCTGCGCACCTGGTCCATGGACCAGCCGAGCACCCGGGCGACGCCCTGCCGGGCCGCCGCGCCGTGCGTGGCCACCACGACCGTGCCGTCGGCTGGCACCGTGGCCGCCGCGTCCCGCAGCGCGTCGGCGACCCGCAGGCCCAGCGCGTCGAGCGTCTCGACCTCGCCGCCGACCTCCTGGCCGGCCTTCCACGCCACGTACTGCTCGGGGAAGCGCGCCTGGACCTCGGTCATGGTCAGGCCCTGCCAGGCGCCGAAATAGCGCTCGCGGAGCCGCTTGTCGAAGCTGATCGTCAGGCCGCTGAGGGCGGCCAGCGCGGCCGCCGTGTCCGAGGCGCGCTGCAGGTCGCTGGCCACGATCGCGCCGGGCCGGAACTTGATCAGCAGCTCGGCCGCGTCGACGGCCTGCTGACGACCGAGGTCGTTGAGCGGCACGTCGGTCTGGCCCTGGACGCGTGAACCGGCGTTCCAGTCGGTGTTGCCGTGCCGCCAGACGATCAGGCGGGTCACTGAGCGTCCGCGTCGGCCAGATCCCGGTCGACGAACGGCATGGTGGGGCAGTCCTTCCAGAGCTTGTCGAGGGCGTAGAACTCGCGCTCCTCGGCGTGCTGGATGTGAACGACGATGTCGACGTAGTCGAGCAGGACCCAGCGGCCCTGGCGCTCACCCTCACGGCGGACCGGTTTCGCCTTCTCCGGCAGGTTGAGCAGCGCTTCCTCGACGGCGTCGACGATGGCGATGACCTGCCGCTCGTTGGAGGCGGAGGCGATCACGAAGGCGTCGGTGATGTAGAGCTGCTCGGCGACGTCGATGATGACGATGTCCTGCGCCTTCTTGTCGGCGGCGGCCTGCGCGGCGGCCATCGCCAGTTCAAGAGCGCGTTCGGTAACGGACAAGAGCATCCCCTCGGTTTGGTGTCCAGGTACGTCAAGCGTCTCACACGCGTATGACATTCCCTTAGCCCCGATAGAGGCCCCGCTTGTTGATGTATTGCACGACTCCGTCCGGCACCAGGTACCAGACCGGCTTGCCGGCGGTGGCCCGGGCCCGGCAGTCGGTGGAGGAGATGGCCATCGCCGGCACCTCGACGAGGGTGACGCTGTCGCGCGGCAGATGCTCGTCGGTCAGTTCGAAACCGGGCCGGGTGACGCCGACGAAGTGGGCCAGCGAGAACATCTCCATCGCGCTCTTCCAGCCCAGGATGCGCGAGAGGGCGTCGGCCCCGGTGATGAAGTAGAGCGTCGAGTCGGCCCCGTAGACGGACCGCATGTCACGCAGGGTGTCGATGGTGTAGGTGGGGCCGTCGCGGTCGATGTCGGCCCGGCTGACGTGGAACCGCGGGTTGGAGGCGGTCGCGATCACCGTCATGAGATAGCGGTCCTCGGCCGGCGAGACCTTGCCCTTCTCGTACGGCTGGCCCGTCGGCACGAACACGACCTCATCAAGATCGAAGCGAGCCTGCACCTCGCTCGCCGCGACCAGGTGCCCGTGATGGATCGGGTCGAACGTTCCACCCATGATCCCGATTCGGCGTCCACCCATCAAAAAAGGATAGATCCATTTCCACCAAGGGCGCGGGTGGGGCGATCAACCATCCAGGCGCTTACGCACGGCTGCGAGAAGGTCGTCCGCTGTGAACGGTTTCTCCAGCAGCGCCACGCCCGGGTCCAACGTGCCCTGCGAGTGCAGCACCGGTTGCGCATAACCGGACATATAGAGCACCCGAGTATCCGGCCTCTCCCGGACCAGCCGCTCCGCCAACTCCTTGCCGAGCATCCCCGGCATCACCACATCGCTCAGCAACAAGTCGATTTGCCCGGAATGCCGTGCCGCCACATCCAGCGCCTGAGCACCACACTCCGCCTTCAGAACCTGGTAGCCCGCCCCCGACAGGATCCGCCCGGCGACGTCCCGCAGCGCGGCCTCATCCTCCACGACCAGCAGCGTCTCCCCGTGCCCCTGGGTCGACCCCGCCGGCACCGCCGCCGCCGGCGAAGACTCCTCCCGGGCCCCGGCCGGCAGCAGCACGGTCACCGTCGTCCCGAGACCGGGCTCGGACGTGATGCCGACCTCCCCATCAGCCTGCGTGACGATGCCGTAGACGGTGGCCAGCCCCAGCCCGGTCGCCTCCCCGCTGGCCTTGGTGGTGAAGAACGGCTCGAACGCCCGCTCCACCACCTCCGGCGTCATCCCTTTACCGGAGTCGGACACCCGCAGCCGCACCTGATCACCGTGCCGCCCGGTGTCGATCACCAGGTTGCCCCCGGACGGCATCGCGTCGCGGGCGTTGAGCGCCAGGTTGACCAGCAGCTGCTCGATCTGGCCGGGATCGCAGGTCACCGGGGGCAGGCTCGCCTCGGGCCTGAAGATCAACGTGATGTGCTCGCCGATCGAGCGCCGCAGCATCGCCTCGACCCCGGTGATCACCTGGTTGAGGTCGAGGACCTGGGGCCGTACCACCTCGCGCCGGGCGAAGGCCAGCAGCTGATGGGTCAGGTCGGTGCCGCGCTTGCCCGCCTTGATCACCTGCTGGGCGTCGGCCGCGATCATCTTGACGTCCGGCTGGTCCGCCTCCGCCTCCTCGACCACGAAGCTGGCGTAGTTCACGATCACGCCGAGCAGGTTGTTGAAGTCGTGCGCGATGCCCCCGGCCAGCTGCCCGAGGCTTTCCAGGCGCTGGCTGCGGTGGATCTGGGCCTCGGCCCGGAGCCGGGCCTTCTCCTGCTCGGCCCGGTCCCGCTCGGAGAGGTCGCGCACCACGGCCAGCGCGAGCCGGCCCTGCGGCGTGTCGATGATCGACACCGAGGACTCGACCGGGATCTCGGAGCCGTCCCGGCGCCGGACGGTGGTCGTGACCGCCCCGATCGGGCCCGGACGGCCCTCGTCGATGCGCCGCCGGCGCTCGGGGAGCATCGTCCGGGCGTCGTCCGTGATGAGCTCGGTGATGTCGCGGCCGACCAGTTCGTCCCGCCCGTAGCCGTAGAGCTCCAGGGCGCGGTCGTTGACGAGCACGATCGTGCTGCCGGACATCACCAGGATGGCGTCCGGGGCGGCTTGCAGCAGGCCACCGGCCAGTTCCTCGGACCACTCCACGCCTTCACCCCCGTTGATCTACGAGGGTATCGGCTCAAAGCGGGGCCAAAGGTCAAAAACGCGCAGCGAGCGCCCGGCGGAGGTCGTCGTCGGCGTCGAGAACCACCCGCCTGAGCAGCGGGTCGAGGTCGTCCGAGCCCAGCAGGCCGGCCGCGAGCCGCCTGGTCTCCGCCTCCACCATCACGGCCGGGTAGGCCAGACCGGCCGTACGCTCGGCGCTCATCCCCGAGCGAAGCCGCATCATCCCGGGCATCTCGGCGAAGTACCGCGCCACGTACGGGCGGACCAGGTCGAGCTGCTCGGCCTGCCAGAAGCCGGAGGCGGTCATCTCGACGAGCCGGTTCGAGAGCTTGTCGTCCCCGATGATCGCCTCCCAGGCCGCCGCCTTGGCCTCCGCGTCGGGCCGGGCGGCCCGCGAGCGGGCGGCCCACTGCTCGCCGGTGGCGCTGCGGTCGCGCTCGAACTCGGCGTCGATCATCTCGGTGCCGGCCGCGCCCAGCACCGCGAGCCGGTAGACGATCAGCCAGCGCAGGTCGGCGTCGACGGCCAGCCCGGCCGGCACCTCACGCCCCTCCAGCCAGCCGCGGAGGCGCTCGACGTCGACGGTGGCGCCGATCAGGCCCCGGGCCGCCGCCAGCTGACGCGACCCGCCGGGCTCGGAGACGGCAAGCAGCCGGTCGGCCGCCTGCGCGACGAGCTCCAGAGCGGCCGGGCGGGTCTCCGGGGTCGAGTAGCGGTCGACCAGGCTGCGGGTGGCCCGCAGCACGTCCTCGATCACCACGACCTCGGACTCGACCGGCAGCGCGGTCAGGACCAGGGTGACCAGCTCGGCCACCGGGCGCTCGCCGTCGACCACCGCGTCGAGGGTGGCGGCCCAGAGCACGGCCCGGGCCAGCGAGTCGTCCAGCAGCGGGAGCAGGGCCGGCACGGCGGCGGTGGACTCCTCGTCCAGCCGGATCTTGGCGTACGTGAGGTCGCCGTCGTTCAGCAGCAACAGGTCGGCCACCGGCTCGCCGGCCAGCTCGCCGATCTCCGTACGGCCGGTGGCCTCGATCTCGACCTCGAGGCGCTTGCGCAGCACCACGGCGCCGTCGGCCCGGTCGTACAGCCCGAGGCCGACCTTGTGCGGGCGCAGCGTCGGGAACTGCTCCGGCGCGGTCTGGAGGACGGCCACCGACGCGTACGCCCCGCCGTCCCGGACCACCTCGGTGCGCAGGGTGTTGACCTGGGCCCGCCGCAGCCAGACGTCGGCCCAGGTGGTCAGGTCGCGCCCGCTCGCGGCCGACAGGGCCTGGAGCAGGTCGGCCAGGGTCGCGTTGCCGTAGGCGTGCGCCTCGAAGTGCGCGTTCACGCCGGCCAGGAACGCCTCGTCGCCGACCCAGGCCACCAGTTGCTTGAGCACGGCCGCGCCCTTGGCGTACGAGATGCCGTCGAAGTTGAGCAGCGCCTGGTCGGTGTCGGTGACCTCGGCCGGCGCCACCGGGTGGGTCGAGGGGTGCTGGTCGGCCCGCAGGCCCCACGCCTTGCGCTGCATGGCGAACGTGGTCCAGGTGTCCGGGAAGCGGGTGGCCTCGGAGGCGATCCGGGTCCCGAGGTACTCGGCGAACGACTCGTTCAGCCACAGGTCGTCCCACCAGGCCATGGTGACCAGGTCGCCGAACCACATGTGGGCCATCTCGTGGGCGATCACGTTGGCCCGGTGCTCGCGCTCGCTCTCGGTGACCGCCGAGCGGTAGATGAACTCGTCCCGGAAGACGACCAGGCCCGGGTACTCCATCGCGCCGAAGTTGAATTCCGGGGCGAACGCCTGCTGGTAGTGCCCGAACGGGTAGCGGATGTCGAAGATCTGGTGGAACCGGTCGAGGCACTGCTTGGTGACCTCGAAGATCTCGGCCGCCTCGGCCTCCAGCGGCTCGGCCAGCGCCTTGCGGGCGTAAAGGGCCAGCGGGATGCCGTCGTGCTCGTCGGTGACCGAGTGGTACGGGCCGGCGATCAGCGAGCACAGATAGGTCGAGATCGGCCTGGTCGGCGCGAACTCCCACCGCCCGTCCTTGCCCGCCACCAGCGGCCCGTTCGCCGCGACCAGCCAGCTCGCGGGCGCGGTCACGCTGACCCGGAAGGACGCCTTCATGTCGGGCTGGTCGAAGCTGGGCAGGATCCGCCCGGCGTTGTTGATGAACATGTGCTGGTAGAGGTACGTCGAGTCGTCCGCCGGGTCGACGTACTTGTGCAGGCCCTCGCCGTTGTTCGAGTAGCGCATGACCGCGTCGACCACGAGCTCGTTGTGCTCGGCGAGGTCGCTCAGGTGCAGCCGCTCGCCGTCCATGGCCCCGGCCGGGACGGGCGCGCCGTTCAGCGTGATCGAGGCGACCGAGACCGGCTCGAACTCCAGGAACGTGGAGGCGCCGGGCCGCGAGGAGAAGCGCACGACGGTACGGGCGCCGAACGTGTCTGTTTCGCCGGTCAGGTCGAGGTCGATCTCGTACTCGTGGACGTCGACGGTGGCGGCGCGGGCGGTGGCCTCGGCGCGGGTCAGGCTCGGCATGACGACAATCATGCCGGTATTCACCATGGCGTCACACCACCACCCCGTTGCTATGGTGGAGTCATGCGTTGCGCGACCCGGAACTGGTGGCTGCCCTAGACGGGCGGCTACCCCATCGCGCAGAAGACGGCCGCCCCCTCCGGGCGGCCGTTCGCATGAGAAGGGTCCCGGAGGAGGGCGTACACCCGACCCGGAAGGACCCCACCATGACCCGCCGCCTCACCGGCTTCCAGCCCACCGGCAACCTGCACCTCGGCAACCTGCTCGGCGCGATGCGCCCGCTCGTGGCCGCCCAGGACGACCCCGGCACCACCAGCTCGATCGCGATGATCGCCGATCTGCACGCGCTGACCATGGAGCATGATCCGGCCCGGCTGCGGGCCAACACCGTCGAGGCGGCCACGCTGCTGCTGGCTGCCGGCGTCGACCCGGACCGCACCGCCCTGATCGCCAACTCACAGGTGCCGGAGCACTCCGAGCTGCACTACCTGCTCGAGTGCGCCACCGGCTACGGCGAGGCCGCCCGCATGATCCAGTTCAAGGAGAAGTCGGCCGGCGGCGGCCCGGTGCGGCTCAGCCTGCTCACCTACCCGGTGCTGATGGCGGCCGACATCCTCGTGCACGACGCCGGCCACGTGCCGGTCGGCGACGACCAGAGCCAGCACCTGGAGCTGGCCCGGACGATCGCGACCCGGTTCAACCACCGCTACGGCCCGACCTTCACCGTGCCCGAAGGCATCCGTCCCGAGGCGGCCGAGCGGATCATGGATCTGACCGAGCCCACCCGCAAGATGAGCAAGAGCGCCGCCAACCCGGCCGGCCGGATCGGTCTGCTCGACCCGCCCGACGTGATCCGCCGCAAGGTCGCCCGCGCGGTCACCGACACCGCCGGCGTCGTCCGCCACGATCCGGAGAACCAGCCCGGCGTCACCAACCTGCTGGAGATCCTGCGCGCGTGCACGGGGGCCGAGCCGGGCTCGTTCACCTCCTACGGCGAGCTGAAGCGGGAGGTCACCGACGCGGTCGAGGCGGTCCTGGCGCCGATCCGGGCGCGGCACGCCGAGTTGACCGACGACCCCGGCCACGTCCAGAAGATCTTGGCGGAGGGCCGGGCCCGGGTGCGGCCAAGGGCCGAGGAGACCGTACGCCGGACGCGCGCCGCCCTAGGTCTACTGAACTAACGCCGCCAGGCGCTTCACGAAGGCGCCGCCGGCCTGGTCGTAGCCGGACGACTGGAACAGGGCGACGGCCGCGGGCGAACACGGCCCGGTCTCCAGCCGGATGACCGAGCGGCCCGCGGCCAGCGCCTCCTCCTCGATCCAGACGATCAGCTGGCGGGCGATGCCGCGGCCGCGGAACGCCGGCCGGACGTACACCCGCTGGAGCTCGGCCACCCCGTGACCGGGGGCCGGGCGCCAGGCCGCGCAGGCCACCGCCCGCCCGTCGACCACCGCTATCAGATAGCGGGCGTCGTCGTCGGGGGTGAACGCCGTGGAGCCCAGCTCGTGCTGCTGGGCCGCCACCAGCGCGGCGAGCTCGGGGTCCAGGGCGGGCCGCGCTTCGATCATCACGACGGTGACTCTAAGCGACGCCCGTTTCCGGATGGTTGACGCAATCTGGACGACTCGCTATTCGGCGGTGTCGTCCTCGTCGCCGTCGTCCTCCGAGTCCTCCACCAGCACCGGGCGCTTGGCGTTGGACACGCTCGTGACCGTGCCGTCGGCCGCCATGTGCAGCAGCTCGTCGTCCGAGCGGACCCGGCGGGCCTTACGGGCCGCGAGACGCTGGGCGGCACTGGCCCGGCCGCTCTCCTCCTCGAGGCGGGCGTCGGTGCCGCGCGGGCCGGCCACGAACTCGCCGGCGTTGGGCTGCCAGTCGAACTCGCGGGCGCCGATCCGGACCGGGTCGCCCGCCTGGGCGCCCTTCTTGGCCAGCATGTCCTCGACCCCGATGCGGTCCAGCCGGTCGGCCAGGTAGCCGACGGCCTCCTCGTTGTCGAAGTTGGTCTGGCGGACCCAGCGCTCGATCTTGGCCCCGCGGACCACGAAGACGCCGTCCTCGTCCTGCTCGATGGTGAAGCCGGAGTCGTCGACGGCCTGCGGGCGCAGCACGATCCGGGTCGGCTCGGGCTCGGGCTGGGCCAGCCGGTGCTCCTCGACCACCTTGGCCAGGGCGTACGTCAGCTCCTTGAGCCCCTCGCGGGTGATCGCGCTGACCTCGAAGACGCGGTAGCCGCGGGCCTCGAGGTCGGGGCGGACCATCTCGGCCAGGTCGCGGCCGTCCGGAATGTCGATCTTGTTGAGCACGACGAGCCGCGGACGGTCCTCGAGACCGCCGTACGCGGACAGCTCGGCCTCGATCGCGTCGAGGTCGGCCAGCGGGTCGCGCTCGATCTCGGGTGCGGCCGCGTCGAGCACGTGCACCAGCACCGAGGTGCGCTCGATGTGGCGCAGGAACTGCATGCCGAGACCCTTGCCGGTGGCCGCGCCGGGGATCAGGCCGGGCACGTCGGCGATGGTGAAGATCTGGTCGCCGGCCTGCACCACGCCCAGGTTGGGCACGAGCGTGGTGAACGGGTAGTCGGCGATCTTCGGCTTGGCCGCCGAGAGCACCGAGATGAGCGAGGACTTGCCGGCCGACGGGAAGCCGACCAGGCCGACATCGGCCACGCTCTTGAGCTCGAGCACGACGTCGAGCTGGTCGCCCGGCTCGCCGAGCTCGGCGAAGCCCGGCACCTTGCGGCGGGTGTTGGCCAGCGAGGCGTTGCCCCGGCCGCCGCGGCCGCCGCGGGCCACCTCGAAGGTGGTGCCGGCGCCGATCAGGTCGGCCAGCACCTCGCCGTCGGCGGTCTGCACGACCGTGCCGTCGGGCACCTTGAGCACGAGGTCCTTGCCGTTGGCGCCGTCGCGGTTGGCGCCGGCCCCGCCGCCGCCGTTGGATGCCTTGACGTGCGGGTGGAAGTGGAAGTCGAGCAGCGTGTGGATCTGCGGGTCGACGACCAGCGTGACGCCGCCGCCGTGCCCGCCGTTGCCGCCGTCGGGGCCACCGAGCGGCTTGAACTTCTCCCGGCGGACCGAGACGCAGCCGTGCCCGCCGTCACCCGCCTGCAGGTGCAGCACAACCCGGTCGACGAACGTGGTCACTGCTCGAACTCCTTCAACTGCTCAAACAAAAGAAAGCGGGCCACGGACCCGTAAGGTCCGCGGCCCGCTTCTGAAAAACTTACTCCGCGGCCGGAACGATGCTGACGGTCTTGCGACCGCGCTTCGTGCCGAACAGGACGTTGCCGGTCGCCAGGGCGAACAGCGTGTCGTCGCCACCACGGCCGACGAGCTCGCCCGGGTGGAACTTCGTGCCGCGCTGGCGGATCAGGATCTCGCCCGCGCTGACCAGCTGGCCACCGAACCGCTTGACGCCGAGCCGCTGGGCGGCGGAGTCACGGCCGTTGCGCGAGCTGGAAGCACCCTTTTTGTGAGCCATGAGTGATCCGCCCCTACTTCCCGCTCTTGATGCCGGTCACCTTGACGCGGGTCAGCGGCTGGCGGTGACCCTGGCGCTTGTGGTAGCCGGTCTTGTTCTTGAACTTGTGGATCCGGATCTTCGGACCCTTGGTGTGCTCGGCGATCTCGCCGGACACCGTCACGCTGGCAAGCTTGGCCGCATCGGTCACCAGGTTGTCACCGTCGACGAGGAGGACCGCGGCGAGCGTCAAGGCATCGCCGGGCGCACCCACGAGCTTCTCGACCTCGATCACGTCGCCCTCGGCAACCTTGTACTGCTTGCCGCCGGTCTTGACGATCGCGTACATCGGACGCGGACTCCCTGAGACTTACGCAGCGAAAGGCACTGCTTGGCGGATGGTGCTTGTTTCCCCACACACACCCGAGGCGGGTGGACACGGAAACACGACGCTAGAAAAGCGCCGTCCGAAAGCGTACTTCATCAGCGGGCCCTTCCCCAAACCGGGGATGAGGGTCAGCCGTTTCCGCACGCTTTGTCGAGTGTACCTGTGAGCTCGGCCAACTTGTCACCGTCGATCTTGGTGAGGTCGCCCTTGAACGTCGCGACCTGCTTGCTCATGCCGGTCAGCGCCTTCTTGAGCGCCGGGTCGGCCGTGAGCTTCGCCATGTCGGCCAGGGCGTACGAGTGGCTCATCATGTCCCGCTCGACCTTCTGGTCGGCCCGCTGCTTGGCCTCGGCACCCTGGCCGGCCGCCTCCGCCTGCAGCTTGATGTCGGCGATGAAGGTCTGGCCGAAGGCGCTGCTGACCCGCCCGGCCTGGGCGCAGATGGCCTCGGTGTCGCTCGACAGGGCCGCGTCGGCCGAGGCCGCGACGGACGGGTCGATCGGGGCCGGCGGGACAGCTGAGGCGGCGGTCGGGGCGGGAGCCGCCGCCGGGGCCTGACCGGTGCCACCGCCGGAGCAGGCGGCCAGGAAAAGAAGGGACACGGCCGCCAGGGCCGGCAGGGAAACACGCATGGGGACTCGGTCTCCTCGGGGGGAACGGGGATCGATCCCGCGAGGGTAACCGACACGGACGGCAAAGGGCGGCTCGGTAGTAAACTTTCTTTACCGAACCGCCCTTTCCTACCCCTGATCAGGGACGCGTACGCCTCCGCGTGCCCCCGCGGCGCGACCGTCGCCGGGCCGCTCCGGCACCCACCGGCTCGTCGTCGTCCTCGTCCTCGTCGTCGTCGGCCGCGTCCGGGTCGTCGGCGCCGGTCAGGCGCAACGGCTCGGTCTCCTCGTCGGCCGCCGGCGCCTCGTAGCGGGACAGGTCGTAGCCACTGATGTCGTAGTCGTCATCCGGCTCGGCCGCCGTCAGCTTGGCCCCGGGCGTGACGATGCCGGAACCGTGCACCGGCGGCAGCTCGGCGACCAGGGCGATCGGGCTCTCACCGGGCTCGCTGACGACCACCTCGGTCGGCGTCGCGGGCGGGTTCTCGAGCAGCTCAGCCGGCGGCTCGACCTCGGCCGGCGCCACGACCTCGACCGGCGCCGCCTCGGCAACCGGCGCCGCCTCGGCGACCGGCGCGCTCTCGCCCCCGCCGCCCCGGCGCCGCCGGGACTTGCCCTCCTTCGGCGCCTGCGGCTGCGGCGGGGCCTGCGTGGTCGTGGCCGCCGCGACGGCCTTGACCTGGTTGGCCGCGCCGTTCGCGCGCTTCTCCGGCACCGGCTCGGTGTGGATCAGCACGCCGCGGCCCTTGCAGTGGTCGCAGGTCTCGCTGAACGCCTCGAGCAGGCCCGCGCCGATCCGCTTGCGCGTCATCTGCACCAGGCCGAGCGAGGTGATCTCGGTGACCTGGTGCTTGGTGCGGTCGCGGCCCAGGCACTCGGTGAGCCGCCGCAGCACCAGCTCGCGGTTGCTCTCCAGCACCATGTCGATGAAGTCGATGACCACGATGCCGCCGAGGTCCCGCAGCCGCAGCTGCCGGACGATCTCCTCCGCCGCCTCGAGGTTGTTGCGGGTCACCGTCTCCTCGAGGTTGCCGCCGGCCCCGGTGTACTTACCGGTGTTGACGTCGACCACCGTCATCGCCTCGGTGCGGTCGAAGACCAGGTGGCCACCCGAGGGCAGGAAGACCTTGCGGTCCAGGCCCTTGAGGATCTGCTCGTCGATCCGCTTGTCGGCGAAGACGTCGCCCGTGCCGGTGTAGCGGTGCATCCGCTCCAGCAGGTCCGGCGAGACCGACTCGAGGTAGCCCTCGAGCTCGTTGTAGGTCTGCTCGCCCTGCACGATCAGCTCGCGGAAGTCCTCGTTGAAGAGGTCCCGGACGACCCGGATGACCAGGTCGGGCTCCTCGGAGAGGGCGGCCGGGGCGTGCCCCTCGGCGGCCTTGCGCTGGATGTCCTCCCACTGCGCCTGCAGCCGCTTGACGTCGCGGGCCAGCTCGTCCTCGCTGGCGCCCTCGGCCGCCGTACGGACGATCACCCCGGCGCCGTCCGGCACGAGCTTCTTGAGCACGTCACGCAGGCGCTTGCGCTCGTTGTCGGGCAGCTTGCGGCTGATCCCGGACGCGTTGCCGTTGGGCACGTAGACCAGGTGCCGGCCGGAGAGGGCGATGTGGCTGCTCAGCCGGGCGCCCTTGTGCCCGATCGGGTCCTTGGTCACCTGCACCAGCACCGAGTCGCCGGAGCGCAGCGCCTGCTCGATCGAGCGGGCGCGCCCCTCCAGGCCGGTGGCGTCCCAGTTGACCTCGCCGGCGTAGAGCACCGCGTTGCGGCCCCGGCCGATGTCGACGAACGCCGCCTCCATGCTCGGCAGCACGTTCTGCACCTTGCCGAGGTAGACGTTGCCGACCATGGTGCCGGAGGTGCTGCGGGAGACGTAGTGCTCGACGAGCACGCCGTCCTCGAGCACGACGATCTGGATCCGGTCCGGCTTCTGGCGCACGACCATGACCCGGTCGACGGCCTCGCGGCGGGCCAGGAACTCCGACTCGCTCAGGATCGGCGGCCGGGTCCGGCGCTGCTCACGGCCGTCGCGGCGGCGCTGGCGCTTGGCCTCGAGCCGGGTCGAGCCGGAGACGCCCTGCACCTCGTCGCTGCGGCGCGGCTCGCGCACCCGCACGACGGTGTGCACGCCGTCCTCGATACCACCGGTCTCGGCGTCGCCGCTCGAGCCCTTGCGGCGGCGACGGCGGCGACGGCGGGTCACGCCCTCGCCGTCACCTTCGTCCGACTCGTCCTCTTCGTCCGACTCTTCGTCGGCCGACGCCTCGGCACTCTCGTCGCCCTCGTCCTGATCGCCCTCGTCGGACGGGCCCTTACCGCGGCCCCGGCCCCGGCGGCCCCGGCGGCGACGGCGGCGACCGGCGGCGGAGTCGTCGTCCTCGTCCGACTCGTCGTCGATGCCCTCCTCGACGTCGTCGGCGGTCTCGTCGACCTCGTCCACCACCGGCTCGGCCGTGGTGTCGACGGCCTCGGCCTCAGGCTGCTCCTCGACGGCGCCGCGACGGCGACGGCGGGTGCGCCGGGTGCCCTCGGCGGGCTCCTCGACGACCGGCAGGTCGGCCACCTCGGCCTCGGCCTCGCCGACCGGCTCGTCGACGGCCTCGGTCACCGGCGGCACGCTGGTGGCGCCGCGACGGGTTCGACGGGTGGGTGCGGGCGCCACCTCGGCCTCGGTGGCCTCGGGTGCGGTCACCGGCGGAACAGCGGCCGTGCCCCGGCGGGACCGGCGGGCGGGCGCGGGCGCCGCCTCGGCCTCGGTCGGGTCCGGCGGCATGAACAGCACGGCCGGCGGCAGAGCGGCGGCCCGGCGGCGGCTGCGCGGGGCCGGCTTCTCCTCGACGAAGTCGGCGTCCAGCGGCAGCACGCCGATGACCGTGGTCTCCTCGGCGGCGGCCTCGGCCTCCTCGTCCGGCGCGGAGACGGCCGGCTCCTCGCCCGCGATCACCTGGGCGACCGGGACCGGCTCGATCGGCGCGGTGGCGGCCACGACCGGCTCGACCGGGGCCGGCTCGGCGACACCGGCGGCGGCCGGAGCCACCTCGGCGGGCTCGACCGGCGCCGGAGCGGCGGCCTTCTTGCGGCGGGTGCGCTTGGCCGGGGCGGCCGGAGCGGCCCCCTCGGCGGGCGGCTCCTCGGCCGGCGGCTCCTCGCCGGCGGCCGGAGCGGCCGCGGGCGCCGCAGCCTTGCGGCGGGTCCGCTTCACCGGCTTGGCCGGCGCCTCGTCAGCCGCCGGGGTGGCGGCCTCTGGGGTAGACGCTATGGGTTCGCCCGGGCTCGCGGCCGCCTCGGAAGCGGTCGCGGCCTCGATGGCCGCGCCGGGGGCGTCGGCCGGAGGCGGGGCCGCCGGCGCCGCTGCCTTGCGGCGAGGGGCCCGCGCACGGCGAGCGGGAGTGGTGGCTGCGGCGGTCTCGGGCGGAGTGACTGCTCCGTCCCGCTCACCGCCCTGGTCTCCCGAGTTGTCTCGGGGCTCGTTATCGAGCATGGGGCGCTCTCCAGTTCTGGCGGCCCCGGGCGCGTTGGAGCGCTGCCACGCAGGGTCGCCGCAAGTTTTTCGGTCCCGCCGGGTCAACCGGCGGGCTTCCGAAGTCTGTCAAGGGCGCCGGCTGCAGCTAGCGCCCTCCGATGGAGGCGTCCTTACCCAGGAAGGGCTGTCTCCCGATCCGCATTCAACGGATCGACGATCTCCCCCTGCGCGGTGAGCATGCCCTGGGCCAGCCGGGTCACCCGCGGGGGCACCGGCGGCTCCAGGCCCGCTACCGCGCGCAGGCCAGAAAGGACGTCATCGGGCCGTACGGCGGGCGTCACCTGTCGTACGACAAGGTCGATTATCGCACACGGTGCGCCGTCCGCCTCGGAAGGTAGGTCGGACTGCTGCGTCACAGCGATGCGGGTCACTGCCTGGCGGGCGTCGAAGGTCCGCTTGCCCTGCTTCGTCATGCGCTCGACCAGCACTTCTTCGGCATCCTGGAAGGCTTTGACGGCGGCCTGGGCCACGGCCGGGTCGACGTCGGAAAGTTCCAGGCGCCAGTGCGAGGCGTCTATCCGGTCGGCCAGGCTGCCCCCGCCCTCCCGGGCGATCACGGACTCGAGCACGTCGAGGCCGGGCGAGAGGGCGGCGTCGAGGGCGATCCGCAGCTTCTCCGGGTCGACCTCGGCCTGCAGGCCGATCTCCAGGTATTCGGCCTCGCTCCCGACACCGGTCGGCGCGGCCGAGGCGTACGAGATCTTGGGGTGCGGGGTGAAACCCTGGGAGAACGCGATGGGCACGCCGCCGCGGCGCAGCGCCCGCTCGAAGGCCCGGGCGAAGTCGCGGTGCGAGGTGAAGCGCAGCGGCCCGCGCTTGGCGTAGCGCAGGCGGACACGCTGAACGACCGGGGCCTGGCCACCGACGGGCTGATTCTTGGGCGCCATGTCAGGCCGACACTCCCAGCCGGTTCCCCACGGGGGTCAGCGGCAGCAGCTTCTTTCCGGTGGGGCCGATCTGGATCTCGGTGTCCATGGACGGGCAGACGCCGCAGTCGAAGCACGGGGTCCAGCGGCAGTCGTCCTGCTCGTACTCGGTGAGCGAGTCCTGCCAGTCCTGCCACAGCCAGTCCTTGTCGAGACCCGAGTCGAGGTGGTCCCAGGGGAGCACCTCGAGCTGCTCGCGCTCGCGGGTGGTGAACCAGTCGAGGTCGACGCCGAACTGCGGCAGCACCTCGGCCGCGGACTCGACCCAGCGGGCGTACGAGAAGTGCTCGCTCCAGCCGTCGAAGCGGCCGCCCTTCTCCCAGACCCGGCGGATGACCGCGCCGACCCGGCGGTCGCCCCGCGAGAGCAGGCCCTCGATCAGCGACGGCTCGCCGTCGTGATAGCGGTAGCCGATGGCCCGGCCCAGCCCCCGGTCGCTGTTGATCTCCTGCTTGAGCATCTTGAGCCGGGCGTCGATGACCTCGGGGCGCTCCATCGCGGCCCACTGGAACGGGGTGTGCGGCTTGGGCACGAACCCGCCGATCGACACCGTGCAGCGGATGTCCTTGGTGCCGGCGGCCTCGCGGCCGGCCTTGATCACCTCGTGGGCCATGTGGGCGATCTCGAGGACGTCCTCGTCGGTCTCGGTCGGCAGGCCGCACATGAAGTACAGCTTGACCTGGCGCCAGCCGTTGCCGTACGCGGTGACGACCGTCCGGATCAGGTCCTCCTTGGTCACCATCTTGTTGATGACCTTGCGGATGCGCTCCGAGCCGCCCTCGGGAGCGAAGGTGAGGCCGGTGCGGCGCCCGTTGCGGGAGAGCTCCTGAGCCAGGTCGATGTTGAAGGCGTCGACCCGGGTCGACGGCAGCGACAGCGAGACGTTGGTGTCCGCGTACTGCTCGGCCAGGCCGGAGCACATGTCGCCGATCTCGGAGTGGTCGGCGCTCGACAGGGAGAGCAGACCCACCTCGGAGAAGCCGGAGAACTCCAGGCCCTCCTTGACCATCTGGCCGACCGTGGTGATCGAGCGCTCCCGGACCGGGCGGGTGATCATGCCGGCCTGGCAGAAACGGCAGCCACGGGTGCAGCCGCGGAAGATCTCCACCGCATACCGCTCGTGGACCGTCTCGGCCAGCGGGACCAGGGGCTTCTTGGGGTAGGGCCAGGCATCGAGATCCATGGTCGTGCGCTTGGCCACCCGGAAGGGCACGTCCGGCCGGTTCGGCACGACGCGCTGGATGCGGCCGTCGGGCAGGTAGTCGACGTCGTAGAAGCGCGGGACGTAGATGCTCTCGGTGCGGGCCAGGCGCAGCAGCAGCTCGTCGCGGCCACCGGGGCGGCCCTCGGCCTTCCACTCCCGGATGATGCCGGTGATCTCGAGCACGGCCTCCTCGCCGTCGCCGAGCACGGCGGCGTCGATGAAGTCGGCGATCGGCTCCGGGTTGAAGCTGGCGTGACCGCCGGCCAGGACGATCGGGTCGTCCTCGGTGCGGTCGGCGCTGTCCAGCGGGATGCCGGCCAGGTCGAGGGCGGAGAGCATGTTGGTGTAGCCGAGCTCGGTGGCGAACGAGAGGCCCAGCACGTCGAACGCTCTCACCGGGCGGTGCGCGTCGACGGTGAAGGCGGGAACGCCGTTCTCCTTCATCAGCGCCTCGAGGTCGGGCCAGACCGCGTACGTGCGCTCGGCCAGGACGTCGGGCTGCTCGTTGAGCACCTCGTAGAGGATCTGGACGCCCTGGTTGGGCAGGCCCACCTCGTAGGCGTCGGGGTACATGAGAGCCCAGCGGACCGTGGTCTCGTCCCAGTCCTTGACGACGGCGCCGAGCTCGCCGCCCACGTACTGGATCGGCTTGCTGACCCGGGGCAGCAGCTGCTCGAGCTGCGGGAAGACGGAACGTACGCTCATGGGGGTCCAGGGTACGCGGTTAAACCTGAAGATCCGCCGCCGCCCGGTCGAGGTCGGTGGCCAGGACGTCCTCGCGGAACGAGCACAACTGCAGCGTCATCCGGGCGGCTCCCCGCTCCCCCACGACGAGCCGCGTGGGGGTCCCGTGATCGGACAGGTCGCCCACCAGGGCGTCCAGCAGCCGCACGCCGGCGCTGTCGAGGAACGAGACCGTCCTCAGGTCGATCAGCACCTTGCCGGCCCGCTGCAGGCGCTTGACGATGGCCTGGCCGATCTCCGGGGCGTTGGCCAGGTCGATCTCTCCGGTCAAGCTGACCAGCTCCGCGTCGCCGAATTTGGCGAAAGTCACCCACTGATCGGTCACTCGTCCTCCCCGCGGCTGCGCCGCATGGTGACGGTCGTGCCGTCGCTGCGGTCGAACAGCACCTGATCCATCGACTCCCTGATGAGCTGAAGCCCCCGGCCCCGGGAGACGTCGCCGATCGGGCCGCGCCAGGTGCCACGGTCGGTCACCCGCACCTCGACCGCGTCGGCGGTCACCGTGGCGACCACGTCGATCATGCCGAACGGGTCGTCGCGGTAACCGTGCTCGATCGCGTTGGCCACCGCCTCGGAGCAGGCCAGCAGCACCGCGTCACGGGCCTCGGCCCCGACCCCGTGCGCCACCAGCCAGCCCCGCAGGTCGGCCCGCAGCAACGCGATCTGCATCCGGTCGGCGCCGATGGTGCGCTCGATGCGCTCCTCGGTGCCGAGCGTCAGGCAGAGCATGCAGACGTCGTCCGCGTGGTCCTTGCCGACCAGGGTGTCGGCCAGCCCGGCGGCGAGCCCGGGCAGCGGCGCGTCGCGGCGCCTCGCGTACTCGCGGGCGAGGATCTCGAAGCCCTTGTCGATGCCGCGGCTGCGCCGCTCGATCAGGCCGTCGGTGTAGAGCAGCATCCGGCTGCCGGGGGTGAGCCGGCGGCGGTGCTCGGTGCGGTGGGTGTTGCCGGCCCGGCTGCCGATCGGGGCCGAGCGGGCGTGCATCAGGAACTCCGGCGAGCCGGCCGGCTCCTGCAGCAGCGGCGGCAGGTGACCGGCGCAGCAGTACGCCACCTCGCCGGTGGTCAGGTCGACCTCCGCGTAGGCCACGGTGGCCATCCGGGCCGGCTCGACCCGCTCGCAGAACCGGTCCAGGCCCTCGATCACCCGGGCCGGGCCGTTCTCGTTGGAGGCGAGCGCGCGGACCGCGCTACGGAGCTGGCCCATCGTGGTGGCGGCGTCGATGCCCCGCCCGACCACGTCGCCGACCACCACGGCCAGCTTGTCGACGGTGATCAGGAAGGCGTCGTACCAGTCCCCACCGACCTCGAGATCCTGTCCCGAGGCCTGGTAGTAGGTCTCGACCGCGAAGCGGTTGTCGCCGGTCGGCAGGTCGCCGGCGAGCAGGCTGCGCTGCAGGGTCCGGGCGATCTGCCGTTCCTGCTCGTAGAGCCGGGCGTTCTCCAGGGCCAGCCCGGCCCGGTCGGCCAGGTCGCTCAGGAAGGCCCGCTCGGCCGCGGCGTCGCGGCGGTCGGGCGCCATCCGCAGCGCCAGCGTGCCCAGCACCAGCCCGCGGGCGGTCAGCGGCAGCACCGAGCAGTCGAGCAGATCGGGGTCGGCCGCGAAGATCGGCTCGCCGGTGGCGGCGACCTGGCCGAGACGCTGCCGCAGCAGCTCGGTGTCGGGGGCCGGGCTGCCCTTCTGCTCCTCGATCGGCACGGCCCCGACCTGCAGGCGTACCTCGGCCCAGTCGGCCACCTCGGGCACGAGCCGGTCGAGCAGGCGGCGGATCCGCGGCTGCAGCCGGTGCACCTCGTCGAGGGCGCCGGTCGTCTCGGCCAGGAACTTGCTGCGTTCCTCGCGCCGGCGCGCGTCGTCGTAGAGACGGGCCCGGTCGAGCGCCTGGCCGGCCTGCTGGCCGAGCAGCCGGACCATGCGCAGCTCGCCGTCGCTGAGCTGGTGCTCGCCCTTGAAACTGAAGGCCAGCACGCCCAGCGTGACGATGCCGGCCTGCTCGTCGGTCGGACCTGTGGTCAAGGGCAACAAAACGACAGTGTTGCGCCCCGAGCGGCGCATCGAGTCGACCAGGTCGGGGAAGTGCTCCTTGGCCTCGGTGAGCGAGGCGACCACGTGCAGGTCGCCGCGCTCGGCGACCCGGGCCACGGCGCGCGGGGACGAGCGCGGCATGTCGTCCCAGTTGCCGGTGGTGGGGTCGGTCGAGGCCACGGCCACGATCTGGTCGCGCTCGGTGTCGACCAGGTAGATGCTGCTGCTGGCGGCGCCGAAGGCCGACTCGGGGGCGCGGACCACCGACTCGGCCACCTCGGCCTCGGTCGGCGCGGCCGACAGGTCGGCCACTATCTGCTGCAGCACCCGGACCCGGCGCTCGGACGCCTCGGCGATGTTGCGGGCGAGCAGCAGCTCCTTCTCGTACTGCCGCCGCTCGGACGCGTTGAAGATCATCGTCCGGATCGCGCGCGGCTGCCCGGCCTTGTCGCGGCCCAGCGTCGAGTTGACCAGGGTCGGCAGCTGCCGCCCGTCGGCGCAGACCACGTCGAAGGCCAGCTCGTGCACCTCGTCCTGCATGCGCAGCAGCGGGGCGTAATGGGTCTCGTGGTAGATCTGCCCGCCCGAGCTGAGCAGGTCACGGAAGCGCCGGTGCCCGACCAGCTCGCCGCGCGTGTAACCCGTCCAGGTCAGGAAGGTCTGGTTGACCCGGACGATGGTGCCGTCCGGCAACGTGGTCAGGTACCCGCACGGCGCGTGCTCGTACAGGTCGTCAGGGTCTTCGTCCCAGGGCAGCCGCAACTCCTGCGTCACGTCCGGCCCACCAGAGTCACTCACGGTCCGCTTCTTACAGCCAGGCCTTCATGGCGTCGGTCATCTCCTCGGGAGCACTCAGGTTGGGGCAGTGCCCGGTGGCGTTGAGCCGGACCAGGGTGCTGCCCGCTGTGTGCTTGTGAACGTAGTCACCGACGAAGTCGGGTGCGATCACATCATCCGAGCACTGGAGGATCAAGGCAGGGGTACGCAACTTGAGCAGATCGTCGCGGTTGTCGGAGAGGAAAGTGACCCGCGCGAACTTCTTGGAGATCTCGGGATCGGTCCGGCAGAAGCTGTTGGTCAGCTCCTCGCCCAGCTCGGGCCGGTCCGGGTTGCCCATGATGACCGGCGCCATCGTGCTCGACCAGCCGAGGTAGTTGCTGTCCAGCGAGTCGAGCAGCGAGTCGATGTCGGCGCGGTTGAAACCGCCGACGTAGTTTTCGCCGGGCTCGTTGATGTAGCGCGGGGACGGGCCGACCAGCACCAGCTTGGCGAAGCGCTCGGGCTCCTGCACGGCGGCGATCACGCCGATCATGGCGCTCACCGAGTGGCCGACGAAGACCACGTCCCACAGGTCGTGCTCGTGCAGGATCTCCAGCAGGTCGTCCGCGTAGCCGGCGAGGCTCGAGTGACGCTGATCGTCGTAGGCCGACAGGTCGGACCGGCCGTTGCCGACGTGGTCGAACAGGACGAGCCGGTAGTCATCCGCGAAGGCCGGAGCGACGAGGCGCCACATGTTCTGGTCGCAGCCATAGCCATGCGCGAACACCATCGGCTGACCGGTGCCGTTGCCGGTCAACGTGACGGCATTTCTCTGTGTCGTTCTCATGTCCCGGTAACCATACGGCTCCAGAGCGTTCCGCACATCGCCCTGGTTGTCCGGCATCTGCATCCGATTTCGGCGTCTTCGCTTTCCCGAAGGGGTGGCGCACCGCATTTAACCTGGGACAAGACCCTGGCCGGAGATCGCGGGCGGGGAGCGAAGGAGATCGACGGATGGCCGACCAGCAGCCGGGCGACACGACGCCGGCGGCCGGGATGCCCGACAGGACCCGGGTCGAGGACGGTTCGGAGCCCTCCACCGTGGACGCGCCGGCCCGGTGGAGCGGGGCCGCGACCGTGGTGCCGCCCGAGCCGCGCAAGCGGTGGTGGCAGCGCCACCAGGAACCGGAGGACGACCGGCTGGCCACGCCGGCGGTCGACCCGTGGGCCGACTACGACACCCCGGTCGACCCGTTCCCGATGGTGACCGAGGCGCCCCCGCCCACGAGGATCGAGCCGAGCCCGCCGCCGGTCACCGCGCAGCCGCCCCCAGTGCCCGCCCCAGTCCCCGCGCGCCCGCCCGCCCCGGTCCCCGCGCGCCCGCCCGCCCCGGCGCCGAAGACCGCGAGGCAGCGGCGGAAAGAACGTAAAGCGGCCGGCCGCCGGCCCGCCGCCCCAAACCCCCCGACGGGCGCGCCGCCCGCCCCGCCGCCTTGGGTCCAGCGCCCGGTGGCCCGCCCGCTGCCCCCGCCGCGCCGCAAGCGCCGCTGGGGCCGCCGCCTGGCCCTGTTCAGCCTGTTGAGCGTCGCCTGCTGCTGCGGCGTGCCCTTCGGGGCCTACCAGCTCTCCTCGGCCCAGTACCCGGTCACCGCCGTCCTGCCGGAGTCCTTCGCCGATCTCCAGCTGCGCGACAAGGACGGCACCGGCACCGGCGACTTCGCCGGTGAGTACAAGGACGACCGCGGCAAGCGGGTCACCGTCTTCGGCACGACCGGCTTCCGCCTCAACCCCGGCGGCGACGTCGGCGCCCACCTGGATCAGGTCGCCGACGAGTACAAGCTCTCCGACGTGCAGTCGTTCGACCTGAACGAGTTCGGGGCGCACGAGAGCTGCGGCACCGGCCGCGACAACGGCTCGGCGGTCGTGGTCTGCGCCTGGGCCGACCACGGCAGCCTGGCCACCGTGCTGCTGACCCGCCGCTCGGTCGCGGACAGCGCCGAGCTGGTCGCCCAGCTGCGCGAAGCCGTGCTGACGAAGGGTTAGGCCTTCTTGGGGGCGTACCTCGGCACGTACTCCTGGCCGGTCAGCTTCTGGATCTCGGCCATCACCTCGTCGGTGAGCTCACGCAGCGAGGTGCGGTCGTCCGCGCGGCCGGAGGGGTCGATCGGCTTGCCGAATTTCAGCGTGACCGACCCGCCGCGCAGGCGGGGCGTCGGGTACGGCTGGCCGATCGGCTGCACCACTTCGGTGCCGAGGCAGCCGACCGGGATGATCGGCACGCCCGCCCCGATCGCGAGCCGGGCCACGCCCGTACGCCCGCGGTAGAGCTTGCCGTCGGGTGAGCGCGTGCCCTCCGGGTAGACGACGACCGCGTCGCCGGCCTTGAGCACCGGGATGGCGCCGTCGAAGGCGGCCAGCGCGGCCCGCCCGCCGGCCCGCTCGACGCGCACGGCGCCGAGCCCGTTCAGCAGGTTGCGGGTGAACCAGCCGCTGAGACCGGTGCCGTCGAAGTAGTCCGACTTGGCCCAGAAGCAGAGGTGCCGGGGCACGACCGCGCCGATGAAGAGCTCGTCAGCGACCGACAGATGGTTGCTGGCGAAGATCACTCCGCCCGTCGTGGGCACGTGCTCGAGGCCCTCGACACGCGGCCGCCAGCCGATCTTCAGCGTATTGCCGACGGTCAATTTGCCGATCGTATAGAGCAGCGGCAACGGGGGTTCCTCCGGAACGGGGTGGTGCGAAAACAGTGGGGGGCGGCTGTGAGGGTAGCGGACGTCACCAGGGAAGTCCCTGTCGAGCCGTCCGACAGACCCGGACATTCACCGCCGAAGCGGAGAATTGTCCGGGTCCGGTTGTCAGTTTCACAGCTTAGTGCTGCCGGGACACCGCCACCGTCACCTGCTCGCCGTCTCCGACCTCACCTGCGAAACCACCCGAAGCGCCCCCGAACTCCAGGGCCGTGGCGAGGGTCTCGCCGGCCACGAACTCCCGGTGCGCCTCGACCGCCGCCTGGACGGCCGGCGAGGCCGAGACCACCAGCGCGATCCGGTCCGACACGTCCAGGTCGGCATCCCGGCGGGCCTGCTGCACGACCCGGATCACATCACGGGCGAGCCCCTCGGCCGCGAGGGCCGGGGTCACCGACGTGTCGAGCACGACCACACCGGCCCCGGCGGGCAGCGGCGCCGAGTTCTCGACGTCCGAGGCGACCTGCTTGAGCTCGTACTCGCCCTCCTGGAGGGTGACGCCGGCCGCGACCGGCGCCCCGTCGACCAGCTCCCAGTCGCCGGTCTTGACCGCCTTGATCACCTGCTGCACCTGCTTGCCGAGCCGCGGCCCGAGGGCGCGGGGCACGACAGTCAACACCTTCTGGCTGTACGCGGCCACGTCGTCGGTGAACACGACGTCCTTCACGTTCACCTCGTCGGCCAGCAGATCCCCGAAACCCGACAGGGCCGGCGCCTGCGCGGTGGCCACCGTGAGCCGGGCCAGCGGCAGCCGGACCCGCAGCGCGCGGGCCTTGCGCAGCGACAGCGCGGCCGAGGCGACGTCGCGGATCGCGTCCATCGAGGCCACCAGCTCGTGGTCGGCCGGCAGCGCCGCCGCCGACGGCCAGTCGGTCAGGTGCACCGAGCGGCCACCGGTCAGCCCGCGCCAGATCTCCTCCGCGGTCAGCGGGGCGAGCGGCGCCACCACCCGGCACACCGTCTCGAGCACGGTGGCCAGGGTGTCGAACGCGTCCCGGTCACCGGCCCAGAAGCGGTCCCGCGAGCGGCGTACGTACCAGTTGGTCAGCGCGTCGAGGTAGGAGCGGACCGAGCCGGCGGCGCCCGAGATGTCGTACTCGTCCATCTGGCGCTGCACCTCGGTGACCAGTTCCCCGGTCTTGGCCAGGATGTACCGATCGAGCAGATGAGGCGAATCGACGCGCTCGACGGCCACATAGCCGGCGGCGTTCGCGTAGAGGCTGAAGAAGTACCAGACGTTCCACAGCGGCAGCAGCACCTGGCGGACGGAGTCGCGGATGGCCACCTCGGTGACGGCCATGTCCCCGCCCCGCAGCACCGGCGACGACATCAGCATCCAGCGCATGGCGTCCGACCCGTACGAGTCGAAGACCCGGTAGACGTCCGGGTAGTTCCGCAGCGACTTGGACATCTTGCGCCCGTCCTCGCCGAGCAGGATGCCGTGGCTGAGGCAGTTGCGGAACGCGGGCCGGTCGAACAGGGCCGTGGCCAGCACGTGCATCGTGTAGAACCAGCCCCGGGTCTGGCCGATGTACTCGACGATGAAGTCGCCCGGGTAGTGGTGCTCGAACCAGTCCTTGTTCTCGAACGGGTAGTGCACCTGGGCGAACGGCATCGACCCCGACTCGAACCAGCAGTCCAGCACCTCGGGCACCCGCCGCATCATCGACTTGCCGGTCGGGTCGTCCGGGTTGGGGCGGGTCAGCTCGTCCACGTACGGCCGGTGGAGGTCCTTGACCTTGACCCCGAAGTCCCTCTCCAGCTCCTCGTGCGAGCCGTAGACGTCCACGCGCGGGTACTGCGGGTCGTCGGACTTCCAGGCCGGGATCGGCGAGCCCCAGAACCGGTTGCGGGAGATCGACCAGTCGCGGGCGTTGGCCAGCCACTTGCCGAACGAGCCGTCCTTGATGTGGGCCGGCGTCCAGGTGATCTCCTGGTTGAGCTCGACCATCCGGTCACGGAACTTCGTCACGGCCACGAACCACGACGACACCGCCTTGTAGACCAGCGGCGTGTCACAGCGCCAGCAGTGCGGGTACGAGTGCGTGTAGCCCTCGTGCCGCACCACCACGCCCCGCTCCTTGAGCAGCGCGATGATCGGCTTGTTGGCCTCGAAGACCTGCACGCCCTGCCAGTCCGGCACCAGCGAGGTGAACCGGGTGTGGTCGTCCACGGTCACGACGGTCGGGATGCCGGCCGCGTTGCAGACGTTCTGGTCGTCCTCGCCGAAGGCCGGCGCCTGGTGGACGACGCCGGTGCCGTCCTCGTCGGTCACGTAGTCGGCCGCCAGCACCTGGAACGCGTTCGGCCCGCCGGCCTCGACCAGGAAGTCGAAGAGCGGCTCGTACCTCCGGCCGGCCAGCTCGCTGCCGCGTACCGTGCCGACCTGGGTCCAACCCTCGAGTTCCTTGCTGTACGCGGCCACGCGCGACCCGCCGAGGATGAGCTTCTCGCCGTCCTTCTCCAGCACGGCGTACTCGATGGCCGGTCCGACCGCGAGCGCGAGGTTGGACGGCAGCGTCCACGGCGTGGTCGTCCACACCGCGATCCTCTCGCCGGTCTCCAGCTTGAAGGTGACGGTCAGCGCCGGGTCGGTGCGGTCGCGGTAGACGTCGTCCATCCGCGTCTCGGTGTTGGACAGCGGGGTCTCGCACCGGAAGCAGTAGGCGAGCACGCGGAAGCCCTCGTACACCAGGCCCTTGTCGTGCAGCGTCTTGAACGCCCACATGACCGATTCCATGTAGGCCGGATCGAGCGTCTTGTAGTCGTTGGAGAAGTCCACCCACCGGGCCTGCCGGGTGACGTAGCGCTCCCAGTCCTTGGTGTAGGCGAGCACGGACGTCCGGCAGGCCTCGTTGAACTTGTCGATGCCGAGCTCGACGATCTGCGCCTTGGTCGTGATGCCGAGCTGCTTCTCCGCCTCGACCTCGGCCGGCAGCCCGTGGGTGTCCCAGCCGAAGCGCCGCTCGACGTGCTTGCCCCGCATCGCCTGGTAACGCGGCACCAGGTCCTTCACGTAGCCGGTGAACAGGTGCCCGTAGTGCGGGAGCCCGTTGGCGAACGGCGGCCCGTCGTAGAACACGTACTCGTTGGCGCCGTTCTCCCCGGCCGGCCGCTGGTCGACCGAGGCCTCGAAGGTCTTGTCGGCCTCCCAGTGCTCGAGGACCGCGCGCTCGACCGCGGGCAGATCCGGGCTCGCCGGGACGCCCGTGGCGTCGGTGTGCTGGGGATAGGCCATCGGTGGTCCTCCAACAGTCGTCTGGACTGCGAGGACGAGCTCCACGCCCGCGGTACCACCTCGCTTGACGGGGTCTCCCCGCCCGCTCATTGCCGTGCTGCCCGGTTCTAATGAGGCCGGAGGCCCGTTCTTCCGGAGGCTCCCCGGTGATGGCCGGATCGTCGCCTGTGTGCGAGACAACGATACCGGCCACCCCCGGGCGCCTACCAATCGATTACCCGGTCCAACCACCCCACCAACCACCCTTGAACGACTAAAGGCCTCCTACCGGGCGGCCGCAAGCGTGGTCGACCACAGCGACTTTCCGTCCCGGTCGCGCAGGTTCACCGTGAAGGCGCCGGTCCGGCTGTCGATCTCGACCTCGCCGAAGTGCTGGAAGCCCTCGGCCGGCGACGCGTTGGCCACCGGCGGCGCGTTGACGAAGACCGCCTGCGGGCCGAACGTGCCGTCGAGGGCGTTCGGCCCGAACGCGCCGGCGTGGGCCGGCCCGGAGACGAACTCCCAGAACGGCGTGAAGTCCTGCACGGCCGCCCGGGCCGGGTCGTAGTGGTGGGCCGCCGTGTAGTGCACGTCCGCGGTCAGGAAGACGATGCCGGTGACGCCGCGCCGATGCGCGTCCCGCAGCACCTGGGCGAACTCGAGCTCACGCCCCTTCGGCGCCCCCGGGTCCCCCTGGGCGACACCCTCCTGCGCGGTCGGCCCGTCCGGCACGACCAGGCCGATCGGCAGGTCGTTGGCGATCACCTTCCAGGTCGCCCTCGACTCGCGCAGGCCGCGGATCAGCCAGTCGCGCTGCTTCGCGCCGAGCAGGCCGCGCTTCGGGTCGGCGTACGTGTTGCCGTCGTTGACGTCCTTGAAGGTGCGCATGTCGAGCAGGAAGATGTCGAGCAGCGGCCCGTACGAGATCTTGCGGTACACGGGGCTGTTCCCGGCGCCGGGCGTCGGCACCCACTCGTGGTACGCCTGGTGGGCCCGCCCGGCCAGCACGTCCACCCGCTTCTCGGTGTAGCGGGCGTCGTCCAGGATCTCGCCCGGGTACCAGTTGTTGGTGACCTCGTGGTCGTCCCACTGGTTGATCTGCGGGACCTCGGCCGCGAACGCCTTGTAGGCCGGGTCGAGCAGGTTGTAGGCGTACTGCCCGCGGTACTCGGCGAGCGTCTCGGCCACCTTGAGCTTCTCCTCGGTGACCACGTTGCGCCAGACCCGCCCGTCCGGCAGCGTCACCGTCTCGGCCAGCGGCCCGTCGGCGTACACCGTGTCGCCGCTGTGCAGCAGGAAGCCGGGCCGGCGGCGGCGCATCGACTCGAAGATCTTCAGGCCGCCGTACGCGGGGTCGATGCCCCACCCCTGGCCCACGACATCGCCCGTCCACACGAAGCGGATGTCGTCACGGCGTACCGGCGCAGTGGTGAAACTGCCGGTCAGCGGCGCGCTGAACAGGCCCGGGCGCTCCAGGCTCTCGGCCCGGACCCGGTAGTGCAGTTTGGCGCCGGCGGGCAGGTGACCCAGCTCGAGCTTGCCGGTGAAGCCGGTGGCGGGGGTGAGGACCGGGCCCCGGACCACCCGCGCGCCGCGGAAGTCGGGACGGCGGCTGACCTGGACCCAGAGCCGGCCCGGCCGGTCGGCGCGGCTCCAGACGATGGCCGAGTCGGCGGTGGCGTCGCCGCTCTGGACGCCGTGGGTGAGGACCGGGCGGGTGCCGGCCGAGGAGAACGCGGGCGCTTCGAACAGCACGCCCGCGACACCACCGGCGACGCCGGCGCGGAGGAGGTTCCGTCGGGACAGAGACGTCATGAACGATGCCTACCGATCGGACATGGCCCGCAAGTGGCCGTCTCCTAAAATCGGGGACGTGATCCGCATCGAGATCGATGAACCCACGCTGGCCCGCACCCGGATCGCGATCAGCCCGCTGACCGAGGCCGTGGTCAGCCTCTACCTGCTCCAGCGCAATCCCGGGGCGGCGCCCTGGCCGTACGACGGCTGGGCCCGCCGGGCCCGCGAGATCCTGCGCACCGACCCGGCCACGGCACCCGCGCAGCTGCACATGATGTTGCCCTCGGTCTCGCCCGACTTCCTGGCCCCGCTGCCGGCCTCCGCCCTGCCGACGATCGAGGAGCAGCTCGACCAGCTGCGGGCCACCCCCGACGAGGTCATCGACTTCGAGCTGGCCAAGCACTTCCCCGACGGTGACCTGCCGGCGCTCATGCGGCCGTTCCGCGACGACCGGCGGGCCGCCCTGGCCCGGCTGGCCGACGGCATGCAGGCGTACTGGGACGCGGCCATCGCCCCGTACTGGCCGGCCATGCGGGCCGCGCTCGACGAGGAGGTGCTGCTGCGGGCGCGGGCCCTGGCCGCCGACGGGCCGGACGCGCTGCTGGCCCGGCTGCACGAGCGGATCCGCTGGGAACGGCCGGTGCTCACCCTGATCAAACCGCTCGACCAGCAGATGGAGGCGGTCGACAAGCGGCTGCTGCTGGTTCCGCTGATCTTCTCCCGGGGCGCCCTGCTCTGCTCGGGCGATCATCCTTCGATCCAGATGGTCACCTATCAGTCGCGGGGCGCCGCGGTGCTGGCCGACGACCCGACCCGGTCCACCACCGATGATCAGCTAGCCGTTCTGCTGGGTCGCGGCCGCGCCTCGGTGCTGCGCGCGCTGGTCGTCCCGGCCAGCACCACCGCGCTGGCGACCGCCCTCGGGCTCGCGCCGAGCACGGTCTCCGAGCACCTCTCCAACCTGCTGGCGGCCGGGGTCGTCCACCGGCGCCGGGCCGGGCGCCGGGTGCTCTACGAGCTCGAACCGGCCGGAGTGGCGCTCGTCAATCTCCTCGGGGATTCGGCCCGGACCGAATTCGTTTCCTAGACCGCCCCCGCTTCCCTACCGTCTCGGGTCATGGGGAGCGATTACGCCATCGAGGCGGATGAATTACGCCGGACCTACCGGGCGCGGACGGGCTGGCTCAAGCCCAAGCGCACGGAGGTCGAGGCGGTGTGCGGGGTGAGTTTCACGGTCGGCCGGGGTGAGCTGTTCGGCCTGCTCGGCCCGAACGGCGCCGGCAAGACCACCACCATCAAGATGCTGAACACCCTGCTCATCCCGACCTCGGGCACGGCCCGGGTCGGCGGCTTCGACGTCCAGGGCCAGACCCGGGAGGTACGCCGGCGGATCGGTTACGTCTTCGGCGGCGACCGCGGCCTCTACGACCGGCTGTCCGCGCTGGACAATCTCCGCTACTTCGCCGAGCTGTACGGGGTCGCGCCGCGCGAGCAGAGACATCGCATCGCCGAGCTGCTCGACCTGGTCGGGCTGGCCGGCCGCGAGAAGGAGCGGGTCGAGGGTTACTCGCGGGGCATGCGCCAGCGCCTGCACATCGCCCGTGGCCTGCTGCACTCCCCCGACGTGCTGTTCCTGGACGAGCCGTCCATCGGCGTCGACCCGGTGGCCGCCCGGGAGCTGCGCCGCACCGTGTCCGACCTGGCCTCGACCGGCACCACCGTGCTGCTGACCACGCACTACATGGCCGAGGCGGACGAGCTCTGCGACCGGATCGCGGTCATCTCGGACGGCCGGATCCAGGCCCTGGGCACCCCGGCCGAGCTGCGCAAGCACGCCGACGGCTTCCGGGTGGTCGAGGTCGAGGCGTACGGCGTGCCCGAGACCGCGGTCGACGCGCTGCGTGACCTGCCCGGCGTGCGGGAGACCGCGGTCGAGGTGAAGGGCGCGCTGCAGCTGCTGACCGTGCACTCGGACGCCCACGTGGACGTGCAGGGCGACGTGCTGCGTGAACTGGCCGGCATCCGCCTGGGCCGGGTCAACAGCCGGGAGCCGACCCTCGAGGACGCGTACGTCGCGATTGTGAGCGCGGCATGAGGACCTTGCGACTGCTCGCGGTGGGGACCCTGCTGCACGCCAAGCAGATCAGCCGCTCGCCCTTCGAGGTGGCGATCGCCCTGGTCGTGCCGGTCGTGCAGGCCACCCTCGCGGTCTATCTGTTCCGGTCCGGCGGCGAGCAGCACCGCCTGCTCGAGGCCGCGGTCGGGGCCGGCGTGATGGGCGTCTGGTCCTCGGTGCTCTTCGGCTCCGGCGGCGCGATCCAGAACCAGCGCTGGCAGGGCACCCTCGAAATGATCATGCTGGCGCCCCGCCGCCCGGCCCTGGTCATCCTGCCGATCACCATCGCCACCGGCATCACCGGCACCTACGCCCTGCTGGCCACTCTCGCTTGGGGACGGCTGCTGTACGGAATCAAGCTCGACTTCGCCCATCCCGTCGCGTTCCTGGTCGCGGCGGTGGTGTGCGTGATCGGGCTCGGCATGTTCGGCCTGCTCCTGGCCGCCACCTTCGTGCTCATGCGCAACGCCAACGCGCTGGCCAACACCCTCGAATACCCGGTGTGGCTGGTCAGCGGCATGCTCGTGCCGATCACCGTGCTGCCCGCCTGGACCACGCCGATCGCCGCGATCCTGCCGACCACCTGGGGCGCCCGGGCGCTGCGGGAGGCCACCAGCGGCGGTCCGGTCTGGCCGTCCGTCGCCCTCTGCCTCGCGATCAGCCTCGTCTGCCTTGCTCTCGGGGCCTTCTTCCTGACGTACGTCGAACGCCGCGCTCGGGCGGCCGCAACCCTGGCGCTGGCATGAAGACATTGAGACTGATGACCGTGGGCGGGACGATTGCGTACCGCGCCCTGTTCAACTGGACCACGCCGGGGATGTTCGTCGGCACGCTGCTGGTCGGGCCGCTGTTCCAGCTGCTGTTCTTCGCCTACCTGGGCCGGCAGCTGCAGGTGGCCGACGACCGCTTCTACATCGTCGGCAACGCCGTGCTGACCGCGTCGCTGGCCTGCGTCTTCGGCGGCACGATGGCGGTGGCCAACGAGCGGCGCTTCGGCACGCTCGGGCACGTGCTGCTCTCGCCGCGGAGCCGGACGGCGATCTTCTGGGGGCGGGTGCTGCCGTACGCCGGCAACGGTCTCCTCATCGCGGTGGTGACCCTGACCGTGGGGGCGCTGCTGCTCGGGCTGCGCATTCCGCTCGGCGCCCTGCCCGGGCTGCTGCTGGCGATGGCGGCCGGCTCACTGGCCTGCGGCTTCTTCGGGCTGACGCTGGGCGCGCTCGGGCTGCGCTTCCGCGACGTGTGGGTGGTCTCGAACGTCTCGGTGGCGCTGTTGCTGCTGCTCACCGGGGTCAACGTGCCCGCCGCCGGCCTGCCCGGCTGGATGGTGACGGCCGGTCAGTGGTTGCCGATCACCCACGCGGCCGACGCGGCCCGTACCTTCGCCGCCGGGGAGGGATTCGCGGCGGCCGCGCCCGCGCTGGGCCGGGAACTGCTGGTCGGCGCCATCTACGCGGCCGCGGCCGTCATCCTGCTGAAGATCTTCGAGTTCGAGTCCCGCCGGAAGGCGTCGCTCGACACCCTGTAGTTACCGGTTGGGGAACCAGAGGTCGATCTCGCGCTTGGCGCTCTCCGGCGAGTCGGAGGCGTGCACGAGGTTCTCCCGGTTGGAGAGGGAGAAGTCGCCCCGGATCGTGCCGGCGGCCGCCTTGCGGCCGTCGGTCGAGCCGATCATGGCCCGGACCACCTCGATGACCTCGTCGCCGCTGAGGATCAGGGCGGCCAGCGGGCCCGAGGTCATGAACTCCTTGAGCGGCGGGTAGAACGCCTTGTCCACGTGGTCGGCGTAGTGCTGGTCGGCCAGCGCCGCGTCCATCGTGCGCAGCTCGAGCGCCTCGACGGTCAGACCCTTGCGCTCGAACCGGGAGAGCACCTCGCCGAGCAGTCCGCGCCGGACGGCGTCCGGCTTGATGAGCACGAGCGAACGCTCGGTGTTGCTGGGCACGGTGTTCTCCTTTTTTGCACGACACGCGGGAGCTTCAGCCTATCGGTACCGGGAATCCCGCATGCGTCAACGCCGGACCAGCCGCACTTTCCCTTCGGTGGCGCCGGGCAATAACCTGACGGTAACGAGCGGGAGGTCCACATTGGCAAACCAGACCGGCCGTCCGATCGCACCGGCCCGGAAGCTGGTGGCGGCGGTCGCGGGAACGATCTCGGTCTTCGTGGTCGCGTTGGGCTTGGGCATGTCGAGCCTGGGCGTGGTCATATTCGGCTTCGTCCTGCTCGCGCTCGCGGTCGCGCTCGGCTCCGTCAACGTGGTGCGCCGCGGCGCCCGGGCCTGGGTGAGCGGCACGGCCGAGGTCCGGTCGATCTCGCCGCCGCCCACCTCGGCCGCGGTCTACGGCCGGGCCAAGATCCTCGCGGTCGTCGTCGCCCCCGGCCTGCCCACCTCCGAGGTGGAGATCAACGAGTCCAAGGTCCCGGTGGTCAAGTGGCCGGCCCCCGGCGACACCCTGCCGATCACGGTCGACGTCGACGACATGCGCCGCGTCCGGATCAACTGGGACGAGGCGGTCCCCCGCGAGCGCGGTGACGACCCGCCCCCGCCGCCCACCGCCGACTACGACGACTTCGGCGCCGCGGCCGACGACGACCTCGACGCCGCCCTGCTCGACGACGTCGAGCCCCCGCCGTGGGTCACCCGCGACCGCCAGTGGGGCCGCGGCCCCGACGAGCCGCCGCCCCCGCCCCCGCCGTCGGCCTCCCCGGCCCAGCCCAGCCTCGACGACAGCACGGTCGTCGTCCGCGACACCCCCGCCGGCCCGGTCGTCGAGGGCGAGTTCGTCGACCACGACGACACCCCGCCGACCCTGCCCCGCCGCGCCCCCAAGGCCGCCGAGAGCCCCACCGCCGACACCGCCACGGTCGCCGCCACAGCCGGCGCCGCCGCCGCGGGCGCCACCGCCGCGGCCGCCTCGACCCCCGGCACCCGCCGCCCCAGCCCGCACCCCCGCGGCGGCGGCACAGCCACGGTCACGGCCGACCCCGAGACCCGCCCCGCCCCACCCACTCAGCGCGACCCCCACCCCGACGACGACCTGGCCGCCCCCCAACCGGCCCCCCACCACCTCGACGACGAGCTGACCGACCGCCCGCCGTCCCCCCACCAGGCCGACGACGAACTGGACCGCCCGCCGTCCCCCCACCCCGACAACAAGCTGGACGACCGCCCGCGGTCCCCGCACCACCCCGACGACGAGCTGGACGACCGCCCGCGGTCCGCCCGCCATGCCGACGACGAGCTCGGGGCGGACCTGCCGGCGGACCACCCCCGCGGTCGCGACGAGATCGCCACGGACATCCCCCTGGACGACCCGCAACCGGCCCCCCACCGCCAGGACGACGACCTCCTGACCGACATCCCCCTGGACGACCCGCAACCGGAGCCTCGCCGCCCGCAACCGGTCGCCACGTCGACGCCGCCCACCCCCTCCCCGGTGGGCTCCTTCCCGACCGCCCCGCCCCCGTCGACCCCGCCCCCCACGGCGCCGCCGCCGTCGACCCCACCGAGCCGCCCCGTGGCCGACGACGAGATCGACCTCCCCCTCGACAGCGACCCCGACCCGGCCCCGGAAACCACCCCCCACGCCGCCACCGCGCTCGCCGACGACCTGATCGCCCCACCACCCCGCTCCAAGGACCCCACCCAGCCCCTTGACCCCTCGCCGGCCGCCGAGCCGCGCTCAACCCCGATCCACGCGTCGACCCGCTTCGTCTCCAACGCAGCCCACGACGCCGCCTCCCCTCCACGGGCGCCGGAGCAAGTCGAGTCCGCGACACCTTCCGGCCCGGAGCAGCCCGAGGCAAAGCACGGCCTGCTGGCCACCGCCGTCGGTGCCGTGGCCGCAGCCGCGGTAGCAGCCGTCAAGAAGGCCGGTAAGCAGGACCGCGACGAGCCTTCAGCCGAGTCGGCCACCACCACCGGCGCCGCCCCGGCCCCGGCCCCGGCCCCGGCCCCGGAGCAGGCCAACACCCGGCCCTCCACCCCCGCATCGGCCGAGGCCCCGCCCACAGCAGCCCCGGCAGCATGGCCGACCCAGGGCACCAGGTCCGCCCCGGTCACCGACGCTCCCACCCCGGACATCCGGTCCGGGAGGGCTCCGGCCGCATGGCCGGTCCAGGACGCCGAGCCGGCCTCGGACAGAGACGCTCCAACCGCAGATCTCCGGTCCAAGGAGGCCCCGACAGCGCGTCCCGCCCAGGACGCCGGGCCCGGCCTGGTCGCAGAGGCCCCGACTCCGAATGCCCCATCTGCTGAGGCGCCCTCGTCGGCGCAGGCGGCCGGATCGGAGGGTCCTTCGACCGCGCAGATTGCCGAGGCGCGGTCGCCCGCGCCGGCTGCGGCCCCGGCCCCCGCCGCGCGGCCCAGTGCGCCGACGCCGGCCGCTGCCGCGCTGGCGGCGGCGGCTGCGGCGGCGGCTGCCGGCACCGGGAAGAGCCCGTGGGCCGATCTGGCTGGGCAGCGGGAGCCCGACGAGGGCGCGGCCGATGTCATCACGGCCTATCCGAGCGCTCGGCCGGGACCGGCCGGGGCGATACACGGTGTCGGGATCACCGTGCTGGTCACCGATCTGGGTCGCTCGATCGTCTTCTACCGGGACACGCTCGGCTTCTACGAGATCGACCACGGCGAGGGCAGTGCCGTCCTGGCCTCGGGCGACACCCGGCTGGTGCTGCGCACGGTGCACGGTCTGTCGGCCGAGGCGGGCCGTCTGATCTACCTCAACCTGGAGGTCGGCGACGTCGAGGCCGTCTACGAGGAGCTGCGGGCCAAGGGCGTCGAGTTCGTCCACGCCCCGCGGCCGGTCAATCGCGGCGACCGGCTGGAGCTCTGGTCGGCGTCCTTCCACGACCCCGACGACCACAACATCGCCATCACCCAGTGGCGGGCCATCCACTGACCTACGGGCGCCCCGGCCCCGGTCAGCGCCGGTGGCCGGGGGCCGGTCAGAGCAGGCCCGGGCGGCCGAGGATGGTCCGGCGGACGCTGAGGGCGTACACCCAGGCGGCGCCGAAGAGCAGGCCGAGGACGGCCAGGGAGTAGTGGAAGAAGCCGCTGGCCAGCAGGAGGATCTGCAGGACCAGGCCGGCCGGCCACGCCCAGGGGCGTTTCATCACCCCGGAGAGCAGGATGGCCAGCACGGCCAGGGCGATCACGGTCGCGACGCCCCAGCCGGTGAGGTGGCCGCCCATGATGCGGATGGGCTGGATGGCCAGCAGCAGGACGATGGCCTCCATGATGAGCGTGCCGGCGCCCAGCCCCCGTACGGCCGCCTGGGGGTTCTTCAGGCCTGAACGCGGCGGCTGGGGGTCGGTCATCGCTTCAGCAGCTTCCGGGCGTCCGCGACCGTGACGACCGAGCCGGTGATCAGCACCCCGACCCCGCTGAGCTCGCCCGACGTGTCCTCCTCGGCCAGCACCACGGCCTCCTCGATCGCGTCCGGCATGTTCTGGGCCACCGTCACCCTGTCCTCGCCGAAGATGTCCGCCGCCACCTGCGCCAACTCTTCCACCGGCATCGACCGGGGCGAGCTGTTCTGGGTCACCACGATCCGGGCCGCCAGGGGTTCGAGCAGGTCGAGCAGGCCGGAGACGTCCTTGTCGGCGAAGACCGCGACCACCGCGACCAGGTGCCGGAACGCGAACTCCTCCTCCAGCGCGGTCACCGTGGCCGCCATGCCGTGCGGGTTGTGCGCGCCGTCGAGCAGGATCGCCGGGGCGCTGCGGACCCGCTCGAGCCGGCCCGGCGAGTCGACCTGGGCGAAGCCCTCCCGGACCAGGTCGGCCTCGAGCTGCTTGGTCTTGCCGGCACCGAGGAACGCCTCGACCGCCGCCAGCGCCGCCGCCGCGTTCTGGGCCTGGTGGGCGCCGAAGAGCGGCAGGAAGATCTCGTCGTACACGCCACCCAGACCCTGCAGGGTCAGCACCTGGCCGCCGACCGCCTGGGTCCGCTCGACCACGCCGAACTCGCGGCCCTCGAGGGCCAGCGTCGCGCCCATCTCGGCGCAGCGCTCGAGGATCGGCCGCATGGCCTCCTCGGTCTGCAGCGCCGAGATCACGGTCGCGCCCTTGTGGATGATGCCCGCCTTGGCCCAGGCGATGTCCTCGATGGTGTCGCCGAGCCACTCGGTGTGGTCGAGCCCGATCGGGGTCATCACGCAGATGCCGGCGTCGATGACGTTGGTCGCGTCCTCCTCGCCGCCCAGCCCGACCTCCACGACCGCGATGTCGACCGGCGCGTCGGCGAACGCCGCGTAGGCCATGGCGGTCGTCAGGTCGAAATACGTGAGCGGCTCGGAGTTGCGGGCGTCGATCAGCTCGGCCAGCGGCGCGACCTCGTCGTACGTCCGGGCGAGCCCCTCCTCGGAGATCGGCTCCCCGTCGAGGCTGATCCGCTCGCGGACCGTCTCGAGGTGCGGGCTCGTGTAGCGGCCGGTGTGCAGGCCGTGCGCCCGCAGCAGCGCGTCGATCATGCGGGCGGTGCTGGTCTTGCCGTTCGTGCCGGTCAGGTGGATCGCCGGGTAGGCCCGCTGCGGGCTGCCCAGCACGTCCATGAGATCGCGGATCTTCTGCATGTCGAACGCCATGCGGGTGAAGCCGCGCCCGTCGAGCGCGGCCACCACCTCTTCGTACGTGCTCATGTTGTCGGCAACGCTTCCAGGGCCGCCGCAATTCGCGTGAGATCGGCCTCGGCCGTCGCGAGGCGGTCCTTCATCTTCGCGACGACCTGTTCCGGCGCCTTGCTCACGAACGACTCGTTGCCGAGCTTGGCCCGGGTCTGGGCCGCTTCCTTCTCCGCGGCCGCGCGATCCTTCTCGAGCCGGGCCCGCTCGGCCGCGACGTCGATCGCGCCCCGCGTGTCCAGGTCGACCGTGATCGCGCCGGACACCGCCAGCGTCGCCGTCGCCGTGAAGTCGGCGGCCGGCGGGTCGAGCCGGGCCAGCGAGCGGATCAGCGGCTCGTGCGTGTCGATGCCGACGTTGCCCAGGCCGGTCAGCGCCGCGCTGACCCGCTGGCTCGGCTTGAGCCCCTGGTCGGAACGGAACCGGCGGACCTCGGTGACCACCTTCTGCAGCGCGGCCAGCTCCTCCTCGGCGGCGTCGTCGACCAGCGCCGGGTCGGCCACCGGCCACGCGGCCCGGGTGACCGTCTCGCCGCCGGTCAGCGCGACCCACAGCTCCTCGGTGACGAACGGGATGACCGGGTGCAGCAGGCGCAGCAGCTGGTCGAGCACGTGGCCGAGCACCCTCTTCGAGGCCGCGCTCCCCTCCGAGGCCAGCACCGGCTTGCTCAGCTCGAGGTACCAGTCGCAGACGTCGTCCCACGCGAAGTGGTAGAGGGTGTCGCAGATCTTCGCGTACTCGTACGTCTCGAAGTACTGGTCGACCTCGCCGATCACGTGCTGCAGGCGCGAGAGCACCCACTTGTCGATCGCCGACAGCTCCGCCGCGCCGGGCAGCGGGCCCTCGACCGTGGCCCCGTTCATCAGGGCGAAGCGGGTCGCGTTCCAGAGCTTGTTGCAGAAGTTGCGCGAGCCCTGGCACCACTCCTCGCTGATCGGCACGTCGGAGCCGGGGTTGGCCCCGCGGGCCAGCGTGAAGCGGGTGGCGTCGGCGCCGTAGCGCTCGATCCAGTCGAGCGGGTCGACCACGTTGCCGAACGATTTCGACATCTTCTTGCCGTGGCCGTCGCGGACCATGCCGTGCAGGTTGACCACGTCGAACGGCTGGACGCCGTCCATCGCGTACAGCCCGAA
Source organism: Actinoplanes sp. NPDC049598 (assembly GCF_040675435.1). NCBI lineage: Bacteria > Bacillati > Actinomycetota > Actinomycetes > Micromonosporales > Micromonosporaceae > Actinoplanes > Actinoplanes sp. NPDC049598. The sequence goes on along the minus strand of NZ_JBFAOX010000012.1, from coordinate 2,392 downwards.
CATCATCATCCGGGCGACCCAGAAGAAGAGGATGTCGTACCCGGTGACCAGGACGCTGGTCGGGTAGAACTTCTCAAGCTCGGCCGTACGCTCCGGCCAGCCCATGGTCGAGAAGGGCCACAGGGCCGACGAGAACCACGTGTCGAGCACGTCCTCGTCCTGCTTCCAGCCCTCGCCGGACGGCGGCTGCTCGTCCGGGCCGACGCACACGACCTCGCCGGCCGGGCCGTACCAGACCGGGATGCGGTGACCCCACCACAGCTGGCGCGAGATGCACCAGTCGTGCATGTTGTCGACCCAGGCGAAGTAGCGCTTGGACAGCTCGGCCGGCTCGATGGTGACCCGGCCGTCCCGCACCGCGTCACCGGCCGCCCGGGCCAGCGGGCCGGTGTTGACGAACCACTGCAGCGACAGCCGCGGCTCGACGGTGGTCTTGCAGCGCGAGCAGTGGCCGACCGAGTGCACGTACGGGCGCTTCTCGGCGACGATCCGGCCCTCGGCGCGCAGGGCGGCGACGATCGCAGGGCGAGCCTCGTACCGGTCCATGCCCTCGAAGGGACCGTGAACGGTGACGACCGCCCGCTCGTCCATGATCGTGATGCTGGGGAGGTCGTGCCGCTGCCCGATCTCGAAGTCGTTCGGGTCGTGGGCCGGGGTCACCTTGACCGCGCCGGTGCCGAAGGACGGGTCGACGTGCTCGTCGGCCACGATCGGGATGCGCCGCCCGGTCAGCGGCAGCTCCACCTCGGTGCCGACCAGGTGCTTGTACCGCTCGTCGTCCGGGTGGACGGCCACGGCGGTGTCACCCAGCATCGTCTCGGCCCGGGTGGTGGCGACCACGATCGCGTTGTCGCCTTCGCCGTACCGGATCGAGACGAGCTCACCCTCGTCGTCGGTGTGCTCGACCTCGATGTCACTGAGCGCGGTCAGGCAGCGCGGGCACCAGTTGATGATCCGGTTCGCCCGGTAGATCAGGTCGTCGTCGTAGAGCCGCTTGAAGATGGTCTGCACGGCCCGGGACAGGCCCTCGTCCATGGTGAACCGCTCACGGCTCCAGTCGACGGAGTCACCGAGCCGGCGCATCTGGCCGAGGATCGCGCCACCGGACTGCGCCTTCCACTCCCAGACCTTCTCCACGAACGCCTCACGGCCCAGATCGTGCCGGGACAGCTGCTGGGCGGCGAGCTGACGCTCCACCACGTTCTGAGTGGCGATGCCGGCGTGGTCCATGCCGGGCAGCCAGAGAACCTCGAACCCGCGCATGCGCTTGAGACGGGCCAGCGTGTCCTGGATGGTGTGGTCGAGCGCGTGGCCGACGTGCAGCGAGCCGGTCACGTTGGGCGGCGGGATGACGATGGAGAACGGCGGCTTGTCGCTCTTGGGGTCCGCGGTGAAGTAGCCCTCCGATACCCACTTCTCGTACCGCCGCTGCTCTACCTCACCCGGCTGGTACTGGGCTGAGAGGCCACCAGTGGGCCGGCTGTCGGGGGTGCGGGTCTCGGTCGCATCGGTCACCCGACAAGTCTACGGATGTCGCGGGTCAACTCCGAATTCGCACCACCCCCGCGCGACCGGGATTGCTACGCTCGCCGAATGTCCGAATCCGGCCCCGCCGAGTCCCGCCCCATCGACATCGGCACCGTCGACCGTCCCGAACAGGTTGTCGCCGTCATGGAAGATGAGGACCGGCCCCGCCGCCGCCTCCCCGCCCGCCGCATAGCCCTGGGCGTTGTGCTGGCGGTGGGCCTGGCCGGCGCGGTGGCGTTCGGCCGCACGGGCTGGCAGATCTACACGCAGAAGGACGCCACGCTCACCGCGCCGGCTCAGGTCGGCGAACTGCGCCTGGACGACAGCGCCTCGGGCAAGGAGACGGCCGAGTACCTGCAGACCGCGCTCTCGGCCGAGGTCGAGCTCGACAAGGCGGTCGGTGCTGTCTACCGCGACAGCACGAACAAGAACGTGCTCTTCCTCGGCGGCACCGGCCTGTTCTGGACCCCGTCCGACGACCTGGACACCGCCTTCGGCCTGATCTCCGACGCCGAGGGCGCCGTCACCGGCCTGCACGACGTGGACGCCGGCCCGCTCGGTGGCACCATGCGCTGCGGCTCCACGAAGACCGACGACGGCGACCTCACGGTCTGCGGCTGGGCCGACCACGGCACCCTGGCCATGGCCATGTTCCCCAGCCGTACGGAATCAGAGGCGGCCCCGCTCCTGCGCGAAATCCGCTCGACCGCCCAAAAGCGATGAGCCATCCGCCTTTTTCTAGGCGAGCGGCTCACAAATAACCCAGAAACGACAGTAGGCCCACCCCTGAGGGGTGGGCCTACTGTTTCACGTTGAGTCCGGCGGCGTCCTACTCTCCCACACCCTCCCGAGTGCAGTACCATCG
>NZ_JBFAOX010000011.1:207908-337145 GCF_040675435.1 Actinoplanes sp. NPDC049598 | reverse complement strand
TCCCCCAACACCCCTCCCCCCACGCCCGTCGCCCGGGGTGTGCGTGCCCACGCCCACTTCCGGGCGGTGCCCGCTTTGTCGCCTCCCGCATGTGCGTGCGCACGCACATTTCCCCGCGCTGCCCGGTTTGTCGCCTGCCGCGTGTGCGTGCGCACGCACACTTCCAGGCTGTGCCCGCTTTGTCGCCTCCCGCATGTGCGTGCGCACGCACATTTCCCCGCGCTGCCCGATTCGTCCCTAACGCGTGTGCGTGCGCACGCACACATGCTGCGGGCGCCGGATTTGTCGGGCGGGTCTACTCCGGTCGGTAGGTCGTGGTCACGCCGAAGGTTTCGTCGCGGATCTTGAGGAAGGCCAGTTGGGGGAGCTCTTCGGCCAGCTCGGCGTGGAGGTGGCGGGCGACCAGCTCGAAGGTGGGGCGAAAGGCGTACAGCTCGGTCCAGGGGCGGGACGCGAGCGGGGCGCAAACCCGCTGGAGGGTGAGGGACGCCGCGTCGGTGTCGAAGAACCAGCCGCGGGCGGTCAGCTGGTCGTCGTCGAAGGCGATGCCGGCGGTGACCACGACGTCCACGCCCCGGACCGGTGGCAGGCCCCGATCGGCGCGGATCGGCGAGCGCAGGCCCTGCACGGCATGGAAGCGATGCTCCACTTCGACGAGGAAACTCACGAGCGCGGCTTGGTGCGGCGGGTGGGCTCGGCGGTGGTCGGGTCCTCGGGCCACGGATGCCGGGGGTAGCGGCCACGCAGCTCGGCTCGCACCTGTGGATAACCCTGCTGCCAGAACGAAGCCAGGTCGCGGGTGACGGCGACCGGGCGGCCGGCGGGTGAGAGCAGGTGCAGCAGTACGGAGACACGGCCGTCGGCCAGCCGCGGAGCGTCCTTCCAGCCGAAGGCCTCCTGGACCTTGACGGCCAGCACCGGCGACTCCACGTCGGAGTAGTCGACGCGGACCCGGGAACCGCTGGGCACCGGCAGCCGCTCGGGGGCGACATCGTCCAGCCGGCCCGCCACCGACCAGGGGAGCAGGCGGCGCAGGCTCGTGGCCACGTCGACCTTGGCCAGGTCGGCCCGGCGGCGGGCCGGGCCCAGATCGAGCCAGTCGCCGGCGCGGGCCAGCAACGCCTCGTCGGAGACGTCGGGCCACGGATCGCCGATCGCGGCGTGGGCGAAGGCCAGGCGCTCCCGGAGCTCGGTCGCGGTGCGGCTCCAGGTGAGCAGGCCCAGCCCTTCACTGTGCAGGCCCTCGATGAGGGCCGCCCGGATCAGCGCCGGATCGGGGTCGGTCAGCCGACGCTCGACCAGCACGATCGCGCCCAGGCGCCGCACCTTCCGGGCGACGACGTCGCCGTTGGCCCAGCCGATCTCGACGGCCTCGGCGGCCAGCGTGCCCGCCGCTTCGACCGCCGTGGCCTCGTCGAGCGGCGCCGCCGAGCGGATCCGGGCCGTACGCGCGCCGGCCGCCCGGTCCGCCGCCGCCACCGCGAGCCAGGCGACGCCGGCCAGGCCGGTGCCCGGGGTCAACTCGGCGGCGGTGCCGCCGGCCATCAGGTACGCGCGTCCGCCGGCCTCCCGGACCCGGGCCACCCGCTCCGGGTAGGCCAGCCCCACCACCAGCCCGGCCGCCAGATCATCCGGCAGCCGCCGGCCACCCGCCACCTGCGCGCCGTGCCCGTCGATCTGGGCGGCGGCGTCCGTGATGTCGGGGATGGTCTCGTCGGCCGGGTTGCGGGTCAGGGCGGCCGTCAGCCGCCGGACCTCGTTGCGCCACGTCGGGTCGGTGGCGCCGCGGGCGCGGCGCCAGGCGGCGACCAGGTCGTCGGTGGTGGTGCGGTCGTCGTCGAGGAGGGCGACGATCTCGGCGGCGCGGCGGGGGCCGACCAGCGGGGCGCCGTCGAGCAGGGCGCGGGCCAGGCGGGGGTGCAGGCCGGCATCGGCCAGGGCGCGGCCGCGGGCGGTGATGCGGCCCGTCTCGTCGACGGCGCCGAGGTCGTGCAGGGTGGCGGTGGCCGACTGGAGCGCGCCGGCCGGGGGCGGGTCGGGCAGGGCCAGGCCGCTGCCGTCGGGGTGGCCCCACAACGCCAGGTCGAGGGCGAAGCCGGTCAGGTCGGCGGCGGCGATCTCCGGCTCGGGCTGGGCCGGCAGCCGATCGTGCTGCGCCTCCGACCAGCAGCGGTAGACCCGTCCGGGCGCCTCACGGCCGGCGCGGCCGGCGCGCTGGGTGGCGGCGGCCCGGGAAACCGGCACGGTGGCCAGCGTGCCGAGGCCGCGGGCGTGGTCCATGCGCGGCACCCGGCTCAGCCCGGCGTCGACGACCACCCGGACGCCGGGGACGGTCAGGCTGCTCTCGGCCACGGCCGTGGCGAGGACGACCCGGCGGCGGGGCGCGGGGCGCAGCGCCGCGTCCTGCACCGCGCCCGGTTGACGGCCGTGCAGTGGGATCACGTCGGCCTCGACGCCGGCGAGCTGGCCGGCCACCCGGTCGATCTCACGGGCGCCGGGCAGGAAGACCAGCACGTCGCCGGGTGACTCGGCCAGCGCCCGGCGGGTCGTGGCGGCCACGTGGTCGAGCAGCTTGGGGTCGACGCGCAGGCCCAGCGGCGGGGTGATCGGGCCGGCCGGTGGCGTCCAGCGGACCTCGACCGGGAACAGCGGCGACTCGGCGGCGACGACCGGGGCGTCGCCCAGGACCTCGGACAGCCGCTCGGCGTCGGCGGTGGCTGAGGTGGCCAGCACCGCCAGATCCGGGCGGAGGGCGGCCCGTACCTCGATCAGGAAGGCCAGGGCCAGGTCGGTGTCGAGGTGACGCTCGTGGCACTCGTCGAGGATGACGGCGGCCGTGCCCGCGAGCTCCGGGTCGCGTTGCAGACGGCGTACCAGCACCCCGGTCGTCACGACCTCGACCTGGGTGCGCCTCGAGGTCTGCTTGTCGCCGCGGACCGTGTAACCCACCCGATCGCCGACGCGCTCACCCAGCAGGGAGGCCATGCGGCGGGCGGCGGCCCGGGCGGCCAGCCGGCGCGGCTCGGCCACCACGACGCGACCCGTCCCCTCGGCCAGGGCGAGCGGCACCAGGGTCGTCTTGCCCGTGCCCGGCGGCGCGACCAGCACCGCCGCCCCGGCGCCGGCCAGCGCCGACCGCACCCGGGGCAGCACCGGGCGGATCGGCAGGTCGGGCAGGGCCCCGTCGGTGATCAGCACCCGACCATCCTCGCGCAGCCCCGCCGGACGAGGAACAGCCCCGCCCGGCGAGAAGCAGCCCCGCCGGGCGAGGAACAGCCCCGCCCGGCGAGAAGCAACCCCGTCCGGTGAGAAACTGTCGGACCCTCATGGCAAGGTGTCCCTCAAACCGGATTCCCGGGCCAAAAGCTGCCTTCGCCTGCTTGACTGATCGACTAGAGGAAGGGGTGCCGGATGGACGCGGTCGAGGTGTTCAACTCGATGCCCGCCGTCAGCCTCGGTGAGGATCTCAAAGCCTGCTGCGCGGCCCCGACCTGGGGTGCGACGGTGCTCGCCCACCGCCCCTATCGGGACAAGGCCGCCATTCTGGCCGCCGCCGACGAGGCCTCGCGCGCCCTGAGCTGGGAGGGCGTGCTCACCAGCCTGGCCGCCCATCCGCGGATCGGCGAGCGCGCCCCCGGCGACTCCAAGGAGGCCGTCTTCTCCCGGCGCGAGCAGTCGGCGGCCGCCGAGGGTGGTGACGCCGCCGCGTTGATCGAGGCCAACCGGGCGTACGAGGAGAAGTTCGGTCATGTCTTTCTGATCTTCGCCAGTGGCCGCTCGCAGGCCGAGATCCTGGCCGCGGCCCGCGAGCGGCTGGGCCACGACGAGGAGACCGAGCGGGCGATTGTCTCCGACGAGCTGCGCAAGATCGCCCGACTGCGGTTGGAACGGGTGCTCGATGCCCTCTGACGACGGCACGGCGCCCGAGCTGCACGCGCGCATCTCGACGCACATCCTCGACACGGTGAGCGGCGAGCCGGCCCGCGATGTCTACGTGCGGCTGGAGCGGCGTGACTCCGAGGGCTGGCAGCAACTGGCCGACGGGCGGACCGACGACGACGGCCGGTTCCGTTTCCGCGTGCCGGTGAACCAATGGCAGGCCGGCGGCTATCGCCTCTTCTTCTACGTCGAGCCCTACCTGGGCGACGACTGCTTCTTCCCCGAGGTCACGGTCGCCTTCCACGTCCGTGACCCGGAGCGGCAGTACCACGTGCCGCTGCTGCTCAGCCGCTACGGCTACACCACTTATCGAGGGAGCTGACGGGCGTGTCGATCGTGCTCGGAGAGAACCGTTACGGCAAGGCGGAGACGCGGCTGGTCCGGGTGTCCCGTGACGGCGAGACGCACTCGCTGATCGACTTCACGGTCGGCGTGGCCCTCTCCGGTGATCTCGCCGCGACCCACCTGACCGGGGATAACTCCGGCGTCCTGCCGACCGACACCATGAAGAACACGGTGTACGCGTTCGCGAAGGAGCACGGCGTCGGCGAGCCGGAGGAGTTCGCGCTGCTGCTCGCGCGGCACTTCGTCACGTCGCAGCCGACGGTGCGCGCGGCCCGGGTCGGCATCGAGTCGTTCGGCTGGGAGCGGCTCGGCCCCCACTCGTTCCGCCGCGCCGGCGACCACGTGCGTACGGCCGAAGTGACCGTGACGGTCGAACAGACCGAGGTGATCTCCGGGGTGACGGGGTTGACTCTGCTCAACACGACCGCGTCCGAGTTCCACGGGTTCGTCCGCGACAAATACACGACCCTGCCCGAGACCACCGACCGGATCCTCGCGACCGCGGTCGACGCCCGTTGGCGCCACCTGAGCGACGACGCCGACTGGGCCAAGTCCTTCGAGGGCGCGCTGGACGCGTTGGTCAAGGGCTTCGTCAACACGTACAGCGGCTCGTTGCAGCAGACGCTGTTCGCGATGGGCAGCCACGTGCTGCGTACCCGCGAGGAGATCGCCGAGATCCGGCTGGCGCTGCCGAACAAGCATCATTACCTGGTCGACCTGTCGCCGTTCGACCTGACCAACGACAACGAGGTCTTCGTCGCCGGCGACCGGCCGTACGGGTTGATCGAGGGCACCGTGACCCGCGACGACGTGCCCGAGGCGCTGACGGAGTGGTATCGGTGATCCTGATCGAGAACGTCGCGGTCGCCACGGTCGACGACGCCGACACCTACCACGCCGACGGCCACGTTCTGGTCGGCGACGACGGCCGGATAGCCGCGGTCGGCGCCGGCCGCTACGCGGGGTCGCTGCCGCGGTTCGACGGCACCGGCTGCCTCGTGACGCCCGGTCTGGTCAACACGCACCACCACCTCTACCAGTGGGCGACCCGCGGGCTGGCCCTCGACGAGACGCTGTTCGGCTGGCTGACCACGCTCTACCCGATCTGGGGCCGGCTCGACGCCGAGATCGTGGGCGCGGCGGCCGGGGCCGGGCTCGGCTGGCTGGCCCTTTCCGGCTGCACGACCTCGATGGACCACCACTACGTCTTCCCGCGCGACGGCGGCGACGTGCTCGAGGCCGAGATCGCGGCGGCCCGGCGGCTCGGCGTGCGCTTCCACCCGACCCGGGGCTCGATGGACCTGAGCCGCAAGGACGGTGGGCTGCCGCCGGACAACGTCGTGGAGAAGACCGACGAGGCGCTCGCGGCGACCGAGGCGGCCATCGACCGCTGGCACGACCCGTCACCGGAGGCGATGCTGCAGATCGCGGTGGCGCCCTGCTCGCCGTTCTCGGTGACCGAGCGCCTGATGAGCGAGGCAGCCTCACTGGCCCGGAGCAAGGGCGTCCGCCTGCACACGCACCTGGCCGAGACCGACGACGAGGAGGACTTCTGCCGGGAGCGCTTCGGCTGCACCCCGGTGGAGTATGCGGAACGCCTCGGCTGGCTCGGCGACGACGTGTGGCTGGCCCACGGGGTGCACCTCGACGACGCCGCGATCGCCAGGCTCGGAGCGACCGGTACAGGTGTGGCGCACTGCCCGAGCTCGAACGCGCGCCTCGGCGCCGGGGCAGCCCGCGTGCGCGAGCTGCTCGACCACCGCGTGCCGGTCGGGTTGGGTGTCGACGGCTCGGCCTCGCAGGAGGCGGCGCATCTGGGGGAGGAGCTGCGGCAGGCGCTCTACACGGCCCGGATCCGGGGCGGGCCGGGCGCGCTCAACGCCCGCGAGGCGCTGCGCCTGGGGACGATGGGCGGCGCCCGCTGCCTGGGCCGGCAGAACGATCTCGGGTCGCTCGAGGTGGGCAAGCTGGCCGATCTGGTTGTGTGGCGTCTCGACGGCCTCGGCCACGAGGGCATCGACGACAAACTGGCCGCGCTGGTCTTCGGCCCGGCCGCCCCGGTCGAGCTCTCCCTGGTCGGCGGCAAGCCCCTCGTCGAGCAGGGCCACCTGGTCAACGCCGACGCCGAAACCCTCGCCCGGGAAGCTCGGGTCGCCCACCGTCGCCTGCTGGACACGGCGAGCATTTAAGGAAGACTTAAGTAAGTTGGGCGATAAAAGCGTTATCCGGAATGGATATCGCGGCCACCTGGGGCGCTTTGAACGGCGATTTTCAAGTCTTTCTCCAAGGTTTGAATTAGGCCTGTCGCATCTGCATACTCCCTGGTGAAACGGTCCCCCCACTTCATCTGGAACGAGAATGCGATCTGACTCCCAGCACGTCGCACCGCCCAATCCCAAGACCCGGCGCCGCGTGACTCGCACCGTTCTCGGTGCGGCCGTCGTCGTCACCCTCGGCGCCAGCGGCGTCTACCTCGCCACCGCCAACGCGGCCGAGACCGTGGTTCCCGGCCGACTGCAGGCCGAAGCTTTCTCGGCGCAGTCGGGCGCGCAGACCGAGAGCACCGGCGACCAGGACGGCGGCCAGAACGTCGGCTGGCTCAAGAACGGCGACTGGCTGCGCTACGACAACGTCACCGTCGGCTCGACGATCACCGCGCGCATCGCCTCCGACAACGCCGCGGGTGGCTCGATCGATCTGCGGCTCGGCTCGAACACGGGTGCGCTGCTGGCCTCGATCCCGGTCGAGAGGACCGGCGGCTGGCAGAAGTGGGTCACCAAGAGCGTCACCGTCAAGCCGCCGGCCGGCCCGCAGAAGCTGGTCGCCGTCCTGAAGAGCGACCAGTCCGGCGACTTCGTGAACATCAACTGGTTCACGCTGGGGGCCTCCACCCCAACCTCGACAGCGCCGACGTCGGCGCCGACGACCCCGCCGGTCACGACCCCGCCCGCCGACGGCGCCGGCTGGGTCACGATGGATCAGGCCAAGTGGGCCAAGCAACTGGCCGACTTCAACGCCATGACTCCCAAGGCCATCACCAACAACCCGGTCCGGGTCTCGGAGTTCAACGCCTCCTGCACCGTCAGCCACTCCAAGGCCGACGACCCGATCGTGCTGCCCGGCCTGCCCGGCGGCTCGCACATGCACTCGTTCCTCGGCAACGACTCCACCGATGCCTTCACCACCACGGAGACGCTGCTCAAGAACACCGGTTCGAGCTGCAAGCCGCTGCAGGACCAGTCCGCGTACTGGATCCCCACCCTCTACGAGAACGGCCAGGCGATCGAGCCGCACGGCGTCACCGTCTACTACGGTTCCCGCCTGCCCGACCCGAGCCAGACCGTCCCGTTCCCGCAGGGTTTCCGCATGATCGTCGGCGACGCCAAGCGCCAGGTCGACACACCCAAGGGCGCTCCGGGCCAGTTCTGGTGCGCCGGCGCCGGCGGCGAGACCGGCCGCAGCGCCGACGGCAACTGGCCGGTCTGCGCCAAGACGGCCGAGCTCACCTTCCAGCTGACCTTCCCGGACTGCTGGGACGGCGTGCACCTGGACAGCCCCGACCACAAGTCGCACGTCGGCCCGGCCGACGGCTCCGGCAAATGCAGCGGCAAGTTCCCGGTGGCGATCCCGTCGCTGTCGTTCGTGATCGGCTACCCGACCTCGGGCAGCAGCGCCGGCTTCAAGCTGGCCTCGGGCAACGCCAGCTCGATGCACGGCGACGCGTTCTTCGCCTGGGACGACGCCGCGCTGGGGCACCGGGTCAAGGACTGCATCGTGCAGAAGGCCAAGTGCAACACGGACGGCAATTTCTGACATAACCGGCGAACAAAAGGGGCTGTGGACAACGCGAGCACAGCCCCTTTTTCTCCACTACCGTACGGAGGAAGCCAGCACCGAGAGGAGCGCGTCGACGATGACCGAGATCCTGTCCGACGAAGCAGTGGCGTTCGTCGCCGATCTGAACAGGCGTTTCCGCCCCCGTCGCAACGAGCTTCTCGAGGCCCGCAAGCAGCGCCGGGCCGAGATCGCGGCCGGGAAGAGCCTCGGTTTCCTCCCCGAGACCGCTGACATCCGGGCCGCCGAGTGGAGCGCCCCGCCCGCGCCGCAAGATCTCCAGGACCGTCGCGTCGAGATCACCGGCCCCACCGAGCGCAAGATGACCATCAACGCGCTCAATTCCGGGGCCAGGGTCTGGCTGGCCGACCTGGAGGACGCCAACACCCCCCACTGGCAGAACGTGGTCGACGGCCAGCAGAACCTGTACGACGCCATCCGCCGAACCATCAGCCTTCAGACCGACACCAAGACGTACGAGCTGAACGGCGGCCCGTACCCGACGATCGTCATGCGCCCCCGCGGCTGGCATCTCGACGAGCGTCACCTGCCGGTCGACGGCGAGCCCGCGGTCGGCGCCCTGGTCGACTTCGGCCTCTACTTCTTCCACAACGCCAAGGAGCTGCTCGAGCGCGGCAGCGGGCCTTATCTCTACCTGCCGAAGATGGAGTCCCACCGCGAAGCCGCGCTCTGGAACGACGTCTTCACCTACGCGCAGGAGACCCTCGGCATCCCGGTCGGCACCATCCGGGCCACCGTGCTGATCGAGACGATCCCGGCCGCGTTCGAGATGGAGGAGATCCTGCACGCGCTGCGCCCGCACATCTCGGGTCTCAACGCCGGCCGGTGGGACTACCTGTTCAGCATCATCAAGTACTTCCGCGACAACCCGTCGATGATCCTGCCCGACCGTGCCTCGGTGACGATGACCGCGCCCTTCATGCGGGCCTACACCGAGCTGCTGGTGAGCACCTGCCACCGGCGCGGGGCGTTCGCGATGGGCGGCATGGCGGCCTTCATCCCGAGCCGCCGCGATCCCGAGGTCAACGAGGTGGCGCTGGCCAAGGTCCGGGAGGACAAGGAGCGTGAGGCCGGCGACGGCTTCGACGGCTCCTGGGTCGCCCACCCCGACCTGGTCCCGGTCTGCCAGGAGATCTTCGACCGCGTGCTCGGCGACCGGCCCAACCAGCTGGCCAAACAGCGCCCCGACGTCGAGGTCACCGCCGAGCAGCTGCTGGACGTGGCGAGCACCCCCGGCGAGGTCACCGAGAAGGGCCTGCGCTCCAACGTCGAGGTCGCCCTGCAGTACCTGGAGGCCTGGCTGCGCGGCAACGGCGCCGTCGCCATCAACAACCTGATGGAGGACGCGGCCACCGCCGAGATCTCCCGCTCGCAGGTGTGGCAGTGGATCCACAACGGCGTCCGGCTGCCCGACGGCACCGAGATCACCGCCGATCTGGTCGGCCGCATCGAGGACGAGGAGCTGGCCGCGATCCGCGAGAAGATCGGCGACGAGGCGTGGAGCGCCGGCCGCTTCGACGACGCTCGCAAGCTGTTCGAGCGGGTGGCCCTGGCCGACGACTTCGCCGACTTCCTGACCACCGCCGCCTACGACTCGATCGACTGATGCTCACGGACGACGACTACGCCGACCTCGACGCCCGTCTCGCGCCCCACGACGCGTTCCTGCGGCAGCGCTACCCCGGCGAGCGCGCCGGCCGTCAGCCGGTGCACACCGTCTACGTGCCCGCGGACAGGCTGGCCGGCTTCCGCGACTGGGGTGACATCGCGCTCGAGACCATGAAGGAGTTCGACTTCCCCTGGTGGGAGGAGAAGATCGCGCAGAAACTGCGGGTCGAGCCGATCGAGGATCTGCGCGTCGACTTCGAGGACGGCTACGGCGTGCGCGACGACGAGCAGGAGGACGCCGAGGTCCGCCGGGCCGTCACCGTGCTGCGGGACGGGCCGCGCCCGCCGTTCTTCGGCCTGCGGATCAAGTCGCTGGAGGCGCCGACCCGCCACCGGGCGCTGCGGACGCTGGATCTGTTCCTGGAGTCCTACCAGGACACCGATTTCGTCGTGACGCTGCCCAAGGTCAGCGGCCCGGCCCAGGTCGAGGCGATGGTCGCGCTGCTCGACAAGCTGGGTGCGCCGATCAACTTCGAGATCCAGGTCGAGCTGCCCAGCGCGATCCTCTCGGCCGACGGCGTGGCCACGGTGGCTCAGCTGATCACCGCCGCCGAGGGCCGCTGCACCGGGCTGCACTACGGCACGTACGACTACAGCGCCGCCGCCGGAGTGGCCGCCGCCTACCAGGCGATGGATCATCCCGCGGCCGACTACGCCAAGGCTGTCATGCAGGCGGCGGCCGCGCAGACCGGGGTCCGGCTCTCCGACGGCTCCACCAACATCCTGCCGGTGGGCGCCCGCGAGGACGTCCATCATGCGTGGGAGCTGCACCACCGGCTCGTGCGCCGCTCGCTGGAGCGGGGCTTCTATCAGGGCTGGGATCTTCATCCGGCCCAGCTGCCGACGCGCTACGCCGCGACGTACGAGTTCTTCCGGGACGGCCGCGACGCCGCGGTCACCCGCCTGCACCGCTACGTCGACCGGCAGGAGAGCGGCATCGCCGACGAGCCGGCGACCGCGCGCGCCCTCGCCGCGTACCTGTTGCGGGGCCTCGACTGCGGGGCCCTGAGCGACGCCGGTTTTACCCGACCGGAGTTGATCTCCTTCCTCTAACGTGATCGACGGGCATCGTTCAAGGAGGTGGCCGATAGTGACGCCATGAAGAAACTCGCCCTGATCCTCGGCGCGACGCTCGCGCTGGTCTCGGCCGGCGCCTCGGCCCAGGCCACGCCCGGCCACGCCGACAGCGCGCTGGCCAAGGACCTCGCCGCCGTGACGCGCTCCACGGCGTGGAACCAGCTGTCCGCGCTGAAGCTGAACTTCCCGACGTACCACCCCGAGGGCCTGGTCGTCACGAAGGACCGCTTCTACCTGAGCTCGGTCGAGATCATCGAGCCCACGGTGAAGTACCCGGAGCCGGTCGACGGCTACGACCGCACACCCGGCAAGGGCGTCGGTCACCTCTTCGTGATCGACCGCGCCGGCCACCTGATCAAGGATGTGATCCTCGGTCACGACATCGTCTACCACCCCGGCGGCATCGACCTGGTCGGCGACGACATCCTCGTGCCGGTCGCGCAGTACCGCCCGAACAGCTCGGCCGACATCTACAAGGTCAGCACGCGGACGCTGCGGGCCACGCGCCTGTTCACCGTCCGCGACCACATCGGCGGGATCGTCTACGACCCGACCACCGGGCGGTACGTCGGCAACAACTGGGGCTCGCGCACGTTCTACGAGTGGACCCGCGAAGGCCGCCGGCTCACGACCTGGCTCAACCCGACCAACCTGATCGACTTCCAGGACTGCCAGTACGTGCCCGCCGGCAAGATCGCCTGCGCCGGGATCACCGCGCTCCCGCAGGCCCCGGGCGCGACAGGCAGTTATGAGCTGGGCGGCATCACGCTGATCGACCTGCACCGCCGCGCCATCATCAACGAGTTCCCGTTCCAGCAGTGGTCCGCCGCCGCCCACGTCCTCACCCGCAACCCCGTCAAACTCGCCGCGACCGGCCGCACGCTGACCATGTGGGCCGCCCCCGACAACGGCGAGGAGATCGCCGGCACCCAGATCTACACCCTCCAGGCGAAGATCTGAAAGACGCGGAGGTACGCATCGAGGGGCGGGCCAACCGCATTGTCGCGATCCCGCCTCCTCGGCGCGACCTGCCTGCCACTCAGGGCCGCAGCGCGCCTTTCGCGCGATTGCCGGGCTGGGCCAGGGCTGTTGCCATGCCGCTAGAGTGCGCCCTGATGATCGATAGCCCGGCGCGCGGGGGATTGAGCGTGGGAAGCAGTTACCAGACCATCCTGGCCGCGGGCGCCCGGGCCGACGTCGAGGCCGCCGTCGCCGCTTCGGCCCGGCGGGCCGCGGTTTTGCCGGTGGGCGAGTCCCGCTGGGCGATCATCCCGCGGGCCGACGGCCCGTACGCCGAGACGGAGCCGATCGCGGCGCTCGTGAGCCGGACGGGTGCTGCCGCCTCGTTCGACGTGTTCGACTCGACCGTTCTCGCCCTCCGGGTGTACCGCGACGGTGGCGTCGTGCACGCGTACCTCTCCAGGCAGGAATTCGTCGAGCCGATGTGGGACGACAACGACGACGAGTACTGGGTCGACCTGCTCGGCCGCGAGTACCGCGACGGCGAGCGGCCGCCGGCCGGGCCGCTCGGGGGCGATGCCGGGGCGGTCGCCGACCTGGGGATCGCGCCGGTCGACCGGGAGGCGCTCGAGCGGCTGATGCGCGAGCCGACGTTCCGGGCCGGGCAGTTGCATCACGACATCCTCCGCGCGCTGAACGTCGAGCCGGGGCCGCTGACCATGACGTACGGCGAGGCGCGCAAGCGTCGCTGGTTCGGACGGTAAGGGCAGGCTTCCCGCAGTTCGCCGGGAGTGATCCGCTACGTTTGCTGACATGCGCACGCCGATCAATGTCTCCACATGGGACGGACCGGCGGACCGTGCACCCGCGATTCTGATCCACGGCACGTTCACGTGGGCGGCGTATTCGTTCGAACATCAGCGCCCGCTGGCCCGGGGGCGTCGTCTGCTGCTGCCCGACCGGCGCGGCTTCGGCGACAGCCCGGAGCTGGTGGGTGAGTTCACGAGCGACTACGCGGTCGACGCGGCCGATGTCGGTGCGCTGCTGGGTGCCGGGGCTCATCTGGTCGGCCACTCGTACGGGGGGACGGTCGCGATGCTCGCGGCGGCCACCCAGCCGGAGCGGGTCCGGTCGCTCACGCTGATCGAGCCGTGCGCGCATCAGCTGGCCGCCGGCGAGCCCGTCGTGGCCGCCGCCATCGAGGACGGCCGCCGGTTCATGGCCGGAGCCCGCCGAGGAACCCCCGAGGAGTACGTTGCAACCGCGTATCGTGACGCCCCCGCGCCCGAGCCGGCCGAGCGTCTGCTCCGCGCGGCGCGGACGGCACTGGGCGAGCGTCCTTGCTGGCTGGCCGAGCTGGCCGTCGGCCCGCTGGCGCAGGCCGCCTTCCCGAAACTGGTGATCCTCGGCGGCTGGGAGCGCACCCCGCCCGGCTTCCGCCCCGGCATGGCCGGCGTCATGGCCGCCGTGGCCACCACGACCGCCGCCAAGATTGGCGCCCGCCTGGTCCGCGTCCCCGGCGCCGCCCACGAGCCGCACCGCGAGCAGCCGGAAACGGTCAACGCGCTCCTCGACGAGTTGTGGACTGCCGCTTAGAGCGCCTCGCTCGACGGCCTCCCCCGCAGCCTGGCCGACGGCCGCAGCCGTCTGAGGGCCGTCGCGAGTTGAGGGGCGGTGTCAAGACTGAGGGGCGGTGGCCGAGCCGGAGGCGGGGCCGACAGGGCCTCGGCCGCGGCGGGCCGAGAGGCGATGGCCGGCTGCGGGCGTGGCCGACTACGGGATGAGGGCGGCCCGCCGGACGACGCCGGTGATTCGGCCGTCGGTCAGGACGGCCAGCCAGGTGGCGGTCTCGGGGGTGCGGGCCAGGGCCTCGGCCGCCGGCTCGGCCACGCCGACCGTCGGCGGGGGTGGTCCTTCGGCGCCGTCGATGATCGAGGCCGTCACGTCGCCGGGCGCGGGGTTGTCCGGGCCGCGTGGGGTCACCAGCTTCACGTCGGCTCCGAGCGGGCGCACCGGCGCGTCGGCCACGAGCTTTCCTCGTACCGCCGGGGCCGGGAAACCCGCCCGGCGCAACCAGCCGTCGTCGAAGTATTTCGAGAGGTAGGCCCGGCCCGAGTCGGGCGCGAGCACCACGACCAGGCCGTCCGGGCCGAGCTCGCGGGCCACCCGCAGCGCCGCCACCACGGCCGTCCCGGTCGAGGCGCCGACCAGGAGGCCCTCCTCGCGGGCGAGCCGCCGGGTCATCTCGATGGACTCGCGGTCGCTGACCCGTTCCAGTCGGTCGACCGCCTTCGGGTCGTAGGACTGCGGCCACACGTCCTCGACGGTGGCCGGGTGCACGTAATGGCCGATGCTCTCGACGTAGTACGGGCTGCCGTCGCCGCCCGCGTACACCGAATTCTCCGGGTCGGCGCCGACGATCGTGACCCGGCCCGCCGTCCGCAGGAAGGCGCCGGCGCCGCTGATCGTGCCGCCGGTGCCGACGCCGGCCACGAAGTGTGTGACCCGGTGGCCGGTCTGGCGCCAGATCTCCGGCCCGGTCGTCTCCCGGTGCGCGCCCGGGTTGGCCGGGTTGTCGTACTGCCCGGCGAGCCAGCCACCCGGGGTCTCAGCCGCCACCCGCGCCGCGACCTGCGAGACGTGCCGTGGGTCGTCGCGGGTCACGCCGCCGGTCGTCACGATCACCTCGGCTCCGTACGCCCGGAGGGTGGCCAGCTTCTCGGAACTGCTCTTGTCCGGCACGACGACCACCACCCGGTAGCCCCGCTGGGCCGCGATCATGGCGAGCCCGATGCCGGTGTTGCCCGACGTGCCCTCGACGATCACCCCGCCCGGGCGCAAATCGCCGGCCTCCTCGGCCGCGAGGACCATGGCCAGCGCGGCCCGGTCCTTGACGCTGCCGCCGGGATTGAGAAACTCGGCCTTGAGGTGGACCGGCGCCGCGATCCCGTCGGTGACCCGGGTGAGCCGGATCAGCGGCGTGTCACCGATGGCATCGAGAACGCTCATTCGATTAACCTACCAAGCATATAGGAATGGGGAAATACGATGACCGTCACCGGACGCCTCATCGGCGACAGCCTGCGTCCCGGCGCCGAGTTCGCGCCGCCCGGCGCGCGCATCGTGCGCGTCTTCCGTCAAGACCTGCAAGGTACCCAGGCCCCCGGCCAGCCCGCCGCCTGGACCGTCATCGACTTCGAAGCCGACGATGCGGATCTGGTCGCCCAAGCCTTGTCCGACGCGCTCAGTCCGGAAGGCGGCTGGTACGCCGACTTCAGTGACGGCGACGACCACATCGTCGTCTTCGCCGGCCGGGTCTTCCGCGGCGAGGACGAGGCGGCCAAGGCGTACGGGCGCTCGGCCGGCGTACCGGACCACCAGCTCGACTGGGACGCGTAATCTGATCCGGGCCCGGTTGTGGCGGCGATCACATCGAGGCTGAACCCGATCGCGAGGACGGCGTCGTCTTACCGGATGTGAAACGAAGCCTGGACGCGGCCGACGAGCGGGAGCTCGTGCGCCGCGTGGCCCGTGGCGACAGACGGGCGTTCGACGAGCTTTACCGGCGTACCGCCCCCTGGCTGGAGACCCGGTTGCGGCGGCGCTGCGCCGACCCCGACATGGTCGCGGACGTGCTGCAGGAGACCTACCTGGCGGTGTGGCGCGCGGCCGCCAGCTTCGCCGGCGACGAGGTCAAGGGCAGCGCCGTCGGATGGCTCTGGACCATCGCGGCCCACCGGCTCGTCGACGCGTTCCGGCGCCGGGCCCGGCAGGCCGAGCTGCCGGCGGTGCACCCGCACGAGACGTTCGTGCCCGCCGCCGAGGACGAGGTGATGGCGGCCCGCGTGGGACAGGAGCTGGAGCAGGCGCTGTCGGTGCTGCCGCCCGAGGCCCGCGAGGTGCTGCGCGCGACCGTCCTGGACGGGTTCTCCATCCGGGAGACGTCCGTGCTGCTCGGCGTGCCCGAGAACACGGTGAAATCCCGTATCCGCCGTGCCCGGATCGCCCTGCGGGAGGCCCTGTCATGACCACTCATCCCACCCTGGCCGCCATCGACCGGTACGCCGCGGCCGACCCCGGGCTCGACGAGGCGACCGTGTGGTCGCTCGAGGTGCACCTGGAGGAGTGCGCGGACTGCCGGGCCCGCCTGGCCGGCGGCACCACCGACGGCAGCCGGGCCCTGATCGACCGGGTCGCGCAGGAGCTCGACCGCGAGATCGCGGCCGGCCCGGCCCCGGCCCGCCGGCGCTGGTTCCGGCCGGCGGTGCGGCACCGTTGGGCCGTCGCCGCGCTGCTGCCCTGGGTCTCCATGACGATCAGCGTGCTCGCGGCGGCCGCGCTGCTCGGTCACTGGATGCCCAGCCTGCCGTCGTTCGTGCTGCTGGTGGCCCCGCTGGCGCCGCTGCCGGGCGTCGCGGCCGCGTGGAGCCGACGGGCCGACCCGGCCTGGGAGCTGATCGCCGGCACCCCGGCGGCCGGGCTGACCATGGTGCTGCGCCGCACCGCCGCCGTCCTGGCCCTGGTCATACCAGCGCTCGCGGTGACCGGGATGGCGGGTGCGGGCACACCGACAGCGCTCATGCTGCTGCCGAGCCTGGCCTTCACTGCGGCCACCCTGCTGCTGGGCAGCCTGATCGGCGTCCGCCGGGCCGCGCTCGGCCTGATGGGGGTGTGGACCGCCGCCGTGGTGGCGCCGAGCCTGGCCGTGGCCGAGCTGCCCGTCGTGCTCGAACCGGCCAGCGCCGGCGTCTGGGCCGCCGTCACGGCCGTGCTGGCCGCCTTGATCTTCCTGCGGGCGGACAGTTTCCGCCGCCTGACCTCGTACTGACCCGAAGGAGAACCCCCTCATGAGAGCGGTGAGCGAGGCCGAGACGGCCACCACCATCCACCCCTGGGCCGTCCAGGCCGAGGCGTTGCAGGTCAAGGCCGGGCGTCACCTGGCCGTGGACGGGCTCGACCTGGCCCTGGGCACCGGCGTGCACGGGCTGCTCGGCCCGAACGGCGCCGGCAAGACGACGCTGATGCGCGCCCTGGCCACGGTCCTCAAGCCGGCCGGCGGGCAGCTGACCCTGCTCGGCCAGCCGGTCGACGGCCGGGCCGATCTGCGCTCGGTGCGCCGCGCGCTCGGCTACCTGCCGCAGCATTTCGGGTTCTACCCGCGGTTCACGGTGCGCGAGTTCGTGTCGTACATGGCCTGGTTGAAGGAGATGCCGAAGGCGGCCATCCCGGCCGCCACCCAGCGCGCCATCGACCGCGTGGGGCTGGCCGCGAAGGCCGACGCGCGGCTCAAGACCCTGTCCGGCGGCATGCTGCGCCGGGCCGGCATCGCCCAGGCCATCGTCAACGACCCGCAGGTGCTTCTGCTGGACGAGCCGACCGTCGGTCTCGACCCGGAACAGCGCCTGGACTTCCGCGAGCTGCTGCGCGACATCGGCACCGATGCCTGCGTGCTCGTCTCGACCCACCTGGTCGAGGACGTGGCGGCCGCCTGCACCGAGGTCGTGCTGGTCAACGAGGGCCGGCTGGTCTGGCAGGGCACACCCACGCAGCTGACCGCCCAGGGCGACGCCAGCCACGCCGGCGACAGCGCCGCCGAGCGCGGCTACTCGGCGATCCTGCGCCGCTCCCGCGCGGAGGCGGCCCGGTGAGCATCGTCGGTATCGAACTGCGCCGTTCCGCCGCGGTCGGCGCCGCCTTGCTGGCGTTCGCCGTCGGCACGGTCGCACTCTATGCGGACACCGGACGATGGGCCGGCGGGTGGATACCCATGGCCCTGACCCTGCGCGAGTACACACTGCTGCTGTGGCCGCTCGCCCTGGCCGCCGGCGCGTGGCAGGGCCGCCGCGAACACCGGGCCAAGGTCGGCGAGCTGTTCGTGACCACGCCGCGCTCCCGGGCCGGCCGGATGCGGCCGGTGCTGATCGCGATGGCGGCCACGATCGTCCTGGCCCATCTGCTCGTCAACGTCGCCGCCGGTGTGTGGATCGCCGGCACCGCGCACTACTTCCCGCTGGCCGGGTTCACCGTCATCACCGTGGTCGGCACGCTGTCGCTGGTCGCCGCGGCCTGGCTCGGTCTCGGTCTCGGCCGGCTGTGGCCCGCCCTGGTGACCGCCCCGGCGCTCGGCGTCGCCGGTGTCCTGGTGATCTTCTACGGCGCCATCATGAAGCCGAGGTGGGCCGGCGCCGCGCTGTCGCCGGTCTTCGGCAGCGGCGGGTTCTTCCGCTACCAGACCATCGACTCCCGGGTCAGCGCCGCTCTGGCGATCACGATGACCGGGCTCGCCGTGACCGGGCTCCTGCTGCTCGTGGCCGGTCGTCCCGGCCTGCGCGCGGCCGCGGTGCTGCCGGTCGTGGTCGCCGCCGGGCTGGCCTTCACGATCGTGCCGCGGGACGAGGCGACCCTGCTCGGGCCGTCCGACCAGCGAGCCCGCGAGCTCGTCTGCACCGACGACGCGCCCAAGGTCTGCGTCACCCGGATCGATCAGAACGTGCTGCCCGCGCTGACCCCGCTCGCCCGGCAGGGCCTGGCCGCGCTGGCCAAGGTGCCCGGCGGCCCGACCGCCGTCCACGAGGAGAACTACGAGTTCGGGCGGTGGGACGAGATACCGCGGGACAACAGTGTGGTCACCGTGAGCGTGGGGATCGACGATCACGGAGGCTTGGCCAACCCGGATTCGGTCGTGCACGGGGTGGTCAGCGGGCTCGGCGTCGTCTACCAGGAGGACTGCGAGCGTGACGGCGCGGTCGAGCGGGCCGCCGCGTACTACCTGATGGGCCGCCGGCCCGTCTCCGACGTCGGCGTGGTCCCCGGGGTCATCGAGGAGAGCCCCGAGATCACCACCGAGGCGGTCAAGCTGTGGGAGCGCCTGCAGGCGCTGCCGTCCTCGGAGGCTCTGACGCGGGTCGCCGCTGTCCGGCAGGCCCTGGTGGACTGCAAGAGCCCGGTGGGCCTGCTGTGATCTACATTCAGTTGTATCTGCGCTCCCGGCGGGTGCCGCTGGCGCTGGCCGTCGCCGCCGGCGCCGCGGTGGTCCTGTGGACGCTGTGGCTGACCCTGTCGACGGAGAGCAGGGTCGCGACCTCGATGGTCGTGCTGACCGTGGGGCTGCTGGTGTCGGCGGTCTCGACGACGCTGGCCGCCCCGGACGAGAACCTGGACCGCACCGCGTCGCGCCGCTGGCCGTGGTGGCGGGCCGCGCATCTGCTGGCCGCGGTGGCCGTCGTGATGCTCATCCCGCTGGCCACGCTGATGACCGGCGCCCAGTTCGGCCCGGCCACCCTGCTGCTCCGCGACGTGGCCGGCCTGTTCGGCCTGACCGCCCTCGCCGCGACCGTGGTGGGCGCGGCCCGGTCCTGGTTCGTGCCGCTGGGCTGGGCCGTGATCGCGGCCCTGTTCCCCCAGCCGGGCTTGTGGGGTGCCCTCGCGACCTGGCCGAGCCAGCCGCACGGCAACCGGCCGGCGGCCGTGGTCGCCGCCGCGTTCGCGGTCGCCGGACTGGTCACGTACGCGCTGGCCGGCCCGGCCCGGCGGGAACCAGCGGAGTAGCCGGATCGACGTGGACCGTGGCCGTCGTCAGGTGGGCGATCCGGTGGATCAGCTGGTGCTCGACGTCGGCCGCGATCGCGTGGGCGGCGATCAGCGACAGGTCGGCCGGCACGACCACGGTGGCTTCGGCGTGCAGGTTGTGGCCGATCCAGCGCAGCCGCAGGGCCGGCACGTCGTGGACGCCGGGGACGTCGCGCAGGGTCTGCTCGGCCCGGTCGACCAGGGCCGGGTCGACGCGGTCCATCAGGCGGTGGTAGATCTGCCGGGCCGCGTCCAGCAGCACCAGCGTGATGGCCACGGCGATGGCCAGGCCCACCACCGGGTCGGCCCACGACAGGCCCAGCCACGAGCCGAGCGCGGCGGCGACCACGGCCAGCGAGGCGAAGCCGTCGGTGCGCGCGTGCAGACCGTCGGCCACCAGCGCGGCCGACCCGATGCGGCGTCCGACGGTGATCCGGTAGCGGGCCACCAGCTCGTTGCCGGCGAAGCCGATCACGCCGGCCGCCAGCACCCACCCGGCGTGCGTCATCGGCCGCGGGTCGAGCAGCCGGTCGACCGCCGTCCAGCCCGCGGCCACGGCCGAGGCCGCGATGACCAGCACGATCACCACGCCGGCGAGATCCTCGGCCCGGCCGAAGCCGTAGGTGTAGGCGCGGGTGGCGGCCCGCCGCCCCAGGAGAAAAGCAATACCCAGCGGTACGGCGGTGAGCGCGTCCGCCACATTGTGCAGCGTGTCGCCGAGCAGGGCCACCGAACCGGAGAACCCGGCCACGACGGCCTGCAGCGCGGCCGTGACCCCGAGGACGAGCAGCGAGATCCAGAGCGCGCGCAACCCTTCGGCCGAGGACTCCATCGCGGTGTCGACCCGGGTCGCGCTGTCGTGCGAGTGCGGCGTGATCGCGTGCCGCATCCGCCCCCACGCCCCTCGCCGCGACGCACCGTGATCGTGATCATGCACGTGGTGGTGCTCGGGATGCCGTGCCTGCCGGGAGCTCATGCTGCCGACGATAAGGGCAGGACTAGGCGTGCGACAACCCGGTAAGTGCCAATGAGCTGCAAGAACCAGCAATGGTCAAGGGCTGATTCCTGGCTCTTGCGGTCCGGGGTTGCGCGGAGGGCCGATCATGGTTCGGGAATGACGGAGCGTCAACATCGACGAGGGTGCACGCATGCGGGTGAGCAGGGCAGTCAGGGCGGTCGCCGTGGGCACGATATTGGCGATCGCCGCCGGCTGTGGCAGCCCGGGCGGTTCGCCGTCGGCCGGCGCCCCGAGCGCTGCGCCCTCGGTCAGCGGCGCGAGCGGGACGCCCGGCGCTGTCAGCGGCGCGAGCGGGGCGCCCAGCCCGTCCGCCGAGCCCGACGTGCGTACGGTGGCGCTGGCCGCCCTCCCGGCGAACCTCCGCGGCCGCATCCCGCAGTTCCCGCCCGCGCCCCCGGCGGAGAAGGTCACGCTCCCGCCCGGTGACGCCGCCGCCTGGTTCAGCCGCATCCCGACCACCCAGAAGGTCGCCTTCATCACCATCGACGACGGCTGGGAGAAGAACCCGCTGGCCCTCAAGCTTTTCCAGGCCTCGAACGTGCCGATCACGCTCTTCCTCGAGGTCAACGCGATCAAGGACAACCCGGACTACTTCAAGCCCTTGCAGGCCGCCGGCGCCACCATCGAGGACCACACGATCAGCCATCCCAACCTCAAGGGCAAGTCGTACGCCTTCCAACGGCGCGAGATCTGCGGCGGCGCCGACCAGCTCGCGCAGTACTACGGGCGGCGCCCGATCTTCTTCCGGCCCCCCGGCGGCACGCACGACGCCACCACGTTGCGCGTCGTGAAGGACTGCGGCATGAAGGCCGCCTTCTACTGGAAGGAGACCACCGACCACGGCGTCGTCTTCTACCAGGAGGACAAGACCGTCCACCCCGGCGACATCATCCTCATGCACTTCCGCCCCCGCTTCGTCGACGACTACCTGGCCGTCCTCAACGCCATCCACAAGGCCGGCCTGACCCCCGCCTGCCTGGAGGACTACATTCCCTGAGGCGACGCCGTTACGTGGTTGTTTCCTTACTGGCGGTCGTGGGGATGGCGGTTAGGCTCTGGCCATGGTCGATCTGGTGCTGCGGTCTCGGCGGGTGGTCACTGGGGGTGGGGAGCGGCCGGCAGCGGTGGCCGTGGAGGGTGGGCGGATCGTCGGGGTGGACGAGTATGACCGGGCCTATGACGCGCGGATCGACACTGACCTGGGGGAGACGGCGCTGTTGCCGGGGCTGGTCGACACGCATGTGCATGTGAACGAGCCTGGGCGTACGGAGTGGGAGGGGTTCGCCACGGCGACGCGGGCGGCGGCGGCCGGTGGGGTGACGGCGATCGTGGACATGCCGTTGAACAGTCTGCCGCCTACGGTCAGTGTCGACGCGCTGGAGATCAAGCAGGCTGCGGCTCGGGGGCAGACGCACGTCGACGTGGGGTTCTGGGGTGGGAAGATCCCGGGCAACGACGCGGATCTGCCGGGGCTGCACGCGGCCGGGGTGTTCGGGTTCAAGGCGTTCCTGGCCGACTCCGGGGTGCCGGAGTTCCCGCCGGTGTCGGGGGCGGAGCTGACCGCGGCGCTGGCCGGGATCGATGCGCTGTTCGTGGTGCACGCCGAGGATCCGGCGCATTTGAACGCGTTCGAAGCGTCGGCGTCCTATGAGGACTTCCTGGCCTCGCGGCCGGCGGAGGCCGAGCACGCGGCGGTGGCGACGGCGATCGGGGCGGCGCGGCGGACCGGCGGGCGGGTGCACATTCTGCATCTTTCGGCGGCGGGCGCGCTGCCGCTGATCGAGGCGGCGCGGGCCGAGGGTGTACGGGTGACGGCCGAGACGTGCCCGCATTACCTGACGCTCGACGCGGCCGCGATCGCCGACGGGGCGACCGAGTTCAAGTGCTGTCCGCCGATCCGGGACGCGGCGAACGCCGACCGGCTGTGGCAGGCCCTGGCCGACGGGCTGATCACGTGTGTGGTCAGCGATCATTCGCCGTGCACGCCGGAGCTCAAGCGCCGCGACACCGGCGACTTCGCGGCGGCCTGGGGCGGTATTGCGTCGGTGCAGCTCGGACTGCCGGTGATCTGGACGGCGGCCCGGGCCCGCGGTTACACGCTGAGCGACGTCGTGGAATGGATGGCGCGGCGGCCGGCCGAACTGATCGGGCTGCGGGCGAAAGGACAGATCGCGGTGGGCGCCGACGCCGATCTGGTGGCCTTCGACGCCGAGGAATCGTTTGTGGTCGAGCCGCACCGGCTGCATCACAAGAACCCTGTGACGCCCTACGCCGGAAAGAAACTGCTGGGCGTGGTCCGCACGACCTGGCTGCGCGGGCACGCGGTCACCGGGTCGGCCCCGGCCGGCATGTTCCTGAGCCGAGAGGACGCCTGATGGACGAATTCGTGGCGCTGCCGGATCTGGCCTCGCGCGCTTTCGGCGGCGGCGTGGTCTACGCCAATGACGAATTCTTCGCGGCGGCCGACCACCTCGTCCTGCCCACGCCGCCGGTCCACGCGCCCAGGACCTTCGACCACAAAGGCCAGGTGTACGACGGGTGGGAGACCCGACGGCGTCGCCAACCCGGCTCGGACGTGGCGATCGTGCGGCTCGGTGCGCCCGGGGTCGTCCGCGGCATTGATGTGGACACGGCTTTCTTCACGGGCAACTTCCCGCCCTACGCGTCGGTCGACGGGCTGGCGATCGAGGGGTACCCGTCCGATTTCTCCGGTGCCGATTGGGTTCCGCTGGTGCCCAAGTCGCCGCTGAAGGGAGACAGCCGGAATCTGTTCGCGGTCGCCGGCGAGCGTCGTTTCACCCACGTGCGCCTGACGATTCATCCGGACGGGGGAGTGGCGCGGCTCCGGGTTCATGGCGAGCCGATTCCCGACCCGTCGCTGCTGCCGCCGGAATTCGACGTGGCCGCCATTGCTTACGGGGCAACGGTTACGGACTGCAGCAACACGTTCTACGGGCATCCGGAGAAGATGCTCATGCCGGGGCTGGCGCTGCACATGGGCGACGGTTGGGAGACCTCCCGCCGCCGCGACGACGGAAACGATTTCGTGGAGATCCGCCTCGCCGCGCCCGCGCGGATTTCGCTCGCCGACCTGGACACGACGCACTTCAAGGGCAACTCGCCGGGCTGGGCTTCGCTGTCTGGCCGATCGGAGATGCCGGAATGGCGGCCGCTGCTGCCGCGGGTGGCGCTCACCCCGGACACGCCGCATCGGTTCCGGATCGACTCGGAGGCCACGGTCACGCACGTACGGCTCGACATCTACCCCGACGGGGGAATGGCCCGCCTCCGTCTGCACGGCCGCCCCGCCGCCGGTTTTCTCGAAGAGAGATTCCGGAGGCACACCTGATGGCGTACGACGAGGTCCTGGCCCAGCGCCTCCGTGACCGCCTGGCCGGCGACCCGGCCATGACGTCGCGCAAGATGTTCGGCGGGTTCGCCTTCTTCACCAACGGCAACATGACCGTCGGCGTCAGCGGCGACGAGCTGATCGTCCGCCTCGGCCCGGACGGCATCGCGGCCGCCCTGACCCGCCCCGGCGTGCGGCCGTTCGAGGTGGGCGGCCGCACGATGAAGGGCTGGATCCTCGTCGCGGGTGATCAACTCGACGACCCCGAGCTTGACGCCTGGATCGCTGAGGCCGTCGATTACGCGGGCGCGCTGCCGCCGAAGTGAGCCGGCCTGGCTATACGGGCGTGCTGCCACCGGGGTGAGCCGGTGTGGTCATGCGGGTGTGCTTCCGCCGCCGAAGTGGGCCGGCGGGGCCACTCGCCGCTGCCAATCGGCGGCCTCGGCGTCAAGAAGGGTGCGGGTCACGGTCATCGACGGGGGCATCAGGGGGTAGGCGCGGCCGGCGTTCCAGCCCCGGGCGTACGGCGGGGGGTCGAGCACGACCACGCGGTGGTCGCCCAGCAGCGGGATGTCGGACGGGCGGCCCTCGTTCCAGATCCAGGCGCCGGCGGCGTCGACCAGGTTGAACTGGCCCTCGATGCCGCCGTCGGGCAGCATCTCGCCGGTCGTCGCCGCGGCCACCCACTCCGGCCGGGGCGGGGTCCCGGGGATACGGCCCTCGCCGATCAGCGTGGCCGCCAGCAGCGTGTGCAGCTGGCAGTTGTCGCCGATGCCGCTGATCTTCAGGTCGTACGCCCGTCCGGTCCCCCGGTGCAGCACCAGCAGCGGCTCGTCGTCCAGGACCAGCAGGAGCCCGTGCAGCCAGGGGGCGTCGCCGATCCGGTCCCCGATGGCCGCGGTCGCGGTGGCCAGGCGGTCGCGATGGGGCAGGGCCAGGCGGGCCCGCTTCTGCTGCAGCGGGAGCAGCAGGCTCGGGATCCAGTCGTTGACCGTGAACCAGGCCTGGGTGATCTCGCCGGCCTCCTCGACGCTGAGGCCGGCCGAGGGGGCGGCCCGGACCACACGATCGCGCAGGTCCCGGTATTCGGCGGCGTTGGTGGGCGCGGCCAGGCCGTCACCCAGCTCGCCGGCGATCAGGCCGAACTGGGCGGCCAGCTCCAGGCCGCCGGCCACCCGGTCGACCAGGACGTCGAGCACGGGCAGCGGGTCGGCGCCGATCTCGATCAGGGCCGCGGTCAGCGAGGCCAGCCGGCCGCCGTTGCCGAGCGCGACCTGCTCCAAGGCGGGGGAGAGGCGGACGAGGCCTTCGCTCAGCTCGTCCGGCGTGGACTGCTGCGCGCGCGTCACGACGGCGCGCAGGCTCTTGGTGGAAGCCCGCTCGTCGAGCCGGATCACGGCGTCGGCGAGATCGGTGCAGAGATCGGGCAGGGTGCGCTCACGGCGTCCGAACATCGACGCATACTACGGGTGTGACGCGAACGGTGACGCTGGTGCTGGTCGACGGGGACGGCAATCTGCTGGGGGAGCGCGGGCCGTTCGAGGCCGCGGTCCCGTGGTGGCAGACGGTCGCCGGCTTCGGCGACGACATCCAGGTGCTGCGCCTCCTGCATGGCGACCGCCCCGCCCCACCCGGCGGCCACGTCACCTATCTCGCCCAAGCCACCGACAAAACGCGAGATATCCGAAAAACCGGGCGCGACGTCAGCCTCACCCCGCATCCGAGGCGGGCCGTCTATGCCGAGATCAACGGGCCCGCGGAGTCGCTGGCCTGGGCGCAAAGTGTGCTGCCCGGCACGACCGCGAGTCAGCAGCGCACCTGGAACCTCTCCGCGATCTGGCGGCTCGACGGGCCCGGCGGCGAGCCCGTGGCCTGGCTCAAGCAGGTCCCGCGCTTCTTCGCGCACGAGCCGGACGTCATCCGCCTCCTCGGGGAGGTGGCGCCCGGCCTCGCCCCCGAGCTGATCGCGGCCGGCGACCACGGCCGTATGCTGCTGGCCCACGCGCCGGGGGAGGACCGCTACGGCGCCGGCCCCGAGCTCTGTGCCATGATCGCCGCCGCCTTCCACCCCGTACAGGCCTATTTCGCGGAGAATCCGGCCGCCCGGCCGGACCTTCCCGACGCGCGGCTCAAGCCCGAGCCCTTCCTGCGTGTCGCCGAGCCGTACCGAGAAGACATTCCGGGCCTGTCGAAGCTCCTCGACGGCCTGCCCGAGCGCATCGCCGCCATCAACGACTGCGGCCTGCCCGACACCCTCCTGCACGGCGACCTGCACCCCGGCAACGTCCGGACCGACGAGAACAACCGGCTGACCATCATGGACTGGGGCGACTGTGTCATCGGCCATCCCGGCTTCGACATTCTGCGCCTGACCAGCGACCCGGACGTCATCGAGGCCTGGTGCGACCGTTGGGGACAATCCGGCGCGAGACGGGCCATCGAGCTGATGCGTCCGCTTCTGCCGCTGCGCGAGGCTCTCCTGTGCGCCAACTTCCTCGACAACATCGAACCGTCTGAATTTCCCTATCACGCGGAAGATGTCCCGGCCGCACTCATCGCCGCCGCCTCTATCGTGGGGGAGTGAGCCGGCGGGGGTTCCTCGAGCAGATCCGGCAGGGCGGCGTGTCCCTGTCCCGGGAGCTGGCGGCCGCCTTCGCCGCCGTGCCGCGGGAGGCTTTCGTCCCCGACGGTTTCCAGCGCCGCGACGGCACCTGGGCCGAGCCGGCCGATCCGGATTTCCTCGACCTCGTCTACCTCGACGACGTGCTGGTCACCAAGGTCGACGGCCGTCGGCCGGTCAGTTCGTCCAGCCAGCCCTCGCTCATGGCCATGATGATCGAGGCTCTCGACGTGCGCCCCGGCCACCGCGTGCTGGAGATCGGCGCCGGCACCGGCTACAACGCGGCCCTGCTGGCCTCGCTCGGGGCCGAGGTCGTCAGCATCGACGTGCAGCCCGACGTCGTCGCCCGGGCCCGCGAGGCGCTGAAAGGGTTCGATGCCGTCCGGGTGGAGCACGGTGACGGCTATGCCGGAGTGCCGGGCGAGCGCTTCGACCGCGTGATCGTCACCGTCGGCGTGGCCGGCCTGTCGCCCCATTGGCGGGCCGACGTCGTCGTCGCCCCGGTCGAGCACGCCGGCACGCACCCCGTCCTGCGGGTCAGCGACAACATCGGCACGGTCGTCACCCCGTCCGGCTTCATGATCGCCGCCGGCCCGCTCACCGCCGTCCACCCGTGGCCGGCCCTGGCCGCCCCCGGCACGTTGACCGCGTTCACCGAGCACACCGCCGCCCGCTTCGACCCGCCGCTGGAGCCGCTGTCCTATCGCGACCTCTGGTATGCGGCCGGCGTCTGGGACCGCCGCACCAGCGTGGCCGCCCTGCCGCGCCGGGAGCAGAGCTCGCTGATCCTGCTCGACCCCAGCCGTACGGGCGGCGCCGCCGTTCTCCCCGACGGCAGCGTGCTGGCCGGCGGAGCCGGGGCCGGGGCGTACGCCGCCGACGCCGCCGCCCTGCTCGACCGCTGGCTGGCCGCCGGCCGTCCCCCGATGCGGGCCTGGCGCGTCGGCCTGGCGCCGGCCGGCGACCCGGAGATCCTCGTCCCGTCCACTTGGGAGTTGTCGCGATGAGCCGTGCCGATGTGGTCCGCGCCTGGCTGCGGGACCGGAACGCCGAATCGATCGAGCATGCCGGCGGCTCGCTCTACGAGCACCTGAACCGGGTCCGGGACCGGGTCGAGGCGCACGGTCTCGGTGAGGACGAGCAGTTGGCGGCGCTCACCCACGCCGCGTACGGCACCGACGGTTTCCCGGTCGTGCTGCTGGACGTCGCCGACCGGCAGCAGTTGCGCGGGCTGATCGGCCGCGAGGCCGAGGCCATGGTCTACCGGTACGGCGGGTGCGACCGCGGGCGTACATGGCGGGCCTTGCCGTCGACCTGCACGGTCTGGAGCCGCTTCACCGGGCACGCCGAGGCGCCGACCCCGGAGCAGCTGCGGGCCTTCGCCGACCTCAGCATCATCAACGAGCTGGACGTCTACGAGAGGTCGCCCGAGATCGCGGCCAAGGCCGGCGACTACTTCCGGTCGGTCTTCCCGTCCTGGGACGTCATCGCGTCGGAGTCGGTGATGGCCGACTGCCGGCGGACCCTCACCATCGATTCGCCCGGCGGTCGCTGAGTGAGCGCCCGTCCGGGTCGTATATGAGCCGGTAGGCCGGCTCCGCCCACAGCCGCTGGTACCACGGCAGCCTCGACGTCTCGTGCGTCCGGAGCTGTCCCGGCGGACGCGGGCCTTTCTGCCCCTCGTCGTGCCATTTCTTGAGACGTTCGGCGGCGGCTTCCATCTCCCGGACCACCGCGGCCGGGTCGATCAGGTCGTCGTCGGAGTCGCGGTCGAGGTGTTCGCGGGTCAGGGCGAGCCGGAGGTCGCGCGGGAAGCGGCGGGCGCCGTCACCGAGCCCGGCCGGGTCGCGCGGCTCCCGCTCGTCGGGCGTGTCGTCGAAGATGGCGTTGGAGAGCTCGCTGTCGTGGGTCCACGACCGCCGGTTGAAGTTGTCGCTGCCCACGCTGCACCAGACGTCGTCGATCACGCACACCTTGGCGTGCACGTAGATCGGCGTGCCCTCCTTGTTCTCCAGGTCGAAGACGTGCACGCGGTCGGGCGCGGCCATCCGGCACAGGTTGATCGCCTTCTCGCGGCCGACCTCGTTCGGCGGCAGGGCGAACCGGCCGTCCACGTCCGGGTGCCGCGGCACGACCGCGATCAGGTGCAGCTCGGGGTTGGCCTTGAGCGCGTCGGCGAACAGCTGCGCCACCTCGGCCGACCACAGGTACTGGTCCTCCAGGTAGATCAGCCGCTTGGCCCGCTTGATCGCCTTGGTGTAGCCGCGGGCGATCGTCTGCTCACCGTTGGGCGCGAAGCCGTACGGCGGGCGCATCGCCGGATAGGTCCGCAGCACCTGGATGTTCAGCGGCCCGCACTCGGGCGGGTCGGGCGGCTGCTCGGGCAGGCGGTCGGCCCGCAGATCGGCGCCCTTGAGCTTGTCGGTGACGGTGGAGATGGGGCCGTTCTGATCCAGCGGCACCGGATCGTTCCAGCGCTCCCGGAACGTCAGGTCGAGCGCGCCCACCACCGGCCCGCGCAGCGCGACCTGCACGTCGTGCCAGGGCGGGGTCTTGCCGTACGCCTTGGCCATCGCCACCGGCTGCGGATCGCCCAGGTGCTCGGCGTCGTCGCGGCGGCTGTGGCACAGGTCGATCCCGCCGGCGAAGGCGATGTCCTTCTCCGGCGCTCCCGGGTGCCGCAGGATGACCAGCTTCTGGTGGTGCGAGCCGCCGCGCCGGACCCGCTGGTCGAGCAGCACCTCGCCGCCGGCCGCCTCGATCTCGTCGCCGAGGTTGCGGTTCTCCTCCTCGCTGTACGCGAGCTTGTCGACGTGCGAGCGCCAGAGCAGACCCTTGACGATCACCCCGCGCTTGGCGGCCGCGCTGAACAGCTCGACGATCGTCGGCCCCTCGTCGCGCATCCGCTCGTCCGGGTCGCCCCGCCAGTCCGTGAAGAACAGGTGGTCACCCTCTTGGAGGCTTTCAACCTCCGTTACCAGGCGGTCAAAATAGGCTTTACCGTGAATTAGCGGTTCAGCCGCGTTTCCGGCGACCCAGGTGGGTATGGAGGACTCCGGGTTGTCACGCTCCTGCGCACTGAGGAACCAGTCAGGCAACGGCACGTCCAACAACCTATGCCCGCTCGCCGGAACGCGCACCCCGACTGGAGGGACCACTCATGAGCAGTGAGCCGCTGACCACCACCGTCACCCCGACCGAGACCGCCGCCGCGGCGGAGAAGGGCCTGCTCATCGCGGTCCTGATGATCGTCCTGCTGGGCGTGGGAGCGATGCTCTTCATGGCCTAGGTGATCTTTGTCGCCGTGAACGACAGCGTGGTCGGGACCGGTGATCCACCCTCGGCGAAACCCGTCAGCGTCAGCCCCGCCGCCAGCACCGCGCCGAACAGCTTGGGCAGCGGATAGTGCGCGGCGCCGACCCGATTGCGTACCCCCTCGGTCGTCCACGAATGCCGGGTCCACTGCCCGTCCAGGTAGCCCGGCTCGATGATCACCGCCGCCGGATCGGTCCGGTCGGCGAAACCCCCGCAGAACGCCGGATGCACCCCGATGTGGACGAGCCGTCCGCCGGGTTTCAGGACGCGCGCGATCTCCCGCAGGACCCCCGGGTAGTCCGGCATATCGGTATGCACCATCAGGGCCACCACGACTTCCACGGCCGCGTCGCGCACGGGCAGGCGGGTGGCGTCACCCTGAGCGACGGGCAGACGACCCTTGCCGTACGCCAGCATGCGCGCCGACAGGTCCACGCCCAGCGGCGCCCACCCCAGCCCGCGAATCTGCTCGGCGTGAATCCCCGTACCGCACCCGACCTCCAGCACCGGACCCGCACCACGGCCGAGCAGGTCGTCGAGCTGCTGCTGGACCCCGATCGGGTCCCCCGGCCGCGATCGCGGCAGAAAGTCCTTCTCGTACCAGTCGGCGATCTCGTCGTACGCGGCCGTCACAAGACCCATTGGTCGTCCCGGATGATGTCCACCGTGCCCTTCGGGCCGCGCCCGGTCACCGTGATGCCGTCGCCGCCGATCACCACGTCGGTGTGCACGCTCGACATGTTCAGGCCGGCGTCGGCCCGCTGCTGCTCCGACATGGCCAGGCCGCCGTCGATGGCGAACGGGAAGCTCTGACCCCACGCCACGTGACAGCCCGCGTTCTCGTCGAACAGCGTGTTGTGGAAGACGATCCCGGCCTGGGCGATCCGGCTGTCCCGGTCGACCAGCGACACCTCACCCAGCGAACGCGCCCCCGGATCGGAGTCGAGCTGGGCCCGTACGACCTCGGCCCCGGAATCGGCGGTGACCTCGGTGACCCGCCCGCCCGCGAACGTGACCTTCAGTCCGGTGACCAGCGCGCCGCTCAGCACCAGCGGCTTGGTCAGCCGGATGACCCCGTCCGCCCGGGTCTTGTCGGGGCTGGTGAAGACCTCCTCGGTGGGGATGTTCGGCAGGTACTCCACGCCGGCCGCGTCGACCAGGCCGCCACCCGTCCAGCGGGTGCGCGGCGGCAGCCCCACGGTCAGGTCGGTGCCCTCACCCACGTACCGCACCTCGGTCAGTTCCAGCTCGTCGAGCTGCCGCGCCCGCTCGCCGAGCGTGGCCGACCGCTCGCGCCAGGCCGTGACCGGGTCGTCCTCGTCGAGCCGCATCGCCGTGCCCACGGCCTGCCACAGCCGTTCCAGGTCGGGCTCGCCGAAGATCTGCTGCGCCCAGCCCGGGTTGGGCGCGCCCACCGCGGTCCACCGGATGCCGTCGAACAGCGCCCGCCGCATGGCCTGGCTCTCCTCCAGCGGAAAAGCGGCCGCCTTGGCCGGGTCGGCCCCGTCGAGCAGATGCGGGTCGGCGTCACCCATCAGCCGGATCGTCGCCACACCCTGCTTGCGCCACCAGTCGATGCGCTCCAGCGCCCACGGCCGGCTCGCCGTCAGCCGTTCCAGCTCCTGATGGTCGACCGCCGCCCGCCGGATCGGCCCGTCCTCCCAGTCCACCTCGACCCAGCCCGCCCCGGCCTGGTACGCCGCCGCGACCACGGCCCGGGCGATCTCCAGGTGGGCCGTGTCGCTGCGGACCACCACCCCCTGCCCCGGCTGCACGTTGACGCCCACCCGAACCACCAGATCCGCGAACCGCTCGACCAAGCTCATACCCCGACCCTTTCATGATTTCCGCGCGTGGACACGCTCGACCGTGCCGGCCTTCAGGCGCTGGGACTCCACAATGTCAAAACCGGCGTGCCGTACGAGGGGAAGCTGCCGCCGGGTGAAGTGCTCGCCGGCCAGCGGGATCGTGAGGCGTTCCAGCACCCACTGCGCGGCCCGGACCGGAGGCCAGCTGCTGCCGACGTGGTCGAGCAACAGCAGATCGCCGCCCGGCATCAGGACCCGCTTCATCTCGCCGACGGCCGCGATCGGATCGGGGATCGTGCAGAGGCCCAGCGCGCACACCACCGTGTCGAAGCTTTCGTCGTCGAAGGGCAGATCCTCGGCGTCACCCTCGACCGTCTTCATCCCCTTGCGCTGCGCGATCGCCAGCATCTCCGGGCTCAGATCCAGCCCGGTGACCGTGACGTCCTCGCCGTAGTAGGCCAGCTGACGCCCGGTGCCGGCGGCCACCTCGAGGACCCGCCCGCTCGCCCGCGCCCCGATCCACTCCCGGCCGCCGGCGAACCAGTGCCGCTCGAGGAACGCGATCTGCCCGTCGTACCGGGGCGCGGACCGGTCCCAGACCTCGCGCTGTTTGTCGGTCACCCGCCTTTCCTAGCAGGGTTCCGCCGATCGCGGTGCCCGCTGGTCAGCGGATCGCGGCCAGGAAGTCCTCGGCCGGCGTCGAGGAGGGCCGGTCGCTCACCTGACCGTCGCCGAGCTCGACGACCCGCCACTGCCCGTCCGCGCGCCGCACGATATCGAGGGTCACGAACGGCAGCCCCAACGCCGCGACGGCTTCCCGCAGGAAAGACACCTCCACGCCGTACGGCTGCTCGCCCGGACTGTCCGGATGAGCCGTGACCAGGCGGCACTCGCCGCCGACCCACCACGTCCGGGCCTCCGGCCCGGCGAACTCCTCGAACCGCCGCAGCACGAAGCCGCCGGCGAAATCGTCACCCCGCAACTCCCGGAACCGCCGCGCCACGGCCCACGCCTTGCCGGCATCGGCCAGATCCGGGATGTACGCGGCCTCGTGCCAGTAATGCTTCATCGACTTCGTGTAGTCCCGCAGAACCGCCGGCCCGCTGCCCCGCAACGCCGCCCGAGCCTCATCGAAGCCGGCCCGCCCGTCCCCGACAGTCCAGGCCGACTCGGGCGTGAAGGGCGCGAGCCCCTCGTACCAGCCGGGCAGCTCGTGGGCCCGCCGGTACTGCTCGGCGCTCGTCCGCAGACCGGCCCGCCCGGCCAGGCCGGCATAGGCCGCGCTCGTGAGCATCCATCCGCGATAGACCGCGTCCGCCGCATCACCCGGCACGCTCGCCGCGTCACCCGCGGCCAGCGCGTCGTGGTCGACCAGCGCGACCCGCAGCCCGGCCGCCCGCGCCGCCGCAGCCTCATCGGCGAAGTGCGCATCGACGCGCCGAGAACGCACGACATCCTGGGGAAACAGCAACATCATCAGACCTTGGTAGCAGGTTCCCGGACGATCGCGGTCCTACCGAAGGCGGCGAGTCCACCTCGACCCTGAGTGGCTCGGGTGGCCGGGGGCTCGGCGGCAGAGTCGCAGCGCCCCGGGTTGAGATCCACCTCAGCGCCGCGCCACTGCCAACTGACCCTGAGCCGCCAGCCTTGACGCGCCGGCGAAGACCGACCCTCCTCACGGCCCGGTACCCCCGTCGACATGGTGGAGACGCTGCATCTCATACCCGGTGAGAGCGGCCGTGGGCAGACCACGCGCCCGCTTGACGGCGATACCGGCGTCGACGAGCACGAGCGCCCCGGGGATACGCAGCGCTTCGTCGCTGTAGAGCTCCCAGACGAGAGCCGCGGCGCCGAGCGTCGCGAACCCACCGCGGTCGTCGGCGACCAGCGCCGCCAGATCGGCCAGGAAACCCTCCCGGTCGCTCTTCTCCTGCTCGATGAAGATCGCGACCCGTTCCCACATGTCGGCCGGGTCGACCCGGCTGTTGTGCGTATCGAGCCAGCGCCGGCCGAAGTTCTCCAGCCACGGAACCATGTCGGCGGGGAAACGAGACCGGGATTCCCGGCGAAACAGTCTCATGGCCGTCTCTGACGGACGGTCCGTCAGAGACCGGTATGCCGCGAACGTCATACGGTTATGTGTCACCACGGGGCGCCCGGGTGCGCGGCTGGCGGTGCCTGCACGGCAAGTGCCAGGCGAGCGCGGAGGTTCCACCGCGATTCTGGCCGTACCGCTGTCCCGAGTGCGGGCATCCGGCCGACCCCTGGTTCGCTCAGCCGTGGGAGCACGACGCGAAGATCTATCGACTTCGGTTCGAGGCGGCGCACGAGCCCGACCCTGAATTCCGGAAGTACATCGAGTTCCACATCCTCGTTTGGGAGTACCAGGACGCTGGCCTGTACGGCGACGAAGCCGAGCGACGTGACGCGTGGCGGGCCTGGCGGACGGTCGCCTCCCCCTTCATGGCGGTCGAGATGGTCGGGGCAGCTGCGGTGTTCGAGGACTTCGCAGTGGCGGTCGACTACGTGCTCGAGCGTCATCCGCTGATCGACACCCGCGACGTCGATGACGACAGCCAGCGGCGCTTCGAGGCGCGCGAGTTCCTCTCGATGTGCATCCGCCTGCTCCGACAGGACTCCTTCGTCGGTCATCCGCGCGAGGCCGAGGTGGACGCCGTGATGCGCGATGTCGCGGAGCGGGCCCCCAACGTGTTGATGGACCATCATGAGCGGGGCTTCCAGCGCATCCGGGAGGTGCGCGACCGGGTCCGCTTCCGGGCGGCGATCCGGCGCACCCGGGCGGCGCGGGTCGAGGGCCTGCCCCCGCTCGGCGATTCCGAGGCGGACGCGGCGATCGAGCGGGCCGATCTGCACGACGATTTCGGTCCACTGGACGACCTGATCGCCCGGCGCGGATCCGGTCTGCTCCGCGCCAGGCGCCACATCCTGCGCGGCGAACTGGAGGCCGCCGCCGGCGAGCTGACCGATCAACAGCCGGCGGTCCTGGCCACGCTCGGCCTGCTGGTGGCCCGGGAGGATCTGGACCGCGGTATCGAGCTGTGCCGCGTCGGCCGCCGATTCGGCCTGCGATGGTGGGGCCGCAAGACGCCGGCCGACGGCCCCCTCGCCCGGCTGCTCCTGATTCGAGCACTCAGCTCCGACAGCGACCTCGAGGACGCGCCCCGGCTGGCCCGGCGCTCCGGAGATCACCTGCTGCGCCAGGAGGTGGCCGCCGCCCGCGACGCGCTGAGCGGTCGGGACACCGGGGCTCGGCGTCATGCAGCTTGGCGCCGCGCCACGAACCGCCCGGGCGGCCCCGCCGCCCAGGCCCGTCTGGCCATGGCCTGGGCCGAGTGGGCGGCCGGTACGGACGAACCGGAGTTCGCCGCCGAGGCTTATGAAAGCCTGGTCACGCTGGCCGCTCGGGACGCCACCGCCCGCGAGGGCGCCGGCGCCCGGGACCGGGTCCTGCTCGCCGCTCAGGAGTACGCCGAGGAGGCTGGGTACTGGCTGGCCCGCGCCGGCCGCTTCCGGGAGGCCGTGCTCGCCCTTGAGACGGGACGTGCCGTCGCGTCGTCTACGGGTGAGATCGGCTACGAGGACATCACCGCGCAGACCGGCGACGGAGCCATCGTCTATCTTGCTGCAGCCCGGGCCGGTGGGTACGCCCTAGTGGTGGCGGCCACCCATGACCCGCAGTACGTCGATCTCCCCCATCTCGATCGAACCACTGTTGCGGGCCTGGCCGATCAGTTGCTGAGCCCGGCGACCGCCCTCGCTCGCCGGGCTCGCGACGCCGGCGCCACCGAGCCCGCGGCCACCGACCCGATGGTCCAGTGCCTGCGGCAACTGTGGCTCAACGGTCTGGCCGGCCTGGTCACGATGAGCGCACGGGGCCGGGTGGTCACGCTGATTCCGGTTGGCCTGCTGAACCTGCTGCCGCTGCATGCGGTCGGTCAGCCGGCCCACCCCGACGGATTCGACCAGGACTACCCGCATCTCGGCCGGTACTCGGCGATCCGCTACGCCCCGAACGTCCGTGCCCTGGCCCGTTGCCGCGCCACCGCCGAGCGGCTGCGCACCAGCGAACAAACCCTCCTGGCCGTCGACGCGCCGGGCGGCTGGGGCAGTCATCTGCAGCATGTGGGCCGGGAGACGATCGAGGTGACCAGCCGCTGGACGGGCCGGTCGTCGAAGTCGGTGCACGAGTGCACGTGGGCTGAGTTCCGCGCCGCCGCCGACCGGCACACCGTCTGGCATCTGGCCTGCCACGGCGACGCCGAGCCGGATGACATCTACGCGAGCCGGCTGTTCTTCGCCGACCGCTCGGTGACCCTGGCCGAGTTGGCCGCCGAGCTGAAACCGGAGGCACGCCGCCTCGCCGTCCTGTCCGCCTGTGACACCAACCTGGTCGGCTCGGCCTTGCCGAACGAGGTGGTCGGGCTGCCTTCGGCCCTGCTTCGGATCGGCTTCGCGGGCGTGATCGCCACCGGCTGGGCGGTCGACGATCTGGCCACCATGTACCTGATGACCGCCTTCTACCAGTTCTGGTGCGTGCACGGCGACGAGCCGGCCGTGGCTCTCAACCGGGCCCAGCAATGGCTGCGCAACGCGACCCACGCTGATCTTGCCGCCCTGCTTCCCGACGTGCCGGCGCCGCTCGGCCGGCAGCCGTACGGAGAACCCCGGTTCTGGGCGGCCTTCGCGTACACCGGGGCGTGATGTGCCGCGGTGAGGGCGCGCACATCTTCTTGCGGGACGGGGGCATGTCTTGGCGTGCCGAGGAAACTCTCGACTGCAGGGCCCGGGGAGGACCGGGGCGTTTTGGTTTGAGGAGCTGGCTGATGGAGTACCGCACGCTGGGCGGGACCGGGACGATCGTGTCGACGCTGTGTCTGGGCACGATGACGTTTGGCAATGAGAGCAGTGAAGAGGTGTCGCACGCCCAGCTTGACCGGTTCGTGGAGGTCGGGGGGAACTTCGTCGACACGGCCAACGTCTACTCGCGGGGTGGGTCGGAGGAGGTCATCGGGCGGTGGCTGGCGGCTCGGGCGGGGGTCCGGGACCAGCTTGTCATCGCGACCAAGGGGCGGTTCCCGATGGGGGACGACCCGAACACGGCGGGGCTGAGCCGGGTCAATCTGGCTCGGGCGCTGGATGCCAGCCTGCGGCGGCTGGGGGTGGAGACGATCGACCTGTATCAGGCGCACGCCTGGGATCCGCTGACGCCGATCGAGGAGTCGCTGGCGTTCTTCGACGATGCCGTACGGGCCGGGAAGATCCGGTACGTGGGGGTGAGCAACTTCCTCGGGTGGCAGTTGCAGAAGGCGGCGCTGCTGACCCAGCTGCGCGGGCTGGCCCCGATCGTCACCCTGCAGCCGCAGTACAACCTGCTGGTCCGGGAGATCGAGTTCGAGCTGGTGGACGTGTGCCGCAACGAGAACATCGGCATTCTGCCCTGGTCGCCGCTGGGCGGGGGCTGGCTCACCGGCAAGTACCAGCGGGACAGCACGCCGACCGGCGCCACCCGGCTCGGTGAGGACCCGGGGCGCGGCATGGAGGCGTACGGCCCGCGGAACTCCGACACCCGCACCTGGAACATCCTCGACGCGGTGCGCCAGGTGGCCGACGGGCGGGGGGTGTCGATGTCGCAGGTGGCGCTGGCCTGGCTGGCCGACCGGCCGGCGGTCACCTCGGTGATCCTCGGCGCCCGCACCCTCGAGCAGCTCGACGACAACCTGGGTGCCGCCGGCCTGCACCTGTCGGAGAAGGAGACGGAGCTGCTCACCGAGGCGAGCACCCCGGTCGTCGGTGAGTACCCGTACGGCCCGCAGGGGATCGCCCAGCGGGACCGCAAGATCTAGGAGTGGGGGACGCGGCCGGCCGGGACGACACCCAGCCGGCCCTTCTGGAAGTCCTCGAACGCCTGCTTGAGCTCGGCCTTGGTGTTCATGACGAACGGGCCGTACATGGCGACCGGCTCGCCGATCGGGCGGCCGCCCATGATGAACAGCTCCATCTCGTCGTGGGCGTCGACCCGGACGGCGTCGCCGGCGCCGTGGGTGGCGAGCTGGCCCGTCTGGAGGGGCCGCTGGTCGGCGCCGACGGTGCCGCGGCCGGACAGGACGTAGACCAGGGCGTTGTAGGTGCGCTGCCACGGCAGGTCGAGCCGGGCGCCGGGCTGCAGCGTGACGTGGGCCAGGTTGATCGGGGTGAAGGTGGAGCCGGGGCCGCTGTGCCCGGCCACCTCGCCCGCGATGACGCGGATCAGGCTGCCGCCGTCGGGGGTCGTCAGCAGGGCCGACTCCTTGCCCCGGATGTCCTGGTACTTCGGGTCGATCATCTTGGCGGCCGCGGGGAGGTTGACCCACAGCTGCAGCCCGTGGAACAGCCCGCCGCTCATGACCAGCTGCTCCGGCGGGGCCTCGATGTGCAGGATGCCGCGGGCGGCGGTCATCCACTGCGTGTCGCCGTTGGTGATCGTGCCGCCGCCACCGAGGGAGTCCTGGTGGTCCATGATGCCGTCGATCATGTAGGTGACGGTCTCGAAGCCGCGGTGCGGGTGCCACGGGGTGCCCTTGGGCTCGCCCGGCGCGTAGTCGACCTCACCCATCTGGTCCAGGTGGACGAACGGGTCAAGTTCCTCGAGCGGTACGCCGGCGAACGCGCGCCGGACCGGGAAGCCCTCACCCTCGTACCCCTGGGGGGCGGTGGTCAGCCGCCGGACCGGGCGGACGGTGGCGGTGGGGTCGAGTCGCGGCAGGCGGGGCAGGACGAGAACGTCGTCGACGGTGATGGCGGGCATCTCAGGCCTTTCTGACTTTGCTGAAGACGCGGGTGATGACGGCGAGCTCGTCCGGGTCGAGCCGGTCGATGAAGCTGTCCCGGACGGTGACCAGATGCATGGGGGCGGCGGCCTCGAGCGCGGCCAGGCCGTCGGCGGTGAGCACGGCCTCCTGGCCGCGGCCGTCCTCGGGACAGGGCTGCTTGCGGACCAGGCCGCGCTTGACCATGGAGCTGATCTGGTAGGTGATGCGGCTCGGGGAGAAGACGAGACGGCCGGCCAGCTCACCCATGCGCAGGCGATGCTCGGGAGCCTCGGACAGGACCACGAGGACGTGGTAATCGTTCATGCTGAGACCGGTGTCCGCGCGCAGCTCGTCCTCGAGGTGGGTGTGCAGGGCCCACGAGCTCTCGATGAAGGTGCGCCAGGCGAGCGCCTCGGCGTCGTTCAGCGGTTCGGCCATGACAAGCAGTCTATCTCTTTCAAATCTGAAACAACAACCTGCGCCTAGGATGAGCCGCGTGTCCGTACGCCAAGCCCGCCCCGGGGATGCCGTCGAGCTGGTCCGCCTCCGCGCCATGATGTTGCAGGGCCTCGAGCGCAGCGTCGCCTGGGACGACGAGTGGCGCGAGCCGGCCCGGCAGACCCTGGTCGACCGGCTCGCCGACCCGGAGTCCACCCTCACCGCCTTCGTCGTGGACAAGGAGGGCGGAGGCCTCGCCGCCTGCGCAGTGGGCACCATCGAGCAGCGCCTCGGCGGCCCGAGCGATCCAGAAGGCCGGGTGGGCTACGTCTTCAGCGTGGTCACCGAGCCCGCGGAGCGCCGCCGCGGCCACTCGCGGGCCTGCCTGACGGCCCTGCTCGACTGGTTCCGTGCGCGCGGCGTCCACCGGGTCGACCTGCGCGCCTCCAGCGAGGGCGAACCGCTCTACGAGTCGCTGGGCTTCCGCCGCACCCGCGACCCGGCCATGCGCCTGCGACTGCCCGCCACTGATTGACCAGAATGAATGGGTCGTTCGGCTGACCAGGGCGCACACGAGATCTCAGTACCGTGCGGCGCATGGGACTGTTCCGGACGGACGAGCCGCTCGACCAGGCCTTGGCCGGTGCGCTGCGCACCGGCGGGCGATCGCGCAAGATCGTGGCGAAAGGGCAGGACGGGATCCGGGCGGCGCTGACCCCCGGCGAGCCGGTGCTGGCCGTCGCAGTCGACGAGCTCACCTACGACGGGACCCTGGTCGTGGCGGGCCGCCGGCTGCTGAGCATGCGCCGGGGCGGCCGCGAGCTCGTGCTGGCGACCGACGTCACGGCTCTCTCCAGCGCCTACCTGGAGGAGAACAAGGGCTTCGCGGTGCTCGTGGCGCACCAGGCGGGCGTACGGCTGCACCTGGCCGACCGGGCCGCCGCGGCGGCGCTCGCCCAGCAGATCAACGACCTGGTCGTACGGCATCGGCCGCGGGCCGTTCCGGCCCTGCACCCGACGTTCTACGGGGACGTCCTCGAGGCGGCCGGGGTGCCGGACACCTCCGTCAACCGGGATCGGCTGGCCGAGCGTACGGCCTATGTCCTCGGCACCCAGGCCGCCGCCTTCACCGCCCAGCTCAGGGACCCACAGGCCTTCAAGGCGTTCTCGGGACGGTTCGCCCTCGCCGAGCCCGGGCGGTTGTGGCAGCGGGCCGACGACATGATCGACTGGTTGTGGGCGTGGAACCCGGGCTGCCACGAGGGCCTCGTCAAGTGGGCCGGCAAATGGCACAGCGGCCTGCTGGAGCCGGGCAGCTTCCTGACCGCGGCCGCGGGCGGCGAGATCCCGCCGTTCGGCGACCGGGCCGCGGGCGACGACTCCGAGGCCTGGCGGCTGGTCTTCGAGCGGCACCACCGGGGTTGATCTGCATTAACATCTCGGTGCATGGCGTACCGGGTCGAGTACAACGGCGAGGACATCGACTTCGCCACGCTCGACGCCGCGCTCGACCGGGCCCGGCGGATCATCGCCGATGACATCGGGCGGCTCGACGGGTGGACCGTCGAGCACGACGAGACCGTCAACGACTGGTTCGTCCAGGGCGTCCGCAACGGGCGGCGGATCGGCCCCACGGCGGTGGTCACCGGCCCGCGGGGCACCCGGGCCGTGACCGGCGCGCCCACCGTCTACGAGGAGTGGGAGCGCCGGGTCGTCTTCATCGGGCGGACACCGGCCGAGGCTTTCGCCATGGCCGCCGAGTGGCTCACCCGGCGGCCCGACGTGGAGGCGCTGGGCGACGTGGGCTGGCACCGCACGGCCGACGGGCACCAGCTGCGGCTCTACTACCGCTGACTAGGCGGCCTGGGCCTTGAGCGAGCGTGTGAGCTCGTCGCGCAGGCGGTCGAAGTCGACCCCCCGCTCCTTGAGGATCAGCATGGCCAGGCCCTCGCCCTCGCGGATCAGGCCCAGCGCGATGTGCTCGGGGGCGATGAACTTCTGGTCGAGCCGGATCGCCTCGCGCAGCGACAACTCCAGCACCTTCTTGTTGCGCTTGGTGAAGGGGACGTGGTTGCTGCCGGCGTAGAAGCGGCCGAACAGCCCTCGCTTCTTGGGCGCGGGGCGGGGAAGCTTCAGGGCGCCGGCGCCGAAGTTCTGCTCGATCGCGGCCCGTACGGCGTCCAGGTCGATCCCGATCGCCTTGAGCGCCGCCGCGTCCTCGGCGTCGGTGTCGACCGGTGACAGGGGCGGGGTGTGCTCGACCCGGCGGCGCGCCTCGTCGCGCACCGCCTCGGCGGTGACCCCCCACTCGGCCAGGGCCGAGGCGACCGGCCCGTCCGGATCGGCGATCAGGGAGATCAGCACGTGCTCGGTGCCGATGTGGCCGTGGCCGAGCTCGCGCGCCTCGACCTGGGCCCGGACGACGACCGCACGCGCCTCGGTGGTGAATCGCTCGAACATCTCAGTCCTCCCGTGGGTCCGGCGCCGGCATGGTGCGCGCGTGCTTCTTGTGGACGCCCTGGCGGGTCACCTCGAGCGCGTCGGCGATCTCCTGCCAGGACCAGCCCTTGCGGCGGGCGTTGGCCACCTGCAGATGCTCCAGGCCCTCGAGCAGGCGGCGCAGGGCCACGACGGCGCGCAGCCCGACCCGGGGATCGGCGCTGCTCGCCGCCGCGGCTAGATCGGTTGCTTCGGTCATGCTGTCAACTTACGTTGACGCTCCCCGATTGTCAACCGGGGTTGACGCGTAGGGCGAAAAGAAGGCCGGCCCCCAACGCACGAGGGCCGGCCTTCGCAAAATTCAGCGGCCGCGGCCGGTCTTCTCCTGCAACTCGTCGATCTTCTCCGACGCCTCGGCCTTGGTCAGGCCCTCCGGCACCTCTTCCTTCGCCTCGGTGGCGAGGGTGTTGAGGTACGACTCCTGGGCGCCGGTCGCCGGCTCGTCACCGGTGGTCCAGTCCGACGGATCTTTCTCGGCGTTCGTCGACATCAGGTCTCCTCCTTCGAACGCCTGTTCTCTTACCCGCCGTACGTCAACTCCATGCCGATGATGTCGTTGTAGGCGACATCGAGCTTGACCTCGCGCTGGACCGGCGCGGTGACCGCGAACGCGGCCCCGAACGGGTCGACGATCTCGGCCGAGCAGCCCAGCCCCATCTCGGCCGGCCCGTTCACCACGCGCCCGCCCAGCCCGGCCACCCGGTCGATCGCGGCCGAGGTGTCGGCCACCTGGAACGACGGCTGCCAGCGGGCCCCGTAGCGGCCGGTGATCAGGCCGGCCACCGAGTCGTGGGCCTCGGTCAGCCACTCACCGCTGCCGAACTCGTGGGTCAGGGTCCAGCCGAACACCTGCG
The DNA here is from genome assembly GCF_040675435.1 of Actinoplanes sp. NPDC049598. Taxonomy (NCBI): domain Bacteria; kingdom Bacillati; phylum Actinomycetota; class Actinomycetes; order Micromonosporales; family Micromonosporaceae; genus Actinoplanes; species Actinoplanes sp. NPDC049598. The sequence continues at coordinate 295,022 of NZ_JBFAOX010000011.1, read as the reverse complement.
CGTAGAACGACGTCGCCGTGGCCACGTCGTCGGTGAGCAGGTCGGCCCAGGCCATCGTGCCCGGCTCGCCGCGCTCCTGCATGCCCGCGAAGCCGGCCGCCTGCCACAGCCCGAAGACCGCGCCGGCCCCGTCCGCGACGATCGCGCTGCGGGCCCCGATGCGCTCCTCGGGCCAGGTCAATGCCTTGCCGTACGCCTGCGTGACCCGCCCGGCCGTGCCCTCGAGATCGGGGGCGGCCAGATAGGTCAGCCAGCCCTCGGGCCGGTCCGGCCGGCTCCGGGCGAGCCCGGCGACCGCCCGGCCGTCGAGCGTGAATCGATCGCCGTCGAGCTGCCAGCCGAAGAGCCCGCCGTAGAAACCGGCAGCCGCGTCCGGGTCGGACGTGGTGAGCTCCACCCAGCAGGGGGTCGACGGCGCAAAGCCTCTGATCCGCATATACCGCTCCAACGTGGACGTCCCCGATTTCAGGGTGACTCTACGGCAGTGAATACGCGCTGTCACTACCCCGGGGTTCAATGTCCGCTTTAGAACGGCTTTCCACTACGGAAGGTGACCGTCTGTACGTCACACGTAACGTGATCGTTAATCTGCTGGTGAGTCGCCGGCCGTGGGAGCGCTCCGCCCCGGAACGAGCATCTCGAACCACACCGTGGAGCCCCGCACCGACGGGTCGGTGCCCCACGAATCGCTCAACTCTTCAATCAAACCGAGGCCGCGGCCACGACTGCTCATCGTGTCGGTGTGGGCCCGGATGACCGTCCCGCGGGTGCCGGTGTCGGCCACCGAGACCAGCAGCCGCTCGGCGTTCAGGTCGATGTGCACCTGGGCCGGGGTGCCCGCGTGCAGCAGCGCGTTGGTGGTCAGTTCGCTCGTGCACAGGATGGCGGCGCCGATCACCGAATCGGGCAGGCTCCACTCACGAAGGCGGGTCGACATCCACTGCCGTACGCGGGAGGGGCCGGTCGGCTCGGCCGGCACCAGCATCGTGGCCGACCGGCTCATCGCGACCGCGTGCTCCACCGCGAGCACGGCCACATCGTCGTCAGTCGAGCCCGGCACGGCCGTGGTGGCCAGGGCGCACAGGTTGCGCGGGTCGCCGCTGGCGGCGGCCGCGGTCACCGCGACCAGCGCGTCCAGCCCGTCGTTGAGGGCCCGGCCGCGGCGCTCCACCACCCCGTCGCTGAACATCAGGATCGTGTCGCCCGGCTCCAGCCGCACCTGACCGGTCTGCCAGCGCCCGCCCAGCCCCAGCGGCGCCCCCGGCGGCACCTTGACCAGCTCGGCCGCCGGCATCCCGCCGGCCACCCCGGCCCGGCGCAGCACCGGTGGCGGGTGACCCGCGCTGGCCATGGTGATCGTGCCGTCGGCCGGGTCGAGCACCCCGTAGACGACGGTCACGAAGATCTCCTCGTTGCGCGACTCGGCGCCCAGCGAGCCGACCAGGCGATCCAGTCCGGCCAGGACACTGGGCGGAGCCGGATCGGTCAGCGCCATCGCCCGCAGCGCGGCCCGCACCTGGCCCATCACCGCCGCCGCGCGCACGTCGTGCCCGGCGACGTCGCCCAGCACCATGGCCAGCCGGCCGTCGATCAGCGTGAACGCGTCGTAGAAGTCGCCGCCGGCCGCGTTGCCGTCCACCCCGACGTCGTAGCGGGCCGCGATGCGGAACGTGTCCAACTCGGGCAGATGCTCCGGCAGCATGCTGCGCTGCAGCAACTGGGCCGTGCCGTGCTGGGCCTCGAACCGGCGGGCCCGCTCGGCGGCCTGCCCGACCAGCTGCGCGGCCGCGCTGAGCAGGGCCCGCTCGGCCGGCAGCCAGGTGTGGGCGTGGCGGTAGCCGACGGTCAGGGCGCCGGTCAGCGAGGCCGTCCGCAACGGCAGCGAGGCCAGCGAGCGGACCCGCCGCTCGTGCCGGTCGGTGGCGACCGCCCGCAACGGCTCGCCGTCGGTCACGAACGACGCCTGCCCGCTGGTCGCGGCGGCCACCAGCGGGGCCCGCGGGTCGTCCGCGGCGCGTTTCCACACCGGAGGCAGACGCTCGTCGGCCTCGTCGAGCATCTCGCCCCGGATGCGCCGCACATAGCGGAAGGCGCCACCGTCGTCGACGGCGAACACGCAGTGGTCGACGTCGAACGACGCCGACGCGTAGCCCAGCACGACCCGGGCCACGTCGTCGACGGTCAGCGCCCCGGCCAGCCGGGCGGTCAGGTCGCCCAGGCTCTGCAGCCGGCGGGTGACCTGGGTCGTCTCGGCGGCGACGGTCAGCACACCGGTGATCCGCCCGCGCCGGTCGCGGACCGCGGAGTGCCCGCGGGTGAAGAAGGCCTGCTCGGGCCGGCCGCCCGGGCCGCGCACGACGGTCAGCTGGGTCTCGGCCTCGAGGAACGACTCGCCGCTGCGGTAGACCTCGGCGATGGCGCCGCCCAGCCCGGGGGCCCGCCACAGGTCACCGAAGGCCTCGGGGGCCGGGCGGCCCAGCGCGGCGGGGTGCAGACTGCCGATCAGATCGGCATAGGCGTCGTTGTAGATCAGGAGGAAGTCGTCGCCGTGGCTGTACGCCATGGGCATGGGCGAACCGAGCATCAACTCGATGGTCGCGGCGACGGCCGGATCCCAGCCGTCGCGGGCGCCCAGGGCCGTGCGGGACCAGTCGGCGGTGGCCACCAACTCGGTCACCGAGGGCAGCGAAGGCATGACTGAGGAGCTCACCCCACCCGTGCTGCCGGCCATGGTGGAAAGCGTATCCCGACTCCGCCATTCGGACGATGCCGCACCGGCCAACCGTCCGATTCTTGACGGTACGACCAGTCCGCCCTGTCCGGAGAGTTCCCAACTAGTCCCGTGCGATATCACTGTCGGTAGCCGACTGCTGCTCCTCACCGCGTCGCCGTCCTGAGTTACCTCACTTATAGTCGCGGCCGTGACCGAGGACCGCCGCCCCCGCCATGGCGCACCGGACTACCGCGCCGACGTGCGGCAGATCCCGGGCGCCGACGCCCCTCCCGCGGATGCCGAGACGGCGCGGATGGAGGCGCCCCCCTCGTTCGACCCGTCGTGGCCGCCCCGCCGCGACGCCACCATCTGGCCCGGCGGTACGGAGGAGCGGGCGGCCCAGGCGCACGAGACGGCGTGGACCGGCGACGTGCCCCACCAGCGCCCGGCCGGCGACTGGAACGCGGCTACCGGCGGCGAGACGTGGGCCGCGCCGAACGGGTACGCCCACCCGGCCGACGGTCAGCAACAGGACGACGGCTACGACGCTTACCAGCAGGACGGCTACCCGGCCGGTCATGACGGTTATGCGCGGAATGACACCGCCTATCCCGCGGGCCCTGACGGTCCGGCTTACTCCGCGGACCCGGACGGCGGCGCCTACCCCGACGGCTACGGGCCGAACGAGGCCTACGCGCCGGACGCCGGCGCGCATGACGGTTACGGCCAGAACTATGACGGCTATGGCCGGAATGAGGCCTACCCGGCCGGGCTGGACGGCCGGGACGATCCGGCCGGGCACGACGGCTATGCCCGCAACGCGGCGTATGGGCCGGGCGGCGAGGGCTATGGCCACGACGCCGACACCTTCGCGCCGGGCGCGGACGGTTACGGGACTGACGCTTATGGGCGTGCGGCGGAGGCCGACACATTGGCTCCCGGGGCTGACGGCTATGGGCCGGGCGCGCACGAGGGCTTCGGGCCGGAGGCCGAGGCCTATCCGCGGGACGACTCGGGCTTCGAGCGGCCCGGCGCGGGTGGGCCCGACCGGGACGGGGCGGGCGTCGGGGCGTACGGCCAAGGAGCCGGCGGCGAGCCGGCCGAGAATGACCCCTGGGTCGGCCGGGCCGGCGAGACCGCGCTGTTCGCCGGGGAGTGGGCGGAGCCGGCGGGCGAGACCGGGATGATCGATCTCTCGGCGCCGCCGCGGGCCGAGCCGCGCAGCCACCGCGAGGGCAGCCGCCGCCGGGCCGGAGTCGTCGCGCTGGCCGCGGCCGGGGTGTTCCTGGCCGGGGCGGCGGGCTACATCGTGCTGCGGCCGGACTCCTCGCCGGCGCCGAACAACGCCGCGGTGGCCACCTCGGCCCCGGTGGAGTCCCCGGACCCGACGCTGGACGCGCCCGTGGCCGAGCCCACCACGACAGCGCCCTCGGCCTCGCCGGCCGGCACGAGCACGTCGCCCACGACGGCCGCGCCCACGACGGAGGCCGCCACCACGACGGCGCCGGCCGCGCCCGTGCCGGTCACCACCAAGCCGGCCGCGACCACCCCGGCCGCCCGGCCGACGACCACGGCGCCGACGAAGACGCTGGCGCCGACGCCCACGACGGCTCCGGCCGCGGCGCCGCTGACCGCGGCCTACGGCTTCAGCAACGGTGACGATGGGTACGTGGGCACCGTTACGGTGAACAACCCCGGAACGGCGGCCGCTACGGACTGGCAGGTGCGGCTCACCATCCCCAGTGGCGCCTCGATCACCGTCCTCAGTGGCGGCGTCTCCGGCTCGGCCAGCGGCACCCGGGCCACCTTCAGCGGCGGCTCGATCGGCGCCCGGAGCTCGCTGACATTCACCTTCGGCCTCCAGACCGACAGCGACGATCTCCCCAGCGGTTGCACGATCAACGGAAGCCCCTGCTCCTAACGTCGCCTCGCGCCCTCGGTCGTTGCGCCCTATGGTCGGTCGCAGGCGAACAAGGAGGCGCGATGAGCCGGGGTCTGGAAGACATGTGGCGCTCGGTGCTGCTGTTCATCCCCACCGCACTGGGCTTCATAGCCATCGTCGTGATCGGCTACGTCGCCGCCCGCCTGCTCCGCACGCTGACCGCGCGGGTCCTGGCCCGCGCCGGGCTGGACCGCTCCCGGTTCTTCCGCGACCGGATCACACCCAGCGTCCTCTGCTCGAAGATCGTCTTCTACGGGGTCCTGCTCTTCGCCCTGCAACTGGCCTTCGGCCTCTGGGGCCCCAACCCCGTCAGTGACCTGCTCACGGCGGTGATCGCCTGGCTGCCCCGCGCCTTCATCGCCGTCGTCATCATCGTGGTGGCCGTCGCCATCGGCCGCGCCGCCGCCGACCTGATCACGAGCGCGCTCGGCCCCCTGCCGTACGCCCGCCTCCTGGCCCGCGCCGTCTCGACCGTCATCATCACGCTCGGCGTGATCGCCGCCCTGGACCAGGTCCAGATCGCCACCTCGGTCACCCAGCCCCTGCTGATCGCCGTCCTGGCCACGGTGGCCGGCGTGGTGATCGTCGGGGTGGGCGGCGGCCTGATCCGCCCCATGCAGGCCCGCTGGGAGACCTGGCTCGATCGCGCCGCCACCGAGTCCACCACCATCCGCGACCAGGCCCGCGCTTACGCCGCGACCCGGCCCTCCCCGTCGGACCCGCCGGCGACGCCAGAGCCGGTACGCCCGGAGACCGCCACCCCAGCCGCGGACGAGACCCAGGTGATCCCGCCTCCTCGCTCGTCCCCGCCCGCTTCCGCCGCGCCCGCCTCCTCCGCGTCCGCTGCCTCGGCCGCGCCCGCCGCCTCCACCTCCGCCGACGAGACGGTCACCATCGTCACCTCCGGCGACGAGGACACGACCATCATCCGTCCCGGCGCGAACGACACCGTCGTCATCGGCAACTCGCCCGACGAAACCCAGGTGATCGCTCCGAGCGACGCCACGGCAACCCGCCCCCTCCCCACCGACCCGGACGACCGCCGGCCTTAGAGGTCAGGTCACCGGCATGCCCAGGGATTCCATCGGCTCGCGATGCTGGTTGATCGAGATTCGGATCTGACTCTGGGCGGAGACGAAGAACAACGGCCCGGCCGGGACCGCCGCGCAGGTCAACCGGCCGATGACGATCATCGGCATCGAGCCGTGGCCGGGGCGGCCGTCAGTCGCGTTCGATGCGGATGCCGCCGACGACGGTGTAGTCGCGGATGCGCAGTGTGATGGTGGGGGTGGCGGTGGTGCCGGAGTCCAAACGGGTGCCGCCGAGCAGGCGGAAGCCTGCCACCTCGACGGTCACGGTGGCCGGTACGCGGAGGGAGACGCCGCCGACCAGCGAGAACTTGGTGATGACGGGGTCGGCGGGAAGCTCAGCTCCGGTCAGGTCGAGGTCGAGGCCACCGATCACCGACACCACCCGCATGTCGCGAGGCAGGCGCCAGGGGCCGCGGCGCTTGACGCCGCCGAGCAGGGAAACGAACCAGGTGGCCTTCTTCTTGCTTGTTGCGTCCATGCGATCACCATAGGTAGGGCCATCGATGCTGCCCGAAGGCCTGGGGCAGTCGACCACGACGGCGTCGCCTTCCACTGGTCGACATCTGGCTCCGGGGTTCGGATCTCACCAGTCGGGCGACGGCCCAGGATCGTCATCCCCGGTGGGGGCGACCCGGGCCCGGATATGAGGAGGGCCGGTGCCGGGGGGTTCCCGGCACCGGCCCTCGAAAATGAAAGGTCGGTCTTCGGCGGTGCGTTAAGGCTGGCGGTTCAGGGTCAGTTGGGGGTGGGCAGGGTCTGGGCGAGGGTGCAGACCGCCAGGAGGCGGCAGAGGACCCAGTCGCTCTCGGACCAGTCGATCAGGGTGACCGGGGGGCGCCAGCCGTGGGTGAAGGCGGCGTCGCGGACGCCCTCGGCGTAGGCGGCCAGCAGGACCGCGGTGAGCGGGCGGACGTCGGCCGAGAGGCTGTCGCGGATGCCGGCGGCGTGCTGGTCGACGGTGGCCATCAGGCCGGGGTTGGCGGCGGCGGCCGGGAGGCCGGTGACGCCGACGGTGTCGTGCAGCTCGGTCAGGGCGGCGTGAGCGGAGCGGAGGGCAGCACGGGCGGCGGCGCCGGAGAACAAACCATTCATGAGAAGAACGTTAAGGAGGCTCGGGTAGCCGACGGTTCTCCGGACGGGTGCAGGACGGTTGAAGCTGTCCGGACGGGGAAAAAGCCTCGCGTGGCGGACAAACACCAGCGGCCGGAGGGGCTCGATGACACGACGGTCGAGGCGCTGGGGAAGCTGAGCGAGGCGCTGGAGACGACCGAGCACGCGCGTGGGCATCTGTATGCGATGCACCAGCTCACGGGGGCGGCGGACTTTCAGCTCGACGAGGCGGTGTCGCTGCTGCGGGAGGCCGGGCACGACGGGCTGGCCGATCGGGTCGAGAGGGAGCTGATCGGGCGCAACGTCATTCCGGGGCGGTGGACGTTCCAGATCGTCGAGGAGTACGACGACGGGTACTACTCCGAGTTCCGCGCGCTGGAGAAGGCGGCGCGGGATGAGCTTGCGGGCGGGCGGCGCCACATCTACGAGGCTGAGCTCAAAGAGAAGCGCCGCACCCACGGACGAGCGGGCCACGAGGCCACGGCAAGCTGAAGGCCCGCCGGATGAGAGGCGGGCCTGGGGCCTGCGGAAAAAGCGGAGCCGTTACTACTCGGCCGGCTCGGGCGTGGGACGGCGGCGCTGGGCGTCGTCGGCGAGGATGACGGTGGCCACGACCAGGGCGACGACGACGGCGAAGAGCCAGGAGGCGTCGGCGATCAGCTTGGCGGCCAGCGGGGCCTGGAACGCGGCGAGAAGGAAGCCGATCCAGGCGAGCTGACGCTGACGGTCGGTGAGAAATCCGGCAGAACGCATTCGAACAGTTTTACTCGCTTCAGGGGGATCGCCGTCACCCGTTCGGCCGATTTTGCGTTGGTCCGATCGTGCCCCGAGTGTTGCGTCAAGGTCGCTCAACCACGCTGTTTCTGCTGGTGGGAGCGCTCGTTCTAGCAGGTTGTCAGCGTCCGGTGACGCCACCGCAAGATCCCGGACGAGTGGCTGTGGGAGCGCTCCAGGGCCGAAAGCAGGCAATTCTGACCGTTGACGACGCGGCCTCCCGTGTGCAAGTGATCATGGCGAGTCTGCCGGGGATGCTCTACCGGGTGAGCACGCCGCCCGGGGCCGGTCTGGCCCCGCAAGTCAGTGTGGCCGGAACGGCGGTGCGGGCGAGACTGCGGCCGACCGGGACCGACGGTCCGCACGAGGTCCGCATCGTGCTCAACCGGGACGTCCGGTGGGGCATCCGGCTGCCCGCGGGGGCGGGGGAGCAGCAGCTCGACCTGGCCCGCGGCCGGATCACACGAGTGGAGCTGGGCGCCTCCGGGCTGATCGAGTTGCGCCTGCCCGAACCGGCCGGCACCGTCCCGGTCACGCTGGCCGGCGGCGTCGGAACGCTGTCGGTGACCATGCCGGCCCGGACGGCCCTGCGGATCGGCCTCGACCGGGGCGCGGGCTCGGCCACCACCCCCTGGACGGTGGCCGAGGCGCTTCCGGCGGGCACCTATCTCGGTCCCGCGATCTGGCCGGCGGCCCGCCACCGCTACGCGCTGCGGGCCCGCCAGGGCATCGGCTTTCTCACGGTCCGGCGCTCGGTCACCGAGTCGGGAAAACCCAGGACCTAGGCCGTACGCCGGGACGACCGCGGGCCGGAAGTCCGGTGATCAGTTCGGTCCGGTGTGGGGCGTGGTGCCGGGCCGCTGGGTGGTGGTCTCGGTGCCCTCCTCGTTGTCGGAAGGGTCGTTCTGGCCGTCGGTGTCCCAGCTGGCCATGGCCTTGTCGAGGTCGGCGAGGGGGAGTCGTTCCTCGTCGCGCCACACGCCGTCGTCGGTCGGATGCGTCATGATCGGGGGAGTACCCAGCCTGGGGACGCGAAAACGGCCGCCCGGAGGCAGCCGTTCTCGCGAGTGACGAAGGGTCAGGCGCCGGGGCGGTCCACCTCGCCCCGCCAGCCGCCCGTCTCCAGGCCGCCGCGGCTCTCGATGTACTCCTTGAAGCGCTTGAGGTCGCCCTTGACCCGGCGGTCGAGGATGCCCAGCTTGTCGCCGGCGGTCTCGACCACACCCTGCGGGTCGAAGTCCATCTGGACGGTGACCCGGGTGTGCGTGTCGTCGAGCCGGTGGAAGGTGACCACGCCGGCCTGCTTCTCGCCCTCGGTGGACTTCCAGGCGACGCGCTCGTCCGGGAGCTGCTCGGTGATCTCGGCGTCGAACTCGCGCTTGACCCCGGCGATCTCGGTCTTCCAGTGCGTGTGGGTGGCGTCGAGCTGACGGATCTCGTTCACGCCCTCCATGAACCGGGGGAACTCCTCGAACTGAGTCCACTGGTTGTAAGCGGCCCGCACCGGGACGTCGACGTCAACGAACTCGGTAACCGTGCTCACGGTGACTCCTCCTACTAGATTTGTTACCCCGCCTTGCTGTCAGAAGACGTGCCCTCCTCGACCGCGGCTAAACGCGGAGCGAGCGGAGTCTGTGGATCTTCGTCGCCGGCCTGGCGCAGGCGCTGCCGCAGCACCTCGGCGTTGACCTGCACGCCGAGCAGCAGCGCGGTGTTGGAGAGATAGATCCAGACCAGGAAGGCCACGATGGCGCCGAGACTGCCGTACGTGCGGTTGTAGGAGCCGAAGTTGGCCACGTAGAGGCCGAACCCGAACGACGCCACCGACCAGGCGGCCAGGGCCACCGCGCCGCCGACGGTGAGCCAGCGGAAGCGGGGCTGCCGGACGTTGGGGGCGATCCAGAACAGCAGCGAGAGCACGATCATCGCGATCACGACCAGGACCGGCCAGCGCCCGGCCGACCACAGCTGGCGGACTGTCGGGCCGGCGTGCAGGGCGTTGCCCACGGCGTCGACCAGCGGCCCGCTGATCACCAGGCCGGCCCCGATGGCGGCCAGCAGCACCAGGGCCACCGCGGCCAGCACGATCTGCAGGATCTCCAGTTTCCACCAGACCCGGCCCTCCTGGACGCCGTAGATCCGGTTGGAGGCGCGAGTGAACGTACCGACGTAGCCGGAGGCCGACCAGACCGCGAGCAGCAGGCCGAAGCCGAACAGCACCTTGGCCGAGGACTGCTGCACGAGCAGCGCCTGAATGACCGAGAGCAGGCTGTCGTTGTCGACCACCGAGCCGACACCGAGGTCGCGCAGGATGCCCACGGCCGCCGTGAGCACGGTCGAGCCGTCGGTGACCAGGTTGACCAGGGCGACGATGACGACCAGGGACGGGATCAGCGCCATGAAGGTCTGATAGGTCATCGCCGCGGCGAAATCGGAACAGTCGTCCTCGACGTAACCGACCAGGCTGCGCCAGCCGATCGAGCGCCAGCTCCGCCAGCTGAGCTGCCGCAGTCTAAGGGGAAGCGGCCGGGGTGTGATCTCCGCGGCGTGCTCCTCGGAGTCCCGGTCGAGCGTCGGCTCAGCCACTCTCCGGCTGCTACCCGGGGGCGATGAGTGACAAACGCCGAAGGAAGGGTAGGACGTACGCGATGGAGACTGCAGACGCGATCATCGTCGGCGCCGGCCACAACGGCCTGGTCGCCGCCAACCTGTTGGCCGACGCCGGGTGGTCGGTGGTGGTCCTCGAGGCCGCCCCGCAGCCGGGCGGGGCGGTGCGGTCCGGTTTCGTGACCGCGCCCGGATACCTCAGCGACCTTTTCAGCTCCTTCTATCCCCTGGGGTACGCCTCGCCGGTGATGGCGGGTCTGGACCTCGACCTGGAGTGGACCCGCTCGCCCGACGTGCTCACGCATCTGCTGCCCGACGGGCGGGCAGCGACGATCAACACCGATGTCGTACGGACGATGGAGTCGGTCGAGAAGTTCGCGCCGGGTGACGGCGAGCGCTGGAAGAACGCGTTCGACGACTGGAAGGGCGTCTCCGCCCCGATGCTGGAGACGATCACCACGCCGTTCCCGCCGGTGCGCGGGGGTGCCCGCCTGTTGAAGGCGCTGGGCAGCGTGGATGCTCTGCGGCTGGCCCGGCGGCTCGTGTTGTCGGTGCGGGAGCTGGGCTCCGAGCTGTTCAGCGGCGAGGGGGCGACGCTGCTGCTGGCCGGATGCGCCCTGCACACCGACCTGTCGCCCGAGGAAGCCGGCGGCGGGGTCTACGGGTGGCTGCTGGCCATGCTGGGGCAGGAGCACGGCTGGCCGGTCCCGGTCGGCGGGGCTCAGCGGATCACCGATGCGCTGGTCTCGCGACTGGAGGCCCGCGGCGGGGAAGTCCTTTACAACGCGCCGGTTGATCGGGTGCTGATCGCCCGCGGCCGGGCCATGGGCGTACGGGCCGCGGACGGCCGGAAGTTCCGGGCGCTCAAAGCGGTCGTCGCGGACGTGCCGGCGCCCGCGCTCTACCTGGACCTGGTCGGCGAGCGCTGGCTGCCGGCCCGCCTCGTCGAGGATCTGGCCCACTTCCGCTGGGACGGGGCCACGGTCAAGGTCGACTGGGCCGTACGGACGAAGATGCCCTGGAAGAACCCGGCCGCGGCCGGCTCCGGGACCGTGCACCTGGGGGCCGACCTCAACGGCCTGACCCGGTACTCGGCCCGTCTGGCGACCAACGAGGTGCCCGACAAGCCGTTCATGCTCCTGGGCCAGATGACCACCGCCGATCCCGGCCGGTCACCCGAGGGCACCGAGTCGGTCTGGGCCTACACGCACCTGCCGCACCGCGACCACTGGGAGCCGGACGAGATCGCCGCCCACGTCGAGCGCATGGAGGCGACCGTCGAGGAGTACGCCCCCGGCTTCCTGGCCAACGTCGAGGGCCGCAACGTCTACTCGCCGGCCGACATGCAGCGCGAGAACCCGTCGCTGGTCGGCGGCGCGCTCGGCGGCGGCACCGCGGCCGCCTTCCAGCAGCTGTTCCTGCGCCCCATCCCGTCCCTGGGCCGGGCCGACACCCCGGTCGACCGCCTCTTCATGGCCAGCTCGTCGGCCCACCCGGGCGGCGGCGTCCACGGCGCCCCCGGCGCCAACGCGGCGCGGGCCGCCCTGGCCCGCCACCGCGTCCGCGGCTACCGAACCCTCATCAACGGAGCGAATCGGGTGATCTACGGCTAGATCGCTCGGCGATGTCGGCCAGGCGGCGGAGGCTCTCGATGTTGCGGCGGTGCAGCACCAGGTCGTTGAGCTTGTTGCGCACCGCCAGCAGCGGGCCGCGCTCGAAGTCCTCCTCGATGGTGACCTTGGTGGCGCCGCCGGGGGCGGGATCAAGCTTGATGTCGACCACGGCCTCGCCCAGCGGCCACAGGCCGGCGTTCAGCTTGAGCCGCCGGTCCGGCTCCATGAGCAGGACCTCGGATTTGTCGTGGAGGGAGAGCGGCCACGGGCCGGCCTTATGGTGGAGGTGGCTGCCCACCTCGGGCCAGTTGTCGTCGACGTCGCGGATGTGAACGGTGCCGACCACCCAGTCGCTGTAGGTCCAGCCGTCGGCGAGGACGGCGAAGACGCGGTCGGGCGGGGCCTGGACGGTACGCTGCACGATAGCCACGCCGAGGACATACCCTTGGAGAACAGCCTGTAACGGATAGGTCAGGTTTACGGATGTTGCCGTAGGGCAAGGTTCCCGCGAACCACTGCCCGTACCGGAGGGACCACGTGCGCATCGCCATGATCTCCGAGCACGCCAGCCCCTTGGGCGATGGCGGCCAGCACACCCATGTCGCCGACCTCTCCATGGCCCTGGCCGAGATCGGTCACGAGGTCCGCGTCTACACCCGTCGCGAGTCCCCGGACGTCGCCGACGAAGTCACCACCCCGGGCGGCATCCAGGTCGTCCACATCCCGGCCGGGCCGGCCCAGCTGCTGCCGCCCGACCTGCTCCTGCCGCACATGGGCGAGTTCGCCCGCCTGCTCGAGCAGCAGTGGCGGATGGGCGACTGGCACCCCGACGTGGCCCACGCCCACTTCTGGACCAGCGGTCTGGCCGCGGTCACCGCGGCCCGCCAGTTCGGCATCCCGGTCGTGCAGTCCTTCCACGAGCTCGGCCTGCCCACGCTGGGCGGCAGCGCCGACCGGCCCTCCCGCTCCGGCTACGAGCGCGCCCTCGGGCGGGCCGTCGACCGGGTCGTCGCCCAGTCCCAGGACGAGGTCAGCGGCCTGGTCCGGATCGGCGTGCCCCGGGCCCGGCTGACCGTGGTGCCGGCCGGTGTCGACAGCATCCGGTTCAGCCCCGAGGGCCCGGCGGTCGAGCGTGACCCCGAGCGGCCCCGCATCCTCTCCGTCGGCCGGCTGGTCGAGCGCAAGGGCCTCGGCGACGTCCTGCAGGCCATGCGGTACGTGCCCGGGGCCGAGGTGGTCGTCGTCGGCGGCCCGCCGGCTGAGGAGCTCAAGGCCGACCCGGGCGCGGTCAAGCTGCGCGCACTGGCCGACAAGCTGCAGGTCGGCGACCGGTTCAAGCTCATCGGCCGGGTGCCCGCGCGGGACATGCCGCGCTGGTACCGCTCGGCCGACCTGCTGGTGGCGGCGCCCTGGCAGGAGCAGTTCGAGCCGTCCGCGCTGGAGGCCATGGCCTGCGGCGTGCCGGTCATCGGGACCACGGTGGGCGGGCTGACCGAGACCGTGGTCGACGGGCTCACCGGCGACCTCGTGCCCCCGCGGGACCCGCGCGCGCTCGGCGGCGCCCTGCGGCGCCTGGTCGGCGACAAGGTGCGGCGCTTCGCGTACGGGACGGCGGCGCTCGACCGGGCCCGCCAGGCGTACTCGTGGAAGCGGGTGGCCGCCCAGATCGGCTCGGTCTACTCGGCCGTCACCGGCCTGCGGCGCGACGACAAGACGGAAGCGATGGCGTAAGGCTCGGACCCGGCGTAGGCCTCCATCCACCAACTGGTGGATGGAGGCTTTCGCTCGCTGGTCGATTCGAGGACCGGGGTCCGATTGGGACGCTCGATGCATGACAGTCATCGAGGTCCAGAACCTGCGAAAGGCGTACGGGGACACCGTCGCGGTGCGGGACGTCTCGTTCTCGGTCGAGCGCGGCGAGATCTTCGGCATTCTCGGCCCCAACGGCGCCGGCAAGACCACCACCGTCGAGTGCATCGCCGGCCTGCGCACGGCCGACGGCGGCTCGATCAGCGTGCTCGGCCGGCCCCCCTCCTCCCGGGAGCTGCGCCGGCTGGTCGGCGTACAGCTGCAGGAAAGCCAGCTGCCCGACAAGCTCAGCGGCCGTGAGGCGCTCGAGCTCTTCAGTTCCTTCTATCCGGACCCGGCCGACTGGGCCGGGCTGGCCCACGAGCTCGACGTGCCGCTGGGTACCCGCTACGCCAAGATGTCAGGCGGGCAGAAGCAGCGCCTGTCGATCGCGCTCGCGCTGGTCGGCAACCCGGAGATCGCCATCTTGGACGAGCTCACCACCGGGCTCGATCCGCAGGCTCGTCGCGACACGTGGGGTCTGATCGAGGCCGTGCGTGAACGGGGTGTGACGATCCTGCTGGTCACCCACTTCATGGCGGAGGCCGAGCGGCTCTGCGACCGGCTCGCGGTGATCGATCGGGGGACGGTCGTCGCGCTCGACACGCCGGCCGGCCTGATCGCCGCCACCTCGCAGGAGCAGGTGATCCGCTTCCGGCCCTCGGCCGAGGTCGACCCGGCGCTGCTCGAGGCGCGCCCGGAGGTCCGCCGGGCGCGCCGGCAGGGCTCGCAGATCGAGGTCACGGGCACCGGCAACCTGCTGCACGCGGTCACCTCGGTGCTGGCCGTCAACGACATCATCGCCAACGACCTGCGCATCGAGCAGGCCAGCCTGGACGACGCGTTCGTCCGGCTGACCGGCCGGTCCGACTCGGGGGAGTGACCACCGTGAACGTGTTCGCCAAGCTGACCCTGACCGAGCTGCGGCTGTTCCTGCGGGAGCCGATGGCCGCCTTCTTCGTGATCATTTTTCCGACCCTGCTGGTGGTCATCCTCGGCAGCATCCCGGCCTTCCGGGAGCCCTCGGAGGACCTCGGCGGCGGCCGGGTCATCGACCTCTACGTCGGCATCGCCGTGGTCCTGACCCTGGCCATGGTGGCCATCCAGATCCTGCCGTCGGTGCTGGCCACCTACCGCGAGCGCGGGGTGCTGCGGCGGTACGCGACCACGCCGGTCTCGCCGCTGAAGCTGCTCGGCGCCCAGATGGTGATGAATCTGCTGGCCGCGATCGTCGCCACCGCGCTCGTGCTGGCGGTCGGCCGGATCGCGTTCGACGTGCCGCTGCCCGCGCAGTTCGGCGGCTTCGTGCTGACCTTCCTGCTCAGCGCGGTCGGGGTGCTGGCCATCGGCCTGGTCGTGGCCGCGGTGGTGCCGACCGGCAAGGCCGGCAACTCGGTCGGCACGCTGCTGTTCTTCCCGCTGATGTTCTTCGCCGGGCTGTGGACGCCGCGCGAGGTGATGCCCGGCGCACTGCAGAAGGTCGCCGACTACACGCCGCTGGGCGCGGCCGAGCGGGCCCTCAACGACACGATGACGGGACATTGGCCGGCCGCCATCTCGGTTACCGTTCTGTTCGGGTACGTGGTGGTGTTCGGGTTCCTGGCGGTCCGCTGGTTCCGCTGGTCCTGAGGAGGCTTTGGTGACGGTCATGGCTGCGGGGCGCAAATCGGATCGGCTGATCACGGTAGTTCCGTACATCGCCCTGGTCTGCACGATCGGCATGATCGCCCTGGGTGAGGCGGCCGACATTCCGCACCGGCCGTGGCCGGTCATCGGCGGCGCGCTCGCGATCACGGCGAGCTGGCTGTTCTTCTGGGTCACCCTGCACCCGGAGTGGGAGCAGAGCCGGGTCAAGATGGGCGTCTTCTTCGCCGGTCTGATCGTCCTGATCGTCGTGCTCGTCTGGTGCAGCCCGCTGTTCGGGTTCTTCGCCTGGACCGGGTACCTCTTCACGGGGTACGCCCTGCGGGGGAACTGGATGATCGCCGGTGGGGTGCTGGTCGCCATCCCCACCGGGCTCTCCCAGGCCGGCGGCTTCTACGTGCTCGACGAGAAATCGGCCTGGCCGGTCATCGCCGTCCTGCTGGCCATCAACATCGGCGTCTCCGGCCTGATGATCAAGGTGACGGCCAAGGCCGACGAGCGGGCGGCCCGGCAGGTCCGGGTGATCGACGAGCTGGCCGAGGCCAACGCCAAGCTGGCCGAGGCGCTCAAGGAGAACGAGGGCCTGCACGCCCAGCTGATGGTGCAGGCCCGCGAGGCCGGCAAGCTCGACGAGCGGCAGCGGATGGCCGGCGAGATCCACGACGTGCTGGCCCAGGGCCTGACCGGCATCGTCACCCAGCTCGAGGCGGCCACCGCGCCCCACGGCGATCTTCACCGGCACTTGGAGGCGGCCAAGCAGCTGGCCCGCGACAGCCTGACCGAGGCCCGGCGCTCGGTGCACGCGCTGCGGCCGCGCCCGCTCGACGCGGCCGGCCTGCCCGAGGCGATCGGGGAGGCCATGACCGCCTGGTCGCGGCTGAGCGGGGTCGGGGCCGAGCTGGTCACCACGGGCATGGCCCGGCCGCTGCTGCCCGAGATCGAGACGACTCTGTTGCGGACGGCGCAGGAAGCGCTGGCCAATGTCGCGCGGCACGCGTCCGCCGAACGGGTGACTTTGACGCTGTCCTACATGGAGGACGTGGTGACCCTGGACGTGCACGACGACGGCGCCGGCTTCGACCCGTCGGCCCCGCGCACCAGCGGCGAGAAGGGCGGCTACGGGCTGGTGGCGATGAAGGAGCGGCTGCGCCGCATCGCCGGCACGCTCGAGGTCGAGTCGGAGCCGGGGGCCGGCACGGCGCTGTCGGCCTGCGTGCCCGCCCTGTTCGCGGGGGCCGCCGCGTGATCCGCCTGGTCATCGTCGACGACCACCCGGTCGTCCGCGACGGGTTGCGCGGCATGTTCGCCGGCGACGACCGCTTCGCCGTGCTGGGGGAGGCCGGCAACGGCCAGGAGGCGCTGGCCGTCGCGAATTCCGTCGACCCGGACGTGGTGCTGCTCGATCTCCGCATGCCGGTGATGGACGGCGTGACCACCATCCGCGCGCTGGTCGAGCGGGGGTCGCGGGCCCGGGTGCTGGTGCTGACGACGTACGACACCGACAGCGACGTGCTCCCGGCGATCAAGGCCGGCGCTACCGGTTACCTCCTGAAGGACACCCCGCGCGAGGAGCTGTTCCGGGCCGTCGTGGCGGCCCACCGGGGCGAGTCGGTGCTGTCGCCGGCGGTGGCCGGGCGTCTCATGGGGACCCTGCGCTCGCCGGCCAAGGAGCCGCTGAGCCAGCGCGAGGTCGAGGTGCTCAAGCTGATCTCCCAGGGCCACTCCAACCGGGAGGCGGCCAAGCTGCTGCACATCAGCGAGGCCACGGTGAAGACGCATCTGCTGCACGCCTACGCGAAGCTGGGCGTACGGGACAGGGCGGCCGCCGTGGCCGCGGCCTTCGAACGCGGTCTGCTCTGACGCCGTCCCGGTCACTGGGAGAACTTGCCACGACCACGCTGCGTTTCCTATTCTCACCAAACCAACTTGGTATGTGGGATATCTAGGGAACGGTGGTCAGGACATGCGCAAGCTCTTGCTCCTCGCCCTCGTCGGCCTGGGAGCCCAGCTGGTCGACGGCAGCCTGGGCATGGCCTACGGCGTCACCTCGACCACGCTGCTCCTGGCGATCGGCACCAACCCGGCCGCCGCCTCGGCCACCGTTCACCTCGCGGAGATCGGCACCACGCTGGTCTCCGGGGTGTCGCACTGGAAGTTCGGCAACGTCGACTGGAAGGTCGTCCTCAAGATCGGCGTACCCGGCGCGATCGGGGCGTTCGCGGGGGCGACCTTCTTGTCGAACCTGTCGACCGAGACCGCGGCCCCGCTGATGTCGATCATCCTGCTGGCCCTGGGCCTCTACGTCTTCATCCGCTTCACCACGCAGGGCCTGCCCAAGGGCCACCTGGGCAAGCCGCTGCGCAAGCGGTTCCTGGCCCCGCTCGGCATCGTGGCCGGCTTCGTCGACTCCACCGGCGGGGGCGGCTGGGGCCCCGTCGGCACGCCCGCCATCCTGGCCAGCGGCCGGCTCGAGCCGCGCAAGACGATCGGCTCCATCGACACCAGCGAGTTCCTGGTGGCGGTCGCGGCCAGCCTCGGCTTCATCGTCGGCATCGGCAACGAGAACATCGACTACACCTGGGTGCTGGCCCTGCTGATCGGCGGCGTGATCGCCGCCCCCATCGCGGCCTGGCTGGTCCGGATCATCCCCCCGCGGGTGCTCGGCTCCCTGGTCGGCGGCCTGATCATCCTGACCAACAGCCGCACCCTGCTCAAGAGCGACTGGATCGACGCCGGCGACGGCGTGCGCTACAGCGTCTACGCGGTGATCTACGTGGTGTGGGCGGCCGCGATCGCCTACTCGATCGCGCAGTACCGCAAGCACCGTGCCGAGGACGAGGCCATCATCGCCGAGGCCGAGGCGCTGGTCGCCGCCGACGACCGCCCGGACGAGAAGAGCATCGCCCGATAGGCAAGGTGCACTTCTGGCTGACCTTCGTCGGCTTCCACACGACGTTCCTGGTGCGGCACTGGCTCGGCGCCGAAGGCATGCCCCGGCGCTACGCCGACTATCTGCCCGACGACGGCTTCACCACGCTCAACACCGTCTCCACGATCGGCTCGCCACGTCGTGCCCGCCGCCGCTGCGCAACTTCGACCGCATGCCGCGCATCCGGTCCGAGCGGCCGGCCTTCGACGCCAAGTTCCCCGAGCTGGCGGCCGGCGAGCAGACCGAGGCCGGGCCGCCCGAGGGTGGCGCCCGTCCGCTGACCAGCGAATCCCACGGCGGGGCGACCTACACCGAGGACCCCCGGTAGGTGCCGAACTGCCAGAGGTTGCCCTCCGGGTCGCGGGCGGCGAAATCGCGGGAGCCGTAGTCGGTGTCGTACGGCGGCTTGAGGATCTCGGCGCCCGCCTTGACCGCCCGGTCGTACAGGGCGTCGATGTCGTCGGCCACCACGTAGCAGCCGAAGGTGCCCGGCTTGAGCGTCCAGCCCTCGTTCTTGACCGTGCCGAGCATGATGCCGCCGCCCAGCGGCCAGGCCAGCTCGGCGTGGGCGACCTGGTCGTCGTCGCCGTACACGACGGTCTCGGTGAAGCCGAACGCGTCGACGAGGAAGCGGATCAGAGCACGGGCGTCGGTGGCGACCAGCGTCGGCCACACCTGAGGTCGTGGTTCAGTCATACCGCTCATCGTGCGCGGCCCGGTCGGCCATGGCTTGGACAAAACCGAACTCGCCGGCCAGCCAGCCGCTCGGCGTACACCCGGCCAGCGCGCGGAATTCGCGCACCAGATGCGACTGATCCGCATAGCCGAACCCCGCCGCCAGATCGGCCAGCCGCCGGCCGGGCCGCAAGGCCCGCCGGGCCCGATCGAACCGCGCCACCCGGGCCGCCTCCTTCGGGCGCAGCCCGACCTCGGCCCGGAACCGGTCGGTCAGGTGGCGCCCGCTCCACCCGACCTCCGCCGCCACCGTCGCCACGCTGACACTTCCGGTCAAGAGCCGGCCCCAGGCGTACGCCACCTCGGGCGCGACGCCACTCGCACTCCGCCCCGCCATGGTCAGGGCCGGCTGCCGCCTCCCGGTGCCGGGTGGGGTGAGGCCTATGCGCGCGGGCTGGTCAAGGGCTCGGCCCAGCACCTGGTCGACGGTCTGGAAGCGCTCCGGCCAGGAGGAGGCGGTGACCAGACGTTCGCGGATCTCGGCGATGCGGGCGTCGTCGAGCACGGATGACGCCGACACGTCCAAGCCGGACAATTCGCCCGCTGGGAGACCTAGCAGCGCGCGGCAACCCAGCGGCCGCAGGGCCACTTGCACGCCCGATTGCCGGCCCTGATGGCTGATCATCGCGGGGGCGAGGTGCAGGCCGCCGAGCAGCGTGTCGTAGCTGCCGGCGCGCTGCCGCGGATCCGGATGGGCCTGGACGACGAGCGGCTCGTCCATCGTGAAGATCAACGTCAGGTACGGCGACGGGAGCCCTCGATGCACGCCCGGGGCGAGACCGCGCTGCCGATAGCCCGAGTAGAACGCGACGTACGGCCGCAGCCGCGCCGAAGGGCGACCGCTCGCATACTCGTCGACGACGGACACCTCCGAAGCATGACACGATGCGATGATGCCGAACGCCACAGTGATCGGAGCGGGTGTGGGCGGCCTGGCCGCCGCCATCGCCCTGGCCCGCCGGGGCTGGACGGTGACGGTGCTCGAACGGGCCCCGGCCCTCGAGAACGTCGGCGCCGGCCTGGGCATCGCCCCCAACGGCCTGCGCGCCCTCGACGTCCTCGGCCTCGGCGACCAGGTCCGCCAGCTGGCCGCCCTCCAGGGCGCGGCCGGCCTCCAGCGCCCCGACGGCACCTGGATCTCCCGCACCGACGCCGGCGCCGCCGAGGCCCGCTTCGGGCTGCCCACGATCGTCGTCCACCGCGCCGCCCTGATCGAGTTGCTGGCCGGCGCCCTGCCGGACGGCGTTCTCCGGCTCGGTGTCCCGGTCGAGGAGGTCGATCCCGCGACGGGCCGGCTGGTCACCCCGGACGGTTCGTGGACGGCCGATCTGGTGGTGGCGGCGGACGGGCTCAACTCGGCCGTACGGCGGCAGCTGTTCCCGAGCGCCCCCGGCCCCGTCTACACCGGCGTGACCAGCTGGCGTTTCGTCGTGCCGCGCCCGCTCGGCACGCTGGAGCTGTCGGAGACGTGGGGCGACGGCGCCGTGGTGGGCGTGGTCAACCTCGGCGACGACCGCGTCTACTGCTACGCGACCGCCCCGGCCCCGTCCGGCGAGCGCTCCGACGACGAGCGGGCCGAGCTGCTGCGCTGGTTCGGCTCCTGGCACGAGCCGATCCCGTCCCTCATCGCGGCCGCCGGCGAGATCATCCGTACCGACATCCGCTGCCTGGACAAGATCCCGCCGTTCTTCCACCGCGGCCGCGTCGCCCTGCTCGGCGACGCCGCCCACGCCATGACCCCGAACCTCGGCCAGGGCGCCTGCCAGGCCCTCGAGGACGCCGTCGTCCTGGCCACCCACGCCGGCGACCTCGCGGCCTACTCGAAAGAGCGAGCGCCGCGGACCGCGGCCATCGCCGCCGCTTCACGCCGCATCGGCCGCGTCGCCGCCCTACGCGGCCCCGCCGCCGCCCTCCGCAACGCCGGCATGGCCCTGGCCGGCCGCCTCGGCCCGAATCTGGTCCTCCGCCAGATGGACCCGATCTTCAAGTGGCACCCGGAATCATGAACGGGTTCAAGAACCGCCCGGCGTCGAACAAAAGATTTTGGGTGTGGGCGAGGCCGTTCCTGTGGCCGGCTCGTTAAGAACGTTGTCTCCGTCCTTCTCGCTTCGATGCCCTCCGCGCGGGGTCACCGAGGACCTCGGTCCGGCCCGATGCCGGACGGGAAGAAGGGAGACGCACCTTGGACGTTGAGAGACGTCCGCCGAAATGGGAACGATGGCTGCCCCTCGTCACGGTGGCAGCCGAGCTCATCTCGGCGCTGGCGGCCCTGATCGCGGTTGTCAGTGGGTGTGGCGGCCCTACCTAGGCAGGGCCGCCCAAGCAAGGGCCCGTTCTGGTTCGCGCTCCGGGGCGGGCCCTTGGCATGCCCTTTGCGGTGGCTCCCGGCCGGCGTACCCGGCCAACGCCAATAGGCGCCGGTCGGCGCCCCGCAATTTGGTAAACGAAGGGCGGAGGTTCCGGCAACGGGGCGGCGGCGCGCAATCTCGCCGTCGGCCGGCGGGAGACCGGCCAGCTGAGGCAGACGCGCCGTCGCTGCCCCCGCCCCGGCCGGGCTTGGGGGTGGCTGGGGCCCGGCCGCCGTGTGCCGGCTGGTGGTCAGTCGGCCAGGGCCTTGGCGAGGTCGTCGCGGAAGGCGCGCTCGTTGTCGGTGACGGTCTCGGCGCCGATGCCGAGGACGCCGCCGGTGGTGGCGGCGCCGACGACGCTTTCGGCGATCTCGACGAGCCAGTGCTTGTAGGTCTCGGCGTCGGCCTGCTCGGCCTTGGCGGTGAGCAGGGCGTTGGCCTCGGCGGCGCGGCCCAGCACGTCCTCGGCGTAGGCGATCGGGTCGCCGGGCTCGATGACCGGCGGCTCCTCGCCGATCTCGGGGTCGCCCACCCGGGAGACGATCGCGCCGGCCACGGCGGCCACCAGCGGGCTGGCCGAGGCGCGGGCGTCGGAGATGACGCCGAGGCCGGCGGCGCTCTCCTGGCGGGTCTTGCGGGTGCTGTCCGGCGACGCGGCGCTCGCCGCGGTGAGCACCGACTGGGGGAGGCCGACCAGCAGGCCCCACTCGGGGTCGGTGAAGCCCAGCATGGAGTACAGCGGCTCGTCACTCACAGGTGAAATCCTTACGTCCGGCGGTCAGTAAGCCGTAGCTCTTATACCCCACCGGCGCCGGGCCGACGCGGATGACCGCTTTCCGGGACGCGCTTGCGGGCCCGGACGCGGCGCGCGGGGTCCCCCGTCCGGGCGCCGCGTCCGGGCCGGTCTCAGGCCGCGAGCGGCTGCGGGGTGGGGGCGGGGACGACGGTGCCGGCGATCAGCTCGGCCGCGGCCTGGCCGCAGGCGCGGGTGGCGCCGTAGGTGGCGATGTGGACGGCGCCGGCCACGGTCACGGGCAGACCCATCTCGACCACGATGGCGTCGGGGCGGGCGGCCAGCAGCTCGGTCAGCGCGGCGGCCTGCCAGGGGTGGCGGTGCACGTCACGGACGACCACGACGAGCGGGCGGTCGCCGGCCGCGGCGAGCACGGCCGCCGGGGCGATCTCGCTCTCCTCGAGGCGGACCGACTCGGTGCCGGGCAGCAGGTCGTCCAGGGGAGCGCCGATGCCCCACGGCGTTTCCTCGCCGATGGCGATGTTGCGCGGCGGAGCGAACTCCACCACGTAGGCCGGGCCGGTGATCGGCAGGGGAGTGGCGCCGTCGGCCAGGGTGACCCGGACGGCACGGCGGGCGGCGTCGAAGCCGATGCCCGAACCGGCCGACAGCACGGCCACCTCGGGGCGGGCGTCGGCGATGGCGCGGGCACCGGTCGCGGTCTGGGTGCGGGTGGCCCACGCGCCGAGCTCGCGCACCCGGGCGGCGGCCTCGCGCAGTCGTTGCTCGGGCAGCGTGCCGTCGGCCACCGCGGCCACGATGGCGTCGCGCAGCTCGGCCGCGGTGTGCTCGTCGGCGTGGTCACCGCCCACGCAGATCGCGTCGACGCCGGCCGCCAGGGCGCGCACGGTGGCCCCGGTCAGGCCGTACTTGCGGCGCACGCCCTGCATCTCGATGCCGTCGGTGACGATCAGACCCCGGAAACCCAGCTCCTCACGGAGCAGACCGGTCAGGATGCGGCGGCTGAGCGTCGCCGGCAGCTCCTGGTCGTACGCGGGCACGACCAGGTGACCCGTCATCACCACCTGGACGCCCGCCTCGATGGCGGCCCGAAAGGGCACGAGCTCACAATCGGCCAGCTGCTGCCGGTCGCGGTCGATGAGCGGCACGTCGAGGTGCGAGTCGACGCTGGTGTCGCCGTGGCCGGGGAAGTGCTTGGCGCAGGCGGCGACGCCGGCCGCCTGCAGGCCGCGGACGAACGCGGCGGAGTGGCGGGCGACCAGGTGCGGTTCGGCCCCGAAGGCCCGTACGCCGATCACCGGGTTGCCGGGGTTGCTGTTGACGTCGGCGTCGGGCGCGTAGTCGAGGGTGATGCCGGCCTGGGCCAGGTCGTCGCCGAGGTCACGGGCGACCGCCTCGGTCAGGGCGGCGTCGTCGATCGCGCCCAGGGCCAGGTTGCCCGGCCGGGAGCTGCCGAGCCGCGACTCGAAGCGGGTGACGTCGCCGGCCTCCTCGTCGATGGCGACCAGGACGTCGGGGCGCTCGGCCCGCAACTGCGCGGTCAGGGCCGCGACCTGGGCCGGTGACTCGACGTTGCGGGCGAACAGCGCGACGCCGCCGAGGCCCTCGCCGAGCCAGCGGCGGACCCAGTCGGGTGCGCTGGTGCCGACGAACCCCGGCTGGAGCACCGTCGCGGCAAGCTCCGGCAATTCGCCAAATTTCGGCATTTGTCCCCCGTGGTAGCGGTGACCTACTCGCGTGCGGTCCCAATGGTCACATCGGTTTGCGGTTTAGTCAACAAACCTTTCTATTAGCTGTGGGCCGTTAGGGTGGAGCTGTGACGTCAATCCCCTTTGCCGCGTCTGGTGTCGACTGGTCAGAGGTGCACGCCGTGCGCTTGCTCGGCCTCGCGCTGGCGGCCTTGTTCCTGCTGTGGGCGATCCGCCGCATGTTCGGCGGCAAGAAATAGGGGTATCGGGGCGGGTATGCGCATCGGTTACTTCTTGTCCTGCGAGGAATACACCCCGGCCGAGCTGATCGAGCAGGCGCGCGGCGCCGAGCAGGCCGGCTTCCAGGCCCTCTGGATCTCCGACCACTACCACCCGTGGGTGGACGCCCAGGGCCAGAGCGCCTTCGTCTGGTCGATGATCGGCGCGATCAGCCAGGCCGCGCCCAGCCTGGAGATCACCACGGCCGTGACCTGCCCGACCGTCCGTATCCACCCGGCCGTGATCGCCCAGGCCGCGGCGACCAGCGCCGTGCTGACCGGGGGCAAGTTCCGGCTCGGGGTCGGCACCGGCGAGGCCCTCAACGAGCACATCTTCGGCGACGCCTGGCCCGAGCTCGACGTACGGCTGGAGATGCTCGAGGAGTCGATCGAGATCATGCGTGGCCTGTGGAAGGGCGGCAACTACTCCCACCACGGCAAGCACTACACGGTCGAGAACGCGCGCATCTACACACTCCCGGAGAAGCCGGTGGAGATCCACATCTCGGCGTTCGGGCCCAAGGCCGTCGAGACCGCCGGGCGTCTCGGCGACGGCTACGTCAGCGTGATGCCCGACGGCGACCTCGTCTCCCAGTTCCGCCAGGCCGGCGGCGAAGGCAAGGTCGTGCAGGGTGGCTTCAAGGGCGCCTTCGCCGCCACCGAGGAGGAGGGCGCGCGCATCGCGTACGAGAAGTGGCCCAACTCGGGCGTGCCCGGCGAGCTCTCCCAGGTGCTGCCGACGCCCAAGCACTTCGAGCAGGCGTCCCAGCTCGTCACCCAGGACATGGTCAAGGAGAGCTTCATCTGCGGCAACAACCCGCAGGGCCACCTCGACATGATCGACCAGTTCCGCCAGGCCGGCTTCGACGAGGTGTACGTGGCCAACACCGGCCCGAACTACCAGGGACTTCTGGACATGTACGCCAAGGAGATCCTGTAGGCGTTTGCGCGCGGACGACCCGGGGCACAATGGCCGCTCGATGAAGATCCCCGTCTACGGACCCCGCCTGCGCAAGGCCGCCCGCAAGCACTTCGGGTGGCCGTCGTTGCGCCCCGGCCAGTTCAAGCCGATGCGCGCCGTGCTGCGCCGGCGTGACGCCCTGGTCGTCCTGCCCACCGGCGCCGGCAAGTCGGCCATCTACCAGATCCCGGCGGTCCTGCTGCCCGGCCCGACAGTGGTGATCTCGCCGCTGCTGGCCCTGCAGCAGGACCAGATCGCCGCCCTCAACGAACGCGACGACCCGGCCATCCGCGCCGTACGGGTCAGCTCGGCCGAGACCCCGGCCCAGCAGCGCGAGGCCATCGCCGAGATCGCCGCCGGCCGGGCGGAGTTCCTCTTCATCACCCCGGAGCAGCTCAGCGACCCGGAGCGGATGGCCGAGGTGCGTGCCCTCAAGCCGGGCCTGGTCGCCGTGGACGAGGCGCACTGCATCTCGTCCTGGGGTCACGACTTCCGACCCGAGTTCCTGGCCCTGGGCGAGCTGATCAAGGGGATCGGCCGCCCGCCGGTGCTGGCCCTGACCGCGACCGCCTCGCCGCCGGTCCGCGAGGACATCATCGAGCGGCTGCACCTGAAGGACCCCGAGATCCACGTCTCGGGTCTGGACCGGCGCAATCTGTTCCTCGAGGCCGCGTACTGCCCCGACGAGAACTACCGCTGGCGCAACCTGACCTCGCTGCTGGACACCGGCGCCCGGCCCGGCATCATCTACGTGCCGACCCGGCGCTCGGCCGAGGAGCTCGCGGAGAAGCTGACCGAGGCCGGCTACCCGGCCGACTTCTACCACGGCGGCATGGCCGGCGGCGCCCGCGAGCAGAAGCACGAGGACTTCACCAACGACAAGGTCGACATCATGGTGGCGACCTCGGCCTTCGGCATGGGCATCGACAAACCCAACATCCGCTGGGTCGCCCACATGGCCCTGCCCGACTCGCCCGACAGCTACTTCCAGGAGATCGGCCGGGCCGGCCGCGACGACGACCCGGCCCAGGCGCTGCTGCTGTGGCGGGCCGAGGACGAGGCCATCCAGCGCTTCTTCGTCGGCGGCGCCCCCGACGAGGCCGAGCTGCGGGAGCTGGCCGCGGCCGTACGCTCCGGGCCGTCGACCAAGGCCGAGCTGAAGGAGAAGACCGGCCTCGGCCCCCGCAAGCTCTCCGCCTACCTGGCCCTGCTGGAGGAGGTCGGCGCGGTCGTGACCGGCCGCGGCAGCCGCCTCACCGTGCCCGTCTTCGCCCCGCTCCCGGCCGCCGCCGCGGCCGAGGCCCTGAAGGTGCACGAACGCCAGCAGATCCTCGACCGCTCCCGCACCGACATGATGCGCGGCTTCGCCGAGACCCGGGCCTGCCGTACGCAGACCCTGCTCGCCTACTTCGGCGAGGACCTCGCCAAGCCCTGCGGCCACTGCGACAACTGCGCCGAGGGCTCGGCCGCCGAGATCGAGGAGGCCTCCGGCGACGAGCCGTTCCCCGTCCACAGCAAGGTCCGCCACGCCGAGTGGGGCGTCGGCATGGTGATGAGCTACGAGGAGGAGCGCATCACCGTCCTGTTCGACGAGATGGGCTACAAGACCCTCTCCGTCCCCGTCGTCCTGGAGAACGAGCTGCTGACGGCCGCGTAGACTCCCCGGTCAGCCGATCGTCACCTTGCCCTCGACGGCGTGGCGGCTGTCGCCGGGCTGGATCGCTCCGTCGTACATCAGGCGGATGATCGCCTTGTCGAGCGCCGAGTACCGCGACGGGGCGTCGCTGTACTCGCTGTAGAAGATGCTGTCCGGATGCTGGGCCGACTCCTCCGACAGGCCCATGACCTCGGTCAGCTCGCCGCGGATGAGCCGGCACCGCTCGGCCGCGGTGCTCCGGTCCGAGCGGATCAGGATGGTGGCCTTGCTGATCTGGTGCTCGCCGGCCCAGGTCGTGGTGTAGTAGGCCGCGTCGTCCTCGGCGTAGTCGTACGCCGGGACGATGGACTTGAACTTGCTGATCGGGGCGATGTAGATCTCGACGTCACCCGGGCCGTCACCCAGGCGCAGATCGTTCGACCGGGTCAGCGCGTTGAAGTCGGCGATCGTCTTGTCCAGGCAGCTCCGGCCCGCATCGGTGAAGCCGTGCACGCGCACGGCGACCAGCTCATCGGTCCACCGGTTGACGACGTTGCCCCTGTTCCCGTCCCCGGTCCCGAGCGCCACGGCGAAGAAGTAGTTGAGAGCCGCCTGGCTGATCTTCGGCTTGACCACCTTCGACGGCGACGGCCTCGGCGTCGAGGCCGGCTTGGTTGTCGCCGTCACTGACACCGAGGCCTCCGGCGCGGCCACACTGCCGTGGGCCGGCTTGTGGCAGGCGGCCAGGAAGCCGGAGGTGATCAGGAGCAGCGACAGCACGCCCTTGGAAACAGCCGAACGCATGGCGAAGCCCTTCTCTAAAAAGGCGCCAGGATCGTACGGCCCGGCTTCGGTCACCGCTGTCGAGGGCTCTCGAGGTAGACCTCGGTGACGCCGGGGACGGTGCGGGTCAGGGTGGTCACCACGGTTCGGTCGGTGTCGGTGGGGAAGGGGCCGGTGATGGTGGCGGCGCCGCCGGTGGGGGCGACGACGGGCAGGGCGGTCACGCCGTTCGTGGTCAGCAGGGTCGCCGCGTCCTCGACGGGGGCGGTGGGGGCGACGGTGAGCACGGGGGTCGTCATCACGTCCTTGGCTCTCATGGGTTCATCGTCGCGCACGGGGAGGGCCGGGACACAGGACCAAAGTCCCGGGCCGGTCGGGAGCTTGGGCCCCTGTGTGAGCAGGGGCGGGAGAGGAGTCTCAGTGGTGTAAGCGATTGAGGAGGAACGATGAACGCCACCGCTGAGAGCCGTGTCAACCACCTCGAAAACGTCGAGGCGCCGGGGGCCATGCTCACCCGTACCGCCGCCCGGGCCCTGGCCGTCCTGCGCATCTCGACCGGCCTGGTCTTTCTCTGGGCCGTCCTGGACAAGGCCTTCGGGTTCGGCTACGCCACGCCGGCCGAGCGGGCCTGGGTGAACGGCGGGTCGCCGACCAAGGGCTTCCTGTCCCATGTCGAGGTCGGGCCGTTGCAGGGTTTCTTCCGGGACATCGCCGGCGCGCCGTGGGCCGACTGGGCGTTCATGCTCGGCCTGCTCGGCATCGGGCTCGCGCTGGTCCTGGGCATCGGCCTGCGGATCGCGGCCGGCGCCACGATCGTGATGATGGCGCTGATGTGGGCGGCCGAGTGGCCGTTGGCCCGCAACGCCGGCTCGAGCAACCCGCTGATCGACTACCACGTGATCTACGCGATCGGCGCGGTCGTCGTGGCCCTCACCTACGCCGGGTACACCTGGGGCCTGGGCCGTTACTGGGCGAGCCTGCCCTTCGTCCAGAAGCATCGCTGGCTGATCTGACGACTACGCAGCAGAGAGGCAACAACTGGCAACTCTTTGCCGCCGCCGCACGCTCGACGAAACCATCGCGTAACAGTGATGCGGGTCACCCCGCACCGGCAGCGCGGAGGAGACGAGATGGGAAAGATGCGTGCGGCGATGGCGCTGGCTGGTGCGACGGTCCTGGCCGTCGCCCTGACGGCCTGCGGCGGCGGGGACGACGGGGGCGGTGGCGGCGACGGCAAGACGCTCAACGTCCTGATCGGCGCCAACACCCAGTACCCGGACGAGTTCGCGGCCTGGAAGAAGGACATCAGCGCCAAGTTCAAGGCGCAGACCGGGGCCGAGGTGAAGTTCGAGGAGTTCGCCAGCGCCAACGACGAGCTCACGAAGATCCAGACCTCGGTGGTCGCGGGTTCCGGACCGGACGTGTACGCGGTGGGCACCACCTTCACCCCGACCGCCTACTCGACCGGCGCGTTCGTGAAGCTGGGCGACGAGGAGTGGCAGAAGATCGGCGGGCGGGAGAAGTTCAACCCGGCCACGCTGGGCATCTCCGGGCCGGACGAGCAGAACCAGGTCGGCATCCCGTGGGTCAGCCGGCCGTTCGTCATGGCGTACAACACGGAGATCCTGAAGGCGGCCGGCATCGACAAGCCCGCCACCACCTGGGACGAGCTGACCCAGCAGGCCAAGCAGATGACCAAGGGCGACCAGTACGGCCTGGCCATCGCCTACAAGGACAACTTCGACCCGTGGAAGTTCGTCTGGGGCATGTCCGCCCAGGCCGGCAACCCGCTGGTCGACGGCAAGACGGCCCGGCTGCAGGACCCGACCGTGCAGAAGGCGTACCAGACGTACTTCGGCTGGCTGGCCACCGACAAGGTCGTCGACCCGGCCGCCGTGGGCTGGACCAACCCGCAGGCCGTGGCCGCGTTCGCCAAGGGCAAGACCGGCTACTTCGCGCTGACCACGACCACCGCGGCCAACTCGCTCAACCAGGGCGCGGTCAAGGGCAAGTGGAAGTTCGCGCTGCTGCCGACGGTGCCGCCCGGCGCCACCAGCCGCCCGGCGGGCGGGGTCGAGGCCGCGAGCATCCTCTCCGGCGACAACCTGCTGGTCGCCGACTACTCCAAGAACAAGGACCTGGCCTTCGAGTACGTCAAGCTCGTGACCGACCAGGAGGTCCAGCTCGACTACTACAAGAAGTTCGGCAACCTGCCCGCCAACGCCGCCGCCCTGCAGACGCTCTCCACCGACGAGACGCTCGGGCCGGTCACCGAGGCGGCCAAGAAGTCGGTGGCCACGCCGTTCACCGGCGCCTGGAGCGACATCCAGCTCGCGCTGACCAACGTGGCCGTGCAGTCGCTGCCCGACCTGGCCAAGGGCTCGATCAGCCCGGCCCAGATCGACGCCCGGGTGGCCGACGCCCAGAAGTCCGCCCAGTCCGCCCTCGATCGGGCGAAGTGATGACCACGACGATGACGCGGGAGCAGAAGGCCCCGCCGCATCAGCGCCGCAAGGGGGTGACGCAGCAGCAGCGCCCGCTGTGGCTGCTCACCCCGGGCGGAATTCTCCTGGTCCTCGTGGTGCTGATCCCGCTGGCCCTGGCGGTCTACCTGTCGCTGCTCGACCTCGACCAGTACACGCTCCGGCGGTGGATCGAGGCCCCGTTCATCGGCTTCGGCAACTACGTCGAGTCGCTCGACTCCGGCCTGCTGCACTCGATCTGGATCAGCGTGTCGTTCGCGGTGCTGTCGACGGCGGTCACCGTGCCCATCGGCATCGCCGCCGCGCTGGTCACCCAGAACGCGTACCGGGGGCGCAGCCTCGTGCGGGCCGCCTTCCTCATCCCGTACGTCCTGCCGTCCTTCGTCGTGGCCTCGGTCTGGCGCACCATGCTCCAGCCGGACGGCGTGGTCAACGCGTGGCTGGCGAAGGTCGGCGTGGACGGCGGGCTGTGGCTGAGCGGCCCGAAGTCGTACTGGACCTTGGTGTTGGTGGAGATCTGGGCCGCCTGGCCCTTCATCTACCTGATGGCGCTGGCCGCGCTGCAGTCGGTCGACCACGAGGTGCACGAGGCGTCGGCGGTCGACGGCGCCACCTGGTGGCCCAAGCTGCGCCGGGTGATCCTGCCCTATCTGCGCGGGCCGGTCCTGCTGGCCTGCCTGCTGGCCACCCTCAACCACATCAACAACTTCACGCTGCCGTTCGTGCTGTTCGGGGCGCCGGCTCCGGACGACGTCAACGTGATGCCGATGCTGGTCTACGTCACGAGCTTCCAGGGGTTGCGCTTCGGGCTCAGCGCGGCCATGGCGGTGGTCTCGCTGGTCATCATTGCCATCCCGCTGTACGTGTACTTGCGCGCCGTGCGTCTGGACGTGCACGACGAGGGAGGCCGCAAATGAGTGCCTCGGCCGAAGCGACAAGATTGCTCCCGCGGCCGCTGCTGGCCACGATGACCGTGATCCTCTGCGCGATGGTGCTCGTCCCGGTCTCGTACATCGTGCTGGCCTCACTCAACTCCGACGTCGGGGTGGCCTCGGGCGAGTTCTGGCCCAGCTCGTTCAGCTTCGAGAGCTACACGAAGATCTGGACGACGGCCGACCTGTCCACCGGCATCGTCAACAGCCTGATCGTCTGCTCGGTCACGGCCGTGGCCTCGGCCCTTCTGGGGACAACCACGGCGTACGTGCTGGTGCGCTACAGCTTCCTCGGCCGGCTCACGATCCTGCGCGGCCTGGTCGGGCTGCAGAGCATCCCGGGCACGCTGATGCTGCTGCCGGTCTTCGTGCTGTTCTCCTCGGCCGGCAACTACCTGGGGCTGACCGTGATCGGCACGCGCTGGGGGCTGTTCGTGGCGTACCTGACCTTCGCCCTGCCCTTCTCGA
The DNA here is from genome assembly GCF_040675435.1 of Actinoplanes sp. NPDC049598. Taxonomy (NCBI): domain Bacteria; kingdom Bacillati; phylum Actinomycetota; class Actinomycetes; order Micromonosporales; family Micromonosporaceae; genus Actinoplanes; species Actinoplanes sp. NPDC049598. The sequence goes on along the minus strand of NZ_JBFAOX010000011.1, from coordinate 263,685 downwards.
CCTGGGTGATGGTCACCTATCTGCGCGGGCTGCCGCGGGAGCTCGAGGAGGCGGCCCGCACCGACGGGGCGTCCACGATGGTCATCCTCTGGCGGATCATCTTCCCGCTGAGCCTGCCCGCCATCGTGGTCTCCGGGATCTTCGCGTTTCTGCTCGGCTGGAACGACGTGCTGTTCGCGTCGGTGCTGACCCGGCCCGAGACGCACACGGCGGCGGTCGCCCTGTCGATCTTCGGGTCGGCTCAGGAGGGCGGGGCGCTGCCGGTCTACTCGCAGATGATGGCGGCCGCGCTGATCTGCGCGCTGCCGGTGGTGCTGTTGTACCTGGCCTTCCAGCGCTATCTGGTCGGCGGGCTGACGGCGGGCAGCGTCAAGTGAGGGTCGCGGTGATCGGCCTCGGGACGGTGTCGGTGGTGCATCTCGCGGCTATCGCGTCCGCTTCTTCCGCGGAGTTGGTGGGCGTCTCCGAGGGGCGCTATCGCGATCATCGGATACTGCTGGAGGAGCTGCGGCCGGACGTGGTGCACATCTGCACTCCACATGATCAGCATGTGCCGGTGGCGATCGACGCCCTGGAGCACGGAGCGCACGTGCTCCTCGAGAAGCCGGTGGCGCACACCGTCGCGGCGGCTGATCAGCTGGTCGCCGCGGCCAAGGACCATCCGTCGTCGACGGTGGGCGTGTGTCTGCAGAATCGCTACAACCTGGCCTCGGTGGCGGCTCGGGAGCTGCTGGCGTCCGGTTCGCTGGGGGAGATCGTGGGCGCGTCGGCGACGGTGCTCTGGCATCGCGACGACGCGTACTACCGGGCCCGACCCTGGCGCGGACAGATCGGGCGCAGCGGTGGCGGCGTCTTGATCAACCAGGCCATCCACACGCTTGATCTTTTGCAGTGGCTGCTCGGGGATGTTGCCGACGTCGCCGCCCAGACTGGACATTTCGCCCGCCGTTCGGTGGAGGACACGGTCACCGCTGTCCTCGATCACGTCGGCGGCGCGCGCAGCGTCTTTTTCGCCACGGTGACGAATGCCGTGGACGCCCCGGTGACCATCGAGATCGCGACCACCCGGGCGACGTTGATCATCCGGGGCGATCTGACCGTGCGGCATGCGGACGGGCGCGTCGAGGTGATCTCGGAGCGCCGGGCCGGCTCCGGTGGGCCTTCCTATTGGGGCGCCTCCCATGAGCTGCTCATCGCCGACTTCTACCGCTGCCTGCGTACTTCCGAGCCGTTCCCCGTCGACCTCGCCGAGGGGATGAAGTCCCTGCGCCTGGTCGACGAAATCTACCGGCAGAACATCTGAAAGGGCGACGCCATGTGGACTCTCTCCGGCTTCTCCGACGAGATCTCCCCTGACTTCACCGAGCAGTGTCAGGTCGCGAGCGGGCTCGGCCTGAAGTATCTCGAGGTGCGCAGCGCCTGGGACGTCAACATCCTCGACCTCTCGCCGGCCCAGCTGGCCACTGTGCGGGAGACCCTTTCCGCTCATGGGTTGCGGGTGTCCAGCATCGGGTCGCCGATCGGGAAGATCTTCATCGACGAGGACTTCGGGCCCCACCTCGACCGGATGCGGCACGCGGCCGAGGTGGCGAAACTGCTCCAGGCCCCGTACATCCGGATCTTCTCGTTCTTTCTGCGGCCCGGCGCTGATCCGGCCGAGCACCGGGCCTCCGTGATCGACCGGATGCGGGCGCTGGTGCGGGTGGCCGAGGAGGCCGACCTGATCCTGCTGCACGAGAACGAGAAACAGATCTACGGCGACATCCCGGCCCGCTGCCTCGACCTGATCCGGTCGGTGGGCTCGCCGTACTTGAGGCTGGCCTGGGATCCGGCCAACTTCGTCCAGGTCGGCGTGCGGCCCTACACCGACGGTTACGCGATGCTGCGGCCGCACGTGGAGTACGTGCAGATCAAGGACGCTCTGTTCGCCGACGGCACGGTCGTGCCGGCCGGTGAGGGTGACGGCGAGCTCGCGGCGACGATCCGCGCGCTGCGCCACGACGGCTTCGACGGGTTCTTCTCGCTGGAACCGCATCTGGCGGCCGTCAATTCGTACGGCGGCTTCTCCGGGCCCGAGCTGTTCCGCACCGCGTGGCAGGCCTTCACCGGCCTGCTGAAGAAAGAGGAGATCGAGTACGCATGAGCCGGTACAACATCGCACTGGTCGGCGCCGGGGTCATCGGGCGTCATCACGGGCTGGTCATCAGTCAGCTTTCCTCCGTTGTTTCGCTGACCGCCGTCGTGGACGTGGTTCTTGAGCGAGCCGAGGCTCTGGCTTCGTCGCGGGGCGGACGGCCCTATTCCTCTCTGGCGGAGGCGCTGGTTTCGGAGGAGATCGACATCGTGGTCGTCTGCACGCCGACGGGGCTGCACGGCACGGTGGCGATCGAGGCGCTGGCGGCGGGCAAGCACGTGATCGTGGAGAAGCCGGCCGAGATCACGGTGGCCCGCACCGACGAGATCATCGCCGCTCGGGACAAGGCCGACAAATTGGTCACGGTGATCTCGCAGCACCGGTTCGACCCGTCCACTGTGCAGGTGCTCGAGGCCATCCGGTCCGGACAATTCGGGCGGGTCAGCTCGGGGATCGCGGCCATCGACTGGTGGCGCGGGCAGAGCTACTACGACTCGGGCGACTGGCGCGGGACGTGGGAGCTGGACGGTGGCGGCGCGCTGATGAACCAGGGTGTGCACACGGTCGATCTGCTGGTGGCGGCGCTCGGGCGGCCGGTCGAGGTCTTCGCGTACACGGGGACGCTGGCCCACGAGCGCATCGAGGTCGAGGACGTGGCCACGGGCGTCGTACGGTTCGAATCGGGGGCGCTCGGGGTGCTGCACGCGACGACCTCGGCCTACCCGGGGCTCAGCGCGCGCCTACAGGTGCACGGCGACCGCGGGTCGGCCGTGATCGACAACGACGCGCTGGCCTTCTTCCACGCGACGCCGGTCGGCGAGCCGACCGAGGAGAAGCTGATGGGCACGACGCAGGCCCTTTCCGGCGGCGCTTCCGCGGTGGGGGCGAACCCGGGCTCGCTGGGCGACGCACACCGGCTGCAATACCTCAACTTCATTGCGGCGCTCGACGGAAAGGAACGGCTCGTGGTCGATCTGGAGACCAACCGGCAATCGATCGCCGTCATCACCGGCGCGTACGAGTCGGCGCGGACCGGAAAGCCGGTGAGGCTGGCATGAGCCGGATCGCCGCCAACCCCATCCCCTATTGGGCCGTCGCCGGGAAAACGCGCCCGGTCCTCGAGGAGGCCTTCGCCGACTTCCAGGACATCGGATTCACCGCGGTCAAAGCCGACGTGCCCGACGACATGACCGCCGATGCGTACCGCGACTGGATCGCCGGTTACGGCCTGCAACCGGCGCTGAGCCTGTTCAACTCCCCGTTCGACGAGACCGTCACACTGGCCGGCGAGCTCGAGAAGGCCCGCCGCTTCGCCGCCGTCCAGGTCGCCCTCGGCCTCGACCGCACGATGATCTCGTCGATGTCCCGCCCCGAACGGGTGGCCCGCCCCGCCGTCGGCGCCGGCTTCGACGAGGCCCGCCTCACCCGCGCCATCGACATGTGCGGCGAAGTGTGCCGGGCGCTGGCCGCCGAGGGCTTACGGCCGCTGCACCACTCCCACGTCGGCGGCATCTTCGAAACCGAACACGACATCACCCGCCTGCTCGACGACCTCGGCCCCGACGTCATCGGCTTCGGCCCCGACACCGGCCACCTGCGCTGGGCCGGCATCGACCCGGCCCCGTTCATCCGCCGCTACGCCGACCGCCTGGGCGGCATCCACATCAAGGACGTCTTCCCCGACCTGCTCGGCGAACGCGGCCTGTCCTACCGCGAGGCCACCGCCAGCAAACGCCTGTGGGCCGAGCCCGGCCTGGGCATCGTCGACTTCGACGCCGTCCTGGCGGCCATCCCCGCTTCCTACGAAGGCGACTTCATGATCGAAGTGGACGAGCCGAGCGTCGACTCGAAACTGGAGTCCCACCGCATGTCCTTCGCGTGGGCCTCGAAGGCCTTGGCCGGCCGCCTCGCCCCCTGACCCGCCCGTTGGCAGCGCTCGCCCGTTGGCAGCGCTCGCCTGCTGGCAGCGCTCGCCTGCTGGCAGCGCTCGCCTGCTGGCAGCGCTCGCCTGCTGGCAGCGCTCGCCTGCTGGCAGCGCTCGCCTGCTGGCAGCGCCCACCCTCCCAAGGGGGCCCCCGTCCCAGACGATTATCCCGCAGAGGCACAAGATCCCGCCGCCTCCCTGTGGACAGCGGCCTACTGTGGATAGCCGCGCCCTGACTCAGCCCCGTGCTGTTCGGGCCATGCCGGGGGAGTGGTCTGGCAAGCGGCCGCCACACCCTCATTTCGCAGCCGAGCAGGCCCGGCCCTTGGGAGTGGCTGCGCATCGGCGCGGAGTGTGGCTTTCGATTCGGCGAGGCGCGGCGAGGCGAGGCGGGGCGAGGCGAGGGGGGCGAGGCGGGGCGGGGCGAGGCGAGGGGGGCGAGGCAGGGCGAGGCGAGCCGCGGCCAGGCCGGGCGAGGGGAGTCGGGCGCCAGGGCGGCGCTGGTGAACGGCGCGCGTGACCGGATCGGCGGCTACGTGGGTGGCTGCGGCGGGTGTGCGTGGCTGGGTGAGTGGCTGCGGTGGGTGTGCGTGGCTGGGTGGGTGTGCGTGGCTGGGTGAGTGGCTGCGGTGAGTGGGCGTGGCTGGGTGAGTGGCTGCGGCGGGTGGGCGTGGCCGGGTGAGCGGCTGCGGCGAGTGGGCGTGGCTGGGTCAGCGCTTTCGGCGGGTGAAGCGGGCGCGGCCGGTGGAGCGGCGCACGATGAGCCGGACGGGCAGCACCAGGGGCTGCCCGCTCGGCCGGGCGCCCTGGGCGATGGCGATGCAGTTGCGCATGCCGGTGAAGCCCATCCGGTACAGCGGCGACGCGATCGTCGTCAGCTGCGGCTCCACCAGCTCGTCGAAGATGATGTTGTCGAAGCCGACGACGCTCACCTGCTCCGGTACGCCGATGCCGAGCTGCCGCAGGCCCTTGAGGACGCCGATGGCCAGCTGGTCGTTGTAGGCCTGCACCGCGGTCGACTCCAGCTCGGCGACCCGCAGGGCCGCGCTCAGCCCCGCCAGGACCGTCGGCCCGTACGGGCCCACACGCCGTACGTCCAGGTGCAGCTCCACCGCCGCCTGCCGCAGCGCCCGCCAGCGCACCCCGTCCGACCAGCTGGTCTCCGGCCCGGCCACGTACGTGATCCGCTCGTGGCCCAGCTCGGCGAGGTGCTCGACCGCCCGCTTGATGCCGCGTTCGGCGTCGTTGAGCACGCAGTTGGCCTCCGGGATGATCCGGTTCAACAGCACCACCGGCTTGCGCCGGGCCACCATCCGCAGGGCCGAGTCGGTCATCCGGGAGCTGGCGATCACCACCCCGTCGACCTGTTCCAGCTCCCGCTCGATGGTTTGCCGCTCGACCCGCGGCGACTCGTTCGTGTGCGACAGGATCAGCTGATAGCCGGCGTCCCGGGCCGCCTCGTAGGCTCCCTTGATGATGTCGCCGTAGAACGGATTGGTGACGTCCGCGACCACCAGCGCGATCGCTTTCCGCGGCGCCTCTTCCATGGCGGACGAGCGTTTCACCGGCCGTACGCGGTAGCCCAGCTTGTCCGCCGCCTCGAACACCCGTTCCGCGGTGTCCGCGTTGACCCGCCCCGGCCGCGCGTAGGCCCGGGACACGGTGGAGGGCGCCACACCCGCTTCCCGGGCCACGTCGTAAATCGTCGGGCGGCCCATTTCCAGGATGTTACGCGTATCGAAGCCTGCCGATCACGAAAAGCGGCGGCCCGAGTAGACGTACGCCGGTGGCAGGTTCGCCCAGATCGTGCGGCCCACCGCCACCTCGCCGAAGTGGTCGCCGATCAGTCGCCGGAAGCGCCGTGACGGGCCGGTCCAGCGCGTGTAGGCGTAAGCGAACGTCGTGAACGTGCCGCCCGGCGTCAGCCCGGCCGCCACGGCCGCGAGGATCGCGCGCTGCGTCCCGGCGCCGAACGACGACCAGGGAAGTCCACTGACGATGGCGTCCGCACGCCGCCCGCCGAGCACCTGAGCCAGATCGCGGGCATCGGCCGTGACCACCTCGACCCCGGGGTGACGCTCGCGCACATAGCCGGCGAACCGTTCGTTGCGCTCGACGGCGAGATGCCGCCCGCGCCCGCCGAGACGCCGCTGGATCGCCGTTGTGAATGCTCCCGTGCCCGGACCCAGCTCCACCACCAGCGGATCACCTTGCCGGGGAACGTGCCGTACGGCCTGTGCCGTCAGCTCCCGGCCGCTGGGCGCGACTGCGCCCACATCGAGGGGCGCGCGGGCGAATTCCCGCAGAAAGGCCATGCGCCCGTCCGCCATGCGACGCCCCTGGCCGTCGGGGTGCGGTTATCGGGGGCGGGGAGCCAGCCGGGTCAGCTGGGTGACGTGGCCGGGGTTGAGCTCTTCGAGGGAGTGGGCGCCGAGCAGCTTCATGGTGCGGATGAGCTGGTCGCTGAGGATCTGGATGGTGCGGTCGACGCCGGCGCGGCCGCCGGCCATCAGGCCGTACAGGTAGGCCCGGCCGATGTAGGTGAACTTGGCGCCGAGGGCGATCGAGGCGACGATGTCGGCGCCGTTCATGATGCCGGTGTCGAGGGAGACCTCGACGTCGTGGCCGACCTCGCGGACCACCGCGGGGAGCAGGTGGAACGGGATGGGGGCGCGGTCGAGCTGGCGGCCGCCGTGGTTGGAGAGCACGATGCCGTCGACGCCGAAGTCGGCCAGTTTGCGCGCGTCCTCGACGGTCTGCACGCCCTTGACGGCGAGTTTGTGCGGCCACATCTCGCGGACGATGCGCAGGTCCTCGTAGCTGATGGTGGGGTCCATGGCCGCGTCGAGCAGCTCGCCCACGGTGCCGCCGGTGGCCGACAGGGAGGCGAACTCGAGTTTCGGGGTGGTCAGGAAGTCGTACCACCACCAGGGGCGGGGGATCGCGTTGGCGATCGTCTTCACGCCGAGCTGGGGCGGGATGGAGAAGCCGTTGCGCTTGTCGCGCAGGCGGGCCCCGGCCACCGGGGTGTCGACCGTGAAGAACAGGGTGTCGAAGCCGGCCTTGGCGGCTCTTTCGACCAGGGCGTACGAGATCTCGCGCTTGTTCATCACGTAGAGCTGGAACCAGTTGCGGCCGGTCGGGTTGGCCTCCTTGACCGTCTCGATGCTGGTCGTCCCGAGGGTGGAGAGGGTGAACGGGATGCCGGCGGCCCCGGCCGCGCCCGCGCCGGCGGTCTCGCCCTCGGTCTGCATGAGCCGGGTGAAGCCGGTGGGGGCGATGCCGAACGGCAGGGCCGACGGGCCGCCGAAGACGGTCGTCGACGTGTCGACCTCAGCGACGTCGCGCAGGACGTTCGGGTGGAACTCGATGTCCTTGAACGCCTGCCGGGCCCGGGCCAGCGACAGCTCGCCCTCGGCGGCGCCGTCGGTGTAGTCGAAGGCGGCCCGCGGGGTGCGGCGCTTGGCGATCAGGCGCAGGTCCTCGATCGTCAGCGCCGCCTCCAGGCGGGCGTCCCGGCCGATCCGCGGCTTCTTGAACTGCATGAGCTCGAAGATCTCGGCCGGCTTGGGGAACTGACGCTGCACCATTCCCCGACCCTAGCGGTCAGGTGGCGGACCGAACCAGGGCGGCGAGGGAAGGCCACAGACCGGGGGCGGCGCCGATGGTCAGCTCGGTGGTGAAGGGGTCGAGACGCACGCCCGCCTCGCGGGCGATCAGGGCGCCGGCGGCGATGTCCCAGAGGTACGTGTCGAGGGCGACGCCGCCGTCGAGACGCCCGGCCGCCTGGTAGACCAGGTTGAGCGCGGCCGGCAGCCGGCGGATGTCCCCCGAGACGGGCAGCAGCTCGCGGACCAGCTTGCCCGTACGAGCCTTGGTCGCGGGGTTGGGCTGGAAGCTGACGCCGATCAGCGCCTTGTCCAGGGCCGGGCCGTCCGAGACGGTGAGCGGTTCGCCGTTGAGGAAAGCCCCGCCGCCGTCGATCGCGCTGAACGTCTCGCCGGCGACGGGCTCGTGCACGACCGCGACGCGCGGCTGGTCGCCTTCGTAGAGGGCGACACAGACCGACCACGGCCCGGTGCGGCTGATGTAGTTGCGGGTGCCGTCGAGCGGGTCGACGACCCATCTCCAGCCGCTCGTGCCGTCCCGGCCGTGGCCCTCCTCGGCCTGCACGGCGTCGTCGGGGAAGGCGGCCCGGATCGCGTCGACGATGAGCTGCTCGCTGGCGATGTCGACATCGGACACGACGTCGTTGGCGTGCGCCTTGGGCGCGCCCACCTTCAGGGTGTCGCGCCGCTCGATCTGCAGGCGCCCGGCCCGCACCGCCACCGCGGCGGCCAGATCGCGGGCCGCACCAAGATCTCGATCCATCACCACCGAAGGCTATCGGGTGGGTCGCGCGGGCCCCGTATCCTGGCAAGGGTGTTGAAACCTACCCGGCGAATCGCCGCCGCAATGGCCTCCGCCGCTCTCGGCCTCGCGCTGCTCACCGGTTGCAGCAGCGACAACGTCGACTGCGGGCTCGACCAGTGCACCGTGACGATCCAGCGGGAGACGAGCGCCAGCGCGAGCTTCCTCGGTGTCGAGGCGAAATTCATCAGCGCCGACGCCAACACGGTGACCCTCGAGGTGGCCGGCGAGCAGATCAGTCTGACCAAGGGCCAGCAGGCGGTCGAGGTGGCGGGCCTTCAGGTGCAGCTCGACAGCGTCACCGCCGAGACAATCGGACTCCAGGTGTCAAAGGCCTGAGGGATTGATCTTCGTTTGAGTTAAGGGTGGTGGCGGGGTGGTCGGATGGGGTTTGGCGATCTTGGCTTTCGGTGACATTCGTCGGCATGACAAGCACCGCCTCGAACGCCAAGTACGCGGCCTCCCGCGCCGCCGACAGTAAGCCGCTGGAGTATCTGGCCCGGGGCGGCTTCATCGGCTACGGAATCATCCACCTCATCTTCGCCTGGATCGCTCTCCAGGTGGCCTTCCAGGGCTCGTCCCAGGAGAGCGACCAGTCGGGCGCCCTGCAGACCCTCGCCGGCAACGGCCTCGGCAAGACGCTGCTCGTCGTCATCGCGATCGGCATGGCCGCGATGGCGATCTGGCAGGCGTTCGAGGCGATCATCGGCGAGAGCGGCGAGCAGACCCGGACGGCGCTGGCCGAGCGGGTCCTCTCCGGCGTGCGGGCCGTCCTGTACGCGTACCTCGTCTTCATCGCCATCAAGGTGCTGCAGGGCTCGAACGCCTCGATGGGCGACAACTCGCAGAGCAAGTCGTCCACGCTGATGGACAGCACCGGCGGCCGCTGGCTGGTCGGGTTCGTCGGCCTGGTCGTCCTGGGCGTCGGCGTCGGGATGGCGATCTACGGTCTGCGCCGCAAGTTCGTCAAGCACCTCAACACGCAGGAGATGACGCACGGTACGCGCCAGCCGATCATCCGGCTCGGCATGGCGGGATACGCGGCCAAGGGTGTCGCCTACGCGATCGCCGGCGTGCTGGTCGTGTCGGCCGCCGTCACCTACGACCCGGAGAAGGCCCGTGGCCTGGACGCCGCGCTCAAGACGCTGGCCGAGAACTCGTGGGGCGTGTGGCTGCTCGCGCTGATCGCGGTCGGGATCGCCGCCTTCGGCGTCTACTGCATCGCGCAGGCCAAGTACCGCAAAGTGTGAGCCTTTTCCCCTTCCGGTGCGGGAAAGTTGCGGGAACCGGTGACCTGGGCAAGCTAGGTCGCCGGTCCCCGCTTTTCTGCGACAGGAGAGGAACGTGCCCGACGTACTGACCGCCGCGCTGATCGTTCTCGGGTCGGCCGGCGTCGCCATTGCGGTGGTGGAGATCCTGCACCGGCTGGTCGTCAAGGCCGGCCACAAGTCGGCCATCGCGGCCGACCTCGGGCGGACGGCCCACAAACCGTTCCTGGCCACCGCCACCGTCTTCGCCGTCCAGCAGGCCATCCGGGCCACCGCCGGTGACTTCCCGGCCCGCGGCGGCGTCCTGCACACCATGGTCATTCTGCTCATCGCCTCGTTCGCCTGGCTGGTGGCGGCGTTGCTGCTGGTGCTGGAGGACGCCGCGCTGAACCGCTGGCGCCTCGACGTGCCGGACAATCTCCGGCGCCGCCGCTTCAAGACCCAGGTGGTGATCCTGCGCCGGGTCACGGTGGCCGCCATCGTGATCATCGCGCTCGGCGTGGCGCTGATGACCTTCCCGAACATCCGGGCCCTGGGGGCCAGCGTCCTCGCCTCGGCCGGCATCGTCAGCGTGGTCGCGGCCCTGGCCGCGCAGAGCACGCTCGGCAACGTCTTCGCCGGTCTGCAGCTTGCGTTCAGCGACGCCGTCCGGGTCGACGACGTGGTGGTCGTCGAGGGGGAGTGGGGCCGCATCGAGGAGCTCACGCTGACCTACGTGGCGGTGCAGATCTGGGACGACCGGCGGCTCATCCTGCCGACGTCCTACTTCACCACCAAACCCTTCCAGAACTGGACCCGTACGGGTTCGGCCGTGCTCGGCACGGCGGAGGTCGACGTCGACTGGGCGACCGACATCGAGCCGTTGCGGGCGGAGTTGCGCACCACGTGCGAGGGCTCGGAGCTGTGGGACGGCCGGGTCTGCGTGCTGCAGGTGACCGACGCGGTCGGCGGCAACGTCCGGCTGCGCGCGCTGGTCAGCGCGAACGACGCGGGCGCGCTGTGGGATCTGCGGTGTCTGGTGCGCGAGCGACTGGTCACCTTCATCTGGCGCCATCAGCGTGAGTCGATGCCTCGGGTGCGGGCCGATCTGAGCCAGCCCGGCCCGATCGGCCCGGCGCGGCCGGCACCCCGGACGGAGCCGGATTCGCCGGATTCGCGGGTCTTCTCCGGCGGCGACGACGGCGACAGCCGGGGCATCGCCTTCGGCGGTCCCGACGAGCCGGTGGCGGCGACGGTCCAGCGCTGAGCAGAGCTGATCAACTTCTGGCGGGTTTCCTGCAACAGGATTGACTCTCCGGTGATCAGGGCATACACCGGGACACGAAAGGAGGTCACCATGGCCGATGTTCTGAACGGCAGCCAGGCCAAGCCGCTCGCCGATCAGTCCACCGCCGAGTTGGTGCAGCGCGCGAGCGACCAGGTCAGCAGGCTGGTCCGGGACGAGATCGCACTGGCCAAGGCGGAGCTCGCGGAGAAGGGCAAGCACGCCGGCATCGGAGTCGGCCTGTTCGCCGGGGGCGGCGTCTTCGCCCTGTACGGCGTCGGTGCCCTCATCGCGACCTTGATCATCGTTTTCAACCTGTTCCTCGACCTCTGGCTGGCGGCCCTGATCGTCACGGTCGTGCTCTTCCTGGCCGCCGGCGTCATGGCGCTGATCGGCAAGAAGCAGGTCTCCAAGGCGGTCCCGCCGGAGCCGAGCGCCGCCATCGAGAGCGTCAAGGCCGACGTGGACGAGGTCAAGCAGGCGGTTGCCAAGGAGCGGAACCGGGGATGAGCGTGGACGACAAGAGCCAGGCCTCGGCGCCCAAGCCGACGGCCGCCGAGCTGCGAGCCGAGATTCAGCAGACCCGCGCCGAGCTGGGCGAGACCGTGCAGGCGCTCGCGGCCAAGGCGGACGTCAAGGCCCGGGCCAAGGACCAGGTCGAGCAGACCAAGCAGCGGGTGCGGGCCCAGGCGCTCGAGGCGACCGACCGGGTACGGGCGAAAGTGCGCTCGGCCGCGGACCGGGTCAGCGAGACTGACGTGAACGAGGTACGTGCGGCCAGTCCCGTGCCGCTGCAGCTGGTCGTGGCCGGGGTGGTCGCGATCGTGGGTGTCATTCTGATCGTTCGAGGGAGGCGCCGGTGAGCGGCAAGGTTTCCAAGCTCGCCTACAAGCCGGTCGGGATTCTGATGGGCATCGGGGCGGGCGCGATCGCCGGCTTCGTCTTCAAAGAGGTCTGGAAGGTGGCGTCGGGCGACGACGACGCTCCGAACGCCACCGACGAGGACCGCGGCTGGGGCGAGATTCTCGCGGCGGCCGCGTTGCAGGGTGCGATCTTCGCTCTCGTGAAGGCGGCCGTCGATCGGGGTGGCGCCGCGAGTGTTCGGAAACTGACTGGTCAATGGCCGGACTGAAGACCGCTTAACAAGCTCGGGTCCCCCACCTCGCGAGAGCGAAGTGGGGGACCTTTTGCATAATCAGCTGACCTTTTTTGGATTGACCGAGGGGCAGCTTTCCGGCGCGATTTTCGGGTACAGTGTGCCCAGTTTTTGCGTACGTGGTTCGCTGCTTCCGCCGAGCTTCGAGATCCAGCCGGGATCACGATCTTGACGGATGGGACGTCCTCTGAAAGGCCGCCTCATGGCGCCGCTGCTCGAAAACGGTCATCGGCCCGGGCATCACGGGGTCGGCATTTTCAGAAGGAGAGTTCAGCATGGCGCAAGGAACCGTGAAGTGGTTCAACGCAGACAAGGGCTTCGGCTTCATCACCGTCGACGGCGGGGGTGCTGACGTGTTCGTCCACTTCTCGGCCATCCAGACGAGCGGTTACCGCACGCTGGAGGAGAACCAGCGGGTCGAGTTCGAGATCGCCCAGGGCCAGAAGGGCCCGCAGGCGGAGCAGGTTCGCCCGCTCTGAGACCCTGTCGGCCCCCGGGCCGGCTGCCGATCGCCTGGCGGAGGTCGGCGTTCTAGACAAAGAATCCCCCGCATCCGGTCACGGATGCGGGGGATTCGCTCTTTTCCAGAGCTTTTTACAGTCGCTTGGAACGGGCTCGCGCCCGCTCGCCCAGAATGATCAAAATCAGTCCGCCGACCGCGATGACGGGTCCCGCGATCGACCAGATCACGACGCCACTCATCCGGCTGTCGGTGATGATGTCGAATCCCTGCAGTGTCCACAGAGCACCGACGACCAGGGCCAACACCCCTAAAGACATGAGAAGCCAGCCTTTGAGCTCTTTCGGGGGCGTTGCCGGTTCGTTCACCATCTGCCGTGCACCTGCGGGCGGATCAGCTCGTCATAGACCGCCGTCACCGCCTCGTGCGTCTCGGCCGACAGTGGGCTGAGCGCGGCGGCACCGGCGTTCGCCTCGGCCTGTGAAGGGTTGCGGGCGCCCGGGATGACCACCGTGACGGCCGGCTGGTCGACGATCCAGCGCAGCGCGAACTGGGCCATGGTGGCGCCCTCGGGCACCAGCGGGCGCAGTCGCGAGACGGCTTCGAGCCCGGTCGCGAAATCGACCCCGGCGAAGGTCTCGCCGACGTCGAACGACTCGCCGTGCCGGTTGAAGTTGCGGTGGTCGTTCGCCGCGAACTGCGTGTGCTCGTCGTACTTGCCGGAGAGCAGGCCGCTGGCCAGCGGCACCCGGGCGATGATGCCCACCCCGGCCTCGGCCGCGGCCGGCAGCACCCGCTCGAGCGGCTTGAGCCGGAACGCGTTGAGGATGATCTGCACGCTGGCCGTGCCCGGGCGGGAGATGGCCGCGAGCGCCTCGTCGACCTTCTCGACGCTCACCCCGTACGCCTTGATCCGCTTCTCCTGGACCAGCGTGTCCAGGGCGTCGTAGACGGCGTCGGTCGAGAAGACCGGCGTCGGCGGGCAGTGCAGCTGCACCAGGTCGAGGGTGTCGACGCCGAGGTTGGCCCGCGAGCGGTCCGTCCAGGCGCGGAAGTTGTCGAGCGTGTAGTTGCCGGGCTCCTGGGCGACCCGGCGCCCCATCTTGGTCGCGACCGTGAGCTGCGGCTTGTCCTTGATGAACGAGCCGACGATCTGCTCGCTGCGGCCGTCGCCGTAGACGTCGGCCGTATCGATGAAGGTGACGCCGGAGTCCACCGCGGCCTGCAGGGTCGCGTGCGCGTCGGCCTCGCTCACGTCACCCCAGTCGGCCCCGAGCTGCCAGGCGCCCAGGCCGATGACCCCGACGGTCCGTCCCATCCTGCGAAAACTTCGATTCTCCACAGGTTCGCACCCTACCCGCCTTCTGATAGCTTGCTTGCAAAACGTACGTACGGTTTGGGAGGAACGATCATGTGGGATCCGGCCGTCTACCGCCGCTACGGCACCGAGCGCTCGCGCCCCTTCTTCGACCTGGTCGGTCAGGTGCGGGCGGAGCGGCCACGGGCGGTCGTCGACCTCGGCTGCGGTCCGGGCGAGCTGACCCTCACCCTGGCCGAGCGGTGGCCCGGCGCCCGGCTGACCGGCCTCGACTCCTCGCCCGAGATGATCGAGAAGGCGCGGGCCCACGGCGGCCCGGCCCGGTTCGAGATCGGCGACGTCCGCGACTACCGCCCCGGCCCGGACGTGGACGTGCTGGTCACCAACGCGACGTTGCAGTGGGTGCCCGGCCATCAGGACCTGCTGGCCCGCTGGGCCGCCGAGCTGCCGGCCGGGGCCTGGCTGGCGATGCAGGTGCCGGGCAACTTCGGCGCGCCCTCGCACCGGCTGCTGCGCGAGGTCGGCCGCCGCTACGGGCTGGGCGACGTGCTGCGCGAGGCCCCGGTCGACGACCCGGTCGACTATGCGGGCCGGCTGACCGGTGCCGGCGCGGCGGTCGACGCGTGGGAGACCACGTACGTCCATCTACTGGCGGACACCGGGGACGAGCATCCGGTGCTGCGCTGGATGGAGGGGACGGCATTGCGTCCCGTCAAGGCGGCGCTGGACGAGAATGCTTGGCAGTCCTTCCGTGCCGACCTGGCGCGGGAGCTGGCCGGCGCCTACCCGGCGGCCGGCGGCCACGTCGCGTTCCCGTTCCGCCGCATCTTCGTGGTGGCCCGGGTCGCCGAGTAGGCCCGTTCCGCCGCGTCTTCGTGGCCGGCCCGGGCCGCCGAACCGAGAAAGGCAATCCATGACCGAGTTGACCGCGTTCATCGCCGGCCTGCCCAAGGTCGAGCTGCACGTGCACCACGTCGGCTCGGCCTCGCCGCGGATCGTCGCCGAGCTGGCCGCGCGCCACGAGGGCAGCACGCCCGTCCCGGCCGACCCCGCGGCGCTGGCCGACTACTTCGCCTTCCGCGACTTCGCCCACTTCATCGACGTCTACCTGAGCGTCGTCGACCTGATCCGCGACGACGAGGACGTGCGGACCCTGACCTACGAGGTGGCCCGCGAGCTGGCCCGCCAGCAGGTCCGGTACGCCGAGCTGACCATCACGCCGTACTCGAGCGTGCGGCGCGGCATCGCGGCCCCGGCCTTCTGCGCGGCGATCGAGGACGCCCGCTCGGCGGCGGCCAAGGAGTTCGGCATCGAGCTGCGCTGGTGCTTCGACATCCCGGGCGAGGCCGGTCTGGTCTCGGCCGAGGAGACGCTGCGGGTGGCGCTGGAGGAGCAGCCCGACGGGCTGATCAGTTTCGGGCTGGGTGGGCCGGAGATCGGCGTGCCCCGGCCGCAGTTCAAGCCGTTCTTCGACAAGGCGCGCGCGGCCGGGCTGCACAGCGTGCCGCACGCCGGCGAGACCACCGGCCCCGAGACCATCTGGGACGCGCTGCGCGAGCTCGGCGCCGAGCGGATCGGGCACGGCATCTCGGCCGCCCAGGACCCGGCGCTGATGGCCCATCTGGCCGAGCACCGGATCCCGCTCGAGATCTCGCCGACGTCGAACCTTCGTACCCGGGCCGTGCCCTCGCTCGACGAGCACCCGCTGCCCAAGCTGGTCGCGGCCGGCGTGCCGGTCAGCATCAACTCCGACGACCCGCCGATGTTCGGCACCACCCTCGAGGCGGAGTACGCGGTGGCCGCGAGGCTGCTCGACCTGGACGCCAAGGGCGTCGCCGGGCTGGCCCGGGCCGGGGTCGAGCAGAGCTTCCTCGCCCCCGAGCGCAAGCAGGCCCTGCTCGCCGAGATCGACGACTACACGGCGCGCAACGCGTAGAGGGGGTCCTGCCAGACCGCGAGGACGACCACGATCCCGATGGTCAGGATCGCGATCACGCGGATCAGACGGCGCTTGTTGAACCGGGCCGGGCCCTCCTCGGGCTCGGCCAGGGGCTTGCTCAACGTGCTGGGCATCGCTACCTCCCGTTAGTCGGGTACCGCGGTCCAACTCTGATGACGCTGCCCGTTGCCCTTCTGGAGCACGAGCACTCGATGCGCGCCGAACCGCTGCTCACCCACGCCGGCGACCAGGTCGCCGACCGTGGTGCGCAGGGTGAACCCGTACGGCGAGGCCTGCAGGGTCCATTCGGCGCCCCCGGACGCGCAGTCGACCTGCACGAGCGGCGCCCCGGCGACGACGCCGCCGCCGAGCGGGCCCACGCACTTGCTGGTCGCCCGCGACACCAGCGAGTAGCTGCCGCCACGCGCCGGCACCAGCTGCCACTGCTGCTGGGCGTCGTCGTCGGTGCCGCTGAGGGTCACCGGGGTGCCCAGGGCTGTGCGGGCCGCGTACAGGTCGGCGGCGCCGCCGGTCAGGGCGTTCGTGAGGGTGAACCAGGAACTCTGGGCCGGGCGGGCCGCGGGCGCCGTCTCGGCCGTGGCCCGGGCCGTGTAGGCGGCGCCGGACTTCACGGTCACCTGGTATTTCGCCGCGGGCCTGAGGCCGATCAGCCGGGCCCGGGTCGACTTGGTGGTGGCGATCGGCTGGTTGTCCACCCAGACCTGGTACGTCGCCGTCTCGGCGGCGGCGCTCCAGGTGAGCCGGACCGAGCCGCTGGTCGCGTCCCGCACCTCGACCACGGCCTGCACGGCGGCCGGCGCGGCGGCCGTGGCCGGGAGCTTGGCCGTCGGGGCGGGGGTGACGGTCGCCGCGACGGGCAGGGCGGCGGGTGGGCCGGCCGCCTCGGCCGGCAGCCCCGGGCCGTCGGTGGGCTCCTGGTCGTCCGGGTCGTCCGGCGCGGCCGGGGTCTCGCTGGGCGAGACCGGGACCGACGGCGGGGCGTCGCCGCCGCCGTCGGCCGGGCCGGGGCCGGTACTGGGCCGGCCGGTCGTCTCGGGGGCGGGGCTGGTGCTGGGCGCGGGGGACAGCGGCGTCGCGGGCGCGCTGGTGGCCGGGGCGGTCGTCTCGGCCGGCTCGGGAGCCCCGGGCACGTCCGGGACGTCGTCGCCGCCGTCGCCGCGCAGCAGGAACTCGCTCTGCGCGACGTTCCAGTTCTTGGCCAGGTAGCTGCCCGGCTTGGGGTCGGTGCTGAAGTAGTCGTCGTGCCCGCAGTCGAGGCGCGTCTCGTGCTTCTTGGGGCAGACGTTGCGGACCTGCTTGCCCGAACGGTCGGGCCCGCAGAGCAGGTCGTACTCGTCGAGGCAGCCGCCGGCGCCGCTGGCGTTGGGCGAGCCGGCCTGCATCGCGCCCAGCGTGTGGGTCAGCTCGTGCGCGGCCATGGCCGAGCTCCAGCAGCCCGCGTCGACCCGGCCGTACGAGGGGCCGCCGTTGTTGCGGTTGCTCAGGCCCGGGCGCCGGTCGGCGACGTAGGTGGCGATGCCGCAGTAGACGTTCGCGTCGGCGAACAGCAGGTATTTGCGGTCGGTGCGGTTGTAGCCGAGGGTGCGCAGCGCGGCGATGTTGCCGGCGAACGACTCCAGGCCGCCCGCGGGCACCTGCACCTCGGAGACGTCGACCCGGCACTGCGG
Source organism: Actinoplanes sp. NPDC049598 (assembly GCF_040675435.1). Taxonomy (NCBI): domain Bacteria; kingdom Bacillati; phylum Actinomycetota; class Actinomycetes; order Micromonosporales; family Micromonosporaceae; genus Actinoplanes; species Actinoplanes sp. NPDC049598. Next base: position 246,124 of record NZ_JBFAOX010000011.1, on the reverse strand, counting down.
GGTGGTGATGAAGCGGACGTGCCGCGAGCCACCGGTCTCGCCCGCGCTCTCGTCGAAGATCTGGTCGACCCCGGCCGCCCACGTGCGGATCGAGCCCAGGAATTCCGTGTACCGGCTCGGGGTGCCGAACTCGTGCAGGTAGAGCACCTGCACGCGCTTGCCGCTGCGGCCGTCGCCCTCGCACGCCACGTCGTGGGCGCCGATGATGAAGTCGGCGTCGCCGGGGGCCGCGTCGGGGATCAGCGCCGGCGCGTCCGCGGTCAGGGCGCTGCCGCCCTCGTCGCGGGCGATCTCGGCGTCGGTCGGCACGGCCGCGGCCGCCTCGCGTTTGGGCTGCACCGGCTCGGGCGCCTTCGCGGTGATCGGGCTGACGTCGCGGCGCACCTTGAGGCCGACCGGCGCCGGGTCGGGGCCGCGGGTGCAGGTCTGATAATCCACCTGGTACGAGCCCGCGCAGAGGGTGCCCGCCTTGGCCGGTTTCAGGCCGTCGTAGACCAGGCCCTGGTCGGGGACGTCCTGCGGCACGGAGGTGAGCGCGAGGTCGTGGGTGTTCTGGCCGCTGCCGGCGACGTTGTCCACCACGCTGGGGCCGACGACGCCGCCGACGCCCAGCAGCGCGAGCCCGAGGGCGACCGGCAGCAGCCGATGACCCCGCAGGCCGGCCGCTCGACGGTGGCTCTTGGGGGCCGGCCGGCGGTGGGTGGACAACTCAGCTCCTTGCCTGGCGGGTGCGCGGTGGGAGGTGGCGATGGGGCGGCCACCCCGCACCGCGCGCTGGCCTCCGCGGCTCGTCTCGTGGGGACGGAGCGCGCCGGGAAGCCGGATGGGATCGGAGGGAAGGTTGCCAGCCCGGCCGCGCCGAGGGAACCCCTTTAATACAGATCTAAGCAACGATTAGGCCGACTTCACTCGTTCAGCGGGCGGGCTTGCCGCCGCGCTCGCGGGCGAGACGCCCGACCAGGCCGAAACGGTTCACCTGCTTGGGCGTCGCCTCGGCGTCGGCCAGCAGCATCACGACGCTCGCGCCGCCCATCGCGGCCCGGTCGAGGTTGACCGAACCACCGGCGGCCTGCGCGGCGCGGCGGGCGATGTCCAGCCCGAGACCGGTCGAACCCTGGTTGCTCTGCCCGCGTTGCATCGCCTTCTCCGGATCTCCAATGCCCGGGCCGGCGTCGTCGACCCGTACGGCCACCCAGCCGTCGCGCCGGGAGATGCCCACTTCGAACGCCGTGCCCTGGGGGGTGTAGCGGAACACATTACCCAGAATCGCATCGAGCGCCGCCGCCAGCTCCGCCCGCGCCACCGGCACCGGGATGCGCATCTGCGCGCCCACCACCCGGTACCTGCGGTTCTGGTCGTCGGCCAGGGCGGCCCAGAACGTCATCCGCTCGCGCACCACCTCGCTGACGTCGCACACGCCGGGCTCGGGGGCCGAGGCGACCTGGGCCGCGACCGCCTGGCGGGTGGTGTTGATGAGCTGGTTGACCTCGCCCTCGAGGGTGACGATGGCCTGCCGGATGCGGCGGATGCCACGGCGGCGGTCGACCTCGTCGGCCGACAGGTCGATGATCTGCGTGTCGTCCGGGTCGAGGGCCTCGGCGTCCAGCCGCAGCGCGGTCAGCGGGGTCCGTAGCCGGTGCGACAGATCGGCCACCATCTCCCGCTCGTTGGTCCGCGAGCTCACCAGCCGGTCGGCCATCCGGTTGAACGCGTACCCGGCCTCGGTCAGCTCGCGCGGGCCGGACGGGGTGATCCGCACGCCGAGGTCGCCGCCGCCGACGGCCAGGGCCGCCTGCACCAGGTTGCGGGCCGAGTTGACCGCGCCCCGGGCCAGCCGGTCGACCACGATCACCGCGCCCACGACCAGCACCAGCGCGATGCCCAGGAGCAGCCACCAGTCCTGCGCGGTGCCGGCTTTCAGCTCGGCTTCGGGCACGAAGACCTCGACCACGGACGTACGGCTGCCGACCGTCACCGGTTGCAGATGGGCCACCCCGCCGTCCACGTCGACGTCGATCGTGCTCCCGCTGCTCGCGGCGCGCCGGACGTCCTCACTCGCGGCCGTGCCGGGCTCACCCACGGCCGAGCCGGGCGGGTAGACCTTGGTCCGGCCGCCGACGGCGGCGATGGTGGCCGCGACGCCCTTCGCGGGCGCTCCGGACGAGATCGCGCCGGCCACGGTCGCGCTGCGCCGCTCGGCGGCGGCCATGGCCTGGTCGCGGTGGTCGTTGCGGAGCTCCCAGCCGAGCGGGACGAGGAAGGCGAGCGCGGCGACCGCGGTCGTGGCGGCGGTCGTGTAGGCCAGCCGGGCCCTCAGTCCGGCGCCACCAACCGGAATCCGACCCCCCGCACGGTGCGCAGGTAGCGAGGTTTCGCCGCGGACTCGCCCAGTTTCCGGCGGAGCCAGTACAGGTGCACGTCGATTGTCTGGTCCTCGCCCACCGATGGCTGTCGCCATACCTCCTCCAACAGCTCACGGCGTGAGACCACTCGGCCCGGACGGGCGGCGAGGTACGCCAGCAGGTCGAACTCCTTGCGGGTGAGCGCCAGCGCCTGGTCGGCCAGGGTGGCGCTGCGCTCGCCGACGTCCACCCGCAGCTCGCCCACCTCGTGCACGGCCGGCTGGGCCGTGCGGCTCGCGCGGCCGACGCGCCGCAGCACGGTGGCGATGCGCGCGTCGAGATGGGCGCCGGTGAACGGCTTGACCATGTAGTCGTCGGCGCCGGCCCGCAGCAGGCGCACGACGGTCTGCTCGTCGTCGCGGGCGGTGGCGATGATGATCGGGACGTCCGTGATGCCGCGCAGCATGCGCAGCGCGTCGGAGCCGTCCAGATCGGGCAGCCCGAGATCGAGCACGACGAGGTCGGGTGTCTCGGCGGCGACCCGGCGCAGCGCGTCCAGCGCCGTGCCGACGGCGTGCACGGCGTGGCCCCGATCGGCGAGCGACCGGAGCATGGCGCCGCGCACGACGTGATCGTCCTCGACGAGCAACACCGTGGCCATGCGAAGAAGGTACTGCGGTTGGTCGGAAGGGCCTAACCGGTCATCCAGAGGCACCTTTCGATGACTGAGAGTGACCGATTACCATCTGTTGGGCCGATGTCTTTCACCTTGTTTCCCGGTACGCGGCTGGCTCTCGCTCTGGAGAGCCTGGCCGGTCTGAGCGTGGGCGACGCCCTGGGCGCCCAGAATTTCGTCGCGAAGGTCGATCTGGCCGATCTGCCGCCCGCGCCGTGGGAGTGGACCGACGACACCGAGGAAGCCTGCTGCCTGGTCGCCGTGCTCACGGAGGGCGACTTCGACCGCGACGGTTTCGCCGACCTGCTCGGGCGCACCTTCGACCCGTACCGGGGCTACGGCCCGGGCGCGGTGGTCATGCTGCGCGAGATCCGTGAGGGGCTGCCCTGGCCGATCGCCGCGGCCGCCGCCTTCGACGGGCAGGGCTCGGCCGGCAACGGCGCCGCCATGCGGGCCGCCCCGCTCGGCGCCTGGCACGCCGACTCGCTGACCCACGCGGCGGCCCAGGGCGCGCGGGCGGCCGAGGTGACCCACGCCCACGCCGAGGGCATCGCCGGGGGAGTGGCGGTCACGGTGGCCGCGGCCGTCGCGGCGGCGGGCCGGCTCGACGGGCAGCGGCCCGCGCTGCTGCGGGCGGTCGCCGCGCACACCCCGGAGGGGGCCGTCCGCGACGGGCTGGCGGCCGCCACCCGTGTCACGGATCCGGGCGAGGCCGCGTACGAGCTCGGCACCGGACAGCGGGCGATGGCCCGCGACACCGTGCCGTTCGCCGTGTGGGTGGCCGACCGGTTCCTCGACGACTACCCGGCCGCCATCGCGGCCTGCATCGCGGCCGGCGGGGACGTGGACACCACCTGTGCCATCACCGGAGGCATCGTGGCCGCGTACACCGGCCTGGACGGCATCCCGCCGGCCTGGCTCTCCGCCCGCGAGCCGCTACCGGGCTGGCTGGCAGCCGCCACCGAGTAACACCCGAAGCCCGGCTCATGCCCCCGCGGCGGCCGCCGATCTGCAGAGCCGTGATCAGAAGCGAGAACCTGGTGGCCGTGGCCGGCGTGGCGGTGGCGGGCCTTTGGTGGCTGCAGGAGCCCAGCAGCTCACGCGCGGGCGCCGAGTCCCTGGCCGTCCTCGTGATGGTGCTGCTGTTCTCGCGCCTGCTGTCCAAGCGCAACGAGAGCCTGCGCGCCGCCCGCCGGGCGATCGCCCGCGAGCACGTGCTCAGCGGGCTCGGCACCGCCCTGATCACCGCCACCGAGGTGACCGAGGTGCACCGGCTGGCGGTGCGGGCCGCGGGCGAGCTGCTCGCGGACTGCCCCGAGGCCCGGGCCACGATCGTCGAGATCGCCGACGGCGCGATCACGGTCGCCGACTCGGCCGGGGCCGGCGCCGAGGCCGTCCTCGGGCAGCAGGTGCCGGTGAGCGTGGCGCCGCCCGAGATGCTCGAGCGCCTGATGTCCGGCGAGGTGGTCACGGTGGCCGACATCCCGGTGGCCACCGATCGGCCGTACATCGTCCTGCCCTTGCGCAACGGCGACCGGTTCTACGGGATGCTGTGTGTGAGCGCGGCCGGCGAGCTGCCGGCCGAGGTGTTCCAGGCGCTACAGGCGCTGCGCACCCAGGTGTCGCTGGCCCTGGCCAGCGTGGCCCTGACGATCGAGCTGACCCAGCGCGCCCTGCACGACCCGCTGACCGGGCTGGCCAACCGCGCCCTGCTGCGCGAGCGGCTCACCGTGGCGCTCGCCCGCTCCCGCCGCAGCGGCCGCCCGGTCGGCGCCCTGCTGCTCGACCTCAACGGCTTCAAGCAGGTCAACGACGGTCACGGGCACGCCGTGGGGGACGAGCTGCTCAAGGCGGTGGCCGAGCGGCTGCGCCGCTGCGTGCGTACGGAGGACGTGGTGGGCCGGCTCGGCGGCGACGAGTTCGTGGTGATCGCCGAGGATCTGCGCTCGGCCCGCGACGCGATGATCGTCGCCGACCGGATCGTGGCCGCGCTCGACGAGGCCGTCCCGGTGGGCCATCGGCAGCTGCGCACGCCGGCCAGCATCGGCATCGCGCTCTCGCACGCCGACGTCAGCGACCCGGACGAGCTGCTCCGGATGGCCGACACCGCGATGTACGTGGCCAAGCGGCGCGGCGGCGGAGCGTACGAGCTGCACGGCGCCGCCGCCGTGCCGGAACCCTCGCCGGTCGCGCTCCCGGCCCTGGGCAAGATCGACCGGCGGCGGCCTAAGCTGCCGGTGTGACTTCTCCAACCGTGGGTGAGCCGGACGGCCTGGAGCGGCTCTGGATGCCGCACCGGATGGCCTACATCACCGGTGAGGACCGGCCCGACGGTTGCCCGTTCTGCGTGGCGCCCGGCCTGGCCGAGCCCGACAGCCTGGTCGTGGCCCGCGGTGAGCTCGTCTACGCGATCCTGAACCTCTACCCGTACAACCCGGGCCACGTCATGATCTGCCCCTACCGGCACGTGGCCGACTACATGGACCTCACCGACGACGAGACCACCGAGCTCGCCACCTTCACCCGCACCGGCATGCGGGTGCTGCGCTCGGTGAGCAGCCCGCACGGCTTCAACATCGGCATGAACCAGGGCTCCATCGCCGGCGCCGGCATCGCCGAGCACCTGCACCAGCACATCGTGCCGCGCTGGGGCGGGGACGCGAACTTCATGCCGGTGATCGGCCAGACCAAGGTCCTGCCCCAGCTCCTGGCCGAGACCCGCCAACTCCTGATCAAGGCGTGGCCCGGCTGACCGCGGAACACCGACATACTGTTGTCGCGCCGTCGTCCGAGGGTGGCGGCATGAACCTCACGACCGACTCCACTGCCCGGCACTCGCTCGACCTGTGGCTGACGATGTGGAACTCCGACGGTGACATCGCCCGGCAGATCTGCGCCGACGACTTCCGGATCCACTTCGCTGTGACCGAGCCCGACGGCTCCACCCCCGCCGACGACATCCGCACCGCCGAGGACTTCGCGAAGTACCTCGACTGGTGGCACGAGCAGAACCCGGGCGTCGTCTTCACGAAGATCGCCGACGCCATCGACGGCGATCACGGCCGGCTGCTGTGGGACGTCGACGCGGCCGGCAACCGCGCGGGCGGCGTCGACGTGTTCGACTTCGCCGAGGACGGCCGGGTCCGCCGGGTCTGGTCCGTCGGTGGCAAACGGAGCATGCGGTCTTCTCTGTAACACTCGGATCATGAAGCGAGCCGAGCGACAGTACGCCCTGGTCGACCTGCTCCGCGGAGCGCGCCGGCCATGGTCGGCCGCTCGGCTCGCCGCCGAGTTCGAGGTGTCCGCGCGCACCATCGAACGCGACATCGCATCGCTCCAGCAGGCCGGGGTGCCCATCTACGCGGACCACGGGGCGGCGGGCGGCTACTCGATCCTCCGCGAGTACTCCCTGCCGCCGCTGAACCTGTCGGCCGCCGAGTCGCTGGCGGTGCTCGCCGGGCTCGCGCTCCTCGACTCCTCGCCGTACCAGGGGGCCGCCCGCCGCGCCCACGCCAAGATCGCCGCGGTCATGGCGGAGGAACATCGCGCGCCCGTGCAGGAGACGCTCGGGAGGATGCAGGTGATCGACGCGGTCGCCGCCACGGACGACGTGGTGCCGCTCGGAATGCTCTCCGACGTGGTCGCGGCCCGGCGCGTGGTCCGGCTCACCTACTTGGGCGAGACCACGAGCACAGTCCGCGACGTCGAGACGATGGGCCTGCTCCGCGCAGGCGACGCTTGGCTGCTCACAGGCTGGTGCCGCCTCCGCGCCGCCATCCGCGGCTTCCGCATCGAACGAATCACCCACCTCGAAATCCTGAGCGAGACCCCTCCCCACCGCGACCCGGCCCTCCTCAAAGCCGACCTCGCCCGCTGGCCGACCCGCCACCTCGCCTGAGCAGCTCCGTACTGGTCTCTCAGATGGCAGAGGCATTATGCGACCGGCCCTCCAAGCCGAGGGGCGGGCGCCAAGCTGTTGCTGGGCCAGCGCCGCGCCGCCCCCGCGGAGAGCCGGCGACCGGATCTACCGAATCGAGTACGCCGGGCTCCGTGCCTGGCGTTTCTGTCTGCGGAATTGTTTGTGCCGGTCCGTTCGAGGATGCGTGCCGGCCGGCTCGGGACAGGAAGTACGTTTCGGTGGTGAGATGTTCTTCCAATGGTGTGATCGGGTGAAGCGAAGCATTCTGTTTGCAATGTGCCGACTGTCGTCAATTCTCTTTCGACTTGCGGGTCGGAGCCGGGCCGGCTCGACTGAATAGGCGATAGCGTGACGTGCGTCCGCGACGGCGGTTCGCGCCTCCGAACAGACCCGGTCCACTTGATCAAGCGGCTGGACGGGGCCGGGCACGATCACCGCGGCGCCACAGCCGCTGGCCGACCCCAGCGTGACGGGCCCGCCGAACGCCGACGCGGTTACGGCCGGCATAGGTTCGATCGCCGCCAGCAGGTGCGGCCCGGGCGCGGCTTCTGCCAGTTCGATCGCAGCCGGCAGGTGCGGTCCCAACTCGGCCTCCGGCGGTTGGATCACCGCCGGGGGGTGCGGCCCGGGCTCGGCCGTCGCCGGTTCGACTGCTGCTGGCGTAGGGGATATGGGTGTGTGCGGTGTGCCCGGCTCTGAGGTGAGAGGCGCTTGCGTCGTGGCGGGCTTTGCTGCGGCAGGCTCGGCGGCGACAGTCCAGCCGGCCGGAGGCGGGGGCAGGCGCCGCTCGCGAGCGCACCGGGCGAACTCGGCCCGGGCCGCCTCCACGGATCCATACATGCGGCGCTGCTTCTCGGCGTACCGTTGCGCTAATCCCCAGTCGCGGCGCTTTTTCTGGGCACACCGGAATTCCTCACGCTCGGCAGAATAGTTTTTCGCCTTGGTGCGATCGCGCATCGCTGCCGTCTCGGCCCGGCCGAACAATGACATCTGCCCTCGCATGCAAGAATTGTCCCGCACTCGAACCGGTGAAGTCAGCGTTGGATCATGCCAACCTCGATGAGTTGCTGTTCCCGCCACGCTGAATCGTCATTCGCGAAAAGGCTTGTCGCGCCATGGCCGCGGCCGCACAAAAATGTATGGATCTGCCGCGATTCGCGGGCGAGTCAGTGTGCAGCGTCGAGCCGCCCTGGCTTGGGAAGTGACCGGCAGTCCGCCGGCATAGCGTTGTACGGGCTTCTCGAGGTTCGGTCGCCGGGTCGCGACCGCTAAGGGCTGATCCCATGCACCCGGCGGCCGTCCTCCAGGTAGCGGACCCGCTTTGTCTTCCAGGCGGCGCGTACTCGACGCCGGACGGGTCCGCTGAGCAAAGGCAGCGCCTCGTCGATCGGCAGGATCCGGCTTTCGGCGATCTCGACCGGCTGGATGATCACGGTAGCCAAGAAGGCGTCGTCGAAGACGCCGCAGTCGAAGAGGAAGCGCATACCACCCGGACGATCCAGTCGGGGCCGGAGGAAGTCGACGCATGCCAGCCGCCCCGTGGTGACGTCGAGGCCGCTTTCCTCCCTGGTTTCGCGTCGGCATGCCTCCCAAGGTGACTCGCCGATCTCGACAACCCCACCCGGGATCGTCCAGCCGCCCTTGTACGTCGGCTTCAGGATGAGTAATCGCCCCTTGCGGCCACGTATCAGCGCGCCGGCCGAGGCCGGGATGCCCGGCAATGCGAACGACAGCCCGGGTAGCTCACCGGCGTTGACGTCGCTCATGAAGACCATGCTAGATCCGGCGCGACCGATTCCGGATCCGCCGGTTCCGTCGCGCCAGACGCCCTGCCGGGAGTCTTCCACCTCCGGACCGCCCAAAGGGCGCCGTCCGATCGCCCAGCCGGGCCGGCTCGACCACCGAACCCGCGCAACCGGCCCAAAAGAGCCGTCCGATCACCCAGCCGGGCCGGCTCGACCACCGAACCCGCGCAACCGGCCTGGAATTGCCGATGGACCAACCACCCACCTTGGCCCGGGTAACCGATTCCCCAGCTTCACCCTAGCGCGGCAGCGAACAGCACCCCACCACCCGCCGCGACGGGGGATCACCACCCGAACCACGCGCGAATGCGCCCGGCGACCAACCGCCTGGCGGTCACCGAGCACCCCGGCAAGGCCGGAGGCAGGGAGCAACCACTGCCGGCCTAACGCTCCCCAGTTCAGCGGGTAGTGGTTGCTCCCTGCCCCCCCGGCCGTCCTGCGCAAGTAAGTCCAACCCGCCAACCGCCACCCGCCCGCCACGCGGGGAAAGGCACCGCGGTCAGGTCAGGCGGCCGAGGCCCTCGACGATCTGCTCGGCGTTGGGGGCGCTCGCCGGGTCGGTGAGCCACTGGGTGACGATGCCGGAGAGCAGGGCCATCTGTACCGAGCCGACGCTGCGGGCTGTCGCGTCGTCGATCTGGTCCTCCGGGAGGCCGGTGGCGATGGCGGCCATGCCCCGGCGGCCGGCGTCGAGCCCGGCCGCGAGTTGTTCGCGCAGGGACGGGTTGTGCTCGGCCTGGATCATCACTTCGACGCTGGCCAGCCACAGCGGCCGGTCGGCGGTGATCGACTCGATGATCCGCCGCCAGAAGCCGGCCGGGGTGCCGTCGCCGGAGGACAGAGCTCGGCCCAGGGCTTCGCCCCACTCCTGCATGGCGGCGAGCATGGCCGCCGTCATCAGCGCCTCGGTCGAGCCGTAGTGGTAGCCGATCGAGCCCAGGTTGGTGCCGGACAGCGCCACGATGTCGCGGGCCGTGGTGCGCGCGTAGCCCTTCTCGTAGAGCGCCCGCTTGGCCCCGGCCAGGAGGTCTTCCCGATGCCCCATGAGCGGGATCCTAACTTATATACAAACGTATAATACGTTTGTATAGTACGACGCATGACAGTCCTCATCTCGGGCGCCGGCATCGCCGGTCCGGCCCTGGCGTACTGGTTGACCCGGCACGGGCGGCGGGTCGAGATCGTGGAGAAAGCGCCGGCGCCGCGCGCGGGCGGCTACAAGGTCGACGTCCGCGGGGCGGCGAGCACCGTGCTCGGGCGGATGGGCCTGCTCGAGGCGGCCCGGGCGGCCGACACCGGGATGCGGCAGATCACGTACGTCAACCGGAGGGGCGGCACCATCGCGGCCCTGCCGGCCGATCTGATCATGGGGCGGCGCGGGGACGATGTGGAGATCATGCGGGGCGACCTGGGCCGGATCCTGCACGACGCGGCCGGGGCCGACTTCCGGTTCGGCGACTCGATCGCCTCCCTCGCCGACGGGCCGGACGGGGTCGACGTCACCTTCGCCAGCGGCCGCACCGGGCGTTACGAGCTGGTCGTCGGGGCCGACGGGCTGCACTCGGCGACCCGGCGGCAGGTGCTGGGTGATGTGCCGCTGACCCACCTCGGCGGCCACATCGCGATCTTCACCACGGCCAACACGCTGGGCATCGACCGCGAGGAGCTGATGTATTCCGAGCCCGGGCGGCTCGTCTTCGCGTACGCCATGGACCCGGACGGACCGGCCCGAGTGGGCATGGTCTTCGCCTCGCCGCAGGCGGAGAAGGGCGACGGGAGGCGCACGGTCGCCGAGGCGTTCGCCGGTGGCGGCTGGCGGACGGGGGAGTTCCTGGCCGCGATGGACAGGGCGGACGACTTCTACTTCGACTCGCTCAGCCAGGTCGAGGCGCCGCGCTGGTCCGCCGGGCGGGTCGTGCTGCTGGGCGACGCCGCGCACTGCCCGGCGCCCTCCTCGGGGCAGGGGACGAGCCTCGCCCTGGTCGGCGCGTACGTGCTGGCGGACGCGCTGGCCGGCACCGGTGATCACACGGCGGCCTTCGACGCGTACGAGACCCGGATGCGCCCGTACGTCGCCAAGAACATGGCGTTCGGCCGCCGGATGATCAAGGACATGGTGCCCGGCGGCCGGTTGACCATCGCCTTCCGCAACTACGGCATGCGCACGCTCAAGTACCACCCGCGCAAGGAGCAGGTGATCGAGAGGGTGCTGGCGCCCCTGCGGGAGGCGGCGGAGGCCATCGCTATTTAGAGCTGTGGTCCTTCCGTACGCCGTCGGCCAGGTGGGTGGGCATGGGCTCGTGACGGATATACGTGCGGGTGAAGGTGCCCGAGCCGGAGGACAGGGCCCGCAGCTCCACCGCGTACCGCACCAGCTCGGTCGCCGGGACCTCGGCCCGGACGAGGCTGTGGTCGCCGTCGTTGTCCGTGCCCAGCGGGCGGCCGCGGCGGCCGGACAGGTCGCTCATCACCGGGCCCACGTAGGCCTCGGGCACCCGCACCACGATCTCGTCGATCGGCTCGAGCAGGGTGAGCTGGCCCGCCGCGGCCGCCTCGCGCAGGGCCAGCGCGCCGGCGGTCTGGAAGGCCGCGTCCGACGAGTCGACGCTGTGCGCCTTGCCGTCGTGCAGCGTGACCCGCAGGTCGACCACCGGGTAGCCGGCGGCCAGACCGCGTTCGAGCTGGGCCCGGACGCCCTTCTCGACCGAGGGGATGTAGTTGTGCGGGACGGCCCCGCCGACCACCTTGTCCACGAACTCGAAGCCGGAGCCGCGGGGCAGCGGCTCGACGGTGATGTCGCAGACCGCGTACTGGCCGTGGCCGCCGGACTGCTTGACGTGCCGGCCGTGGCCCTTGGCCGGGCAGCCGAACGTCTCCCGCAGCGGCACCTTCACCGGCTCGGTGTCGAGGTCGACACCGCCCGAGCGCAGCCGGTCGAGCACGACGTCGGCGTGCGACTCGCCCATCGTCCACAGCACCAGCTGATGCGTGTCGGCGTTGCGCTCGAGCCGCATCGTCGGATCGCCCGCGACCAGCCGGGCCAGGTTCTTGGCCAGCGCGTCCTCGTCGGAGCGGGACTTGGCCACCACGGCGATCGGCAGCAGCGGCTCCGGCATCGACCACGGCTCCATCAGCAGCGGCACGTCCTTGCCGCTGAGCGTGTCCCCGGTCTCGGCGCTGCCCGACTTGGTGATCGCGCAGATGTCACCGGCGATGGCGTACGGGACCTCGCGCAGCTGGGCGCCGAGCGGTGAGTAGACGTGCGCGACCCGCTCGTCCGCATCGTGGTCGGGGTGTCCGCGGTCGGCCAGGCCGTGCCCCGAGACGTGCAGCACCTGCTCGGGGCGCAGCGTGCCGGAGAAGACCCGGACCAGCGAGACCCGGCCCACGTGCCGGTCGATGGTGGTCTTGACGACCTCGGCCACCAGCGGGCCGTCGGGGTCGCAGGTGATGGGCGGCCGGGGCGAGCCGTCCACCCCGGTGACCACCGGCAGCTCGTGCTCCAGCGGCGACGGCGCGCCGTTGACCAGGCCGTCGAGCAGCGCGTCGAGGCCGACCCCGGTGCCCGCGCAGACCGGGATGACCGGGTAGAAGTTGCCCCGGGCGACGGCCTTCTCCAGGTCCGGCACCAGGGTGGCGGTGCTGATCAGCTCGCCGCCGAGGTAGCGGTCCATCAGGGTCTCGTCCTCGCTCTCGGCGATGATCCCCTCGATGAGCGAGTTGCGGTCGTCGGCGATCGGGTTGAGGTGCTCGCGTTCGGCCTCGAGCTCCTTCGGCGGGTAGCCCGCCGAGTAGTCCAGCACCCGCAGGGTGATCAGCCCGATCAGGCCGACCACGGACTGGCCGTCGTCGCCGAGCATGGGCTGGTAGATCGGCATCACGTTCTCGCCGAACTTGTCCTGGCAGTCCTCGAGCGTCTGCTCGTAGTCGGCCCGCGGGTGGTCGAGCCGGGTGATCGCGACGGCGCGGGGCATGCCGACCGCGGCGCACTCCTCCCACAGCGCGGCGGTGGCCTCGTCGACGCCGTCGACGGCCGAGACGACGAAGAGCGCGGCGTCCGCGGCCCGCAGGCCGGCGCGCAGCTCCCCGACGAAGTCGGCGTAGCCCGGGGTGTCCAGGAGGTTGATCTTCACGTCCTGGTGGACGAGCGGCGCGCAGGACAGCGACACCGAGCGCTGCTGGCGGATCGCGGCCGGATCGTGGTCGGACACCGTGGTGCCCTCGGTCACCGATCCCGCCCGTGAGATGGTGCCGGTGGCGGCCAGAAGGGCCTCGACCAGGGTCGTCTTGCCCGAGCCGGAGTGTCCGACCAGCACCACGTTGCGTACTCTGCCGGGCTCGGTCACCACCGGCGCCGTGGCGCCGTTGAGCCCCTTCTCCGAGGAGGTCTTCTGCGCCATTTCGGCCGCTCCCGTCTGTTTCATGACTGTTACGAGCCTGTTCGTAAATCCCACACCCGCCGGTGTGCGGCTGGCAACCCTTGGTGACGACCAAACGGCGCAGAAAGGCTTTTGATCATTTTAAGGGCGGCGGGCGGGGCGGTCGGATGGGAACGATACGGCTACGTCCGCTTGCCGGGGAGCCAGGACCCGGGGCTCGCCGATAAGGTGGTCAGGCCATGGCAAAGATCGTCCAAGTTCCCGCGCGCGCCGTAGTCGCCTACGGCGTCAACCCGACCGCACGCTTCCTGCTGCGCATCGGGGTCACGCCCAACGCCGTCACCATCGCCGGCACCGTCGGCGTGCTGATCGGCTCCTACTTCGGCGCGACGGGTCACCTCGTCTTCGCGACCCTGTTCGTGACGGCCTGCGCCCTGACCGACGTGCTCGACGGCACGATGGCCCGGATGCGCGGCTCGAGCGGCAAGTTCGGCGCCCTGCTCGACTCGTCGATGGACCGGATCGCCGACGCCGCCGTCTTCGGCGCCGTCACCTACTACCTGGCCGGCGAGGGCAACCCGTACGGCGGGATGGTCGCCGCCCTGATCAGCCTGGCCGCCGGCCAGGTCGTGTCGTACGTGAAGGCGCGCGCCCAGAGCCTCGGCCTGAACGCGGACGTCGGCATCGCCGAGCGCCTCGAGCGTTTGATCATCGTGGGCGTCGGCGGCCTGCTCGGCGGGGCCGGGCTCGACTGGGGCCTGCCGGCCGCGCTCTGGGTGCTGGCCGCCCTCTCCGTGATCACCGTCGTCCAGCGCCTGGTCGCCGCGAGCCGGTCGGACATGCCCGCCGGCACGCACACCGAGCCCACCGTGCCCGACTCGCCGATCGCGGTCCCGCCCAAGGACCCTCCAGCGTGAAGGACCGCCTGACCGAGTTCGGCTTCGTGGCCGGGTGGCGGCTCGTCCGCGCCCTGCCCCTGCCGGTCGCGCGGCGCCTGTTCACGGCCGCGGCCGACCGGGCGTACAAGAAGAACGGACCCGGCACCCAGCGCCTGCGCCGTAACCTCCAGCAGGTCGTCCCCGACATGCCGGACACGCTGGTGCGGGACGGGCTGCGCTCCTACGCGCGGTACTGGATGGAGGCCTTCCGGCTGCCGTCGCAGAGCAAACAGCACTTCCTGGACAGCTTCCACATCTCGCCCGAGCACTACGACTGGCTCAAGACGGCGATGGCCGACGGCAAGGGCGTCGTGCTGGCGCTGCCACACACCGGCAACTGGGACGCGGCCGCGGCCTGGCTCGTCTCCAACGGCTGGCCCATGGTCACCGTGGCCGAGCGGCTCAAGCCCGAGGGCGTCTACCGGCAGTTCATGGCGTACCGCGAGAAGCTCGGCATGGAGGTCGTCCCGCTCACCGGCGGGACACGGGCGCCGCTCGACGTGCTCGCGGAACGACTTCAGCAGGGCTTCGCGGTCTGCCTGCTCAGCGACCGCGATCTCTCGCGCAACGGCGTCGAGGTCGACTTCTTCGGGGGCCGTACGAAGATGCCCGCCGGCCCGGCCATCCTGGCCATCCGCACCGGGGCGCCCCTCTACGGCGTGGACCTGTCGTTCAACGACACCCAGACGGTCGCCGTGCTGCGGCGGGTGGTCCCGCCGACCGAAGGACCCCTGGACGTACGCGTCAAGCAGACCACGCAGATGCTGGCCGACGCGTACGCCGAAGGCATCGCCGAGCACCCGCAGGACTGGCACATGCTGCAGAAACTGTGGCTGTAGGGGGAGTGCCATGCGGATCGGGATCGTCTCGCCCTACTCGTTCGACGTGCCCGGCGGCGTGCAGAACCACATCATGGACCTCTCCGAGGCGCTGATCGGCCTCGGTCACGAGGTGTCGGTGCTCGCCCCGGCCGACGAGGACTCCGACCTCCCGCCGTACGTCGTCCCGGCCGGGCGGGCGCTGCCGTTGCCCTACAACGGGTCGGTGGCCCGGATAGCCTTCGGCCCGGTCTCCACGGCCCGCGTCCGGCGCTGGCTCAACCGTGGCCGCTTCGACGTGCTGCACGTCCACGAGCCCATGACGCTCAGCCTCTCCCTGCTCGCGGTGCTGTCGGCCCGCGGCCCGGTGGTCGCCACCTTCCACACGGCGATGACCCGCTCCCGCGCCCTGTCGGCCGCCCAGGGCCTGCTCCAGCTGGTCGTCGAGAAGATCACGGCCCGGATTGCGGTCAGCGAACTGGCCCGCAAGGTCCAGGTGGAGCACCTCGGCGGGGGAGCGGTGGAGATCCCCAACGGGGTGGCCGTGGCCAAGTTCGCCGGCGCGCTCCCGCTGGAGGGCTGGCCGGGCGACGGCGGGACGCTCGGGTTCCTGGGCCGGTTCACGGAGCCGCGCAAGGGCTTCGACCTGCTGCGGACGGCCTTCGTGGCGCTGGCCCGGCGCCGTCCCGGCCTGCGGCTGCTGGTGGCGGGCCCGGGAGACCGCGACGACCTGTACGCCGAGATCCCGGCCGATCTGCACGAGCGCGTGACGTTCCTGGGGCTGGTCTCGGAAGCCGACAAAGCACGCATGTTGCGCAGCGTGGACGTCTACGTGGCCCCCAACACCGGCGGCGAGAGCTTCGGCATGATCCTCACCGAGGCGATGGCCGCCGGCACGGCCATCGCGGCCAGCGACCTGGACGCCTTCCGCCGCGTCCTCGACGGCGGCCGCGCCGGCGCCCTCTTCCCCACCGGCGACGCCGCCGCCCTGGAATCCCTGCTGGACAACCTGCTCGACGACCCGAAGCGCCGCCTGGAGCTGTGCGAAGCGGCCCGAAGCGCCGTCGCCGCCTTCGACTGGCCCAGCGTCGCCCGGCGCGTCCTCGAGGTCTACGCCACCGCCATCGAAGCCACCGACGGCCGCGTCATGGACGAGGAGTGGGCCGAACCCCGCCCCTGAGCGCGTCCGCCTCGGGGCTTCGTAGCTGATCACCGCTGAGGGGCGGCTGTGTGACCCGGCGGACAGGCGCTAACCCCGGCGAGCGGCTGGGCACTACGATTCCCGCCATGTGGTGGGTCCTGGCTGTCGGCGCGGTGGTGGCGCTGCTGACGGCGTATCTGGGGTGGACCGCCCATCGGGTCGAGCGGGTGCACCTGCGGGCGCAGTCGGCGGAGCGGGCGCTTGACGCCCATCTGATGCGCCGGGCGGCGGCGGCCGCTGTGGTGGCCGAGCACGGTGAGCACGTCGAGTTGTACGCGGCGGCCCGGCTGGCGCTGGATGCGGCGCCGGGGGACCGGGAGTCGGCCGAGAACGATCTGACCCGGCAGCTGAACTCGGTGGTTCTGGACGAGACCGATCCGGCGGTGCGGACCTTGACCGCCTCGAACCGCCGGGTCGTGCTGGCCCGGCAGGTGCACACCGACACGGTGCGCGACGCGCTCACGGCTCGCCGGCGGCCGCTGGTCCGGGCGTCGCGGATGGCCCGGCGGTACCCGCAGCCCCAGTACTTCGACATCGAGGATCCGGCGCTGCCGGCCGTGGTCGTGCCGGTGCCGCTGTCGCCCGCGGTGCCGCTCGAAGCGGTGTGACCGCGGCCCCGGCACATGCGCCGGGGCCTGATCGACTGCCCTTACCAGCCGCGCTCGGCCAGGCGGTGCGCGACCGGCACGTCGTCGACGTTGATGCCGACCATGGCTTCGCCGAGACCACGGGAGACCTTGGCCAGCACGTCCGGGTCGTCGTGGAAGGTGGTGGCCTTGACGATGGCGGCGGCGCGCTGGGCCGGGTTGCCCGACTTGAAGATGCCCGAGCCGACGAAGACGCCCTCGGCGCCCAGCTGCATCATCATGGCGGCGTCGGCGGGCGTGGCGATGCCGCCCGCGGTGAACAGCACGACGGGGAGCTGGCCCAGCTCGGCCACCTCCTTGACCAGCTCGTACGGGGCCTGCAGCTCCTTCGCGGCGACGTAGAGCTCGTCCTCGGGGAGGGTCTGCAGGCGGCGGATCTCCTGGCGGATCTTGCGCATGTGGGTGGTGGCGTTG
Source organism: Actinoplanes sp. NPDC049598 (assembly GCF_040675435.1). Classification (NCBI taxonomy): domain Bacteria; kingdom Bacillati; phylum Actinomycetota; class Actinomycetes; order Micromonosporales; family Micromonosporaceae; genus Actinoplanes; species Actinoplanes sp. NPDC049598. Next base: position 228,985 of record NZ_JBFAOX010000011.1, on the reverse strand, counting down.
GAGACGTCGCCCGTGCCGGCTTCACCCTTCGAACGGATCATGGCGGCGCCCTCGGTGATGCGGCGCAGGGCCTCGCCGAGGTTGGTGGCGCCGCAGACGAACGGGGCCGTGAAACTCCACTTGTCGATGTGGTTGGCGTAGTCGGCCGGGGTCAGCACCTCCGACTCGTCGATGTAGTCGACGCCGAGCGACTGCAGGATCTGCGCCTCGACGAAGTGGCCGATGCGGGCCTTGGCCATCACCGGGATGGAGACCGCGTTGATGATGCCGTCGACCATGTCGGGGTCGGACATGCGGGAGACGCCACCCTGGGCCCGGATGTCGGCCGGGACCCGCTCGAGGGCCATCACCGCGACCGCGCCGGCGTCCTCGGCGATCTTCGCCTGCTCCGGGGTGACGACGTCCATGATGACGCCGCCCTTGAGCATCTCCGCCATGCCGCGCTTGACCCGTGCGGTCCCGAGGGCTGGCTTGTTGTCGGACATCGGAAATCGGCTCCTCACGCAGGGCTGTCGGTGCGCAAAAGCGTAGGCGCGCGCACAGGCCGGGCCGATGGCCAATCGACCCCCAAGTGGCCTGCTACGCCAGCAGTTGCGGGATCCGGGCGAAGAGCTGATCGGTATAGGTGATCATCTCGTGGAGCATCCAGTTGCCCGAGAACAGCAGGGCGGCCCCGACCGCGCCCGCCTTCGGCACGAAGGAGAGCGTGGCCTCCTGGATCTGCGTCACCGACTGGAACAGCGAGATGGCGAAGCCGACGGCGAGCGCGGTGAGCAGCGTCGGCGCGCACATCTTGGCCGCGATCGTCATCGCCTGCAGCCCCAGCTCCACGATCATTTGATCGGTCATACCCTGCTGTTCGGGCATCTCGGGTGCGCGATGAGCGCGAGACGGTTGCGAAACGGTTATAACCCTCAGGTCCGGGGCTCGACCAGCACCAGCCAGTTGCCGGTGTTGTCGCGCATGACGGCCTCGACGCCGTAGGGGCGCTCGGCGGGCTCCTGCAGGAAGACCACGCCTGCGGCGCTGAGGGAGGCGTACGTCTTCTGGCAGTCGTCCACCCGCAGGCCGAGCCCACCCATCTGGCCCGACTCGAGCTGGCCGCGCACGAAGGCGGCCGCCTCGGGCGACAGCGGCGGGCCGGGCACCATGAGGGTGACCTCGAGCTCGGGCTGGCTGGGGTGCACGATCGTCACCCAGCGGTACTCGCCCAGCCGGGTGTCGACGCGCGGCTCGAAGCCGAGGTGCTCGACGTAGAAGTCGCGGGTGGCGTCCTGGTCGAGGCAGTAGACCGTGGTCAGCGAGATGTTCAGAATCATGGCTCGACGCTAGGCCCGCGCGGGGTGGGCGCGCTTCTCCCCGATTGCGGTATGACGCCGCGCATGAAGAGATAGCAGCCCGGGATGTGCGGGTTCGCGCCGGCCCAGCGGCGCTGGTAGGCAGCCGGGCTCTCGCCGACCAGCTCGGTGAAGCGGGACGAGAACGAGCCGGGCGAGGAGAAGCCGACGGCCATGCAGACTTCGGTGACGGTCAGGTTGGCGTACCGCAGGAGGTCCTGGGCGTGCGCGATCCGGCGCCGGGAGAGGTAGCGGATGGGCGTGTCGCCGTAGGCCGCGCTGAACGCGCGTACCACCTGAAAGCGCGACATGCCCGCCAAGCGCGACAAATCACTCAGGGTGATGGGGCCGGCGGAATGCCGGTCGATGTGGTCACGCACCCGGCGTAAGGCGAACACGCCGCGAGCCTAAGCTGGCCGGGTGAACATCGGAGTGCTCGCCCTGCAGGGCGACGTGCGGGAACACCTGGCCGCGCTGGCCGAGAGCGACGTGCTGGCCCGGCCCGTGCGGCGGCCCGAGGAGCTCGCCGACGTCGAAGCTCTGGTGATCCCCGGCGGGGAGTCGACCGCGATCAGCAACCTGGCCGTGTCGTTCGGGCTGCTCGACCCCATCCGCAAGCGGATCGCCGACGGCATGCCGGTCTACGGCTCCTGCGCCGGCATGATCATGCTGGCCGCGACGGTGCTCGACGGGCGGCCCGACCAGGAGTCCTTCCAGGGCATCGAGATGACCGTGCGGCGCAACGCGTTCGGCCGGCAGGTCGACTCGTTCGAGGCCGAGGTGAGCATCGACGACATCGCCGGCGGCGATTTTCACGCCGTTTTCATCCGCGCGCCATGGGTCGAGGAGGTCGGCGACGACGTACGGGTGTTGGGCCGCGTCAGCGACGGACCCGCCGCCGGTAGGATTGTCGCCGTTCGGCAGGGCAACCTGCTCGCCACGGCTTTCCACCCGGAGCTCACCGGCGACCTCCGCGTTCACCGGTACTTCGTCGAGATGGTCCGCCAGGCCGCCTGAGACCACGGAGGTTTTCGCATGTCCGGCCACTCCAAGTGGGCGACGACCAAGCACAAGAAGGCCGTCATCGACGCCAAGCGCGGCAAGATGTTCGCCAAGCTCATCAAGAACATCGAGGTCGCGGCCCGCACCGGCGGTGGGGACCCGGCGGGCAACCCGACCCTCTACGACGCCATCCAGAAGGCGAAGAAGAGCTCCGTCCCCAACAGCAACATCGACAACGCGGTCAAGCGCGGCTCCGGCCTCGAGGCCGGAGGCGCCGACTGGCAGACGATCATGTACGAGGGCTACGGCCCCAACGGTGTCGCGCTGCTCATCGAGTGCCTGACCGACAACCGCAACCGCGCGGCGACCGAGGTGCGCACGGCCCTGACCCGCAACGGCGGCACGTTCGCCGACGCCGGCAGCGTGTCGTACCTGTTCAACCGCAAGGGCATCGTGATCGTCCCCAAGGAGGGCCAGACCGAGGACGACCTCATGATGGCCGTCCTCGACGCGGGCGCCGAGGAGATCAACGACCTGGGCGACTCCTTCGAGGTGGTCAGCGAGCCGACCGACCTGATCGCCGTCCGCACGGCCGTCGTCGACGCCGGCATCGAGTACGACTCGGCCGAGTCGTCCCTGGTCCCGACCATGACCGTGCCGGTCGACGAGGAGGCCGCGCGCAAGGTCTTCAAGCTGATCGACGCCCTCGAGGACTGCGACGACGTCCAGAACATCTTCGCCAACTTCGACGTCCCCGACGACGTCATGGCGGCGATCGACGCCTGACAGGTAGTCGTCTGCCTAGTAGGCTGACGGGGCTGGTCGCATCGGCGACCGGCCCCGTTCGCTGTTTCCGGGAGGCGCTGGTGATCGACGACGGCGATCGGCTCGGTCCGGATTCCCCCTACGAGATGCACGACGGGAAGGTGGTCGCGCTCAAGCCGACCAGCTTCCGCGAGAAGGAGCTCACGGTTCGGCTCCAGACGGTGCTGTATGCCGCAGGCCTCGAGGTGTTCCATCGGCCCGGCATCCACAGTGAGCGGCCTGAGGACTGGCGGCTGCCCGATCTCGGGGTGGTGACGCGCTTGCCGCCGGATCCGGCCGGCTACACCTCCCTGCCGGGCGCTTTGTTCAGCCTTGTGGTTGAGGTCGTCGCCGAGGGTGAGGCGTACGCGGAGCGGATGGGCTGGTACGCCCGGTGCGGTGTCCCGGAGTGCTGGATCGTCGCGATGCCGCGGGGTGGTGCCGGTGAGGTGGTCGTCGAGGTCTACCGGCGGGTGCTCCGGGGTGAGCGCGCTGAGTATGCGCGGGAGCAAATTTAGACGCGTCGGTCTAATGACTAGTAGTCGCGAGACCAGTATGGTGTTGGAGGGCGGGCGACCGAAGGGGTAAAGCCGATGACGGAACCCGCAGTTGGACGGCTCGTCGATGTACCGGGCGACGAGAGACCGATCGACGACGAGCTGCTCGAGGAGGCCAAGCGGCAGATCGAAGCTCATACTCCGAGTGCAGCGATCAATGAGGCTCTCCGGCGGCTGGTCGAGCAGGAGCGGGCCAAGCGGAGGGATGCGCTGGCCCACCTCCGGAGGATGGTGGCCGAAGGCGCGTTCAACTTTCCCGACAACGACGAGGTCAGCCGATGAAATATCTGGCTGATGCGAGTGCACTCATCCGTATCCTGCGGAAGCAGGCGGACCCGGCCTGGGACGAGGTGCTGAGCCGAGGCCTGATTTCGATCTGCGAGCCCGCCCTGGCGGAGACGCTCAGGGCGGCGGACGCCAAGCGGTACGCCGAGGCCGAGGCGACCGTGGCGTGGCGATGCCTACCGGTGATCGAGCCCGACGGCATCTGGGATCAGGTCGCGGTGATTCGTCGAGGGCTTGCCCGTCGTGCGACCCATACCGGACCGTCGGTGGTCGACATGTTGATTGCCGCGACAGCGTTGCGGCTCAAACTCACGGTGCTGCATGAGGATCGTGACTTCGCAACGATCGGCGATGTTGTTCCCGAGTTGCGGCAGCGATCGATCAGGTCGGGGCCGAAGGGTAATGACGGCGATCGATGACAAATGGGGTCGATCCGTTCGCGGGTCGGCCCCGTCAGCTGTCGGGGGAGATTGAGGTCATTAGTTGGATCATGGTGGCGATCAGGAGGATGCCGCCGATGACGAGGCGGGTTACTCGGTGCCATAGCTGGCGGCGGTAGGCCTGGACCCACGCTATGCCGGCGTCGGCGGTGGCCTCTACGCCCAGGCGGTGGGTGTCCGGCAGGAGGTCGGCCTTGCGGAGGGCCAGGGACGCTGTGGGGCCCCCGCGCTGGTAGTAGGCCAGCGGTGGGGGCATGACGCGTACGTCGACCTCGTAGATCTGGTCTTCTCGCCACTGCTTTGTTCTCGTGGCGAGGCGGTGGGTCATGTAGTCGGCGGCGGCGTGGGGGTGGCCCAGCAGGCGGCGGCGCCAGATCAGGCGGCGCCAGTGGCCGGCGACGTCGGCCAGGACGTCCATGTAGAGGTGGGCGGCGTCGGGGTCGCCGCCGACCAGGCGTTCGGTTTCGCGGCGCAGGTCGGTGACGTGCACGGCGACGAACGTGACGTAGTCGGGTGGTGGCTCGTCGGCCATGGGTGGCACGAGATACATGAGCCTCACCCCCTCCCCGCCATCGTCGGGGCGTGTCGCTGCCGAGCGCAAGTGGGGCGCGTACTAGGGTGTCGAACACACGTACGTGAGGCAGGGGAGGTCCATGGTGCGCGTGCTCGGCATCGACCCGGGGCTCACACGCTGCGGGGTCGGGGTCGTCGAGGGCGTTCCGGGCCGGCAGTGCAAGCTGGTCGCCTACTACGTGGTCTACACCGAGCCCGACGACGACATCTCGCTGCGGCTGCTGCATCTCGATCGGGCCCTCGGTGAGCTTGTGGCCGAGCACAAGCCCGAGAGCGTGGCCGTCGAGCGGGTGTTCTCCCAGCACAACGCCCGTACGGTGATGGGCACGGCGCAGGCCAGCGGAGTCGCGATCCTGGCCGGCGCGCGGGCCGGGCTGCACGTCGAGACGTACACGCCGAGCGAGGTCAAGGCGGCCGTGACCGGCTCCGGGACGGCGGGCAAGGCGCAGGTCACCGCGATGGTGACCCGGCTCCTCAACCTCGACGCGCCGCCCAAGCCGGCCGATGCCGCCGACTCGCTCGCCATCGCCATCTGCCACATCTGGCGTGGGGGGACCCGCGCCCGGATCCAGGCGGCGGCGGCCGCCGCGGCCACGAAGGTGGCCGCGCAGAGAGCCGCCGCCCAGAAACTCAAGGGAGCCCGCAGATGATCGCCAGCGTGCGGGGGGTGGTGGCCGCGATCGCGGCCGACAGCGCCGTCATCGAGGTCGGCGGGGTCGGCCTGCAGCTGCAGTGCGCGCCGGGGACCCTGGCCGGTCTGAAGACCGGCGCCGAGGCGCGGCTGGCGGCCAGCATGGTGGTCCGGGAGGACTCGCTGACCCTGTACGGGTTCGCCGACGACGACGAGAAGCATCTGTTCGAGCTGCTGCAGACCGCCAGTGGGGTGGGCCCGCGGCTGGCCCAGGCCGTGCTGGCCGTGCACTCGCCCGAGACCGTGCGCCGGGCCCTGGCCGGGGGTGACCTGGCCACGCTGACCCGGGTGCCCGGCATCGGCAAGAAGGGCGCCGAGCGCATGGTCCTCGAGCTGCGCGACAAGATCGGCCCGATCGCGATGGCCGGCGAGACCAGCGGCATGCTCAACGGGGCCTGGCAGGAGCAGGTGCGCCAGGGTGTGCTTGCGCTCGGCTGGTCGGCCGCGCAGGCCGATCAGGCCGTGGCCGCGGTGGCCGAGACGATCGACGGTGAGGTGCCGCCGGTGCCGCAGCTGCTGCGCCAGGCGATCAGGCTGCTGGGCAAGGCCCGATGAGCGAGCTCGTCTCGGCCGACGCGGGCGACGAGGACCTCGACGCCGAGGCCAGCGTCCGGCCGCGCCGGCTGGCCGAGTTCATCGCCCAGCACCGGGTCCGCGACCAGCTCGACCTGCTCCTCAAGGGCGCCATGGGCCGTGGCGCCCCGCCGGACCACATCCTGTTGTCGGGCCCGCCCGGCCTGGGCAAGACCACGCTGGCCAACATCGTCGCGGCCGAGCTCGGCACCAGCATCCGGACCACGAGCGGCCCGGTGATCGAGCGCAGCGGCGACCTGGCCGCGATCCTGACCAGCCTCGCCCCGGGTGACGTGCTGTTCATCGACGAGATCCACCGCATCGCCAAGCCGGCCGAGGAGCTGCTTTACAGCGCGATGGAGGACTTCCGGGTCGACGTCGTGGTCGGCAAGGGACCGGGGGCCACCGCGATCCCGCTCGACGTGGAGCCGTTCACGCTGGTCGGCGCGACGACCCGGGCCGGCCTGCTCTCCGGCCCGATGCGGGACCGGTTCGGCTTCGTGGCCCACCTCGACTTCTACTCACCGGCCGATCTGGACGCGCTGCTGCACCGCTCGGCCCGCATCCTGGGGGTGCCGATCACCGACGACGGGGCGGCCGAGATTGCCGGCCGGTCGCGCGGCACACCGCGTATCGCCAACCGGCTGCTCCGCCGCGTACGGGACTTCGCCGAGGTGCGCGCGGACGGCGTGGTGACCGAGTCCACAGCCCGGGACGCGCTCAAGGTGTACGACGTGGACGAGCTGGGGCTGGACCGTCTGGACCGGGCCGTCCTGCGCGCGCTGATCGAGTCCTTCCGGGGCGGACCGGTCGGTTTGTCCACCTTGGCGGTGGCGGTCGGCGAGCAGTCTGACACTGTTGAGGAGGTGTGCGAGCCTTTCCTGGTGCGAGCCGGGCTCCTGGCCCGCACGCCGCGAGGCCGGGTGGCCACCGAGGCGGGGTGGGTGCATCTGGGAAAGACGCCGCCGTCGGGCGTCGTCCAAGGGGATTTGTTCGCACGCGATGCGTGAAATCCCTCGTAATGCGAACGTGATGTGTGCCGCATTCGGACTTCCCAGGTTGACCGATTAGACTCGCCGCCGTTCAACCCGGGATGTGTTTATCGCCCCGGTCACGCGCGTGGGCGCGTCGCCGGCGGCCTACGGAAGGCTTTTTTCGTGTTTGAGGCAGCCGAGGCATCGGGTGGTGGCAGCTTCACGCCGCTGCTTCTCATCGTCCTCCTCTTCGCCGTCATGTACTTCCTGATGATCCGGCCGCAGCAGAAGCGGCGCCGTGAGGCGCAGCAGATGCAGAACGCGCTGGGTCCCGGCGACCGGATCGTGACGATCGGTGGCCTGCACGGTGAGGTCGTGGCGGTCGACGACGACATCGTCACCCTCGAGATCTCCGAGGGTGTGCACGTCAACTTCGCCCGCCCGGCGATCGCCCGCGTGCTCGCCGACACCGACAAGACCGCGCCCGCCGCGGCCGAGCCGGTCGAGGAGCCGATCGCCGAGCCCGTCGCGGTCGAGGAGCCGGTCGTCGACCCGGTCGTCGACACGCGTAAAAAGGACTAATAGCTCCACCCCGGCGGGCCGGTCCAGATGGGCCGGTCCGTCAGGCCGCGCGCGGCCATCAGAACCGGACATCAGGCACGTAACACGCAGAGCCTGTAAGACACAGGGAGACCGAAAGCCGTGGCACGACCACCACAGGGGCAGATGCATCCCGGACGGCAGCTAGCCGTGCTCGGCTTCATCTTCGTCGTTCTTTATCTGCTGGTGTTCTTCGCCGGTGGGGCGAGTGGCAGTTTCACCGACCGGCTGCACCCGAAACTGGGTCTGGACCTCGTCGGTGGCACGCAGGCCACCTACATCGCCTCCGTCCAGGGCGGCCAGGTGCCGTCCAAGGAGAGCATGGAGCAGGCCCGCGACATCATCGACCAGCGGGTGAACGCGCTCGGCGTCTCCGAGGCCGAGGTGGTCATCCAGGGTGACCGCAACATCGTGGTCTCCCTCGCCGGCAAGGCCGACGACCAGCTCAAGGACCTGTCGCAGGCCGCCCAGATGCGCTTCCGCCTGGTGATCGGCGCGACCGGCGACGTCGCCTCGGTCGCGCTGAACCCGCCGACGGCGACGCCCAGCGCGTCCGCGTCGGCCAACCCGAGCGCCCCGGCCGGTTCGAAGCCGTCGGCCCCCGCGAGCGCTCCCGCGGTGACCGGCAGCGCGTCGACCGGTGGCCAGGGTGGTGGCGAGGTCGTCAAGGCCCCGACGCCCACCCCGACGCCGTCCGCCAGCGCCAGCGCCGCCCCGGGGGCCGCCCCGCCGGTGACCGCCGACGAGCAGGCCCAGCGTGAGGCGATCCAGAAGAAGGTCGGCGCCACCGCGTGGGCCGCGGCGGCCAAGCTGACCGCGCCGGTCGACCTGAGCACGGACCCCAACGCCGGCAAGGCGTACGCGGCCTTCGCCAAGCTCAGCGGCGACGAGGTCAACGTCCTCACCCCGCAGATGCAGATGTACGTGCCGACGATCGGCTGCACGCAGCTCGACGCCCGGCCCAACGGCGCCATCGACAACGTGGCCAGCCAGGTCGTCGCCTGCTACAACGGCGGCAAGATCCTGATGGACAAGGCCTCGGTCGTCGGTGACGACATCTCCAAGGCCAGCCCGCAGCTCGACCAGCAGAACGGCCAGTGGGTCGTCTCCCTGGACTTCAAGAGCGAGGGCTCGACCAAGTGGGCCGCGCTGACCCGGCAGGCGTACGAGGCCACCTCGGACGCGCCCTGCTACACCGCCGCCACCGCGATGTACGGCTCGGTCGAGCACTGCGCCGTCGCCGTCGTGCTCGACAAGTCGGTCATCTCGGCCCCGCAGATCCAGGGCGTGCTCACCGGCACCTCGCAGATCACCGGGCAGTTCAACGCGAAGAGCTCCAAGGAACTGGCCGACCAGCTGAACTTCGGCGCGCTGCCGGTCACCTTCAGCTCGGGCCCGGCCCAGACCGTCTCGGCCACCCTGGGCACCCAGCAGCTGCAGGCCGGTCTGATCGCCGCCGCGATCGGCATGGGCCTGGTCGCGATCTACGCGTTCTTCTACTACCGCCTGCTCGGCTCGGTCATCTTCATGAGCCTGATCCTGTCGGGTCTGCTCACCTTCGGCGCCCTGGTCTTCCTGGGCCGTACGGTCGGCTTCACCCTCACGCTGGCCGGTATCGCCGGCTTCATCGTGTCATTGGGTGTCGCGGCCGACTCGTTCGTCATCTACTTCGAACGATTGAAGGACGAGATCCACGAGGGCCGCAGCCCGCGCAGCGCGGTGCCGCGGGCCTGGGCCCGGGCCCGGCGCACGATCATCTCGGCCAACACGATCACGATCCTCGCCGCAGTGGTGCTCTACATCGTCTCGGTCGGCGCGGTGCAGGGCTTCGCCTTCGCGCTGGGCATCTCGACGGTGCTCGACCTGGTCGTGGTGTTCCTCTTCCGTCACCCGATCATGACGATGTTCGCCAGCACCAAGGCGTTCCTCTCGCCGCGCGTGAGTGGTCTCGGCCGCGTGCTGCGCCGCGCTCCGACCGACGTCAAGGAGGCCTGACATGGCCAGCCAGTCTCTTGCCGCCCGGCTCTACGCGGGCGAGGCCAATGTCAACATCATCGGCCGCCGCAAGCTGTGGTTCATCATCGCGGCCGTGCTCGTCGCGGTCTCGATCGGCAGCATCGCGATCCGCGGCTTCCACCTGGGCATCGAGTTCGCCGGTGGCACCTCGTTCAGCGTCCCGGCCACGACCGGCAGCACGACCTACTCGCAGAAAGAGGTGTCCGACGCGGTCGACCGGGCGATCAAGTCGGTCGACCCGGGCGCGTCGGTCGTCTCGTCGCAGACCCTCGGCAGCACCGGCGGCGGGGGTGACACCTACACGGTCCGGGCCACCACGCTCACCGCGGCCCAGGCCGAGCAGGCCAAGACCGCGCTGGTGACCGACCTGAAACTGGATGCCACCAAGGTCAGCGACGACCAGGTCTCGGCGGCCTGGGGTGGTCAGGTGACCCGGCAGGCGCTGCTGGGCCTGATCATCTTCCTGATCGTCGTCATGATCTATCTGGTCATCCGGTTCGAGTGGCGGATGGCGGCCGCGGCCGTCTCCTCGCTGCTGCTCGACCTGATCTTCACGGCCGGCGTCTACTCGCTCGTCGGCTTCGAGGTGACGCCGTCGACGGTGGTCGGCTTCCTGACGATTCTGGGTTACTCGCTGTACGACGTGGTGGTCGTCTTCGACAAGGTGCAGGAGAACACGCGCGGCATCACCGCGAGCAGCGTCCGCACCTACAACGAGGCGGCCAACCTGGCGGTCAACCAGACCCTGATGCGCTCGATCAACACCGGTCTGGTGGCGCTGCTGCCCGTCGGCGGCCTGTTGTTCATCGGCGCCGGCCTGCTCGGCGCGGGCACGCTGAAGGACCTCGGCCTGGTGCTGTTCGTCGGCATGGGCTTCGGCGTCCTCGCCTCGATCATGTTCGCGGCCCCGCTGCTGACCGCGTTCAAGGACCGCGAGCCGAAGATCAAGGCGCACACGGCCCGGGTGCTGGCCCGCCGCGCGTCGGCCAAGTCGGGCGACGTGGCCCGGGGCGAGCGCCCCGGCCGCCAGTCCAACCTGACCGAGTCGGACGAGGCCCCGGCCCTGGCGTCCTCGGCCCCGCGCCCGGGGGCCCGGCCCACGGCCAAGCGCAGCACCGGCGGCAACCCGAACCGGGGCCCGAGCAACCGGCCCGGCGGCAAGCGCCGCTGAGTCCGGCGCACGACCAGAAAGCGACGAGGAAAGGGACGGCCCGCGAGGGCCGTCCCTTTCGCTGTGAAAGGCTTGATCCCGTGACTGAGCAGAACACCGACCTGGCCGCCGTCGTCGAGCGCGCCACGGTCGACGTGCCCGACTTCCCGAAGCCGGGCGTCGTCTTCAAGGACCTCATGCCGCTGTTCGCGGACGGGCCGGCGTTCCGCCAGGTGATCGACGGGATCGTGGCCCATCACGGCCGGGACGGCTTCGACGTGGTGGCCGGCGTGGAGGCGCGCGGTTTCGTGGTGGCCGCCGCCATCGCGTACGCGACCGGCGTCGGCGTGGTGCCGATCCGTAAGGCGGGGAAGCTGCCGCGCAAGGCCCTGTCGGCCTCGTACGAGCTCGAGTACGGCGAGGCCACCCTCGAGGTGCACGAGGACGCCTTCATCGCCGGACAGCGGGTCCTGGTGGTCGACGACGTGCTCGCCACGGGCGGGACGGCGGCGGCGGCGCTGGATCTGGTCGAGCGGGCCGGCGGTACGGTCGCCGGCTTCACGGTTCTGATGGAGCTGGCCTTCCTGAAGGGCCGGGAGCGGCTCAGTCCGCGTACGGTCCATGCGCTCTTGACCGTTTGATCCGTCTTCGCGGAACCGGTCCGCTTCTTTCGGAGGTTCGGCCGGGGTGTCGGGGAAGACGGTGCGGGTAGGATGGCGTTCCTAACCAGGTGACCAACTCACTATTGACGAGGGTGTGAGGAGGCCGGTGTCCAGCGACGTCGCCCCTCCGGCGGAGGGCACGGTGCAGCCGACCGAGAACACACGGCCTGCCGCGGACGCTACGGCGACCGCGGCTGAGACGCAGCCAGAGGCTCCCCGCCCGGCTGTGCCCACGACCGACCCCGACGTGACCCAGCCCTTGAGCCCCTCGGACGACCGGGCGGCCGGCGAGGAACGGTTCGGCCTGGCCAGCGCGCCCACGGGCCGCCGCGTCCGGGCCCGCCTCGCCCGGTTCAACGCGCCCTGGCAGAGCACGCAGGTCAGCGAGGTGCTCGAGCCGCTGATCGCGACCCATCGGGCCAGCCACCCCAAGGCCGACGGGCGCATGCTGCAGCGCGCCTTCGACGTGGCCGCCCGCTGGCACTCGGGTCAATATCGCAAGTCCGGCGACCCGTACATCACGCATCCGCTGGCCGTGGCGACGATCCTGGCCAACCTCGGCATGGACACGACCACCCTGGTCGCGGCCCTGCTGCACGACACGATCGAGGACACCGACTACTCGCTCGATCAGATGAAGGCCGACTTCGGGGCCGAGGTGGCGCTGCTGGTCGACGGCGTCACCAAGCTCGACCGGGTCAAGCTGGGCGACGCGGCCAAGGCCGAGACGATCCGCAAGATGGTCGTGGCCATGGCCAAGGACCCGCGGGTGCTGGTCATCAAGCTGGCCGACCGCCTGCACAACATGCGTACGCTGACCTTCCTGCCCCGCCCCAAGCAGGAGCAGAAGGCCAAGGAGACGCTGGAGATCCTGGCCCCGCTGGCCCACCGCCTCGGTATGAACACGATCAAGTGGGAGCTCGAGGACCTGGCGTTCGGCACGCTGTTCCCCAAGCGGTTCGAGGAGATCAACCGCCTCATCGGCGAGCACCAGCCGCAGCGTGAGGCGCTGCTGCGCCAGGTGACGAACAGGGTCTCGCTCGACCTCAAGTCCGCGAAGATCAAGGCCGAGACCACCGGCCGGCCCAAGCACCTCTACTCGATCTATCAGAAGATGATCGTGCGGGGCCGCGACTTCAACGACATCTACGACCTGGTCGGCGTGCGCATCCTGGTCGACACGGTCCGCGACTGCTACGCCGCGCTGGGCGTCATCCACGCGAACTGGCAGCCGGTGCCGGGCCGGTTCAAGGACTACATCGCGATGCCGAAATTCAACATGTACCAGTCGTTGCACACGACGGTCATCGGCCCGACCGGCAAGCCGGTCGAGATGCAGATCCGCACGTTCGCCATGCACCGCACGGCCGAGTTCGGCATCGCCGCCCACTGGAAGTACAAGGAGCAGAAGGGCGCGACGATCGTCGGCCCGCCGGCTCATATCGACGAGATGACCTGGCTGCGGCAGCTGCTGGACTGGCAGCGCGAGGCCAGCGACCCGTCGGAGTTCCTGGACGCGCTGCGCTTCGACCTGTCGAGCCAGGAGGTGTACGTCTTCACCCCCAAGGGCGACGTCATCCCCCTGCCGACGGGTTCGACCCCCGTCGACTTCGCCTACGCGGTGCACACCGAGGTCGGGCACAAGTGCATCGGCGCCCGGGTCAACGGCAAGCTCGTGCCGCTCGAGTCGACGCTGTCCAACGGCGACGTGATCGAGATCTTCACGTCGAAGTCGTCCAACGCCGGCCCGACGCAGGACTGGCTCGGCTTCGTCAAGAGCCCCCGGGCGCGGACGAAGATCCGGCAGTACTTCAACAAGGAACGGCGCGAGGAAGCGATCGAGGTCGGCAAGGAGGCGATCGTCAAGGCGATGCGCAAGCAGGGTCTGCCCCTGCAGCGCATGCTGACGAACGAGAACCTGACGACCATCGCCCGCGACCTGCACCTGCCCGACGTGGCCTCGCTCTACGCGGCCATCGGGGAGAACACGGTGTCGGCCCAGTCCGTCGTGCAGAAACTCGTCGCCGGTTTCGGTGGCGAGGAGGGCGCGGTCGAGGACATCGCCGAGACCGCCGTCGCCACCCGCCCGCCGCGCAACCGCAGCACCGCGCAGGATCCGGGCGTCGTGGTCAAGGGCGTCAGCGACGTGTGGGTCAAACTGGCCCGCTGCTGCACCCCGGTGCCGGGCGACGCGGTCTTCGGTTTCGTCACCCGCTCGGGCGGCGTCAGCGTCCACCGGGAGGACTGCGCCAACGCGGAGGACCTGCGCGAGCAGACCGAGCGCGTGGTCGAGGTGACCTGGAAACCGACCAGCGCGTCGACCTTCCTGGTGGCCATCCAGGTCGAGGCGCTCGACCGGCACAAGCTGCTGGCCGACGTGACCCGCGTGCTCTCGGAGGAGCGGGTCAACATCCTGTCGGCCACGGTCACCACCACCCGCGACCGGGTGGCGGTCAGCCGCTTCACCTTCGAGATGGCCGATCCCAAGCACCTCGGCCACCTGGTCGCCGCCGTGCGCAAGGTCGACGGGGTCTTCGACGCCTACCGCGTCACTTCGGGAGCATGAAAAAGAGGGGGGCCGCAGCCCCCCTCTTTTCTCGACACCGCTAAGCGGCCGCCATGGTCAGCGACTTGATGTCCATTTCCTTCTTCGGGTGGCCGCCGCCGGCCGACTCCTTGAACGCCCCGTCGTCACCGGCCTTCACGACACCCTTGACGATGTCCAGACCGTCGGTGATCTTGCCGAGCAGCGTGTAGTTGGCCGACAGCTGCGTGTCCTCCGAGACGATGAAGAACTGGCTGCCGGTGCTGCCGGGCTGACCGGTGTTGGCCATCGCGATCGAGCCCGCCGGGTACGGGTTCTTGGTGTCGGTCGGGAGGTTCTCCTCGGCCATGGTGTAGCTCGGGCCGCCCTGGCCGTCGGTCTCGCGGTAGCCCTTGCCGGTGGCGAACGGGTCGCCGCACTGCAGCACGCGGAACTTGTCCTCGTTGACCAGGCGGTGGCACTTCGTGTTGTCCCAGAACTTCTTGGACGACAGGTACTCGAAGCTGAGCGCCGTGCACGGCACCTTGGACTTGTCCACGGTGGCCTTGATCGTGCCGAGGTTGGTCACCATGGTCAGCACGTCGGTGCCGGTGTTGGCCGCGGTCTTGGCCGGCGTGCCGACGTCCTTGGTCTTGCCGCCGCCCGCGTCCGGGGTCCAGGTGCAGGCGACCTGACCGGCGGGGACGCCGGCCGCGTTGCTGGTGCTCTTCTTGTCGTCCTTGTTGAGCTGGGTGACGATGAAAACCCCGGCGCCCGCGATCAGCACGACCGCGATCGCCGAACCGATGATGGCCTGGCGCTGCCGGCGCTTACGGGCTGCCGCGGCACGCTCGGACATCTCCTTCTCGAGCCGGGCCCGCGCCGCCGCGCGCTGCCGGTCCTTGATCGACGACACGGTGTTCCTCCTGCTGTTTTCGGCCGTGGGGATTTAAGACTGGGCGCTCGCCGACGGCGCGGGGGCCGCCTCCGCGTCGCCGACAGTCAGGCTCTTGATGGTGATCTTCGATTTCGGCTTGACCTTGTCGCCGGTGGCGTTGGCCACCGTCGCGATCTTGCTCATCTTCGTCACGGTCTCCAGGCCGCTGCTCACCGTGCCGATGATGGAGAACTCCGGCGTGGCGGGGCTGTAGTCCTTGGCGAAGATGAGGAACTGGCTGCCGTTGGTGCCCGGCGGGTCGCCGATCAGGGCGACGGTGCCCTTCGGGTAGAGCGGCGTCTTCGCGGCGGCCGGTGAGGCCGAGGCGCTCGGCTCCGGCGCGCTCGGCACGTTCTCGTTGTAGACGCTGTAGGTCGGGCCGCCCTGGCCGGTGCCGCTCGGGTCACCGCAGCGGATCGCGCCGTACGAGGTGATCTCGTGGCAGTCGGTGTTGTCGTAGAACTTCTTGCTCGCCAGGAAGGCCACGTCGGCCGCGCCGCAGGGGGACATGGTGTTGTCGAGGTTGACCTTGATCGGATCGCCCTGGTTGGAGGTGATCGTCATGGTCTGCGTCCCGGAGGTCGGGATGCCCGTGGTGGGCGGGGTGCCGACGTCCTTGAGGTTCGTGTTCGCCGTGGCGCTCTGCGGCGTCCAAGCGCAGATGTCCTCGGCGGTCGTGCTGTCGGGGTCGTCCGAGTCGAACGCGCCGCCGATCCAGGCGATGCCGGCGACGATGAGCAGGACCGCGACTCCGGACCCGACACCCGCGAGCACACGACGGCGGCGGCGCTCCTTGACAGCTCGTTTCGCCATCTGCCGATCGAGCTTCGCCCGCGCCAGCTTGCGCTGCCGGTCCCTGCTGGATGCCACCGAAACCTGTCCTTCCTACGACCCTCGTCACACGCCCGCAAGAGTGTACGGGTACCTCCTGAGAAAGTGGTGTGCGACCGCCGGGCTACTCTCGTTACGATTTCGCTCTAATCGCTTCAGAGAGGGGCCGTTGTGCTCGTCACCGGCTTTCCGGCCGATGCCTTCGGCACCAACTGCTACGTCGTGGCCGCCGCCCCCGGCGAGCAATGCCTGATCGTCGATCCCGGCATCGGCGTGCTCGACCGGCTCGACGAGGTCCTGGCCGAGCACCGGCTCTTCCCGGCCGCGGTGCTGCTCACCCACGGCCACCTCGACCACGCCTTCTCCGTGGCGCCGGTGTGCGGCGCGCGCGGCATCACCGCGTACGTGCACCCGGCCGACCGCGAGATGCTGGCCGACCCGTCCAAGGGCCTCAGCGTGGACCTCAACCAGCTGTTCGGCGGCCGGATCGAATATTCCGAGCCCGAGGACGTGGCCGAGCTGACCGACGGGGCCACGCTGTCGCTGGCCGGGCTCGAGGTGACCGTCGACCATGCGCCGGGCCATACCGGCGGGTCGGTGCTCTTCCGGCTGCCCGGCGCGGGCTCCACGTGGGACGCAGAGCAGGTCTGCCTCTCCGGAGACGTCCTTTTCGCCGGCTCGATCGGGCGCACCGACCTGCCGGGCGGCAACACCGAGACGATGCTGACCAGCCTGCGGGACAAGATCCTGCCGCTGGCTGACGACACCGTCGTCCTGCCCGGCCACGGACCGGCCACGACCATCGGCCGTGAGCGCGCTCAGAACCCGTACCTCCGGGAACTGGCAGACGCGCCGCGGCGCGGTCTTTAAGACTTTTCCTAGGAGATTCTGAGAATGCCCATTTCCGGTTTTCCCGAATGGATGCCGCCGCAGCGCATGATCGAGCAGCGGGTGATCGACCGCGCGCGAGCCACGTTCGAGCTTTACGGATACGCCCCGCTGGAGACGCGCTCGGTCGAGCCGCTGGAGACGCTGCTGAGCAAGGGGGAGACCTCCAAGGAGGTCTACCTGCTGAGCCGGCTGCAGGCCGAAGAAGGACAGAAGAGCGACGACCAGCTGGGCCTGCACTTCGATCTGACGGTGCCGTTCGCCCGCTTCGTCACGGAGAACGCGGGCAAGCTGCAGTTCCCGTTCAAGCGCTACCAGATTCAGAAGGTGTGGCGGGGGGAGCGGCCTCAGGAGGGGCGCTACCGCGAGTTCCTGCAGGCCGACATCGACGTGGTCAACCGGGGGACGCTGCCGTTCCACTACGACACCGAGATGCCGCTGGTGATCGGGGACGTTCTCTCCGGGCTGCCGCTGCCGCGCGCTCGCATTCAGGTCAACAACCGCAAGGTCTGTGAGGGTTTCTACCGCGGCTTGGGTCTCGCTGACACCGCTCAAGTGCTGCGCGTCGTCGACAAATTGGACAAAATCGGCCCGGCCAAGGTCATCGAGCAGCTGATGTCGACCGCGGGCGCGACCGAGTCGCAGGCCGAGGCGTGTCTGAAACTGGCCGAAATTTCGGCGGAGGACGGCTCGTTTGTCGATGCGGTGCGCAAATTGGGCGTGTCGGATGATCTCCTCGACGAGGGGCTCGAGGAGCTGCTGCAGGTCGTGGAGACGGCCCGCGAGCTCGCCCCCGGCCTGGTCGTGGCCGAGCTGAAGATCGCGCGCGGACTCGACTACTACACCGGCACCGTCTACGAGACGCAGCTCGAGGGCTACGAGCGCTTCGGCTCCATCTGCTCCGGCGGTCGCTACGAGAACCTGGCCACGGTCGGCAACGAGAAGTTCCCCGGCGTCGGCATCTCGATCGGCGTCTCCCGGATGCTCGGCGTGCTGTTCGGGCAGAACGCGCTGGCCGCGTCCCGCTCGGTGCCGACGTGTGTGGTCGTGGCCCTGCCGAACGAGGAGCTGCGCCGCACGTGCGACCGTACGGCGGCCGCCCTGCGCAAGCGCGGCATCCCGGCCGAGGTCGCGCCGACCGCGGCCAAGTTCGGCAAGCAGATTCAGTACGCGGACAAGCGCGGGATTCCGTACGTCTGGTTCCCGGGCCGTGAGGGCGAGCCGGACACGGTGAAGGACATCCGCTCGGGTGAGCAGGTCGAGGCCGACGCCGCCGCGTGGGCGCCGCCGGCCGCCGACCTGTACCCGGTGATCAGCGGGTCCTGAACGGGTTCACATAGGGCTTGGACAAGGTGGCCACCTGGTCACCGCAGAGCGCGGTGACCAGGAAGTCGCTCACAGCCACGTCGATCGGGTGAGGCTCGGTCGGCGAGGTCTGGTAGAACGACATGCTCTGCGCGTAACTCACCTGGCGGCGGCCGTCGGCGCTGTGCCAGGAGACCGTGACGTGCCCGATGGTGCCGCCGTCGTGACCCCAGACCCGGCCGCACGGCAGGTCGACGTAGTAGAGGCCGAGCCCGTAGCCGCCGCCCGTGCCGTCCGGCACCGTCGTCTGCATCGCGGCCAGCTGGGCGGGCTTCAGCAGCCGGCCGGTCAGCAGGGCCCGGTAGAACGTGTTCAAGTCGCGGGCGGTGGAGACGATCTCACCGGCGCCCCAGCCCCAGGACATGTTGCAGCGGGTGAAGTCCTTGAGCTCGCCCTCGTACCAGGGCACGTACGCGTTCATGTGCGGCCCGCGGATGAACGGGTCGTTCCCCTCGAAGTAGGTGTCGCGCAGCCCGAGCGGCTTCAGGATGCGCCGGTCGATCTCGCCGCGGTAGCTGTGGCCGGTGACCTCCTCGACGATCAACCCGGCCAGGACGTAGTTGGTGTTGGAGTAGGAGTAGACGCCGAAGGGGGTGGGCGCCGCGGCCAGGCCGATCCGGGCCAGCTGCTCCGGGCGGTACGAGGTCGAGCACAGGGTCTCGATGTCCTCGGCCGACTGGATCAGTTCGTTGGTGTAGTTGCCGATCCCGCTCGTGTGATTCAGCAGCATGCGTACCGTCACCCGCCGGCCGACGTCGGCCGGGGCCAGCCGCGGCAGATAGCGCCCGATGGGTGTGTCCAGGCCGATCTTGTTCTGCAGCACGACGGTGGCCAGGAACGTCTTCGAGATGCTGCCGACGCGGTGCCGGAACCCGTCGCGGACCGGCGCCCCGGTCGTCACGTCGGCCACGCCGGTGGTCAGCTTCCAGGTTCGCTGCCCGTCCCGGACCTCGGCGAACGCGCCAGGCATGCCCGCTTCATGGATGGCGTCCAGTTTGTCCGGCAGGACGGAGTTGTCGACGGCGGCAGCGGCGGCCGGAACCGCCGGCGCGACCAGCCCCGCAGTGGCGATCAGAGCGATGAGCGCACGTCGTAACAAGACTGCCTCCTCGATGGTCGAAGACATCCATCTTCGTCGACGCGTGCCAGTGGCGGAGGCCCACACAGGCCGGGGGAGTAACCTACGGTTGCGTAACCGTAGGGAGTGATCGTATGGATCAGACCGCCTTGCTCATCGAGCTCGAGCCCGTCGTCGCGACGAACCTCGACCGGCACCTGTCGCTCGCCAAGGAGTGGTTCCCCCACGAGTACGTGCCGTGGAGCGACGGCCGCACCTTCGACGGCCTCCTCGGCGGCGTCCCCTGGAGCGAGGACGACTCGAAGATCCCCGACGTGGCCCGGACGGCCCTGATCGTCAACCTGCTCACCGAGGACAACCTGCCCTCGTACCACCACGAGATCGCCACCCTCTTCGGCCGCGACGGCGCCTGGGGCACGTGGGTGCACCGCTGGACCGCGGAGGAGGGACGCCACGGCATCGCCCTGCGCGACTACCTGACCGTCTCCCGCGCCGTCGACCCGACCGAGCTCGAACGCGCCCGCATGACGCACATGCAGTCGGGTTACAGCAACGACCACCCCGACGAGATCCTCCACTCGATCGCGTACGTCGCCTTCCAGGAGCTCGCCACCCGCATCTCGCACCGCAACACCGGCAAGGCCACCGGTGACCCCATCGCCGAGCAGCTGCTGGCCCGCGTCGCCGCCGACGAGAACCTGCACATGGTCTTCTACCGCAACCTGCTCGCGGCCGCCTTCGACCTCGACCCCAACCACGCCATGCGCGCCGTCACCGACGTCGTCGCCGGCTTCGCCATGCCCGGCGCCAACATCGAGGGCTTCGGCCGCAAGGCCCTCTCGATCGCCCTGGCCGGCATCTACGACCTGCGCCAGCACCGCGACGAGGTCCTCCAGCCCGTCCTCCGCCAGTGGAACGTGTTCAACAGAACCGACCTGACGGCCGACGGCGAGAAAGCCCGCGAGGAACTGGCCGCCCACATGCAGGACCTCGAAACCCAGGCCACCCGCTTCGAGGAGAAGCGCGAGGCCCGCCGCCTACGTCAACTGCAGAAGAACCAGTAGACGTACGCTTCGTTCCGAGCACCCCGCCCAAGGGCCACTCACCGTCGTGGCCAGGGCCGTCCCCGGCCGCCGGGCTGTCCTGCAACGCCCGGCGCTGCCGCGCCTCAGCCAACCCCCAGCGCCGCGGCGAGCCCGCCGCTGACCCGGCCCCGCCGACGGCAGAGCATCAAACCGGCCGACTCCGCACCCCGCCGATCAGCCCGGGTACAACCGATCCACGCCGCCCGGTCATCCGCGCGCATACGACGCTCCGCCCCTTCGGCAATCGCCAAAACAAATGCAACGCGCGTCTCAGATCGGCGCGCCATAATCAAAAGGCACGCCGATCACCACGGACCCGGCATAATGACGGGCCGCCCAATAATTTGCGTCGCCTCGGGTAAATCTCAATCGACCGGCTGATAGATCTCTATCCGGTCGGCCAAAACACGCGGTTGATGCCCATGCAATTCACCTCACACCGCCGCCTAACTAGAACCCCGCAACTACCCGGCCGCCCGCGCCCGCGCCGCTGGCCAAATTGCCCGGCCAGCCGACACCACGCGGCCGGGCCAAATTGCGCAGCCAGCCGAGACCGCCCAGCCGGCCAAAAAGAGCTGCCGGCCGCGACCGCCCAGCCGGCCGGGACCGTACGCTGGCCAGACTGCGCTGCCGACCAAATCGGCTGGCTGGCCGAGGCCGCCCGGTCGGCTGAGACTGCGCAGCTGGCCGGGACTGCGTGCTGGC
>NZ_JBFAOX010000011.1:0-207811 GCF_040675435.1 Actinoplanes sp. NPDC049598 | reverse complement strand
GGCCAGATTGCGCTGCCAGCCGAGGCCGCCCGGTCGGCCAGATTGCGCTGCTGGCCGGGACTGCGTGCTGGCCAGATTGCGCTGCCAGCCGAGGCCGCCCGGTCGGCCAGATTGCGCTGCTGGCCGGGACTGCGTGCTGGCCAGATTGCGCTGCCAGCCGAGGCCCCCCGGTCGGCCAGATTGCGCAGCTGGCTGAAACCGCGCAGCTGGCTGAGACCGCCCAGCCGGCCGACACCGCGCCGGCCAGATTGCCTGCAGGCCAAGGCGTCCAGCCAGCCAAGACCGCGCGGCTTACCGAGACCCCGGCAGGCGAGACCGCGGGCGCGTGATGCTCTGCGGGCGTCACGCGCAGGTCGGCGAGTGTGGTTGTCCGCGGGTCGGTTCGCCGAGCGGTTCGGCGGCCGGGTTGCGGTAGGAGGGAGGGCCTATGTCGGCGGTGGAGGGCTTTGCCGTGTCGGCGGTGGGGCTGGGTGGGGCGGGAAGGGTGGGGGCTCGTCGGGGCAGGACTCTTGGAAGTCGAGATAGATGCGGCGGGCGTGGCGCTGGGCTTTGCCGTGGTCGCGGCGGCGTTTGTGGTCGCGGCGGAAAGCGGCGCGGTCTGGCGAATAGTTGCGGGCTTTTGTCGGGTCGCGCATGGCGGTCAATTCGGCTCGGCTGAAGAGGGAGGGCTGCGTCATGCCGATATTCTTTCATGCGTCTACTGTGGAATTCCAGTAATGGATCACTTCGACTTGTCGTTGATTAATGGTGATGGGAAGGCAGTATCCTGGGTCCGTGGCGGACAAGTCGGAGCGGCGGGTGGCGCGGTCGTTGATCGCGGAGTATCACCAAGCTGAATTGGGCAAGCTTGTCGATCATGTTGGCGGGGCTGTCGATCGCTACCGGGCCGGTGAGGTGAATGCCTTCGACGTTGATCGGGTTCTGTTTCAGTACTCGCGGGCGGCGAAGGAGTTGTGGAAGTTCTGCAACTTGCTTCAAGTGGAGGTGGCTGCGGCGATGATCCGCGAGCACTCACCGCACGACTGGTGGGAGCGCGGTGCTGTGAGAGACCGGTCCTGACAGGCGGCTACCCGGAGGGCCCGGCACGGGGCAGCGGAGCGACGAGCGCGGCAGGCCGAGCGCCGGGCGGGGAGTGGCGCGGCGAGGCGCGGGCGTCGTGGGGCGGCGGAAGCGGCGAGTGGCGCGGCGAGGCGCGGGCGTGGTGCTGCGGCGGAAGCGGGCGCGGCGAGGCGCGGGCGTGGTGCTGCGGCGGAAGCGGGCGCGGCGAGGCGCGGGCGTGGTGGGGCGGCGGAAGTGGGCGGGGCGAGGCGCGGGCGTCGGCCTTGGCCACGGCGGAGGCCGGGCCCTGGGGCGGGTGCTGGAGAGGACCCGTACCTCTAGGGGGTTGGCATGGGGAAGAGCATGCAGCTGGACATGGCCTGCGCGGCCAGGCGGCCCCGGGCGTCGGTCAGGCGGGCTTCGGCCAGGGCGGTTCGGCGGCCGCTCTGCAGGACCGTGCCGGTGCAGGTGAGGCGGCCTGAGGTGAGGGTGATGGGGCGGAGGAACTTCACGTTCAGGTCGAGGCTGGTGTAGCCGGTGCCTGGGGGCAGGGTGCTGTGGACGGAGCAGGCGGCGGCGGTGTCGAGGAGGGTGGAGATGATGCCGCCGTGCATGGTGCCCAGGGGGTTGTAGTGGAACTCCTGGGGGTCCAGCTCGAGGGTGACCTGGCCCAGTTCGACGTGGAGGGCGGCCAGGTCGATCAGGCTCATGATGGGTGGGGCCGGCAGGTCGCCGGCGGCCATGGCCTGGAGGAACTCGAGGCCCGAGCGGAGGCCGATCTGGTCGGCGTGGACGGCGGGGTCCGACCAGCTGAACGTCCGGGTGCGGGGCTGGGTCTGGGTCATGGACGCAGGCTGTCAGGGATTTGCTGGGTCTGTCCAGTGGACTTAGGGTTCTGTCATGCATTCCACAGAGGGGGCGCTGGCCTGGTCGGTGGACACCTGCACCATCGAGCGGTCGATGGCGATCCTCGGGGAGAAGTGGACCGTGGTGGTGCTGCGGGAGATCTTCAGCGGGCTGCGGCGCTTCGACGACATGCGGGTGCGCACGCACATTCCGCGCCAGGTGCTGACCAACCGGCTGGCCATGCTGGTCGAGAACGGGGTGCTGCGCCGCGAGCCCTACCAGGAGCCGGGGGCGCGGGTCCGGCACGAGTACCGGCTGACGCCCAAGGGGTTCGCGCTCTACCCGGTGCTGATCGCGGTGGCCGAGTGGGGCGACCGCTACCTGGCCGAGCCGGAGGGGCCGCCGCTGCGGTTCGAGCACCGGGACTGCGGTGACGACGTGGGTGTGCGGGTCGTCTGCGGAAGCGGGCACGAGATCGCGGACTTCCGCGAGGTGCTGCCCCGGCCCGGACGCGGAGCCCGCCGCCGGTGAGTCCCTGGGTTCCGCTGCGGGAGAGTGTCTTCCGTAATCTCTGGATAGCTGTGCTGGCCGGCAACGTCGGCACCTGGATGCAGACGGTCGGCGCGCAGTGGCTGGTCGTCGGCGAGCCGGATGCGGCCACCTGGGTGTCGCTCGTGCAGACGGTGACCATGCTGCCGGTGCTGCTGCTGGCGCTGCCGTCGGGGGCGCTGGCCGATGCCGTCGACCGGCGGTTGCTGCTGCTCGGGGTGCAGGCCGGGCTGTTCGCGGTGGCCGGGCTGATGACCGTGCTGACGATCCTCGACCTGATGCCGCCCGCGCTGTTGCTGATCTTCACCTTCCTGCTCGGGGTGGGGCAGGCGCTGACCTTGCCGGCCTGGCAGGCGGTCATCCCGGAGGTCGTGCCACGCGATCAGCTGCCGGCGGCGTCGGCCCTCGGGGCGGTCAACACCAATCTGGCCCGCTCGGCCGGGCCGGCGGTGGCTGGGCTTCTGGTCGCTCAGACCGGGTCGGCTACGGTCTTTGCGATCAACACCTTGTCGTACGGGGTCTTCGCGGTTGCCCTTCTCCTATGGCGGCGGCCGGCCCGGAAAATACGGGATCCCGAACATTTCGGGCAAGCCGTGCGGGCTGGCGGGCGATATGTCCGCTATTCGCCCGTCGTCCGGCGCATCCTCACGAGAATTGTCCTTTTTGTCGTGCCGGGCGCAGTGGTCTGGGGACTCCTGCCGCTGGTCGCGCATGAAGAGCTGCATATGGGAGCAAGCGGCTACGGCATCCTGCTCGCCGCCCTGGGTGTGGGCGCGATCGCGGGCGCCCTGCTGATGCCCCGGATCCGGCAACGGCTCTCGCCCAACCGGCTGATCGCGCTGGCCGGGGTTGCGTACGGCGGGGCCCTGGTCGTGACCGCGCTCGTGCCGAATGAGATCGCGGTGACGGCCGTCCTGGTCGTGGCCGGGATGGCCTGGATGACCCTGGTCTCGCGGATGAACGCGACCCTGCAGTTGTTCCTGCCGAACTGGGTGCGAGCCCGCGGCTTCGGGATCTACCAGGTGGTCTTCGCCGGCTCGCAGGCGCTCGGGGCCCTGCTCTGGGGTCAGGTGGCCTCGGCGTTCGGGCTGGACACGGCCTTCCTGGTCGCGGCCGCGGCGCTGCTGGCGGGCACGGTGACGATCCGCTGGTGGCCGGTGCACGAGCAGGACGGCGCCGATCGGAGCCCGGCCATCTTCTGGGCCGAGCCGCACATCATGCTCGAGCCCCACCTGGACGAGGGCCCGATCCTGGTCACCGTCGTCTACCGGGTCACCGGCGAGCGCGCGGACGACTTCGTCGAGGCCATGGAGGCGGTACGGGGGTCGCGCCAGCGG
Organism: Actinoplanes sp. NPDC049598; assembly: GCF_040675435.1. Taxonomy (NCBI): domain Bacteria; kingdom Bacillati; phylum Actinomycetota; class Actinomycetes; order Micromonosporales; family Micromonosporaceae; genus Actinoplanes; species Actinoplanes sp. NPDC049598. The sequence continues at coordinate 204,041 of NZ_JBFAOX010000011.1, read as the reverse complement.
ACCGGGGCGTCGCGCTGGGGGCTGTTCCGCGACGGCGAGGATCCGGGCAAGTTCGTCGAGGTCTATCAGGTGCCGACCTGGGAGGAGCACCTGCGCCAGCACGACGGGCGGATGACCGGCAGCGACGAGCAGACCGAGAAGCGGGCGCTGGCGCTGGCCGACGGCCCGCCCGAGGTGATGCATTTGCTCCCGGCCCGTAACGACGATTAGCCGGATGTTTCGGTTTTGTTCCGATTAGCCTCTCAGTGAAGGGGGGGGCTCGTCCGATGAAGATCGAATCCCTGCGCCGGCTGCGCGGCCCGAACGTCTACCTCTCCCGGCCCGCGGTGGTGGCCCGGCTGAGACTGGACGAGCTGACCGGCGTCGAGACCTCGGACGTGACCGGCTTCGCCGAACGGCTGCTGCGGGCACTGCCCGGCCTGGCCGAGCACCACTGCGCGGCGGGCGCGCCCGGCGGGTTCGTGAGCCGGCTGCGCGGGGGGACGTATTTCGGGCACGTCACCGAGCACGCGTGCATCGAGCTGTCGCAGATGATCGGGCGGGACGTCAGCTTCGGCCGGACCGTCTCGGCGGGCGCCCCGGGGCTGTACGACCTGATCATCGAGTGCCCGGTTGATGAGTCGCCCGATTCGTCCCTGCCGCGAGAGCTGCTGCAAGCGGCAGTTGATCTCGTAGTGACTGTGCAGGCCGGACAGAACGCGCACGTACGCCGTGAAGACCTGGCCGCGCTCGCCGAACGGGAAGCGGCCGGGCCCAGCACGCAGGCGATCATCACGGCGGCCCGCCGCCGCGGCATCCCGGTCGAGCGCTTCGACGACCTCAGCCTGCTCCGGCTCGGCTGGGGCAAACGGCGCCGGCTGGCCTGGGCCGCGATGACCGACCGGACCAGCGGCGTCGGCGTCGACATCGCCGGGGACAAGCAGGTGACCCGCCGGCTGCTGGCCGAGGCCGGCGTCCCGATGGCCGAGGGCGGCCCGGCCCGGACCGCCGCCGAGGCGGTCGAGCTGCTGGCCCGCCTGGGCGGCCCGGTCGTGGTCAAGCCGCGCCAGGGCCGGCACGGCGATCACGTCACGCTCGACCTGAGCGCCGCCGAGGACGTCGAGCGCGCCTTCCGGGCCGCGGGCGGGGACGTGATCGTGGAACGCCAGCTCGACGGCCGCGACTACCGCGTGCTCGTGGTGGCGGGCGAGGTGGTGGCGGCCGCCGAGCGGATCGCCGCCCACGTGACCGGGGACGGCCGGGCCACCGTGGCCGAGCTGATCGAGCGGGCCAACGCCGACCCGCGCCGCGGCGCCGGCCACTCGCGGGTGCTGACCCGCATCGAGCCGGACGCCGGCCTCCTCGCCCGGCAGGGGTGGGCGCTCACGGGCGTACCGCCGCAAGGGGTTGTCGTGTGGCTGGCCGGGACGGCGAATCTGTCGACCGGGGCCACCAGCCACGACGTGACCGACCGGGTGCATCCCGACGTGGCCCGGCTCTGCCTGCGGGTGACCGCGCTGCTCGGGCTCGACATCGCGGGGATCGACCTGCGGCTGCCCGACATCGCCGAGCCGATGCCCCCGGTGACCGACGGCGCCGAGGTGACCGGCGGCGTCATCGAGGTCAACGCCGTGCCGGGCCTGCGCATGCACCTCGCCCCGGTGCGCGGCCGGGCCCGTGACGTCGGCGACGCCATCGTGCGGGCGATGTTCCCCGCGGGCTCGGACGGGCGTATCCCTACGGCCTCGGTCACCGGCACCAACGGCAAGACCACGGTGGTCCGGCTGGCGGCTCACCTGCTGGCTTCCGGCGGTACGCGGGTGGGCGTGACCACCACCGACGACGTGCGGGTGGGAGGACGGGTGATCTACCGGGCCGACGCCACCGGCCCGCTGTCGGCCCAGATGATCCTGGGCGATCCGAGCGTGCAGGTGGCGGTGCTCGAAACCGCGCGCGGCGGGCTGATCCGCCGCGGCCTGGGCTACGACTGGTCGGACGTCGGCGTGATCACCAACATCACCGCCGACCACCTCGGGCAGGACGGGCTCGAGACGATCGACGACCTCGCGCACGTCAAGGCGGTGGTCGCCGAGCGGGTCCGGGAGGGCGGCACGCTCGTGCTCAACGCCGACGACCCGTGGGTCCGCAGCCTGGTCGAGCGCCCGCGGGTGCGGGCCGACCGCAAACGGGTGGTGTGGTTCGGGCTCGACGCGCGCCAGCCGGTGGTGGTCGAGCACCTGGCCAAGGGTGAGACCGCGTACCTGCTGCAGGACGGCTGGCTGACCCAGGCCACCGGGGCCCGGCGCACGCCGTTGCTGCGGATGGCCGAGCTGCCCGGCGCGTACGGGGGCGCGGCCCCGCACGTGGTGGCGAACGCGCTGGCCGCCATCGCCGCCGCCCGGGCCCTGGGCGCCGGGCAGGACGACACCGTGCGCCGGCTCACCGAGTTCGACTGGGTGGCGGACAATCCGGGGCGGGCCACGCTGCTGCGGCTGGGCGACGTCTCGGTCTTCGTGGACTACGCGCACAACCCGGCCGCGCTGGCCGAGACCCTGCGCACCCTGCACCGGCTGTGGGGGCCGGACCGCTGCGTGGTGGCGCTGACCCTGCCCGGCGACCGGCGCGACGACCTGCTGGCGGCGAGCGCCCAGGTGGTGGCCGACGGCGTCACCCGGGCCGTGCTCTACGAGGACGAGGACCTGGGCGCCCGGGCCCCGGGTGAGGTGTCGGCGCTGGTCGAGCGGGAGATGCGGGCCCGCCGGCCGCAGATGACCGCGGTGCGGGTGCGGGGCTTCGCGGACGCCGTGCCGGAGGCGCTGCGGCTGGCCCGGGCGGGTGACGTGGTGCTCGTCCTCTACGAGCGGCTCGACCCGGTGCTGAACCTGCTGTCCGGGCTGGGGGCGCGGCCGGTGGGGCAGGCGCCGGTGCCCGTACGTCTGACGCCGCCCAAGCGGCCGTCGCCGGCATCGGTGCTTTTCGGGAACGAAAGCGTTCCCGCGGCCGCTTTTTCGGGCCGGCGCGCGAAATAGGCTGATCAGCGGAGGGATTCACCCGATCAGCGGGGGTTGCTCAGGTCAAGGCTTCAACAATTGCCCTACGGTAAGTAATCGACCGCGATGATCTTCGAGTGCGGTCCGTTATGAGATAGCGACCGCGAGTTAATCCCTCCTTAAGGGACAACCCGAATCTCGTTCCTGTCGAAACTTCCGATGAAGCGGGCATAGTCGGGCGTACTCGGGTATTGCCGCCCATCCGCAGTCGTAGATCCGACTTTCGGGGGTGGCGAGGAGCGCGCCACGGCCGGGATCGAGTGCGAAACGGACGGTAACGAACCGCAGGTAGACCGCCGTACGCAGGATCGTGATAGAGGCGATCATCGGCTAGCATCCGAGCCGTCGATGGGGAATGCTTCCGGCCCGAGGGTGGACCGGATCCACCCCGGCGTCGAGGAGCATGGCGGTGCGACTCGGCGACTCTTCAAAGCGCGCATGTGGGGGCACATGAGCCAGCCGGACCTGCCCGGGTCGAGTCTGCTGGCCGGTCGTTACCGACTGGTCGAGCGGCTCGGCGCCGGCGGGATGTCAGTGGTGTGGCGAGGCTTCGACGAGGTCCTCGGGCGCCAGGTCGCGGTCAAGGTGTTGCCACCGTCGACCAGCGCGGATCCGGCGTTCCGGCGCCGGCTTCGGGCCGAGGCCCAGGCGGCCGCCCGCCTAAGCCACCCGAACATCACCAATGTCTACGACTACGGCGAGGCGACCACCGTCGACGGTGAGCCCGTGCCGTACGTAGTGATGGAACTGATCGACGGCGAGTCGCTCGCCGCCGTGCTCGCCCGCGCGCGCAAGCTGCCCTGGCAGCACGCCGTGCGGATCACCGCCGAGGTCGCCGCCGCTCTGGCCGCCGCGCACGCGCGTGGCATCGTGCACCGCGACGTCACCCCGGCCAACGTCATGCTCACGCAGACCGGGGCCAAGGTCGTCGACTTCGGCATCTCCGCCCTGATCGGCGAGAACGACATAGACCCGGACGGCAGCCTGCTCGGCACGCCGGCCTACCTCGCGCCCGAGCGGCTCGAGGGCGGCCAGGTCAGCCCGGCCACCGACGTGTACGCGGTGGGCCTGCTGATCTACCGCACGCTGATCGGCCAGCTGCCGTGGGACGTGGGCACCACCACGGCCCTGCTCCGCGCCCACCAGTACGTGGAGCCCGATCCGCTGCCGGCCGTCGAGGGCCTGCCGGCCGAGGTGGACACCCTGGTCGGGCGCTGCCTGGAGAAGCGGCCGGCCGACCGGCCGTCCAGCGCCGAGCTGGCCCAGATCCTGGCCGCGCTCTCCGCGGGCGCGCCCTCGGTGGCCCCCGGCTACGTGCCCGACTGGTCGGACAGCGGCGAGGACACCACGATCCTGCCCACGCCGAACTCGTACATCACCGAAGCCGCCGCGGCCGCCGCGGCGGCTCCCCAGTCACCGGCTCCGCCCGCGCCCGACGCTCCCGCCCGTAACAGCCGGTTCGCGGGTCTCGAGTCGGTGCGGATGGACAACGCGGCGCCCGAGGCCGGTCAGCCGCTGCGGCCGGCCTTCGGCAACCAGGCGGCGACCGGCGGCCAGCGTGGACCGGCCAACAAGACCCGCCGCATCCTGGTGGTCACGGCGGGCGTGCTGCTGCTGACCGTCGGGGCCTACGGCTGGAGCGTGACCAGCAACCCGCCCAAGAACAAGCCGGCCAGCGCGGCCCCCGGGGTCGTGGCGCCCACCGGCGAGTGCACGGTCACCTACGCGGTCGTCTCGGACAGCCAGGGCCGGTTCAGCGCCCAGGTCACGGTGGCCAACCGCGACGAGGCGCCGGTGAACGACTGGAAGCTGTGGTTCCTCATGCCCGGCGACCAGACGGTCTCCGGCAACGGCAAGACCACCCTGGACCAGAAGGGTCAGGCGGTCGAGGTCAGCGACCTCGCCGAGACGCCGCTGGCCGCCGGGTCGACCGTGAGCGTGCCGATCACCGGGCGGTACACGGCGACCAACATCGCGCCGCTCGCCTTCACGCTCAACGGGGCCACCTGCGAGACGTTCGTGTCGACCAAGCCGGGCGGCCCGCCGCAGAAGGTGGAGAAGCTCAGCGACGGCAGCACGCGACTGGTGCCGACGACGACCGCCCCGGGCTACACCATCGCCCCCGACGGCACCGTCACCATCACGCCGACCGTGAAGCCGACGGGCGGCGCCAAACCGGGCGTCACCACCAAGCCGGCCACGCCCGGGACGACGATCTCGACCTCGCCCAAGCCGGGGACGACCACCACGACGCCGGGCGCGGTCGTCACCACGACGACCACGCCGCCGGTCGTCACCACCACCACGACCGGTGGGGGCGGGGCGGTCGAGCCCGAGCCGCCGGACGACTCGGACGTGCCGACGACGCCGACGACGACCACGGCCACCCCGGACCCGGTCATCGAGACTCCGGTGGCGCCGGACGTCGGCTGCGATCCGGGTGAGCCCGGTGACTGCCCGGAGGAGACCGAGTAATTCCGTACTGACAGGGCCGGCCCGGATTCCGGGCCGGCCCTGTTCTGTGTTCGCTCCAAAAAAGCAGACGACTGCCGCTCGGAGCGGAGTTACTGTGTGGGGGATGGCGCATGCATTTTCTCCCGATTCGCCCGGCGTGTTGGCCGGGCGGTGGGTGACGCGCGAGGAAGATGAGATCGGGGTCCGATCGGTTGACATGCCGCTGACCGGGCACCTAGGGCAACGTACAGCCAGTTGTTCATCGGGGAGTTCGACATGATCAGCATCGTCAAGGATCTCGCGGCGGAAGCCCTCTTCGTCTCGGATCTGCAGCCGTCCCAGTGCCCCAGCCACGCGGCTGTGGAGCGGGCGGTGACCGCCATGATCCTGCTGCACGGCAGCGACGGCTGTGCGGCCGGCGTGGCCACCGAGTTCGGTGACCATCCGGAGGTCGCCGTGCCGCGCATGCACTGGGTCCACGAGGAGCTCACCGGGGTCCTCGAGACCCGCCGCGTCGCCGCGTTCCACTAAACCTGAGCTTTTCTCGCGAAAAGCACCCTAATAGCAACCGAGTTCGGCCGCCTTCGCACCTTTCGTTGGCAAAAGTTCTTCTCGTCAGCCGGTTTTCACGCAACCGGTCGTATGAGCGAGGAGGACCCCGTGAGCGATACTGCCGAACTCCCCGCCACCATCGGCACCACCCACGACGCGCCGTCCGCGCGGGACATCGAGGACCTCGTCCGCGAACACATGCCGATGGTTGGCCATCTGGTCCGGGAACTGCTGAACCGGGTACCCGGCCACGTCCATGCGGACGACCTGTCCTCCGCCGGATTCGCCGCCCTGCTCGGCGCGGCCCGATCCTTCGACGTCACCCGCGGCATCCCGTTCCACCGCTTCGCCGCCGTCCGCATCCGCGGCGCGCTCCTCGACGAGCTGCGCGGACAGGACTGGGCCAGCCGATCGGTACGGGCCCGGGCCCGGCGCACCGCCGCCGCCCGGCAGGAGCTCACCGCGGCGCTCGGTCGCACCCCGACCGACGCCGAGGTGGCCGAGATGCTCGGCATCGGCGTCCAGGAACTGGCCACCGTCGAGGACGACGTGCAGAAGGCGGCCCTGCTCAGCCTCCAGGGCTTCCCCACCGGGGCGGCCGAGGAGATGGTGCCGGAGCTGTCCGAAGGACCCGAGGACCTGCTGCTCAAAAGGGAGCGCCTCGGATACCTGCACCAGGCCATCCAGGCCCTGCCGGAGCGCCTGCGGATGGTCGTCACCGAGTCGTTCCTGCAGGAACAGCCGCTGAGCGACGTGGCGGCCCGGCTCGGCGTCACCGAATCCCGCATCTCCCAGCTGCGCACGGAAGCGTTGCAGCTGCTGCGGGAGGGGCTGAACAGCTCCCTGGCCCCGGAACTGCTGACGGTGGCCGCCGGTGGACCCAGGACCAGGAAGGGCTGCATGCAGCGGCGGCGAAGCGAGTACTTCGCCCGCGTGGCCCAGCAGGGGAACCTGCACACGCGGCTGGCCCTGACGGACGAGCACGGGGTTCCGATCGCCGTAGCGGCCTGAACCGGCTAGACGGCGAGGACGGCTTCGGCCGTCCTCGCCGTGCAAAGCGGGTCCAGGGCCGCGCGGACCTGGCGGATGTCGGCGCCGACGGCGGTGGCCAGGGTGGCCGGGCCGGCCAGGGGCATGACGGCGGCATCGCCGGAAAGCGGGCCGGGTGGCCGGGAAGTGGTCGACACCAAGGTGCCGACGGCTCGGCCGCTGCCGAGGATTGCCGCACCCGACCAGCCGGGGGCAGCGGGGCCCACGGACAGATCGTGGCGGTAGAGAGTCTTTCCGGCGTACCGGATGAGGGTCCGCATGGTGACCTGGCCGGAGTCCTCGTTGTGGCGACCGCAGACCAGGTCGTCCCGCCAGAGCAGGTGGCCGCCGTCGGCGACCTCGACCTCGGTCACGGTGAGGTGGTCGCAGCCGGCGGCGGCGATCATCGGCTCGGGGAGCCAGCGGAGTACGCCTTCGGAGGCGACCGACGCATGGATCTCCAGCCGGGAGGGTGGCAGACCGGCGCGACCCGGGAGCGCGAGCTGCGCCGCCACGCTGTTGATCTCAAGGGTGGCGCCGGGGCCGACGCTGATCTCCAGGCGGAGGTCGTCACCCCGCAGCGGGCCGGCGGCGCCTCCGACGAGATGGACCCGGGCCGGGCCGGTGCGCCGTAACAGCAGCGGCGACTCACCGCGCAGCACGGCCAGCCGGGTGCCGCCGCGCCCGTCGGACACGGCGGCGACCTCGGCGAAGGCTCGCATCTAGCCGGCAGCCGGGACGCGGGCGGCGACCAGGGTGCGGATCCAGTCGGCGACCGGGGTGGCGGCGCGGTCCTCCACCAGGGAGAGGAAGACCGTGGGGAGGTCGCCGCGGCGGGCCCGGGCGTCGCGGTCCATCACCGAGAGATCGGCGTTGACCAGCGGGGCCAGGTCGGTCTTGTTGATGACCAGCAGGTCGGCGGTGGTGACGCCGGGGCCGCCCTTGCGGGGGACCTTGTCGCCGCCGGCCACGTCGACGACGAAGATCTGCCGGTCGATCAGGCCCTTGCTGAAGGTGGCGGTCAGGTTGTCGCCGCCGCTCTCCACCAGGACGAGGTCGAGCGGGCCGAGCGCCGTCTCGAGGTCCTCGACGGCGTCCAGGTTGGCCGAGATGTCGTCGCGGATGGCCGTGTGCGGGCAACAACCGGTCTCGACGGCGCGGATCCGTTCGACCGGGAGCACGCCGTTGCGCTTGAGGAAATCGGCGTCCTCGGTCGTGTAGATGTCGTTGGTGACCACGGCGAGCCGCAACTCCTCGCCGAGCGCCCGGCACAGGGCGGCCACCAGCGCCGTCTTGCCCGAGCCGACCGGCCCGCCGATGCCGATCCGCAGCGCCCGGGGTGCGTCGGGAAGGGGCGTGTGCGGGTCGACGCCGGGGTCGGGATGCGTGTGCGGCACCTCCTCGGGCCCGTGGACGTGCGGCTCGGGTGCGGCCGCGGCGAAACCGTGCGTGTGGTCAGGATGCAAAGAGACGCACCTCCCAGGTGGCGTGGAGCTCGGCGCCGATGTCGAGCAGGGGAGCGCCCGCGGCCGGCAGTTCGTCGACCGGGTCACCGGCCCGGGCGGCGGCCTCGGCCGCCACCCGGTCACAGTCGGGGGCGAGACGGGCCAGGAGCCCATGCACGCCGTACGGATCCAAGCCCAGCAACCGCACCGCCGCGCTGGCCGAGCCGGTCACCGTGCCGTGGGCCGCGGCCACAGCGGCTTCGAGCGGCCCCAGCCCGGCCGCCGCGGCGAGCACCCCGAGCGCCACCGGCTGATGTGGTTCGCGCCCTACTTCGGGCACCGCCCACATCGCCCGGCCCGCCCGCAACAGAGCCCGCCCTTGAGCCCGAGACGCCCGCCGCAGCGCAGGCGACGGCGTACGGGCGTCCACACCGTCGTCCAAGTCCGAAATATCGGGCATGGCGGTGGGCGGGGCGGTGGGCAGGGCGGTGGGCGGGGCGGTGGGCATGGCGGTGGGCTGGCTGGTGGGCGGGGGAGCGGGCCGGCTGCTGGGCGGGGCCGCCGCGGTGAGGCGATGGCAGGCCGCCGCGGCGAAGGCGGCTGCCACCAGACCCGAGGTGGCCAGCTTGCCGCGGAGGAAGCCGGCCAGCCCGTCGAGGTCCCGGACGCGGCCGGCCGACACCTGCGCCTCCAGACCACCGGAATGGGCGTGGCCGCCGGACGGGAGCCGGCCGTCGGCCAGCAGGAGCAGCGTCGCCAGGCTCATGGTCAGAAGAGGAAGTAGCGCTGGGCCATGGGCAGTTCGGTCACCGGGTCCGGGTCGATGATCTCGCCGTCGATGCGTACCTCGAAGGTGTCGGGGTTGACCTCGATCCTGGGCAGGGCGTCGTTGTGGGGCATGTCAGCCTTGGTCACCCCGCGCGTGTCGGCCACGGGGGCGAAGGCGCGTTTCACGCCGGCGCGGTCGGTCAGCATGGCGTCGATGGCGGCGGGGGCCACGAAGGCCAGCGACGTCTGGGCCGGGACGACGCCGTAGGAGCCGAACATCGGGCGGGGGAGCATCGGCTGGGGGGTGGGGATCGACGCGTTCGCGTCACCCATCTGCGCGTACGCGATCATGCCGCCCTTGAGGACCAGGGACGGGCGCACGCCGAAGAACGCCGGGTCCCACAGCACGAGATCGGCCAGCTTGCCGGGTTCGACCGAGCCGACGTGCTCGGACATGCCGTGGGCGATCGCCGGGCAGATCGTGTACTTAGCGACGTAGCGGCGGGCGCGGTGGTTGTCGGCGGCCGAGTCGCCGGGCAGGGCGCCGCGGCGGGCCTTCATCACGTGGGCGGTCTGCCAGGTACGCAGGATGACCTCGCCGACCCGGCCCATGGCCTGCGAGTCGGAGCCGATCATCGAGATCGCTCCGAGGTCGTGCAGCAGGTCCTCGGCGGCCATGGTGGACGGGCGGATCCGGCTCTCGGCGAACGCCAGGTCCTCGGGCACGGCCGAGTTGAGATGGTGGCAGACCATCAGCATGTCGAGGTGCTCGCTGAGGGTGTTGCGGGTGTACGGGCGGGTCGGGTTGGTCGACGAGGGCAGGACGTTGGGCTGCCCGGCGACCGTGATGATGTCCGGCGCGTGGCCGCCGCCGGCCCCCTCGGTGTGGTAGGCGTGGATCGACCGGCCGGCGATGGCCCGCAGCGTCTCCTCGACGAAGCCGGCCTCGTTGAGGGTGTCGGTGTGGATCGCGGCCTGGACGCCCGAGGCGTCACACACCTTGAGGCAGGCGTCGATCACCGCGGGCGTGGTGCCCCAGTCCTCGTGGAGCTTGAAGCCGCCGGCGCCGCCGCGCAGCTGCTCCCACATCGACTCCTCGGACATCGTGTTGCCCTTGCCGAGCAGCAGCACGTTGATCGGGTAGGTGTCGATCGCCTCGAGCATCCGGGCCAGGTACCAGGCGTTGGGCGTGACCGTGGTCGCCTTGGTGCCCTCGGCCGGTCCGGTGCCGCCCCCGATGATCGAGGTGATGCCGGAGGCGATCGCCGTGTCCAGGACGGTGGGGCTGATCAGGTGGACGTGGCTGTCGATGGCCCCGGCCGTCAGGATCTTGCCGTTGCCGGCGATGATCTCGGTGCCGGGCCCGATGACGAGATCCGGATGGACGCCGTCCATGGTGTCCGGGTTGCCGGCCTTGCCCAGCGCGACGATCTTGCCGTCGCGGATCCCGATGTCGGCCTTGACGATCCCCCAGTGGTCGAGCACCACGGCCCCGGTGATGACCGTGTCGGGCGCGCCCTCGGCCCGGGTGGCCCGGGACTGCCCCATCGATTCGCGGATCACCTTGCCGCCCCCGAAGACGACCTCGTCCCCGGGGCGGGGACCGGCGCTGCGGTCCTCCTCCACCTCGATCAGCAAGTTCGTGTCAGCCAGCCGGATCCGGTCACCGGCCGTCGGGCCGTAGAGCGCCGCGTACCGCCCGCGGTCAAGGCTGGTCATCGCGAACTCCCGTTCTCGGGCTGACCGAAGCCATTGTCGCCGCTCGGCAAATCGGAAATGTCCGAGAAGGCGGGTGGTGCCGGTGGGGTGACGGGCGGCCCGCCGGCTGCGCCGGACCCGCGCGGCCCGTCGGCCAGTGGACCGCCGGCCAACCCCCGCAAGCCCGGAACGATGCGAGCTCCCGCCAGGGCGACCAACTGCACGTCCCGCGGCATCCCGGGCTCGAAGCGGACCGACGTCCCCGCCGGCACGGCCAGCCGGTGGCCCCAGGCCGCCCGCCGGTCGAACTCGAGCGCCTCGTTCGACTCCGCGAAGTGGAAGTGCGACCCGACCTGCACCGGCCGGTCACCCGTGTTCCGGACGGTCAGCTCCACGAGCGTACGGCCGGAGTTGATCTCGATGTCGCCGTCGCCCGGCAGGATCTCGCCCGGGATCATGCGATCGGCCCGTGCACGGTGACCAGCTTGGTGCCGTCCGGGAAGGTGGCCTCGACCTGCACCTCGGCCAGCATCTCGGGCACGCCCGGCATCACGTCGTCGCGGGTGAGCACCCGCCGCCCCGCGTCCATCAGGTCGGCCACCGTACGCCCGTCGCGCGCCCCTTCCAGCAGGAAGGCCGTGATGATGGCGGTGGCTTCCGGATGGTTCAGCTTCAGGCCGCGCTCCCGCCTTCTCCGGGCGACGTCGGCCGCGACGTGGATGAGCAGGCGTTCCTGCTCGTGCTGGCTGAGGAACAACGGACCTCCCCTGGTAGCGCTCCGCGAGCCTCGCAGCCCCACGTTTCGCTCGTGTTACCCGTTCGCGGCGCGAGCCTCCAAAGGTGATCAAACCAGGCCCGCGCCCGCGAAGCAGGGGAACGCGCTCAGGCTCCGGTGTAGAGAACCGCGTCGATCTCGATGTCGAAGCCTTCGAGCGGCACCGGCAGGGTGGTCCGCACGGGCGGGTTGTCGCCGCCGATGTACTCCTTGTAGATCTCGTTCATCTCGGCGAAGTCGGCGAAGTCGCGCAGGTAGACGCCGAGCCGGACGGCCTGGTCGAGGCTGCCGCCGGCCGCCTCGGCCACGGCGGCCAGGTTGCGGAACGCGGCGTGGGCCTGCTCGGCGAAGCTGCCGGTGACCCGGGTGCCGTCGGGCAGCGACGGGATCGCCCCGGCCAGGTAGATGAAGTCACCGGCGACGACCGCGTGCGAGTACGGGCCGCCGACCGGCCCGGCCTTGTCGGTGTTGATGGCGCGCTTGGGCATGTGGTGTCAATCCCCTTCAGATGGTCGCGGAAACTGCTCGGCCAGCCCGTCGGCCCCGACCAGCGGGGCCGCGAGCAACTCACGAAGATCATCCCGCCGCCGGTCGAGCGCCGCGCGCTGGGCGTCCGTCAACGGCACCCACGGCGCCGGTGGGGCGGGCAGCCGCGGTGCCAGGAGCCGCCCGGCCACGTACGTCGCGGTGTTGACCAGGCGCAACGGCGCCCGCCGGACCTGCCGGTGGGCGTCGACGACCTCGTGCTCCTCCTCGCGGACGTCGAAGACCGCGAGGTCGGCCGGGGCGCCCGGGGTGAGGATGCCGCCGGGCAGGCCGAGGATCTCGGCCGGCTTGTGGGTCGCCATGGCCAGCACGTCGGGCAGCGACAGGCCGACCGCGAGCAGCTTGGCCATGGTCGTCGGCAGGTCGAAGACCGGTCCGTACAGCGAGCGGCAGTGCAGGTCGGTCGAGACCGTGTCCGGGATCAGACCCGACTCGAGCTGGCGCTCCAGCACGTCGAAGGCGAACCCGCCCGACCCGTGCCCGAGGTCGAACCGGACCTCCCGCCCGAACGCCGCCTTGACCGCCGGCCCGAGCGGCGCCGCGATGCCGCTGGAGCAGTGCGTCACGATGTCACCCGGCCGCAGCAGATCCAGCACCTCGTCCAGGGCGGGCGGCGTGGTCCCGATGTGGACCATGACCGGGAGCCCGCACGTCTCGGCCACGGCCAGCCCGCGCCGTAGCGGCTCGACCCCGTTGTCGCCGACGGTGTCCCGGTCGATGCGCACCTTGATCCCGCGGATCACCTCGCGGTTGGCCTGCACGGTGTCGACGGCCAGGGCGACGTCACAGTTGTCGAGGTCGCGGCTCTCGCCCGTACGCCCGCTGAGGCCGACCGCCGAGATGTTGAGCAGCACGGGCACGCGTACGTCATGAACTTGACCGGTCAGTCCGGACAGTGTGTAGGCCCCGGTCGATCCGGCGTCCACCCACGTGGTCACGCCGGTGTACCAGGCGATCGCCTCCGGCGAGATGCCCCAGTAGCCCGGGCCGACGTGGGTATGCAGGTCGACCAGCCCCGGGGTGACCAGTTTGCCGCTGACATCCACAATTGTGCGGGCGGTTCGCGGCAGGTTGGCGCCCACTGCCGCGATCACCCCGCCGGTCACCGCCACATCGAACGGCTCGCCCCCGCTCAGGAGCAGGTCGTAGGTCACTCGCATACTGTAATAAGCGATGATCCCGCAGCCGGTGTCCATCACCCGTACCGTCGGCTTCTTCCGCCTCGATTCGGCGGTTGCGCTCGACGCCGGCCCCGGCCTCGAGGGCGTCGCCACCTGGCTCCGCACCGCGCTGCGCTGCCCACTTTCGCCTGGGCGAGGCGGCGTCACGCTTCGCGTCGACCCTTCCCGACCCCCCGAGATGTACGCGTTGACGTGCACCCGGGATTCTGTCGAGATCGTCGGTGGCTCCGCCGCGGGCGTGTTCTACGGCGCGCAGACCCTGCGCCAGCTGCTCCCGCCGTCGGCACTGCGCCGGTCCGGCGAGACCGGCTGGGACGTCCCCGCCGTCACCGTCACCGACCAGCCGCGCTTCGCCTGGCGCGGCGTGATGCTCGACGTCGCCCGCCACTTCATGCCGGTGGCCGACGTGCTGCGCTTCATCGACCTGGCCGCCTTCCACAAGCTCAACGTCCTGCACCTGCACCTCACCGACGACCAGGGCTGGCGCGTCGAGGTCCCCGGCCGGCCCCGCCTGACCACCATCGGCGCCTGGCGCCCCTCGTCGATGCTGGGCGCCCGCGTCCACGCCCGCGACGACGGCCGCCCCCACGGCGGCTTCTACACCACGGAAGACCTCCGCGAGATCGTCGCCTACGCTCTCGACCGCCACGTGACCGTCGTCCCCGAAGTGGACATGCCCGGCCACATGCAGGCCGCCATCGCGGCCTACCCTTCGCTGGGCAACGGCTTCACCGGCGGCGTACGCACCTCGTGGGGCATCTCCCCCCACATCCTCAACCTGACCGACGAAACCCTGGCCTTCTGCCGAGACGTCCTCGACCATCTCTGCGACATCTTCCCGTCCGACCTGATCGGCATAGGCGGCGACGAATGCCCACCCGGCGAGTGGACCGGCTCCGCCCTGGCCGCCCGCCTGGGCCTGGCCGGCATCCAGCCTTGGTTCACCGCCCAGATGGCCGCCCACCTGGCCACCCGAGGCCGCCGCCTCTACGGCTGGGACGAAATCCTCGCCGGCGCCACCCTCCCTGAGGTAGCCGCTTCCTCCGAGCTTGCCGTCTCCTCCGGGGCTGATGCTCCGGCGGTCGCCGGGGGCGCCCCCGCCGGTGCCGTCGTCGCTGCCTGGCGGGGTCCGCTGCCCACCTCGGTCGCCGCGCGGCTGGGACATGACGTGGTTTCTTGTCCCGACATCGCCGCCTACCTGGACTACCGCCAGTCCGACGACCCCGGCGAACCCACCCCGGTCGGCACCCTGCTGACCCTGGAGGACGTCTACCGCTTCAACCCGATGCCACCCGGCCTGACCCCCGCCGAAGCCACCCACGTCCTGGGCGGCCAGGCGAACGTCTGGACCGAACACATGGAGAACGCCCGCCGCGTCGACTACATGACCTACCCGCGGCTATGCGCCTTCGCCGAGGCCCTCTGGGACGCCCCCGGCCGTTCCTACGACTCCTTCATGACCCGCCTGCCGGCCCACCTGTCGAGGTTGGACGCCCTGGGCGTCAACTACCGCCCCTTGACCGGCCCCCGCCCCTGGGACGCCCGTCCCGACGCCCCCGGCAACCCGCGTTCCCTGCCCGACCGCCTGGCCGAACTGGCCGAGATGACCGCCAACCTGCCCCACCTCTGAACCCTGCCGGTCCCCATCCGGGCCGGCGGGGTCGCCCCTCCGCCGTCGGTCAACCCTCGCCCTGGGCCGCCCACCTCACCCTCGGTGTCCGGCGAACCGGGGGAAGCTCAGCCCGCCTGGGTTGCCCTCAGCCGTGGGTCGCCCTCCTGGTTGGCGGCTGCCCCAACTCGCCGCTCGACCGGTCGGCGCGGCGCCGATGACCTCTGTCTCGCTATAGTTGAACGCGTTCAACAAACGGGGAGGTGGCCATGTGGGCCTTGGTCAACGGGTTGATCACGATCGGCATGCTCTTGATCGTTCCGCTCGGTCTTCGGCTGCTTATGTCGCCCGTCGCCGGCGGAGCCGGCCGGCTCCTCAGTCTCTGGCCGGTCGCGGCGATCGCCGGGGTGGCAAGCCTGTGGCTGCCACGAGGGGCGGTGGCCACCGGGTTCGCGGCGATCTATGCGCTGGCGACCATCGCGCTGGCCGCCATCGCAGTCGCGCTGGCGGTGCGGGGTCGGACGGGGATCTTGTCCGGGGACGGTCGGATCCGGATCGGGGTGCGAACGCGGCCCGAGCTCGAGTGGCGGGACCGCCTGGCGATGGGGACGGCCTTGGTCAGCCCGGCGATCGCGGCCGGGGCGCTGGTCGCCGAACGGGCGGGGTATCGGTTGTTCGGGTTCGAGTTGGGTGTGCTGACGTTGACGGTGGCTCACTTCCACTTCGCGGGCTTTGCGGCGGCTCTGATCGCCGGGCTGCACCGCCGGTTGGCGCCCGGCCGGCTGGCCGACACGGCTGTCCTGGCCGTGCCGGCGGGGACCCTGCTTGTGCTCGCCGGCTATTTCACCAGCGAGTTTGTCGAGCTGGCGGGGGCCATGGTGCTGACTGCCGGCATGTGGGCGATGGGGTGGTCGACCTGGCGTCATGCCCGCCGCCGGGTGGCCGATCGCCTGGCTGCCACTCTGTTCGCCACCTCCGCAGTGGTGCTGGCCGCCTCCATGGTTTTGGCCGTGAGCTGGGCCCTGGGCGAAGCGACCGGCCTCCCGCACCCGTCGCTGGCCTGGATGGCCGCCACCCACGGCGTGGCCAACGCCCTCGGCTTCGCCGTCTGCGGCCTGGCCGCCTACACCCGCCTCCAACCTTCGCCCTCACCCGGCGACGCGGTCGGGCAGATCCACTCACCCGCCGACTCCGGGATATGGCGTGGGGTTGCGCGGCGAGGGACGTGGCCGACTTCGACTTGGCGGCCCCGCCGGAGCGGGCGGGAGCTGTTACACGGTGGCGAATCGCGACCCGGTTCGAAGGCCACCGCCCGCACCTGACCCGAGTGACCGGTCAGGGCGCCGGCCGGCGGCGATGGAGGTGGCCGGCCCCGACTTGGCAGCCCCGCCGGGCGGGCGGAGCTGTTACAGGGCGGCCCGGCGAGGGAGCCGGCCGACTTGAGCTTGGCGGCGTGCGGCGCGCGGTGGCGGCGTGCGGCGTGCGGTGGCGGCGTGCGGTGGCGGCGTGCGGTGGCGGCGTGCGGTGAAGGCGTGGGCGGCGGTGACGGCTAGGCAGCGTCTCTCGGATCAGGGTGGCTCGTTTGATGAACCGTGCCGGTTCGTCGATGGATCTCTGATGACATGTGGGCCCGGATCGAGCCCTATCTGCCGGGTCGGTCGCCGCAACGCGGTGGCCGGTGGTCCGATCACCGTGAGGTGATCGAGGCGATCGCGTGGAAGTACCGCACCGGCTCACCTTGGCGAGATCTGCCTGACGAGCTCGGCTCGTGGAAAGGTGCCTACTCGCGGTTCGGCCGCTGGACGCCCGACGGAACTTGGCAGCACGTGCTGACGGCGGCGCAAGTTGACGCCGCCGGGGAACTGGATTGGCTGGTCACCGCGGTCGACTCAACGGTGGTGCGGGCCCACCAGCACGCTGCTGGGCTCCGGCCGGGAGAAGACCACGACGCCACGGACCGGCCGACCATAGCCTCGGCCGGTCCCGCGGCGGCCTGACGACCAAGGTGCACCTGGCCGCCGACTCGTGCTGCCGGCCGATGAGTTTGCTGGTCACCGCGGGCCAAGCCGGCGATGCACCGCAGTTTGAGGCGGTCATGGACGCCATCGCGGTGCCTCGCCGCGGACCTGGACGTCCCCGCAAGCGTCCACGCCGGGTGCTTGCCGACAAGGCGTACTCGTCGCGGGCAATCCGTTCCTGGCTGCGCCGACACGGTATCCGCGCGACCATCCCGCAGCCCAGCGACCAGCAGACCCACCGCCGCCGGCGAGGCAGCCACGGCGGTCGTCCGCACGCCTTCGACAGCACCGCCTACCGGCAACGAAACGTCGCGGAACGCTGCATCAACCGGCTCAAACAATGGCGCCGCCTGGCCATGCGCACCGACAAACTCGCCGTGCACTACCAAGCCGCACTCACCCTCGCCGGCATCCTGCTGCTTTGGACCAGACCATGATCCGAGAGACGTTGCCTAGGGGAGGCCGAAAGTAGCGAACAACGGCTGGTGGAACGCCTGAGGGCTGAGCCCACGGTCTTGTCCAGGGTGAGACGGTCGGGGCGGGGTGGGGGAATCAGAGGCTCATCCAGCAGAAGAGCGATTCGCCGGCCTGTTGGGCCCGGGTGGCCAAGGCGGTCAGCTCCGTTATCAGGTCGGCGAGGTAATGCGGGGTGGCCCCGGGCTTGAGTTCCTCGATCGTGGCCCACTGTGCGGCCAGGGCGGGGACGCGGTCGGGGGTGACGGCGGCCAGGGTGTCGCGGGTGTGGTTGTCGAGGATCGTGGTCCACGGGCCCTGGTGGGCCGGGTCGTCGGTTTCGGGCCAGATCAGGCGTTCGGTGACCATGCCGGGGTGCCATGGTTCGGCGCGGATGAAGGCGATCAGCTGGCCCAGGACGACCGAGGGGTCGATCCACTTGGCTTCGACGCCGTCGTAGAGCGTGGCCGACGGGTCGGCGACGAGCACGGGGCCTCCGTCGCGCTGGTTCAGTTGCTCCTGGACGGTGGTCACCGAAGGGGCGCGGAAGTAGTCGGTTAGCAAACCCATGCGGCGAAGCACACCACGCGGGTACGACAAGAATCGTTGTAGGCTCCCGGGCAGCGTCGCGGTGCACCCGGCAAAGAGACCGCTGTGGGCACGGAGGCGCCGGACCATGGGGAATCCGTGGACAACGGCAACAACGTAAGGGCCGCCGACGGGGAGCGGGCGCGGCTTCGGGCGTACGGCCATCAGTTGATCGAAGCTCATCACCAGCTGCTCGACATGCTCGATGAGCTGCACGACGCGGCCGAGGGCAAGCTCCAACTGCATTGTCTGACGCTCTGCGCGGCCGTCACGCGGCATCACACCGCGGAGGACACGACCGTCTTCCCGATTCTGGCCGCCAGGCATCCCGAGTTGCGTGAGTTCCTTGACGGGCTGGCGCGCGATCACGAGATCATCGCGGGGATGCTGAAGGACGAGATGACGCGGGAGGAGCTGGACGGCCTCGGCGCCGTGCTGGAGACGCATTTCATCGGGGAGGAGAAGCGGCTGGTCGCCCTGCTCAACCAGCTGGCGCCCTCTCCGGAGCTGGACGGGAGTTTCGGTGGACGTTCCTGAGATCACGGTCGACTGGCGCAGCAAGGGTTTCTGGCTGCCGGACGGGGCGCGGACCGCGGCCGAGCTGGCCCGGGAGCGGCCGGGGCTGTTCGACGGGCTGCTGACGTGGCCGGTGCTGGTGTTGCGGCGGGCGGCGGCCGAGGCCAACATCGCGACGATGGCCGCCTACTGCCGGCGGCACGGGTGGGATTTCGCGCCGCACGCCAAGACGACCATGGCACCGGGGTTGTTGGCGGCTCAGCTCGACGCGGGGGCGTGGGGCATGACCGTCGCCACCGCCAATCAGGCTCTGGTGCTGCGGCGGCTGGGTGTGCGGCGCATTCTGATCGCCAATCAGGTGCTCGATCCGGTCGCGTTGCGCTGGCTGGCCGGCGAGCCGGACATCTGGTTCCAGGTCGACTCGGTCGCCGGGGTGAAAGCCGCGGCTGACGCGGGCGGTGAGTCAAGGGTCCTGGTCGAGTTCGGTCACCCCGGCGGGCGTACGGGGGTTCGCACCCTCGACGAGTTGGTGTCGGTGGCCCGGGCCACCGTGGCCGCCGAGGGCGTGGAGCTGGCGGGCGTGACCGCGTACGAGGGCCAGCTGAAGACCGAGCAGGAGGTGGACGACTTCCTGGACCTCTTCGTGGCCGGCGTGACCCGGCTGCAGGAAGAGGGCTTGCTGCCGGCGCAGCCCATCGTGTCGGCCGGCGGCAGCGCCTGGTTCGACCGGGTCACCGAACGCCTGGCGCCGATCAAGAACGCCCGGCTGGTGCTGCGCAGCGGCGCCTCGGTGACCCACGACGACGGCTTCTACCGCGAGCGCACCCCGTTCCTGCGGGTGCCCGCCGAGGGTCCACTGGCCGCCGCCCTGGAGATCTGGGCCCAGGTCACCTCCACCCCGGAGCCGGGCCTGGCCCTGGCCGGCATGGGCAAGCGGGACGCCCCGTTCGACGAGGGGCTGCCGGTGCCGATGGAGATCCGCCGGGCGGACGGGTCGTCGGCCCCGGTGGGCGGGGTCGAGGTGACCAAGCTGAACGACCACCACACGTACCTGTCCACAGGGGAGGCGGCGCTGACCCCGGGCGACCTGATCCGGTTCGGGATCTCGCATCCGTGCACGGCTTTCGACAAATGGCGGCACATCCCGGTCATCGACGAGGATCGTCGCGTGGTGGACGTGCTGGAGACCTATTTTTAACGGGATGAAGACCTTCGACGGGCAGGGCGGCTACCGGGTCCGGTTCGACTGGGGCCCGGTCGGGGCCGACGCGGTGGCGCCCGAGGTGGCGTTCGTGGCGGTGGTCGACGTGCTGTCGTTCACCACGACGCTGACCGTGGCGGTGGAGCAGGGGATCAGCGTCCTGCCCTACCGCTGGCGGGACGACTCGGCGGTGGCGGTGGCCCGGCGCAACGGGGCCGCGCTGGCCGTGCTGCGCTCGCAGGCCGGCCCGGGCCAGATCACGCTGTCGCCGGAGAGCATCCTGCACACCGATCTCCAGGCGGCGAAGATCGACCGCCTGGTGCTGCCGTCGCCGAACGGGTCGGCCATCTCGGCCCGGATGGCCGACGCCGGCGCCACCGTGGTGGGTGTCTGTCTGCGCAATGCGGCCGCCGCGGCCGCGTGGGTGAGCGAGCGCTGCGGCGACCGGCCGATCGCGGTGGTGGCGGCGGGGGAGCGGTGGCCGGACGGGTCGTTGCGCCCGGCCGTGGAGGATCTGTGGGGTGCCGGCGCGTTCCTTCACGGGCTGCCCGAGCTGGGTTTCTCCCCGGAGGCGGCGGCGGCCGTGGCCGCGTACCGGGGGGTGGCCGACCGCCTGGGCGAGGAGTTGCCGGAGTCGGTGAGCGGGCGGGAGTTGCGCAACAACGGTTTCGAGGGCGATGTGACCGTGGCGGCGGCCGTCGGGGCGAGCAAGGTCGTGCCGGTTTTGCACGACGGATGGTTCATCGACGGCGGATCTGACGCCAGGCCGACGTAAGAAGGCGGAAAAAGGCGTCGGAGCCATTCTGGCTGGAAGGAGCGGACGCAGCACGCCACCGTTGTGGGGACGAAAGGACCTCGCAATGCGCAAGTGGTGGCCCCTGGTGACCGTCTGTCTCGGCACCTTCATGCTGCTCATCGACGTGACCATCGTGAACGTGGCCCTGCCGCGGATGGCCGCCGACCTGAACTCCCCGTTCGACAACCTGCAGTGGGTCATCGACGGGTACGCGCTCTCGCTGGCCGTGCTGCTGCTGGGGGCCGGCGCCCTGGCCGACCGGATCGGGCACCGCCGCCTCTACGCGGCCGGCCTGGCGCTGTTCGCGCTCTCCTCGCTCGCCTGCGGTCTGGCCGCCGACGACGGGCTGCTGATCGCGGCCCGGGTCGTGCAGGGCGCCGCCGCCGCGGCCATGTTCACCACGACGTTCGCCCTGCTCAACGGGGCTTACCAGGGTCGGGAGCGCGGCGTCGCGTACGGCATCTGGGGTGGGGTCTCGGGCGCCGCCGCGGCGATCGGCCCGGTGCTCGGCGGCCTGCTCACCGACGCCCTGAACTGGCGCTGGATCTTCCTGGTGAACCTG
This sequence comes from Actinoplanes sp. NPDC049598, assembly GCF_040675435.1. Classification (NCBI taxonomy): domain Bacteria; kingdom Bacillati; phylum Actinomycetota; class Actinomycetes; order Micromonosporales; family Micromonosporaceae; genus Actinoplanes; species Actinoplanes sp. NPDC049598. The sequence continues at coordinate 182,821 of NZ_JBFAOX010000011.1, read as the reverse complement.
CCGATCAGCGTGGCCGCGCTGCTGCTGTGCAAGTTCGCGCTGCGGCCGGACGGCGCCCACAAGCCGGGCCGGTTCGACTTCGCCGGCACCGCCGCCTTCACGATCGCGGCGACCGCGCTGACCCTGACCGTGATCCGGGCCAACGAGCACGGCTGGTCGTGGTGGCTGTTCGCGGTGGCCGTGGTCGGCCTGGCCGCTTTCGTGGCGATCGAGCTGCGCAGCCCGCACGCCATGTTCGACCTGCGGCTGCTGCGCAACCGGTCGTTCGCCGGCATCCTGATCGCCGCCCTGCTGGTCAACTTCGCCGGGTTCGCGATCCTCACGTACACCTCGATCTGGCTGCAGTCGCTGGTCGGCCTGACCCCGCTGCAAGCCGGGCTCACCGCCCTGCCGATGGGTCTGCTCTCGCTCGTGGTCTCCGGCGTGGCCGGGGCCAAGCTGCACGGCCGCTCGCCGCGGGTGCTGATCGGCACCGGCATGCTGCTCATCGCGGCCGGCGCCGCCGTGGGCGCGCTCCTGCTCGACCGGGGCTCGAGCTGGCCGTCCCTGCTGCCCGGTTACGCCCTGGTCGGCCTCGGCGTCGGCCTGGTCATGCCGAACCTGGCCGAGTCGGGCATGGCGGCCGTGCCCGCGCACCGTGGCGGCATGGCGGCGGGGGCGCTCAACACGGCCCGGCAGCTCGGCTACGCGATCGGGGTGGCGGCGGTGGGCGCGGTCTTCCTCTCCCGGGCCACGTCCTACCTGGGCGACTCGGCGGCGGCGCACGCCCTGGCCTCGGGCCGCGGCGGCTCCCCCGCGGCCGCCGCGGCCGGCTTGGACGCCGGCTTCTGGCTTTCGGCCGGCGTGGGACTGGTGGGTGCGCTTGCGGTCTTCCTGCTGGTACGCCCGGTCAAGCGCCCGGAATCGAAGCCGCTAGAGAGTGCGGTTGCTGCCGGCTAGGACGTCGTACGGGTACGGCAGTGGCGCCACCGCGGTCACCGCCGTGAGCCGCTCGGTCAGGACCGGGTCGAGATCCCACCCGGCGGCCCCGAGATTGGCCTCGAGTTGGTCCAGGTCCCGCGCCCCGATGATGGGCGCGGTGACCGTGGGCCGCTGAAGCAGCCAGTTCAACGCGACCTGGGCCTGCGTCCTCCCGGTCTCGCGAGCCACCGCGGCCAGCTCGTCCAGGACCCGCCAGGTGCGGTCGTTGTCGTAGACCGCCCAGCGCTCGCCCCAGTTCTCGGTCTCGGCCTGCCCGAGCCGGCTGCCCGGCTCGAACGAGCCGCCGCGCTGATAGCGCCCGGTCAGCCACCCACCGCGCAGCGGGCTCCACGGCAGCACGCCGAGCCCCTCGGCGGCCGCCTGCGGCCCGAGCTCCCACTCGAACTCGCGGTCCAGCAGGTTGTAGCGGGGCTGGATCGCCGCGAACGGCGCCCAGCCGCGCTTGTCGGCCACGCCCAGCGCCTTTTGGATCTGCCAGGCGGCCCAGTTGCTGACCGCCAGGTAGCGCACCTTGCCGCTGGTCACCAGCCGGTCGAGGGTCCGTATGGTCTCCTCGACCGGGGCCGCCGGGTCCCAGCCGTGCACGTGGTAGAGGTCGATGTGATCGGTGCCGAGCCGGCGCAGGCTGCCCTCGACCGCCTCCAGGATGTGCTTGCGGCCCAGCCCCTCGCGGTTGCCGCCGGGACCCCAGCGCACCTTCGTCGAGATCACCCAGTCGGCCCGGTCCTGGCCCTTGAGCCAGCGGCCGACGATCTCCTCCGAGCGTCCCCCGGAGTAGGCATCGGACGTGTCGAGGAAGGTGCCGCCGGCGGAAGCGAACCGGTCGAGCATCCGGAGGCTGAGCTCCCCGGTGCTCTCCCGGCCGAAGGTCATGGCGCCGAGGCAGAGCTCGCTGACCGCCAGCGACGTGCGGCCCAGGAATCGATAACGCATGATCCGACCCTACGGCCGGATCGGTCCGCCGTTACGATCCGATTCGATGGCTGAATCCCATACCAATCTTGCCTGGGAGACCCTGCTCGATCTGTCGGCGCCGGGTCCGCGGCACGTCGCCCTGGCCGGGGCGCTGCGGCGGGCGATCCGTTCCGGTCGCATCGGCACGGGGGCCGCGCTTCCGCCGAGCCGGGTCCTGGCCACGGCGCTGGGCTGCTCGCGCTGGGTCGTCACACAGGCGTACGCCCAGCTGACGACCGAGGGTTACCTGGCCGGCCGGACCGGCTCGGCGACCCGCGTGCGCTGGTCACCCGGCGTCCCGCCCGCGGCTCCCGGCCCCGCCGCCAATGCCGTCCGCGTGCACCACGATCTCGCCCCCGGTCTGCCCGATCTGCGGTTCTTCCCGCGCAAGCAGTGGGCGGACGCGCTGGCCCGGGCCGCTTCCGAAGCCGATCTGGGCTTCGCCGATCCGGCGGGAGTGCCGGCGCTGCGATCGGTGCTCGCCGACTATCTGGCTCGCGCGCGGGGTGCGGTCGCCACGGCCGACTCGGTGATCGTCTGCGGCGGCATCCGGGACGCGGTCGGCCGTCTCTGCCGGGCCCTGGCCGCCGCCGGTCACCGCGAGATCGCGGTCGAGGATCCGGGCTGGGGCGCTCTGCGGGCGGTCGCCGCGGCCTCGGGCCTGCGGCCCCGGCCGGTTCCGGTCGACGCCTCGGGTCTGCGGGTGGCTGATCTTCCCGCGGCCGTACGGGCGGTGCTGCTCTCGCCGGCTCATCAGTTCCCGACCGGCGTGGTCCTCGCCCCGGCCCGGCGCGCGGCCCTGATCGACTGGGCCCGGGCGGTCGACGGGGTGATCGTGGAGGACGAGTACGACAGCGAGTTCCGCTACGACCGCAAGCCCGTCGGCTGTCTGCAGGGCCTCGACGCGGAGCGGGTGGTGCTGGCCGGCTCGGCCCACAAGACCCTGGCCCCGGCCGTCGGCCTGGGCTGGGCGGTGGTCCCGGCCCGGTGGCGGGCGGCGATGACGGCCGGGGCCGGGCCGCCGGCGATCGACCAGGCCGCGTTCGCCGCTTTCGTGGCCGCCGGCCGCTACGACCGCCACCTGCACCGGGCCCGCCAGCGCTACCGGGCCCGCCGCGACGTCCTGACGGCCGCCCTGGCCCGTCGCCGGCCCGACGCGATCACGCAGGGCGTCTCCGCCGGCCTGCACGTGGTCTGCTCCTGGCCGGGCCTGGACGAGGTCGCAGTCGCGCGCCGGGCCCGCGCGGCCGGGGTGAGCGTGATGACGCTGGCCGATTACCGGGTCGCGCCCGGCCCACCCGGTCTGGTGCTGGGTTACGGCAACATCAGCGACGCCGCCGTGCCGTTCGCCGTCGCCACGTTAGTCTAAATAAATCGGTACATTTCGCCTTCTCGGCACCGGGGCGCGCACGGCGGCCCGGCAGGCGGCGGTGCTCTTTTTCCTGGCCGGCTTCCTGGCCCTGGTCGGCATCGCGGGCCACAGCGGCCCGCCGGCCCGGCTTCTGATCGTCGCGGCGCTGGACTTCGCGCTGGGGGTGGCCGGGTTCCTCGTGCCCTGGCAGCGGCTGCGGCCGGAGTCGCCGGCCCTGCTCGGGCTGGCCGGCTTCGCCGTTCTCGGGCTCTCCACATGGTCGTTCGGCGGGGTCGCGGCCGGCACCGGCCCGTTCCTGGTGCTGCTCTACACGTGGGCGGCCCTGCACATGCCGCGGTGGATCCTGCTGGCGTACGCGGTGCCGGCCGGCGTCGCGTACCTCCTGCCGTTGATCTTGACCAACCGGCCGCCGGAGGTGCTCAGCAGCGCCCTCGTGCTGCTGCCGGTCGCGGTGGCCATCGCTCTCCTGGTCGAGGCGCAGGCCCGGCATCTGCGGGAGGACCGTGAGCGGCTGGCCCGGATCGAGACCTGGCAGACGGCCATGATGAGCACGCTCGCCCACGACGTCCGGTCGCCGCTGGCCACCGTGCAGTTCGCCCTCGAGGAGCTCGGCGAGAGGGCGGCGGCCGCGTCACCCGACTCACCGTCGTCGCGGGCCGAGGCGCGGATGATCGAGGCCGCGCTGCGGCAGACGGCGCGGATCCGGCGCCTGGCCGACGGGCTGCTCGACGTGCAGCGCATCGACAGCTCGGGCCACTTGCGCCTCGACCGGAAGCCGACCCCGGCCGCCGCCCTGCTGCGCGACGCCGTCTCGTACACCAGCGGGCGCCAGGACGTGGCGATCGAGGCCGAAGAGAATCTGTTGATCTTCGTCGACCCGCAGCGGTTCGAGCAGATCGTGATCAACCTCGTCGGCAATGCGCTGCGCTACGGGCGCCCGCCGGTCGTGGTCCGCCTGACCCGCGACGGCGGCATCGACCGGCTGGAGATCCGCGACCACGGACCGGGCATCCCCGAGACGCTGCGGCCGCACCTGTTCGGCCGGTTCGCCGTGGGCGGCCCGGACGGCGTCGGGCTCGGCCTGTGGATCGTGCGCAGCCTCACCGAGGCCCACGACGGCACGGTGGTGGCCGAGGCCCGCGAACCGGGCGTGGCCATGGTGGTCACCATCCCCAGCCCTCAGCCTCAGGCGTAGGGGTCGCGGACCATGCCGTTCTCGATCAGGAAATGGGCCTGCTTGACCCGGGTCAGCTGGGGGACCGTCTCCACGCTGTGGATGCCGTCGATCGCGGCCACCTCGGTGGTCAGGTAGCGGTAGAGCTCGGCCGCGTCGCGGCAGCGGGCGGCGGCCATCAGGTTGGCCGAGCCGGTGACGGCGGCGGCGAAGGAGAGCTGCCGGTGGTCGGCCAGGCGGGCGCCGACCTCGGCCAGATGGGCCGGCGCGATCGTGAACCACAGGTTGGCCGAGGCCTGGATGCCGATCGCGGTGTCGGCCACGTCCAGGTCGAAGTAGACGGCGCCGCTGCCGGTCAAGGCGGCCACCCGCTGCGCGACCTGGCGCTGGGTCCAGCCGGTGGCCTCGGCCAGCGCGGCCCAGCTGGCCCGCCCGTCGCGGGCCAGCGCGTCGATCAGCGGCTGGTCGGCCGGCTCGACCCGGGCGTCCGGGCCGGCCGGGCTCGCGTGCCCCAGCACGGCCGCGCCCTCGACCAGCGCCGCCTGCTGGCCGGCGTCGAGCTCGTGGCCGGTGGCGACCCAGTCCACCTCGCCCCGCCCGGCGAAGCGGTGCAGGATCTGGTGCGCGCTGAAGGTCAGCACGCTGGTCGCCCGGGGCAGATGGTGCAGCAGACCCGGCTGGGGGCCGGTGACCACGGCCGAGCAGGTGATCTCGGCCCCGCCGGCGCCGATGCTGATCCAGGCGGTGTCGCCCCGCCGGGCCAGGGCGTCGGCCAGTGCCGGGGCCGTGCCCGGCCGGCAGCCGATGCGCAACGTCCAGTAGGTGGTGCCGGGCATCTTCGACGGATCGGGACGGGCCAGCACGCGGACGACACCGGTGCCGCGCATGCGCTGATAGCGCCGGGCCACGGTCTGCTCGGACACGCCGATCACCGCGGCGACGCGGGCGAAGGGAGCGCGCGGCGAGAGGTGCAGGGCGTGGAGGATCTGCCGGTCGATGTGGTCGGGCACGCGGGACTCGGTCGCCACCGGATGAGTCTAGGGCGGGGTGAAGGGCGGGGCGGTAGTCCCCACGACGAGGGATGGGGGCCGGGTGATCTCCGCGCCTAGGGTCGGCCTCACCCGGTTTGCCCTGCCGATGGGAGCCCGCCCGATGTCTGTCTTCCGCGCCGCCAACAACAACCCGTCGAAGCCGCGCGACCCGTACCCGATCAATCCGTCGACCCGGGACGAGGCGCCGGACGGGCCCACGGAGAAGCTGGGTCGCCCGGCGAGGCCGAAGCCGCGGCGGAACTGGGCGCTGCTGCTCGTCGCCGGGCTGGCCCTGTTCGCGCTGAACGTGGCCGCGGTGGCGGTCTTCGTCGCCTGGCGCACGTCGCAGGCGGCCCGGCCGGCCTCGGCGCCGGCGCCGACCGGGGAGGGCTTCGACGTGACGTACGCCCAGGAGCCGCTCAAAGTGCAGGTGGGCTGCTCGGCCGTGATCTTCCTGGACCTCGACGAGCCGCGGGCCGACGCCGACGAGAAGACGAGCGACCTGCGCTACGACAGCCGCTGCGGCACCGGCGTGCCCAACCTCACGCTCGGACCCGGCGCGAGGGCCGGGGCCCAGGTCCCCGGCTCCGACACCGACGCCGCCGGCTGCGACCGGGCCATCCGGACCGCGCCCCTCGGCCCCGGCGCCGCGGTGCCCGTGCGCAAGGGAACCGTGCTGTGCGTGCTGACCGCCGGCGCGCCGGCCAAGATGGCACTGGTCGAGATCACGGAGGTCGGCACGACCGGCACGGCGGGCATGCGGGCCACCTCGTGGAAAGTCGCGGGCTGACCACCTGACAGAATGGCGGGTGGTCCGTGACAGCCTGATGAGGAGAGCATCCCGTGATCCGTACGCACAACGCCGGCACTCTTCGCGCGAGCGACGCCGGCACGACGGTGACGCTCGCCGGCTGGGTGGCCCGCCGGCGCGACCACGGCGGTGTCATCTTCGTCGACCTGCGTGACGCCTCGGGCGTGGTCCAGGTCGTCTTCCGCGAGGAGGACGCGCACGCCCTGCGCAACGAGTTCTGCGTGCTGGTCGTCGGCGAGGTCTCGGCCCGCCCCGAGGGCAACGCCAACCCCGAGCTGGCCACCGGCGAGATCGAGGTGGTCGCCACCGAGCTGACCGTGCTCTCCGAGGCCGCGCCGCTGCCGCTGCCGGTCGACGACACGATCACCGCCTCCGACGACCTGCGCCTGAAATACCGCTACCTCGACCTGCGCCGCTCCGGCCCGGCCAAGGCGCTGCGCCTGCGCAGCCGGGCCAACCAGATCGCCCGCGAGGTGCTGCACGCGCGCGACTTCAACGAGATCGAGACGCCGACGCTGACCCGGTCGACGCCCGAGGGCGCCCGTGACTTCCTGGTGCCGGTCCGCCTGCAGCCCGGCACGTGGTACGCGTTGCCGCAGTCCCCGCAGCTGTTCAAGCAGCTGCTCATGGTGGCCGGCCTGGAGCGGTACTACCAGATCGCCCGCTGCTACCGCGACGAGGACTTCCGGGCCGACCGGCAGCCCGAGTTCACCCAGCTCGACATCGAGATGTCCTTCGTGACGCAGGAAGACATCATCGAGTTGGGTGAGGAGATCGTCTCCCGCCTGTGGGGCGAGCTCGCCGACTACCAGGTTCAGCTGCCGATCCCGCGGATCACCTGGACCGACGCGATGAACCGCTACGGCTCGGACAAGCCCGACCTGCGCTACGGCGTCGAGCTGGTCGAGCTGACCGACTATCTCCAGGGCACCGAATTCCGCGTGTTCGCCGGCGCGATCGCGGCCGGGGGCTACGTCGGTGCCGTCGTGATGCCGGGTGGCGCCTCGCAGACGCGTAAGGAGCTCGACGGCTGGCAGGACTGGGCGAAGGCGCGCGGTGCCCGTGGTCTGGCCTACGTCGTGCTGGACGCCGAGACGGGCGAGGCTCGGGGGCCTGTTGCGAAAAATCTGTCATCTTCGCATTTGTCCGGGTTGGCCGACGCCGTGGGCGCGAAGCCTGGTGACGCCATCTTCTTCGCGGCCGCCAACGAGCGCCGCGAGGCCCAGGAGCTGCTCGGCGCGGCCCGCATCGAGATCGCCAAGCGCTCGAACCTGATCGACGAGTCGGCCTGGGCGTTCTGCTGGGTCGTCGACGCTCCCATGTTCGAGAAGACGGACGAGGGCGGCTGGACCGCCGTCCACCACCCCTTCACCTCGCCCAACGACGAGTGGATCGACCGCTTCGAGGAGGCGCCCGACCAGGCCCTCGCGTACGCGTACGACATCGTCGTCAACGGCAACGAGATCGGCGGCGGCAGCGTCCGTATCCACCGGGCCGACGTGCAGAGCCGGGTCTTCGACCTGCTCGGCATCTCGCCCGAGGAGGCCCAGGACAAGTTCGGCTTCCTGCTCGAGGCGTTCAAGTACGGCCCGCCGCCGCACGCCGGCATCGCGCTCGGCTGGGACCGCACCTGCATGCTGCTCTCCGGCAACGACTCCATCCGCGAGGTCATCGCGTTCCCCAAGACCCGCGGCGGCTACGACCCGCTGACCACCGCGCCCACCCCGATCACCCCGCAGCAGCGCCTCGAGGCGGGCATCGACGCCAAGCCCAAGCCGGCGGCCGGCACGCCCGGCACCGACGGGCAGGCCGCTCCGGTGGAGCGCTCGAACTGACCTTGTGCGCCGGGAGAATCTGAGGTAGTTCCGTCCTATGAGCACATTGATCGTCGGAGCCTCGGGTTATCTCGGCCGGGAGGTCGTGCGGCAGGCCAGGGCCGCCGGGCACGCGGTGGTGGGCACGGCCACCACCGCGGCCGGCGGCCAGGTTCCGGTCGACGTCACCGACCGCAAGGCGGTGCACGCGGTGGTCACCGCCGTGGTGCCGCGGCTGATCGTCAACTGCGTCGGCCATGGCAGCGACTGGCGGGTCCTGGCCGACGGCGCCGCCTCGGTCGCCGCCGAGGCCGCCGCGATCGGGGCCCGGCTGGTGCACGTCTCCACCGACGCCCTGCACGCCGGGCGCCCCACCCCGTACACCGAGGCCGACGTGCCCACCCCGGTCTCGCAGTACGGCTCGGCCAAGGCGGCCGCCGAGACCGCGGTGGCCGCGATCTCCCCGGCCGCCGTGATCGTCCGGACGTCGCTGATCGCCGGCACGGACGAGAGCAAGCACGTGGCCTTCGCCCTGGCCGTGACCCGGGGACAGCAGCCCGGCACCATGTTCACCGACGAGATCCGCTGCCCGGTCCACGTCGAGGACCTGGCCGGGGCCATCCTCGAGCTGGCCGACTCCCGCTTCGGCGGCGTCATCAACGTGGCCGGGCCCGAGGCGATCTCGCGGGCCGACTTCGGCCGGCGGGTCGCCCGCTCGCACGGCCTCGACGAGTCGTCGGTCCCGGTCGGGCCGAGCGCCGGCGGTGGCCTCGGCCCCCGGCCGCTCGACGTGCGGCTCGACTCCTCGCTGGCCCGCTCGATCCTGCGGACCCCCCTCCGGCCGGTGTCCGAGTTCGTCTGACGTGCGCCCGGGTTGCCGGGCTGTGAGACTGGGCAGGTGGAGCCGAAGATCGTGCAGCTGGGCCGGCAGGCGTACGTCGGCCGGCGTGAGTCGATCACCATGACCGAGTTCGCCCGGGTCGCCGACCACCTGCCGGGCATGCTGGCCCGCCTCGCCGAGCGGGGCGTGCCGGTGGCCGGTGCGCCGTTCTTCCGCTACCGCGTCATTGACATGTCGGCCGACCTGGTCGTCGAGGCCGGCATCCCGATCTCGGCCCCGGTCGAGGTGGCCTCCCCGATGTTCGTCGAGACCCTGCCGGCCGGCCGCTACGCCACGGTCACCCACGTCGGCCACCCCGACGAGCTGATGGGCGTCACCGCCCGCCTGCTCGGCTGGGCCCAGGACCGCGGCCTGGCCTGGGACATGCACCCCACCCCGACCGGCGAGGTCTGGGAATGCCGCCTCGAGATGATGATGACCGATCCCGCCAAGGAGCCGGACATGCACAAGTGGGAGACGGTCCTGCTGTTCAAACTGGCCGCATGATGGGGCAGTGCCCGACGAGATCGAGAAACTGACCGAGGCCCTCGGCCCGGCCTGGCGGCGCCGCACCCGCGGCGAGCACCGGTGGCCCGCCACGGTCGCGATCGCCGTGATGATCGCGCTGCAGTGGACCCTGCCCCACCGGCTGACCCTGGGACCGCAGTGGCTCCTGCCCGCCATCGAGCTGACTATCGGTGTGGTCCTGTTCGCCGCCGACCCCGGCCGCATCCATCGCGACACCCCCGCGCTGCGGATGCTCAGCCTCGGGCTGATCGCGGTGGCCAGCCTGGGCACCGCGTCGTCGGTCGGGCTGCTGGTGCACGCCATCGTCACGGGGCGCGACACCGGCACGGCGGCTCAGCTGCTGGCCGGCGGCAGCGCCATCTACCTGATCAACGTGCTGACCTTCGCGGTCTGGTTCTGGGAGCTCGACCGCGGTGGGCCGGCGCGCCGGGCGCACGGCACCGATCCGTACCCCGACCTGCTCTTCCCGCCGATGACCGCGCCCGACATGGTGGCCAAGGACTGGGAGCCGCGCTTCCTCGACTACTTCTATGTCGCGTTCACCAACGCGACGGCGTTCAGCCCGACCGACACCCTGCCGTTGACCCGCTGGGCCAAAGCGGCCATGGCCCTCGAGTCGGCCATCGCGTTGGTCACGGCGGCACTGGTCATCGCCCGTGCGGTCAATGTCCTATGAGTTTGGTGAGCGGCGTCACCGGGGTATCTGCATGTCACGGCTCTCACCCCCCGGAGGAATAGATAATGCTTGCCATCGCCGCCGCAGTCGTGTTCGGTGTCCAGTTCCTGTTGGACCTGTTCAACCAGAACCTCGGCGTCCCCGACCTGTTCAACTTCCAGACCATGACGGCGCTCGGCCTTCTGCTCCTCGCTCTCTACCTCGCCGGCGTCGGCTCCGGCCCGCGCGCCAGCAGCGGCAGCGGCTCCGGCCGCCGCTTCTACGGCCGTCGCCCCGGCCGCGGCTGATCTACCGGACCTTTCCTACCGGCCTCTGGCAGCGCGTTTCGGGCGCGCTCCCAGGGGCCGGTACTGTCGTTCCCGATGGAAATGGACGGGCTTTTCTCCCTGGGGCAACCCACCGCACCGGCGTCCCCGGCCACCGAGGGCCTCAGCGCCTGGGCCGAGGATTCGCCCCTCCCGGTGCGGATGCGGCCCACCACCCTCGACGAGCTGGTCGGCCAGGGACACCTGCTCGCCCCCGGGGCGCCGCTGCGCCAGCTGGTGACCGGGGCCAGCCCGATGTCGGTGATCCTGTGGGGCCCGCCCGGCACCGGCAAGACCACCATCGCCCACCTGGTCGCCGGGGCCACCAACCGCAAGTTCGTGGCCATGTCGGCCCTGACGGCCGGGGTCAAGGACGTCCGCGCGGTGATCGACACGGCCCGGCGCGAACGCCGCCACGGTGGCCCGCCGACGGTGCTGTTCATCGACGAGGTTCACCGCTTCAGCAAGACCCAGCAGGACTCGTTGCTGGCCGCGGTCGAGGACCGGACGGTCACCCTGCTGGCCGCGACCACCGAGAACCCGTACTTCTCGGTCATTTCGCCCCTGCTGTCCCGCTGCGTGCTGCTCACCCTCCAGGCGCTCGACGACGACGACGTCCGCGGCCTGCTCCGCCGCGCGATCACGGACGAGCGAGGGCTCGGCGGCGCGGTCACCCTGAGTGCCGAGGCCGAGGAGCACTTCGTACGCCTCGCGTCCGGCGACGTCCGTAAGGCCCTCACCGCCCTCGAAGCGGCGGCCGGCTCCGCCCTGGCCCAGGACGTCCACGAGATCGACCTGGCCACCGCGGAGAAAGCGGTCGACGTGGCGGCGGTCCGCTACGACCGCGACGGCGACGCGCACTACGACATCACCAGCGCCTTCATCAAGAGCATGCGCGGCAGCGACCCCGACGCGGCCCTGCACTGGCTGGCCCGGATGCTGGTCGCCGGGGAGGACCCACGGTTCATCGCCCGGCGCATCGTCATCTTCGCCAGCGAGGACGTGGGGATGGCCGACCCGCAGGCGCTGCTCGTGGCCACCGCGGCGTCCCAGGCGGTGCAGACCATCGGCCTGCCCGAATGCCAGCTCAACCTCGCCCAGGCGGTCGTGCACATGGCGACCGCCCCCAAGTCGAACGCGGTGACCACAGCCATCGGCGAGGCCATGGCCGACGTCCGGGCCGGCCGGGGCGGCCCGGTGCCGACCCACCTGCGCGACGCCCACTACCCCGGGGCCCGGGGACTGGGACACGGGCGCGGCTACCGCTACCCGCATGATGATCCCCGCGGCGTGGTCACCCAGCAGTACGTCCCCGACGACCTGGTCGAGGCGGAGTACTACCGGCCCACCGACCACGGGGCCGAGCGCGCCGTCAACGACCGGGTCCCCAAGCTCCGCCGCATCGTCCGCGGCCTGACCACCCCACGGCCGGCCCCCACTCCCGCGCCGTCGGCCCCCTCGGCGGCGGCCGCCCCGTCCACCTCGCCCACCCCTCCCGCGCCGGCCACTCCCACTCCTGCGCCGGTTGCCCCCACTCCTGCGCCTGCCGCGTCCACCTCCGCGCCTGCCGCGTCCACCTCCGCGCCGGCCACCCCCACCCCCGCGCCAGGGGAGTCCGGGCCGGCGGGCGGTTTTGTGACGGATTCCTCTGCGGCGGCGCCTTCCGCGCCGTCTGAGGGGACTGGAGCTGCGGAGACGCCGGCGGAGGAACCTTCGGAGGGTGGCGTCGGCCGCGCGGCGGGTGGTGCGGGCGGCGAAACTGGGGCACGCTCGTCGGCGACCACTGAGGAGCCGGGGCCCGGCGGCCCGGAGGACGGTGCGGACTCAGCCAAGGCTGGTACCTTCTCCGGTTCGAGGGCAAAGGCCGGTCCGGGATCGAAGGCCATGGACGGCCGGGGTGACGACAGCGGCTCCGCCGCCGGAGAGGAACGACCGTGACACCGCGCGGTGCCGAACGGCCCGACGACGACGCTGACCTGGGCAACGAGCAGGCCGGTGGACGCAAGGGACGCCGGTTCGGTCGAGGCCGTCCGGAGCCGGTCGAGCCCGTGATCCTCCCCCAGGAGGAGACGGGCTGGCTCGACGACCTGCGCACCGCGAAGCAGCAGCGTTCCGCGATCGGCCCGGGCACCCTCGCCGGCGAGACCAGATACAGCAAATCCGGGCGGGTCGCCCCCGGCCCCGACGACGAACCCGACGACGACTTCGCCTTCCCCGCCATCGGCGACTCCGGCGACGACCCGGCCACGCCGCCCGCCCGCCGCCCAGCCGGCCCCGCCGCGGGCCAGCCCGGCCGCGCCCCCGGTCCCGCGGCGGGCGGCCGAGCTGCTCCGGGACCTGCTGCAGGCGGCCGCGCCACGCCCGGCCCCAACGCTCCGGTCCGCGCCGTGCCGAACGCCGCCGCATCTGGCATTCCGGGTCGTGCTGCCCCAAGCGCCGCCGGCCCGAACGCTCCAGGTCGCGCCGCGCCGAATGCCGCCGGCCCGAACGCTCCGGGTCGCGCCGCGCCGAATGCCGCCGGCCCGAACGCTCCGGGTCGCGCCGCGCCGAATGCCGCCGGCCCGAACGCTCCGGGCCGCGCTGCGGCCGATCCGGCCGGGCCGAGCGGTCCCGGTCGTGCGACTCCGAATCCGGCTGCCTCCGGTCGTGGTGCTGCCGCCGGGCCGCAGGGTCCCGGCCGTGGGGTTCCCGGTCCGGCCGGACCGGCTGTGGGTGGGCCGGGCCGAGCGACGCCGGGTGCCGCCGGGCCTGGCGCCGGTGGTCACAGCGGGCCGATTCCGGGCGGGCCGGCGGGGCGGGCCATGCCGCCCGGAGCGCGTCCGGCCGGTGGGCCCAGCGCGACCGGGCCGATTCCGGGCCGTGCGCAGAGCGGGCAGATCCCCGGTCAGTTCCCGCCCGGGCGGATCACCCCTGGGCAGATTTCTCCCGATCAAGTGCCGTCCGGCCCCGTTTCGCCGGGGCAGCCCTCGGGCCCGGGCGGTCCCGGCGGTCAGGCCGCGCCAGGTGGTCAGGGAAGTTCCGGCCAGGGTGCTCCCGGGCGAGCCACACCCGGACAGGCCATGCCGGGCCGTGCCGTACCCGGTCAAGCGCTTCCCAGCCGGGGCGGACCGAGTCAGGGCGCTCCTGCGCCGGGCGGTCCCGGGCAGGGTGCATACGGCCAGGGCGGTCCGGGTCAGGGTGGTCCCGGGCAGGGCGGCCCGGGGCAGGGTGCATACGGCCAGGGCGGCCCGGGGCAGGGTGCTTACGGTCAAGGGGGGCCAGGCCAGGGCGTTCCCGGCCCAAGCACTCCCGGGCAGGGCGGGCCGGGCCAAGGTGCTCACGGTCAGGGCGGGCCGGGGCAGGGTGCTTTCGGGGCGGGGTCGCCTGCGATTCCGCTTTCTGGCAATGCTCCCGAGGTTCCCGCTGTGCGGCCGGTGTCGCCGGCGTCGCGGCCTTCTTCTTCGCCGCCTGTGCGCGGGCGCGATCGCTTCCATTCGGAGGGGCCGCAGGGCGGCGCCGGCTTCGGCCCGGGTGCGGGACGTCCGGTGTCGGGTCCCGGCTACTCGGGTGGGGCCGGTCGTCCGGTGTCGGGGGCGGGCTTCTCGGGTGGCGCGGGGCGTCCCGTGTCCGGTGGGCCGGGTGCCGGGCGGCCGGTGTCCGGGGTACCCGGGGGCGGTTTCGGTGGGCGTGAGGGCCGGGCCGGGGACCTGGGCGACTACGCGGCGGGTGCCGGGCGCCCGGTGTCGGGGGCGGGCTACGGCGGCTCGGCCGACCAGCAAGGCGGACGCCACGGCGGGCCGGACGGGGACGGGCCGGGTGGCCGGACCGGTCGCCACGGCGCGGCCGAGCCGGGCGAGCGTAGCCGCCGATCACGCGGCCACGGCGCGAACCCCGACGAGACGGGCGGCTTCGGGGCTACGGCGCCGCGTTCGCCGGCGCCGGGTGGTCCGGGAACGGGGTCGCGGGCCGGCTTCGGCGGTGGCTCCGACTATGCGGGCCCGGACGAGAACGGCGCCGGACCCGGCCGCCGCGGCCCGGGTGGGCCACAGGACGGCCGAGGAGCCGGACGAGGCGTTCCGCCCCAGGGCGGCCAGCGGCCCAGCAGCCCCGCTGACCAGGGCGGGCCGGCCGGTGGGGTTCGGCCGGGTACCGGGCCGGTGCGGGCTGCGGCCAGTGTCGCGCCGCCGGTGGTGCCGGGGCGCGGTGGCGTGCGCGCGCCCGCGGTTCCGGGGCGGGCCGGGGCGATGGCGGGCAACTCGGGAGTGGTTCCGCGGCCGGGGGAGAACTCGGGGGGCGTCGCGCCTCGCGGTGGCCCGGGGGCCGGTGGGCGTGGCGGCTTCACGACCGGTGCGATGCCGGCGGGGCCGGTCTCGCCGGGACAGCCGCGGCGCGGGCCCGGTCAGTCCGGCGATGACCAAGGTCAGCCGGGCCGGGAGGACGACTTCGGGTCCGGCCGCCATGGCCAGGTCGGCGAGGACGCCGGGTCGGGGCGCCACGGACAGGTTCGTGATGACGCCGGGTCCGGCCGCCACGGACAGGTCGGTGAGGACGCCGGGACGGGTCGGCGCGGGCCGGGTGGGGACGACGACTTCGGGACCGGGCGGCGCAGCCGTCATGGGCAAGAGGACTTCGACCCGGAAGCTTCGGGTGAGTTGCCGCGTGGGCGCCGTGGGCGTGGTTCCGGTGGGCCGGGTGAGCGCACCATGTCGCCGGGGCGCCAGATCGGGCCGGGTGGTGGTGTCTCGGGCGCTTTCGCGACGGGTGCGGCGGCCGGCGCGGCCTCCGTGGGCGGTGCCGCTGCGGCTCCGGCCGGTGGGCCGGCCGCGGGTTCGGCGTCCGTCGGCCGGCGCGGCCCGGCAGGATCGGCGTCGGTCGATGGCTCGGGGGGTAGTTCCGGCGCTCGTCGCGGCCCGGCGCCGACCGGTGGGCCGGGCACCGGGTCCGCGGCGGTAGGCGGTCTGCCGCGGCGCGGCGGCTCGGCGGCCGGCGCGGCCTCCGTAGGCGGCCCGAACGCGGGCTCTGCCGTCAGCGGTCCGGTGGCAGGCGCGGCCTCGGTCGGTGGCGCGGCTTCGGTGGGCGGTCCGGGCCTCGCGTCGCGCGGCGGCCCGGCGGCGGGTTCAGCTTCCGTGGGTGGCCCGGCCGCGGGTTCAGCGTCCGTCGGTGGCCCGGCGGCAGGTTCAGCGTCCGTCGGTGGCCCGGCAGCGGGTTCAGCCTCTGTGGGTGGTCCGGCGGCGGGTTCGGCGTCTGTGGGTGGCCCGGCGGCGGGTTCAGCCTCTGTGGGTGGTCCGGCGGCGGGTTCGGCGTCTGTGGGTGGGCCGGCGGGGGCGGCGGCCGTGGGTGGGCTCGCGGGGTCGGCGTCGGTGGGGGCGCGGGCGGCGGCCTCGGTGGGGGCGGCCTCCGTGGGGGCGGCTCGTGTCGGTGGGGCCGTGGACCCGCGTACCGGTGCTGTGGGCGTACCTCCAGCGGGTGAAGATGGAGCGCCGCAAGGCGCGAGTGGGGCGGCGAGGGTGAGCCCCGTCGTGGGGGCCCGGGCTGGTGCGGCGAAGGCCGCGGCCGGCGGGGGCGCGGCGCCGGAGCCCGAGGAGGACGGCGAGGCGAACGGGGCGCTCGGTGGGCTGCGGCAGAAGCTGCGGACGCAACGGCGCCTGCGGGTGGTGACCCTGGTCTCTCTCGCCGCGGTCGTGTTGCTGGTGTTGCCCGCCTTCTTCGGGTTGCGGGCGGCCGGGAACGACCCGGTGTTCAGCTCGCTGAACTCGCTCGACGTGCCGGCCTGGGCGGCGGAGAAGGTGGACGATCAGAGCAGCGGCAGCCGGTGGTGCTTCATCGACTGCACGTTCCGGGAGCGGATCGCCCAGTCGGACAAGCCGTTCAAGGAGACCACGCAGGTCTACACGGCCGCGCTGAGCTCGGCCGGGTGGCAGCCGTGGAAGGTCGGCGAGTGCCCGGAGCAGCCGGTCGACGGCACGTACAGCTGCTGGAAACGAGACGAGTTCACTTTGGACCTGTGGGTGCGGCTGCCGGAGTGCGCCGTCGACCAGGTCGCGGCGCAGGATCCGGCCAGCGTGCCGTCGACCGCGACCGAGCCCGTGGACCCGAAGACCTGCACCGGCTCCACCGTGAGCATCAAGGTGCAGAACGCGATCGCCGACACCCGCGGCAAACCGCAACCGCCGGAGGAGAGCCCGCTCGTCGGCGAGACGCCGGACCCGGTGCTGTCGAATGATCCGCTCTTGGAGCCGACACCCACGCCGTCGTGACGCGGCTTGTGGTGACGGACGGTAGGGTCTGCACGTTGACTCGCCATCCGTGACCACTTAAGGGAGAAGCGCCTCATGGACGCCGGAGAAATCGCAGGCCTGATCGCGGCGGGCGCCTTCTTGATGCTCGTCATCGTGCTCGCCGTGCCGATCCTCAAGCTGGGCCGTACGGTCGACGCCGCCACCAGGGCGATCAATGACGTGACCGACCGGACCGGCCCGCTGCTGGGTGATGTCAACGACACGGTGCGTAACGTGAACACTGCGCTCGGCCAGGTCCAGGTCTCTTTGGACGGTGTCAACGTCCAGCTGGCCAAGGTCGACACGATCACCGAGCACGCCGCGCACGTGACCGCCAACGTGGCCAACCTGTCCACGGTCGTCGCCGCGGCCGCCGCGAACCCGCTCGTCAAGGTCGCGTCGTTCGGCTACGGCCTGCGCAAGGCGGCCGCCGCGCGCCGCCGGGCCGACGAGGACCGCGCCGTGCGTACCGAGCTCAAGACCCGCCGCCGGGCCAATCGCTGACCCCGCCCCACCCACTCGGAGGATTTAGCCATGAAGCGCCTGCTCTGGCTGGGCGTCGGCTTGGCCGTCGGCGCCATCGTCGTTCGCAAGCTCACGCAGAAGGCGAACGAGTACACCCCGTCGGGCATCGCCACCTCGCTGTCGCAATCCGCTGGCGGCCTGGTCGAGTCGATGCGTAGCTTCGTGGATGACGTCCGCGACGGCATGGCCGAGCGGGAGCAGCAGATCCACCAGGCGTTCGCCGAGGGTGAGCTGTACGAGGACGAGCCGGACGAGGCTCAGGAGGGGAACCGATGAAGACGGCGGAGATCAAGCGGCGCTATCTGGCGCATTTCGAGGCCAACGGGCACACGGTCGTGCCGAGTGCCCCGCTGCCGGCCATCGACGACCCGAACCTGCTGTTCATCAACGCCGGCATGGTCCAGTTCGTGCCGTACTTCCTGGGTCAGCAGACGCCCGCGTTCAAGCGCGCGGTCAGCGTGCAGAAATGCATCCGCACGCCGGACATCGACGAGGTCGGCAAGACGTCCCGGCACGGCACGTTCTTCCAGATGAACGGCAACTTCTCCTTCGGCGACTACTTCAAAGAGGGCGCGATCAAGCTCGCCTGGGAGCTGTCGACGAAGTCGCAGGCCGAGGGTGGCTACGGGCTCGACCCCGAGCGCATCTGGCCGACGGTCTACCACGACGACGACGAGGCGTTCTCGCTGTGGAAGGCGATCGGCGTGCCGGAGTCACGCATCGTGCGCCGCGGCAAGAAGGACAACTACTGGTCGATGGGCATCCCCGGCCCGGCCGGCCCGTGCTCCGAGCTGTTCTACGACCGCGGCCCCGAGTACGGCGCGGACGGCGGCCCGGAGGTCGACGAGGACCGGTTCATGGAGTTCTGGAACCTGGTCTTTATGCAGTACGAGATCACCGATGTGAAGTCCAAGACCGACTTCACGATCGTCTCCGAGCTGCCCAACAAGAACATCGACACCGGCATGGGTCTCGAGCGGATCGCCTCGATCCTGCAGGGCGTCGACAACCTGTACGAGATCGACGAGGTCCGCCCGATCCTGGCCCGGGCCGCGGAGATGACCGGCAAGAAGTACGGCGCGCACTCGGGTCACGTCGCGGGCGAGTCGCACCCCGACGACGTCCGCCTGCGCGTGATCGCGGACCACGTGCGTACCGCCCTGATGTTGATCGGCGACGGCGTGACGCCGTCGAACGAGGGCCGGGGCTACGTGCTGCGCCGCATCATGCGCCGGGCCATCCGGGCCATCCGGCTGCTGGGCTGGCAGGAGCGGGCGCTGACCGAGCTGCTGCCGATCGCGCGGGACTGCATGGCCCCGTCGTACCCGGAGCTGGCGACCGACTTCGAGCGGATCTCCACGTACGCGTACGCGGAGGAGGACGCGTTCCTGTCGACGCTGCGCGCGGGGACGACGATCCTCGACACCGCAATTGACGACACTCGCAAATCGGGCAAGTCGGCCCTGTCCGGTGAGAAAGCGTTCCAGCTGCACGACACGTACGGCTTCCCGATCGATCTCACCCTCGAGATCGCGCAGGAGCAGGGCCTGTCGGTCGACCAGGACGGCTTCCGCCGGCTCATGGCCGACCAGCGGGCCCGCGCGAAGGCGGACGCGGCGGCGCGCAAGACGGGCCACGCGGACCTCTCGGCGTATCGGGGCGCGCTCGACGCGGGCGGCCCGGTCCAGTTCACGGGCTACCAGGAGGTCTCCCGGGAGTCCCGCGTGCGCTCGATCATCGGCGGCGGCGGCTCCTCGGTCGAGGTGGCCGGCGAGGGTGACTTCGTCGAGCTGGTCCTCGACACCACCCCGTTCTACGCCGAGGGCGGTGGCCAGCAGGCCGACACCGGCCTGATCAAGGTCGGCAACGGCCAGCTCGAGGTCGTCGACGTGCAGCAGCCCATCCCGGGCCTGATCGTGCACAAGGCGCGCGTGATCCGCGGCGAGGTCCGCACGGGCGAGGCGGCGGAAGCCGAGATCGACGTGACCCGCCGCAAGGCGATCTCGCGTTCGCACACGGCGACCCACCTGGTCCACCAGACCATGCGGGCGTTCCTCGGCGAGTCGGCGACCCAGGCCGGCTCGCTGAACGCGCCGGGCCGGCTGCGCTTCGACTTCAACACCCCGGGCGCGGTGGCGCCGAGCGTGCTGCACGACGTCGAGCAGCAGGTGAACGAGGTCCTGCTGCGTGACCTCGAGGTTCACTGGTTCATCACCTCCCAGGAGGAAGCGCGCCGGCTCGGCGCGATGGCCCTGTTCGGGGAGAAGTACGGCGACGAGGTCCGAGTGGTTGAAGTCGGCGACTACGCGCGTGAGCTCTGCGGCGGTACGCACGTCGACCGCTCCGGCCAGCTGGGCCTCGTGAAGATCCTCAACGAGTCGTCGATCGGCTCCGGCGTACGCCGCGTGGAGGCGCTGGTCGGCATCGACGCGTTCGGCTTCCTGGCCAAGGAGCACCTGCTGGTCTCCCGGCTCGCGGAGATGTTCCGGGTGCCCGGCGACCAGGTCGCCGACCGGGTCGAGCAGACCGTGACGGCGCTGCGCGACGCCGAGAAGGAGCTCGAGAAGCTGCGGGCCCAGATGGTTCTCGGCGGCGCGTCGGCGCTGGCGGCCCAGGCCAGGGACCTGCGCGGTGTGGCGTACGTCGGCACCGAGGCTCCCGAGGGCGCGGCCGGCAACGACGTGCGTACGCTGGCCCAGGAGATCCGCGGCAAGATCGACGCGACTCGTCCCGCGGTGGTCGCGGTGGCGGCCCGGTCGAACGGCAAGGCGTCGCTGATCGTCGCGCTCAACAGCGCGGCCAAGGGTCGCGGGCTGTCGGCGGCGGATCTGGTCAAGGGTGCGCTCTCCGGCCGGGGCGGCGGCAACGCCGACCTGGCGCAGGGTGGCGGCCTCCCGGCCGACCAGGTCCCGGCGCTGCTGGCGGCGGTGGAAAAGGCGGTGGGTGACGCCGCGAACTAAGCGGAGGATTACGGGGAGTGACCGAATGAGTGCGCTGTCGCGGGGTAGGCGACTGGGCGTCGATGTCGGTAAGGTGCGCGTCGGGGTCGCGATCAGCGACCCCGACGGGATCCTGGCCACCCCCCTGGTCACGGTCGCCCGTGACATGGGCGCGGCAGACGATGCCGTGCCCACTGACATTGCTGAGCTTGTCCGCCTCGTGGGGGAACACGAGGTGGTGCAGATCGTGGTGGGTCTGCCGGTTCGCCTGAACGGGGCCGAGGGACCTGCCGCCATCGACATTCGTGCGTACGCTGGGCGACTGGTGGAGGCGGTCGGTAGTGTGCCGGTCGTCCTCGCGGACGAGAGGATGTCGACCGTGGTCGCGACCCGCAGGCTCGCCGAGCGTGGCGTGCGCGGCAAACGGCAGCGGGCGGTCGTCGACCAGGCGGCCGCGGTGGAGATCCTGCAGGGCTGGCTGGACGCTCAGCGGAGGCAGAGATGATCGACGAGCTGGACCTCGCGTTCGACGAGAACGCCGAAAAAGGAAGACCCCGGCACCGCCGGGGCTCCCGCGGCGGGAAGAAAAGCGGCGGTAAGTCCGGTGTCGCGTTCCTGATGGCCTTTGTCCTGCTCGCCGTCCTCGGTGGCGGCGTCTGGTTCGGCTACAACAAGGTCAAGGACTTCTTCGTCGCCGCCGACTACGACGGCGCCGGCGGGGAAGCGGTGCAGGTCGACATCCCCAAGAGCGCGACCCTGACCGAGATCGGCAACGTGCTGGTCGACAAGGACGTGGTCAAGAGCACCAAGGCCTTCGTGAACGAGGCGGATGCGAACCCCAAGGGCAAGAACATCCAATCGGGCACGTACAACATGAAGAAGCAGATGTCGGCCCAGAACGCCGTGACGCTGCTGCTCGACCCGAAATCGCGCGTGTCCAAGGGCGTCACCATCCCCGAGGGCAAGACCGCCAACCAGGTGTACGACATCCTGGCCAAGGCGACCGGCAAGAAGGTCGACGAGTTCAAGGCGGCCGCCAAGGACCCGCTGGCCCTCGGCGTCCCCGACTTCTGGTTCAACCGCAGCAACAACACCAAAGCCAATGTGTCGGTCGAGGGATTCCTGTTCCCCGACACGTACGAGTTCGACCCCAAGGCGTCGGCCACCGACATGCTGACGACCATGGTCACCCACTTCAACAACGTGGCCGAGGAGACCGGCTTCGTCGAGAAGGCGCAGAGCCAGCGCAACCTCACGCCCAACGAGGTGCTGACCGTGGCGTCGCTCGCCCAGGCCGAGGCGGGCAACAAGGACGACCTCGGCAAGGTGGCCCGGGTGGCGTACAACCGCCTTTACGTCGGCACACCCGAGATCCCCTGTGGCTGCCTCGAGTTCGACGTGGGGATCAACTACTACTACCAGCTCACCGGCAAGCCGACGAAACCGTCCGGCAAAATGACCACCGCCGAGCTGAACGACCCCAAGAACCCGTACCGCCTGCACGGCAAGAAGGGCCTGACCCCGACGCCGATCAACAACCCGGGCCGGGCGGCCATGGAAGCGGCCCTCAACCCGCCGAAGGGCGACTGGTTCTTCTTCGTGGCCATCGACAAGCAGGGCCACTCGGCCTTCGCCAAGACCCTGGCGCAACACGACGCGAACGTCCAGAAGGCCATCAAGGCCGGCGTGCTCTAGGGTCGTCAACCGTGCAACCCCGTCGCGCCGCGGTCTGCGGCCAGCCGATCGCCCACTCGCTCTCGCCGGTCATCCACACGGCGGGCTTCCAAGCGGCGGGCCTGACCGGCTGGCGGTACTCCTCCTTCGAGGTCGACGAGCTCGCCCTGCCCGAGCTCGTCGACACCCTCGGCCCGGAGTGGGCGGGGTTGTCACTGACGATGCCCTTGAAAGAAACGGCCCTCCGCCTGGCGGCGTCGGCGTCCCCCCTCGCGGTGGCGACCGGGGCGGCCAACACGCTCGTACGCCGTGACGACGGCACCTGGCACGCCGACAACACGGACGCCACCGGAATGATCCGCGTCCTCCGCGACGCGGGAGCAGTGACACCCCGATCGCTCACCGTGCTCGGCGGCGGAGGCACGGCCCGGGCCGCCCTGGCCGCAGCCGCCGAACTGGGCGTCCCCACGGTCACGGTCGTGACCCGCCGCCCCGAGGCCCGCGCGGAGCTGGCCCCGGCGGCCGACGCCTTGGGCGTGCAGATCGTCGGTCATCCGTGGGAGGACGCGGCGGCGGCCCTGAGCGCCGACGCGGTGATCTCAACCGTCCCTAAGGGTGCGGCCGACCACCTGGCGATAGAAGCCGAGTGGCGAGAGGGCAC
Source organism: Actinoplanes sp. NPDC049598 (assembly GCF_040675435.1). Taxonomy (NCBI): domain Bacteria; kingdom Bacillati; phylum Actinomycetota; class Actinomycetes; order Micromonosporales; family Micromonosporaceae; genus Actinoplanes; species Actinoplanes sp. NPDC049598. The sequence goes on along the minus strand of NZ_JBFAOX010000011.1, from coordinate 160,239 downwards.
CGTGCTCTTCGACGCCATCTACGATCCGTGGCCGACGCCGCTCGCCTTGTCGGCATCGTCGCGGGGGCTCGCGGTCGTGTCGGGCCTCGATCTGCTGCTGGCGCAGGCGCTCAGCCAGTTCGAACAGTTCACGGGGGTTGTGCCGGCCCCGGAGGCGGCCATGCGAGAGGCGCTCTTCACGGTGGCGGCGGCCCGCTGACCGTGCGTGGTCCTTCGGCGTTGACTGCTCGGGGCTGAGGTCACCCGCCGCAGGCAGGTTCTGGCCGACGCCTACTTCGCTCGCGCCTCGATTGCTCGCCGCGCAGGGCCGCTGCATAGGCCGCATTCGCCGCGTCCCGCCGCGCCCGCTGCATCTGTCGTGGCCGCCTGGCCCCGGCCGCGCCCGGCAGGCCGCGCCCGCCTGGCCCCGGCCGCGCCCCGCCTGGCCCGCTTCGGCCGCCGCGCCCGCCTGAGCCATCGGGCCCGCCTGGGCCGCTTGGGCCACAGCGCCTGCTTGGGCCACAGCGCCTGCTTGGGCCACAGCGCCCGCCTGGGCCATCGCGCGGCTGCATGTGTCGAGGCCGCTGGGCCGCAGCGCTCGCCGCGGCCCCCCAGAGCCCACCCGCCCAGGGGGCCCCCGCCTTGAGGGCCATTCTCGCGGAAATCCGGGGATCTTGCGGCGGGCGCCTGTGGATGACGGCTCGTGTGGATAACCGGCTGTGGCTTGCGGTTTGTGGTACGGCGGTGGGCTGGTGGGCTGGGCTTGCTTGCGCGAGACGGTCGGAGGCATGGGGTGCCCGCCGACGGCTGACTGGGGAGCGTTTTATGCCGTTGGCGGGCACCCCATGCCTCCGACCTTGCCGGGTGTCACGTTGCGGCCGGGAGGGTGGTCGCCGGCTGCTGCGGGGAGGCCGGGCTTGGTGAATCCCCCTGCGGTGGGTGGTGGGCGCTGTTCGCTGCCGCGCTGTGGCTGGGGTAGGGGTGTTGCTCGGGCGGGCTGATCTGGGTGGTGGGTTGGTCGGCAATTCCAGGCCGGTCACGCGGGTTGGGGGTCTCTCGGTCCAGCCGTCGGGCGCGAGATGGCTGCGGTCCGCAACGAGGCGAGGGCATGCGGATCGCGCCGGTCACGCAGGTGCGGCTTGGAAGAAGGGCCAGTGGGGCTGAGGGCAGCGTGGTGCGAAGACGGGCAGGTGGGGCGGCCAAGCGGAGTGCGTGTGGCTCGGGCGGGATGACGACGGCACACGTCGGTGGGGCGGCGGAAGGGGTCGCGGCGGCGCGGTGTGCACGACGGCGATGGGCTGGGCCGGCTATGAGGTGGCGGTGGTGAAGGAGCGGCTCGGGCGGCGGTCGCTCGGGTGGGGCCAGGACGACGGCGAAGGGCTGGGGTGACGACGCGACGGTTAGCCGGACGGGCTGGGCGGTGAGATGGGGTGGGGCGACGGCGCGGGTGATGGCGGCGTCGGTGGGGCGGCGCGTGGGGGTGGGGTCCGGCTGGCGGGATGGGGGTGGGGGTGCGTGGGGATGCGCTGGGGGCGTGGGAAGATTTGGGGGTGTTGCGCTGGCTGACCGCAGGTGAATCGCATGGACCGGCGCTTGTTGCGCTCCTCGAAGGTGTTCCCGCCGGGGTGGAGGTGACGAGCGCGGAGATCGGGCGCGATCTCGCGCGGCGGCGGCTGGGATATGGGCGCGGGGCGCGTATGCAGTTCGAGCAGGATGAGATCGAAGTCATCGGTGGCATCCGGCATGGGCTGACGCTCGGGAGCCCGGTGGCTATTCGGGTGGGTAACTCGGAGTGGCCCAAGTGGCAGACCGTGATGTCGGCTGACCCGGTTGATCCGGAGGAGCTGGCGTCGCAGGCGCGGAACGCGCCGTTGACGCGGCCGCGGCCTGGGCACGCTGATCTGGCCGGCATGCAGAAGTACGGGCATACGGACGCGCGGCCGATTCTGGAGCGGGCCAGTGCGCGGGAGACCGCGGCGCGGGTGGCCGTCGGGGTCGTGGCCAAGAAGCTGATCAAGCAGGCGCTGGGCATCGACATCGTGTCGCATGTGATCGAGCTCGGGTCGGTGGCGGCCAAGGCCGGGCTGATCCCGGCGCCGGAGGATGCCGATCGGATCGACGCCGATCCGCTGCGCTGCCTGGATCCCGAGGCGAGCGCGCGGATGGTGGCGGAGGTCGACGCGGCCAAGAAGGACGCGGACACGCTCGGCGGCATCGTCGAGGTGCTGGCTTACGGCGTACCGCCGGGTCTGGGCACGCATGTGCAGTGGGACCGCAAGTTGGACGCGCGGCTGGCGGCGGCGCTGATGTCCATCCAGTCGGTCAAGGGCGTGGAGATCGGCGACGGGTTCACGCAGGCCCGTTCGCGGGGGTCGGTGGCCCACGACGAGATCATTCCGACCGCCGACGGGGTGCGGCGGGTGACCGATCGGGCCGGTGGGCTCGAGGGTGGCATCACGAACGGGGAGCCGCTGCGGGTGCGGGCGGCGCTCAAGCCGATCTCGTCGCTCAACCGGGCGCTGCAGACCGTGGATGTCGTTACGGGGGAGCCGGCGACGGCGATCAACCAGCGGTCGGATGTCTGCGCGGTGCCGGCCGGGGGCGTGGTGGCCGAGGCGATGGTGGCGCTGACGCTGGCCGAGGCGGCGGTGGAGAAGTTCGGCGGGGATTCGGTGGCCGAGATCCGCCGGAACCTGGCGAGCTACCTCGAGAGTCTGGTCATCCGCTGATGGCGCCCCGGGCCGTGTTCGTGGGCGCGCCGGGCGCCGGCAAGTCGACGATCGGCGCGGCCGTCGCGGCTCTGCTCGGGGCCGAGTTCGCCGACGCCGACACGCTCATCGAGGCGCGGGCCGGCAAACCCATCCCGGAGATCTTCATCGACGACGGGGAAGAGGCGTTCCGGGCGCTGGAGCGTCAGGTGATCTCGGAGACACTCAAGAGTTTCGACGGGGTGCTGGCGCTGGGTGGCGGGGCGATCCTGCACGACGGGACGCGCAAGCTGCTCACCGAGCACACCGTGGTCTACCTGTCGGTCGAGCTCAGCGACGCGGTCAAGCGGGTCGGGCTGGGCGCGGGCCGCCCACTGCTGAACCTGAACCCGCGGGCCACGCTGAAGTTCCTTCTGGATCAAAGGCGGCCGCTGTACGCAGAGGTGGCCACCCACACCGTGGCGACCGACGGCCGGGCGCCGGCGGAAATCGCGGCCGAGGTGGCCGAGCGGCTTACGGCGGCCTGATCCGGTCGGTGGGTGGCAGCCCGCGAGCCGAGCGGCTTGCGGCGGCCTGATCCGGTCGGTGGGTGGCAGCCCGCGAGCCGAGCGGCTTACGGCAGCCTGATCCGGACGGAGGGTGGCAGCCCTCGGCGTCCGATGATCTTGTTGGGCTTGGAGAAGGCGATCTCCAGTGAGCCGCCGTGCCAGTCGCGGAACGGGGACAGGTCGATCTTCCGGCTCGTGGGGAGCCAGATGCCGATCTCGGTCACCTGCTGCAGGCGTACCAGCGGGGTCAGGTCGAGCCCGTCCTCCATGCTCAGCCACAGCATGCGCAGCCGCGGCGGAGGCCGCAGGCTGCGCAGGGCCTGCTCGGTCGGATCGCGCAGGACCAGGAACTCGACGCGGGGCAGCTCGGCGGCGAAGGCGAGATCCGTCCACTCCTCGCCGGAGAGCCGCAGCACCGTCAGGCGGGGGAACGCCTCGGTCAGCCGGGCCGGATCGTCGGCCGTCAGGGTGCCGTAGCCCAGTTCGAGGTCGCGCAGCTGGTTCGGCGGCCCGAACGTGCTGATCGGCGTGCCTTCCAGGCCCAGGTCCTCCAGCGCCGGCATCGCGGTGAGCCGGGAGACGTCGGCCGCGTCGGGGGCGAGCCGGACGTGCACGCTGTGCAGCCCGGTCATGCCGGCGATGGCCTCGACCGCGTCCCGGCTCGTCCCGGCCCCGTCCGAGACGCCGAAGGTCCGCAGGCTGGGCAGGGTGGCCAGCGCCTCGACGTCCCGCCGGGTGATCTCGTCGCAGTTCCAGAGGAAGACCTCGCTCAGCCCGCGGTAGCGGCGCAGCTCGTGCAGGTTCCGGTGGCCCCGGCCGACCAGGAAGAGACTGCTGAGGGCGGGCGCCTCGGGCAGGTCGGCGAGGTCGACCGGGCGTTCGAACCGGGCGCGGAGGGTGCGCAGGCGGCGCAGGTGCCGGGCGGCGCCGAGCAGCGCCGGCTCCGCGATGGTGGCCGAACCGTCGTCGAGCGGAGCGTCGGCCAGCACCTTCACCGCGTACTCCCCGGGGTCGAACGCCCGCCAGGCCTCGATGAGCAGCTTCTGCACCGGCGGGCGCGGATCGGAGGCGTAACCGGCCAGCAGGGGGACGGCCGCCGGGCCGTTGACCAGGACGACGGTGTCGATGACGGCGGTCGCCTGGGCCGCGGTGAGGCCGGCCAGGGTGCGCGGGAGACGGTGCAGGATCGGCTCGCCGACCATGCACAGCGACCGTGCCTCCGACTCCCGGCGGGGCGGCAGCATCGTGTCGAGGCGGCCGAGAAGCTCGGTGATCAGGCTCGGCGGCTCCAGTGAGGGCATCGTCTCCAGGCAGGCGGCGGCCAGCAGGATCAGCGGGCGGCGGTGCCGGCGCTCCTCGTCGGCCCGGCGGAGGAGGCCCCGGATCAGCTCGGCCCGCATCGGGCTGGTGCCGTGACCGGCGGCCATGATGATGGTCTCGCGCCATGTGTCCAGGTGGGCCTGCGCGGCCAGCAGGCCGCCCATGTCCTGCTCGGCCGCCTCGCGGGCGGCCAGGTACTCCTGGAAGGTGCGGTGCACGAAGTCGATGCGCCCGAGGGCGGGCTCGCGCAGCACGCCGCTGCGCTCGACCAGGTGGGTCAGCACCTGCTCGGGGCCGGCCGTGACCCGGTGCATCCCGGCCAGGCGACGGTCCAGGTAGGAGAGCGCTTCCGCGCGGGACAGCTCGGACCGGTTGTTCAGGGTGATCCGCCAGGCCAGGTCCTGCAGCAGTTGCAGACGCTCGCGGGCGGTCATCTCCGGCGGCGCGGCCGGCACGCCCCGCTCGGTGTCCCGGCGGTGCAGGAGCATGTCGACGGCGGCCTGGTAGATGCCCATGCGGTCGGGCGGCAGATGCGTCTCGCGGTCGAGGTTGAGCGCGCAGAGCATCGCGGCCATCAGCGGGTTGCCGGCCAGGCGGTACAGGTGGCGGTTGGCCGCGAGCTGGGTGAGCAGCGACTGCTCGTACCGCGGAAGTTCGCGCGGGGCGCAGGGTAGCGACGGCGACGATCGCGCGGCGCGGTGCCACTGATCGATCAGGGCCCGTACGTCCGCGGGGGTGAGCCGCTCCAGCGACAGCGAGTCGAAGTCGTCGAGCCAGCGCACCGGGGCGGCCGGCGGGCGGGAGGTGACGACGACCAGGGACCGGGGGTACGCGTCGAGCAGGTCCCGCAACCACGTCCGCACGTGGGGGCGCCGATCGGCCGGAAGCTCGTCCACGCCGTCCACCAGCAGCAGGCCGCGCCCCTCGGCCAGCTGGCGATGCACCCAGCCCGGGGGCATGGTGCCGGCGATCGGGTCGGCCACACCGGTCAGGAACTGCTCGGGGGTGGGCAGCGCGGCCGGCCAGCTGCGCAGCTTGATCAGGAACGGGACGCGGCCGTTCCACTCGGCGAGCGGGCCGGTGAAGCCGTCGCCGGCGGCGGTGACGGCGAGCCAGCGCAGCAGAGTGGACTTGCCGGCGCCGGCCTCGCCACGGATCAGGATGCGCCGGCGGGTGGCCAGGGCCTGCTCGACACGTTCGGACCCGGCGGCCTCCTCCGGCCGCGCGTGCCGCAGGGCGAACCGGGGCGTCGCCGCCGGGCCGTCGCCGGTGACGGCCAGGCTGATGTACGCGACGCTCAGCGTGGTCCGGGGGCGGAACTGGGTCTCGACGCCGACCAGTTCGAGCACGTTCAGCTTGCTGGTCAGCACCTCGGCGTACCGCGGGCGGAAATCGGCCGTGACCAGGCCGCCGACCGCGAGATGCCGCAGGGTCTCCGACATGACGCCGGTGAGCTCGGTCAGGCGGGCCAGCATCTCGACAGCGGCCCGGTGGCCGAACGGCGCGGTCCGGACGACGAACTGGGTGAAGCAGCGGGCGCAGTCGTCCAGGGCGAGGTCGTAGAGCCGCTGGGCCAGCTCGGAGAGGCCGGCGGGTGGGGCGGCGGCGCGCAGGTGGGCGGCCAGGCGTACGGGGTCGAGGTCGGCCGCGAAGAGCGCGTCGTCGGTCAGGTCGGCCCGCCGGAACGTGTCGGCCACGGCGTCGAGGGCGGCCACGGCCTCGTTCGGCGGCAACGCGGCGAACCGGGTGGAGATCAGCGGGGTCAGGCGTTCGGCGACCTCGTCGACCACCGACTCGATCTGGCGCTCGCCGCGGCGACGGGTGAACTCGTCCCGGGCGGACTGCTGGAGGAGCTCGGCCAGCGGCAGGGTCCGCTCGCGAGTCTGCCGCCGGCCGGTCAGCCACCGGGTGAACACGGGCGTGACGACGGCCCGGCCCACATTGAGCAGTGCGGTCTCCATTCCCGTCACGAGGCGGACTGTACTCAGTTCAGGCGACTCTCCAAACGCTCGATGCGCTCGATGAGCGGCGCCAGGGCGGCGGTCAGCGCGTCCGGCTGCGGGGCGCGGGCCGCGCGCAGGTGGGCGTAGCCGGCCAGGGCGGCGGTGACGGCGCGGCGGATGGCCCGGCCGTCGGCGCCGCGGGCCCGCAGGACCTCGCCGGCGGCGCCCTCGGGCTCGGCGGCCAGGGCGATGATCAGGTGCTCGCAGCCGACGTAGTTGTGGCCGAGGCCGATCGCCTCGCCGACGGCCAGCTCCAGGGCGATGGCGGCCGGCTTGCTGAACCGCGGGCCGGTGGCGTCGCCGGTCGGCTCGCCGGTGGTGGGCGCGGTGATGGTGGTGGGCGGGATGTCCATCGCGGAGAGGATCTGCAGGGCCAGGTTCTGCCCCTCGGCGAGGATGCCGTGCAGCAGGCCGCCGGTGGTGACCGGATCGTCCCGCTGGGCGGCCAGCGACAGGACGGTGACCAGCCGCGGCGTGAAGCTGGGCAGGCGCTCGGCCAGGGCGGCCGGGTCGAGGTCGGTCACGGTGGCGTCGCGGATGGCGGCCACGCGCTGCACGGCCTGCTCCAGGGCGCGCTGGCAGATGGCGGAGACGGGGATGCCGCTCTCCCGGACGGCGTCGGCGAGATCGTCGGGCAGGTACACGTTGATTTTGGGCATGGGACATGTGTAACCCGTCTGGGGGTAGAAAGATATAACCCCATGGACCCCGGTCTAGGGTTTGCGCCGTGGTTACACGCATCCCGGTGGCCGGTGACCGTCCGTACGACGTCCTGGTCGGTCATGATCTGTACGGCGAGCTGCCCTCGCTGATCGAGGGGGCGGCGCAGGCCGCAGTCCTGTTCTCGGCGCCGCTGCGGGCCCGCGCGGAGGCAGTGGCTGCCGCGACCGGCGTGAAGACGCTGCTCATCGAGGTGCCGGACGCCGAGGCGGGCAAGACCGTCGAGGTCGCGGCGATCTGCTGGGACGAGCTCGGGCGGAACAACTTCACCCGTACGGACGTGGTGATCGGCGTCGGCGGGGGAGCGGTCACCGACCTGGCCGGTTTCGTGGCCGCGAGCTGGCTGCGCGGGGTGCGGTGGGTGCCCTGCTCGACGTCGCTGCTCGGCATGGTCGACGCGGCCGTGGGTGGCAAGACCGGCGTGAACATCGCCGCCGGCAAGAACCTGGTCGGCGCGTTCCACCCGCCGGCCGGGGTCCTCTGCGATCTGGACTCGCTGGCCACGCTGCCCGCCGACGACCTGACGGCCGGGCTGGCCGAGGTGATCAAGTGCGGGTTCATCGCCGACCCGGTCATCCTGGACCTGGTCGAGAAGGGCGACCTCGGCCCCGACGTGCTGCGGGAGCTGGTCGAGCGCGCGATCCGGGTCAAGGCCGAGGTGGTGAGCGTCGATCTCAAGGAGTCGGGGCTGCGCGAGATCCTCAACTACGGGCACACGCTGGGGCACGCCATCGAGAAGCGCGAGCGGTACGCCTGGAAGCACGGGCACGCGGTATCGGTGGGGATGATCTTCGCCGCCGCGCTCGCGCACCAGGCCGGGCGGCTGGACGAGGCGACCGCGCGGCGGCACCGGGCGGTCCTCGAGCAGGTGGGGCTGCCGACCTCGTACGGGCCGGAGGCCTGGCCCGAGCTTCTGAGCGCGATGCGGGTCGACAAGAAGGCGCGGGCGGCCACGCTGCGGTTCGTGGTGCTCGACGGCCTGGCCGAGCCGGGCATCCTGACCGGGCCGGAGGAGAGCCTGCTGGAGCGGGCGTACGCGGAGGTGGCGCGATGATCTACGTGCTGAACGGCCCCAATCTCGGGCGGCTGGGCACGCGCGAGCCGTCCGTGTACGGCCACGACACGTACGCCGACCTGGAGAAGCTCTGCCTGGAGACCGGGGAGCGCTTGGGCGTACGGGTCGAGGTGCGCCAGACCGACGCCGAGTTCGAGATGATCAAGTGGCTGCACCGGGCGGCCGACGAGGGCGCCGACGTGGTGCTCAACCCGGCGGCGTGGTCGCACTACAACATCGCGATCCGGGACGCCGCGGCCCAGCTGCGCGGACGGCTCATCGAGGTGCACATCTCGAACATTCATACACGCGAGGAATTCCGGCATCATTCGGTCATCTCGGCCGTCGCCACCGGCGTTCTGGCCGGGCTCGGTGTCGATGGGTACCGGCTCGCGCTCGAGCACCTGGCCCGATTCGCCGGTTAGACGTTCCCGCCGGTAAACTCGGTCGGTCACCGACAGCTTCCATAGAAATCAAGGCAGGGCATGGCTTCCACGAACGACCTGAAGAACGGCCTGGTGCTCAACCTCGACGGCGACCTGTGGTCCGTCGTGGAGTTCCAGCACGTCAAGCCCGGCAAGGGTGGAGCGTTCGTGCGCACCACGCTCAAGAACGTGCTGTCCGGCAAGGTCGTCGACAAGACGTTCAACGCCGGCACCAAGGTCGAGACGGCCACGGTCGACAAGCGCACGATGCAGTACCTCTACCAGGACGGCGACGACTTCGTCTTCATGGACCTGGACACGTTCGACCAGATCACCGTGCCCGGCGGCACCGTCGGCGAGAACGCCAACTACCTGCTGCCCGAGGCCGAGGCGACGGTCGCCACGCACGAGGGCGTGCCGCTCTACATCGAGCTTCCGACCAGCGTGTTCCTCGAGGTCACCTACACCGAGCCGGGCCTGCAGGGCGACCGCTCGACCGGCGGCACCAAGCCGGCCACCGTCGAGACCGGCGCGACGGTGAACGTTCCGCTGTTCATCACCACCGGCGAGAAGATCAAGGTCGACACCCGCGACGGCCGTTACCTCGGTCGTTCCTGATCATGGCGGATGCTCCTCGCTCGACGCAGACACCGGCCCGTCGCAAGGCCCGCAAGCGGGCCTTGGACGTGCTGTACGAGGCCGATCTGCGTGACCTCCCGCCGCGGGAGGTGCTCGCGACCTACCTCGAGCGCATCGCCAAGCCCCACCCGGACCACCTTGACTACGCGGTCGGGCTCGTCGAGGGTGTGGCCGAGCACCTCGACCGTATCGACGAGCTGATCGCGAGCTACGCCGAGGGCTGGACGATCGACCGCATGCCGGTCGTCGACCGCAACCTGGCCCGGATCGCCGTCTACGAGCTGCTGTACGTGCCGGAGATCGACGACCCGGTCGCGATCACCGAGGCCGTCGAGCTGGCCAAGACGATGTCCACCGACGACAGCCCGCGCTTCCTCAACGGCGTCCTCGGCCGGATCGCGGAGTTCGCCACCCGCTAAGCGCTTTCCGGCCCCGAGTTCATACGAACTCGGGGCCTCTTTTCTTGATCAAAACGGTCGACATTACTGCCAGTTGTTTTCTGCAATTTTGTGACAGCGTTTGCGGTGGTATGTCACGCACAGTGGGCAGTCGATCACAGGCTCTGAGTGCGAAAAAGCCCGCGTGAGCGACGCGGGCTTTTTGGCGTGTGGACTCGGGCCGGCGGGAGGCGGGGGCCGGGCCGGCGCGGCGAGTCGAGCGGGGGAAGAGGGGGTTGTGGCCGGTGGGGAGACCGGCGTTGATCAGTTCACCAAATGCGAAACGCGGAACTCAGCTGGCGAAGAACGCGCGCGGGTCGGCCACGAGAACGCCCTGTTCGGTGAGGCGCTCGATGAGGCCCGAGGGGGAGATGTCGTAGACGATGGCCAGCGCCCGCAGGTCGTCGGCGCGGATGGACAGCACGCGGCCGTTGTAGTCGCCGCGCTGCTGCTGGATGGCCCGGGCGTACCGGGCGACATAGGCCAGGTCCTCGCCGGTGGTGTCGTACAGCTTCTCGAGGTCCAGCACGATCTTGTTGGTGGCCTCGAGACGGACCCCGCTGCCGTCGGGCAGCAGCTCCGAGACGGGAACGCGGTAGAAGTCAGCGAGTTCGGCGAGACGCGAGACGGTGACCGCGCGGTCGCCGCGCTCGTACGATCCCACCACGACGGCCTTCCAGCGGCCGTTCGACTTCTCCTCCACGCCCTGCAGGGACAGGCCCTGCTGCTGGCGGATGGAACGCAGGCGGGCGCCCAACGACTTGGCGTACTCAGACGGCATTCGGAACACTCCCACTGTGCATGTCGCGGAAGGTTCTTCTCCCGCGATCGCTACGCAGCGTGACGGTACGGAGTTTGCGACTTCCGGTCAAGTGTCGGTTACCGATGAGTCGCGAGCCGATGGGGAGAAGTGTCGGATAAGTCCGATCGCCGTCACCGTCAGGCACGTCACCATGGTCACCGCCGCGTGCACTGGTAACGTAGCGTCAGCCCATGTGGTGACCCCTCCCGGGGTTGCCCTGAACTTCCTTTAACGACCCGTCCCGTGAGGCGGGGAAGGAGGTCCGCCGTGGCGCAGCCACGTGCCGACACGCCCAGTAAGATCATCTTGAGCGCGTCCGACCTGCACCGGGTCGTCGACCGGGTCGCTCATCAGATCCTGGAGAAGACGTCCGGGGCCACCGGCACCGTCCTGCTCGGGATTCCCACCCGCGGGGTGCCGCTCGCGCAGCGCCTGGCCGCCCGCATTCACGCCTTCGAGGGCATCGACGTGCCCGTCGGATCGCTCGACATCACCCTCTACCGCGACGACCTGCGGCTGCACGCCACCCGCGCGCTCGGCAAGACCGAGCTGCCCGGCGGCGGCATCGACGGCCGGCGGGTCATCCTCGTCGACGACGTGCTGTTCAGCGGCCGTACGGTCCGGGCCGCGCTGGACGCCCTGAACGACGAGGGGCGGCCGAGCTCCGTACAGCTGGCCGTCCTGGTCGACCGGGGCCACCGGCAGCTGCCGATCCGCGCCGACTACGTCGGCAAGAACATTCCGACTGCTCTCTCCGAGAGCGTCCGCGTCTCACTGACCGAGACGGACGGGCTCGACGAGGTACGACTGACGGGGAGCGACGACCAATGATCAAGCATCTCCGTTCCGCCGCCGATCTCGACGCGGCCACGGCCACCCTGATCCTGGACACCGCGGGGGAGATGGCCGCCCTGGCCGGCCGCGAGGTCAAGAAGCTGCCGACGCTGCGCGGCCGTACGGTCGTGAATCTGTTCTACGAGGACTCGACCCGCACCCGCATCTCGTTCGAGGCGGCGGCCAAGCGTCTCTCGGCTGACGTCATCAACTTCTCGGCCAAGGGCTCCAGCGTCTCGAAGGGCGAGAGCCTGAAGGACACGGCGCTGACCCTGCAGGCGATGGGGGCCGACGCGGTCGTCATCCGTCACCCGGCCTCGGGCGCGCCGCACCGGCTGGCCCAGTGGGTCGACGGCTCGGTGGTCAACGCCGGTGACGGTACGCATGAGCACCCCACCCAGGCGCTGCTGGACGCGTACACGATGCGCTCGCGGCTCGGGCGCCTCGACGGTCTCAAGGTCGCCATCGTGGGTGACGTGCTTCACAGCCGGGTCGCGCGATCAAACGTTCTGCTGCTCACGACCCTCGGCGCCTCGGTCACCCTCGTCGGGCCGCCCACGCTCATCCCGCTCGATGTCGCCGCGGCGCTCTCCAAGACGACGAAAGTGTCGTACGACCTCGATAGCGTCCTGCCCGACATGGACGTGGTGATGATGTTGCGAGTGCAGACCGAGCGCATGCAGGACTCGTACTTCCCCTCCGCCCGGGAGTACAGCCGCCGCTACGGTCTCGACCTCGCGCGCATGCGCAAGATGCCGGAGCATTCGATCGTCATGCACCCCGGCCCGATGAACCGCGGCATGGAGATCACGCCCGAGGTGGCCGACTCCTCCCGATCCACCATCGTCGAACAGGTCGCCAACGGGGTCAGCGCCCGCATGGCCGTTCTTTATCTGCTGCTTGGGGGCAAGGCGTGAGTTTCTTGATTAAGGGCGTGTCGGTGCTCGGCGCCGCGCCGGCCGACCTGCTGATCAGCGACGGCGCGATCGTCTCCGACATTTCGGACAAGCCCGAGGTCATCGACGCCGACGGGCTGGTCGCGCTGCCGGGTCTGGTCGACCTGCACACCCACCTGCGCGAGCCGGGCCGCGAGGACGCGGAGACGGTCGAGACCGGCTCCCGGGCGGCCGCGCTCGGCGGGTACACGGCGGTCTTCGCGATGGCCAACACGTCGCCGGTGGCCGACACGGCCGGCGTCGTGGAGCAGGTCTGGCGGCTGGGCCGCGAGGCCGGGCTGGTCGACGTCCAGCCGATCGGCGCCGTCACGGTCGGCCTGGCCGGCCGGCAACTGGCCGAGCTGGGTGCGATGGCGACCTCGGCCGCGGGCGTACGGATCTTCTCCGACGACGGTTTCTGCGTGGCCGACCCGCGCCTGATGCGCCGCGCCCTGGAGTACGTGAAGGCGTTCGACGGCATCATCGCCCAGCACGCCGAGGAGCCCCGCCTCACCGAGGGCGCCCAGATGCACGAGGGCGAGGTCAGCACCCGCCTCGGCCTGACCGGCTGGCCCGCGGTGGCCGAGGAGGCCATCATCGCCCGCGACGTGCTGCTGGCCGAGCACGTGGGCAGCCGCCTGCACGTCTGCCACGTCTCCACCGCCGGCTCGGTCGAGGTGCTGCGCCAGGCCAAGGCCCGCGGCGTGCGCGTCACGGCCGAGGTCACCCCGCACCACCTCCTGCTGACCGACGAGCTGGCCGCGTCGTACGACCCGGTCTTCAAGGTCAACCCGCCGTTGCGTACCGCCTCGGACGTCCTCGCCCTGCGCGAGGCGCTGATCGAGGGCGTCATCGACGTGGTCGCGACCGACCACGCGCCGCACGCGGTGGAGGACAAGGAGTGCGAGTGGGCGTACGCCCGGCCCGGCATGGTCGGGCTGGAGACGGCGCTGCCGGTCGTCCTCTCGGTGCTCGGCGAGCAGTGGGATCTGATCGCCGAGCGGATGTCCCGGACCCCCGCGAAGATCGCGGGCCTGACCGGCCACGGCACCGACCTGAGCGTCGGGAGCCCGGCCAACCTCACGCTGGTGGATCCGTCCGCCCGCCGGGTAGTGGACCCGGGCGAGCTGGCGAGCCGCAGCCGCAACACACCGTACGCGGGCACCACCCTGCCGGGTCGCATCGTGGCGACGTTCCTCCGGGGAGTTCCTACGGTCCTCGATGGGAAGGCTGTTAAGTGAGTTCTACAAACGATTCTGCAGTGCGGCGAAGCCGCCCTGGTAGCTCAGCAATCTTGGTGCTGGAGGATGGAAGGACCTTCTCCGGCCTGGCCTACGGCGCGATCGGGGAGACCTTCGGCGAGGCCGTCTTCACCACCGGCATGACCGGTTATCAGGAGACGCTGACCGACCCGTCGTACCACAAGCAGGTCGTCGTGCAGACCGCTCCGCAGATCGGCAACACCGGGGTCAACTCGGAGGACGACGAGTCCGACCGCATCTGGGTAGCCGGCTATGTGGTGCGTGACCCGGCCCGCCGGCCGTCGAACTGGCGCTCGACCGGCGACCTGGGCGACCGGCTCGCGGCCGAGGGAGTCGTCGGGATCAGCGGGGTCGACACCCGGGCACTGACCCGCCACCTGCGTTCGCGTGGTGCGATGCGGGTCGGTGTCTCCTCGGTCGATCTGGACCCGTCGTCGCTCCTTGAACGCGTTCAGGCTCAGCCGCAGATGGTCGGCGCGGATCTCTCCGCCGAGGTTTCCACCTCGTCCCGCTACACCGTTGACGCTGTCGGCGAGCACCGCTACACCGTGGCGGCGCTCGACCTCGGCATCAAGCGCAACGTCACCCGCCGGCTCGCCTGGCGCGGCGTGACCACGCACGTCTTCCCGGCCACGGCGACCGTCGAGGATCTGCTCGCGGTCAGCCCGGACGCGGTGTTCTTCTCGCCCGGCCCGGGTGACCCGGCCACGGCCGACGGCCCGGTGGCGCTGGCCCGCGAGGTCATGCGCCGCGAGAAGCCGCTGTTCGGCATCTGTTTCGGCAGCCAGATCCTGGGCCGCGCGCTCGGCTTCGGCACCTACAAGCTCGGCTACGGCCACCGCGGCATCAATCAGCCGGTGCTCGACAAGACCACCGGCAAGGTCGAGGTGACCAGCCACAACCACGGCTTCGCGGTCGACGCTCCGCTCAACAAGGTGATCGACACCGACTTCGGCGGCGTCGAGGTGTCGCACGTGTGCCTCAACGACGACGTGGTCGAGGGCCTGCGGGGCATCGAGGTCCCCGCGTTCACCGTCCAGTACCACCCCGAGGCCGCCGCCGGCCCGCACGACGCCGACTACCTGTTCGACCGGTTCGTCGAGCTCGTCGAGTTCTCCGGGAAGAAGGGCTGATCATGCCGAAGCGTGAAGATCTCAAGCACGTGATGGTGATCGGCTCCGGCCCGATCGTCATCGGCCAGGCCTGCGAGTTCGACTACTCCGGCACCCAGGCCTGCCGCGTCCTGCGGGCCGAGGGCATCCGGGTCTCGCTGGTCAACTCCAACCCGGCCACCATCATGACCGACCCGGAGTACGCCGACGCCACCTACGTCGAGCCGATCACCCCGGAGTTCGTCGAGCTGGTCATCGCCAAGGAACGCCCCGACGCGATCCTGCCCACGCTCGGTGGCCAGACCGCGCTCAACACCGCGATCGCCCTGCACGAGAGCGGCGTCCTGGAGAAGTACGGCGTCGAGCTGATCGGCGCCGACGTCGACGCCATCCGCCGCGGCGAGGACCGCCAACTGTTCAAGGAGATCGTGGCCAAGGCCGGCGGCGAGACGCCTCGCTCGCGGGTCTGCCACTCGATGGACGAGGTCCGTACGACCGTCGCCGAGCTCGGCCTGCCGGTGGTCATCCGCCCCTCGTTCACCATGGGCGGCCTCGGCTCCGGCATGGCCCACACCGACGAGGACCTCGAGCGCATCGCCGGTTCCGGCCTGGCCGCCTCCCCGGTGCACGAGGTGCTCATCGAGGAGAGCGTGCTCGGCTGGAAGGAGTACGAGCTCGAGCTGATGCGCGACAAGCACGACAACGTCGTGGTCGTCTGCTCGATCGAGAACATCGACCCGATGGGCGTGCACACCGGCGACTCGGTCACCGTGGCCCCGGCCATGACGCTGACCGACCGGGAGTACCAGAAGCTGCGCGACCTGGGCATCGCCGTGCTGCGCGAGGTCGGCGTGGACACCGGTGGCTGCAACATCCAGTTCGCGATCAACCCGGACGACGGCCGGCTCGTCGTCATCGAGATGAACCCGCGGGTCTCCCGCTCGTCGGCGCTGGCCTCCAAGGCGACCGGCTTCCCGATCGCCAAGATCGCGGCCAAGCTGGCCATCGGCTACACGCTCGACGAGATCCCGAACGACATCACGCTCAAGACGCCGGCCGCCTTCGAGCCGGCCCTCGACTACGTGGTCGTGAAGATCCCGCGGTTCGCCTTCGAGAAGTTCCCGGGGGCCGACGCCGAGCTGACCACCACGATGAAGTCGGTCGGCGAGGCGATGTCGATCGGGCGTAATTTCGCCGAGGCTCTGAACAAGGCCATGCGGTCGATGGAGACGGCCGCCGCCGGCTTCTGGACCAAGTCGGACCCCGCCGGTTCGCTGGACGACGCTCTGTCGGCTCTGCGGATCCCGCACGACGGCCGGCTCTACACGGTCGAGCGGGCGCTGCGGCTCGGCGCCACCGTCGAGCAGGTGCACGAGGCCAGTGGGCGGATCGACCCCTGGTTCCTCGACGAGATCAAGGCGCTGGTCGACCTGCGCCAGGAGATCATCGACGCCCCGGTGCTCGACGAAGAACTGCTGCGGCGGGCCAAGCGCTCCGGCGTCTCGGACAAGCAGCTCGCCGCGCTGCGACCGGAGCTGGCGGGTGAGGACGGGGTCCGTACGCTGCGGCACCGGCTCGGCGTGCGCCCGGTCTACAAGACGGTCGACACGTGCGCGGCCGAGTTCGAGGCGAACACGCCGTACCACTACTCCACGTACGACGAGGAGACCGAGGTCGCGCCCTCGTACCGGCCCAAGGTGCTGATCCTGGGCTCCGGGCCGAACCGCATCGGCCAGGGCATCGAGTTCGACTACTCGTGCGTCCACGCGGTCATGGCTCTGCGTGGGGTCGACTTCGAGACCGTCATGGTCAACTGCAACCCGGAGACGGTGTCGACCGACTACGACACGGCCGACCGGCTCTACTTCGAGCCGCTCACCTTCGAGGACGTCCTCGAGGTCTTCCACGCCGAGGACAGCTCGGGCCAGGCGGCCGGCGGCCCCGGTGTGGTCGGCGTGATCGTGCAGCTCGGCGGGCAGACCCCGCTCGGCCTGGCCAACCGGCTCAAGGCGGCCGGCGTGCCGATCGTCGGCACCTCGCCCGAGTCGATCGACCTGGCCGAGGATCGCGGGCTGTTCGGCGCGGTGCTGGCCAAGGCCGGCCTGCGCTCGCCCGACCACGGGACCGCGACCAGCTTCGAGGAGGCCAAGGAGATCGCCGACGCGATCGGCTACCCGGTGCTGGTCCGCCCGTCGTACGTGCTCGGCGGCCGCGGCATGGAGATCGTCTACGACGAGCCGACGCTGAAGGGCTACATCGAGCGGGCCACCGAGATCTCGCCGGATCACCCGGTGCTGGTCGACCGGTTCCTCGACGACGCGGTCGAGATCGACGTGGACGCGCTCTGCGACGCCAACGGCGAGGTCTACATCGGTGGCGTGATGGAGCACATCGAGGAGGCCGGCATCCACTCCGGCGACTCGTCCTGCTCTCTCCCGCCGATCACCCTGGCCGGCTCGCACCTGGCCGAGGTGCGCCGCTACACCGAGGCGATCGCCCGCGGCGTCGGAGTGCGCGGCCTGCTGAACGTGCAGTACGCGCTCAAGGACGACGTGCTCTACGTGCTCGAGGCCAACCCGCGCGCGTCGCGGACCGTGCCGTTCGTCTCCAAGGCGACCGCGGTGCCGCTGGCCAAGGCGGCGGCCCGGATCATGCTGGGCGCCACGATCGGCGAGCTGCGGGCCGAGGGCATCCTGCTGCCGGAGGGCGACGGCGGGACGGTGCCGGAGAACGCGCCGATCGCCATCAAGGAGGCGGTGCTGCCGTTCAAGCGGTTCCGTACCCCGGCCGGCAAGGGCGTGGACAGCCTGCTCGGGCCCGAGATGAAGTCGACCGGCGAGGTCATGGGCATCGACGCCGGCTTCGGCCAGGCGTTCGCCAAGTCGCAGGCCGCGGCCTACGGGTCGCTGCCGACCTCCGGCAAGATCTTCGTGTCGGTGGCCAACCGGGACAAGCGGGCCATGGTCTTCCCGATCAAGCGGCTGGCCGACCTCGGCTTCACGATCGTCACGACCGCCGGCACCGGCGAGGTGCTGCGCCGCTACGGCGTGGCCTGTGAGATCGTGCCGAAGCACTACGAGAGCCCGGGGCAGAACGCGGTGGCGCTCATCGCGGCCGGCGAGATCGCGATGATCATCAACACCCCGCAGGGCTCGGGCGCGTCGGCCCGCTCCGACGGGTACGAGATCCGCAGCGCGGCGGTCACGGCCGACATCCCGAGCATCACCACGGTGCCGGGCGCGGCGGCCGCGGTCATGGGGATCGAGGCGCTGATGCGCGGCGACATGACCGTCCGGCCGCTGCAGGAGTTGCACGCCATGCTGCGGGGCGACGCCTCGACCTCGGGCGGCGCCGCGGCCTCGGGCGGCGCCGCGATCCCGGCCGGCGCCACTGTCACCGGCGGCGCGGAGTGACCTTGTTCGAGTCCACCGTCCGGCCGGTTCTGTTCCGGCTGGGCGGTGGGGACGCGGAGGCGGCGCACGAGTTCACGCTGCACCGCCTCGCCCGGTTGCCGGCGCCGGCGCGGGCGGCGATGCGGGCGCGTTATGCGACCGCGGCGCCGGTCCAGGCGTTCGGGGTGCGCTTCCCCAACGCGGTCGGCCTGGCCGCGGGCATGGACAAGAACGGCATGGCGCTGCCGGCCTGGCCGGCCCTGGGCTTCGGCTTCGTCGAGGTCGGCACGGTCACGGCCAAGGCCCAGCCGGGCAACGACAAGCCCCGGCTGTTCCGGCTGCGCGACAGCGAAGCGATCATCAACCGGATGGGCTTCAACAACGCGGGCGCGGCGGCCCTGGCCACCCGCCTGGCCGCGCTGGGGCCGATCGGGGTGCCGCTCGGCGTCTCGCTGGGCAAGTCGAAGGTCACCCCGCTGGAGGAGGCGGTCGAGGACTACCTGACCTCGCACCGGCTGCTGCACCCGTACGCGGACTACATCGCGGTCAACGTCTCCTCGCCGAACACGCCGGGGCTGCGCAGCCTGCAGGACAAATCGGCCATCGCCGACTTGCTGACTGCCTTGGTCGGGCCGAAGCCGGTGCTGGTGAAGATCGCACCCGACCTGACCGAGCCGGCCATCGCGGAACTGCTCGAGGTCTGCCTCAGCCACGGCGCGGCCGGGGTGATCGCGACCAACACGACGCTGGCCCGCGACGGGCTGGCCGGCGCCGACCAACCACGAGCGGCCGAGGCCGGCGGGCTCTCCGGCAAGCCGCTGACCGAGAAGGCCCGCAAGGTCGTCCACTTCGTCCACACCGAGACCGGCGGCCGCCTCCCGATCATCGGAGTCGGCGGCATCATGGAGCCTGACGACGCCGCGCGGCTGCTCGACGCGGGGGCCTCGCTCGTCCAGCTCTACAGCGGCTTCATCTACCGGGGACCGGCCCTGGTTCGAGCCGCGGCCCGCGCGGCCGCCCACCACCACGCGGCCACGGCTCAGCCGGCGCGATGACCGTCGAACCGCTCCTTCCGGCCGCGGGCGTCGTATCGCCCTCGGCCGGTCGGGCGGAGCGGCTGCTCACGCTTGATCGGGCGCACGTCTGGCATCCGTACGGCCCGATGCCTGGTCTCAGCGAGCCGCTCCTGGTGGAGAGCGCGTCCGGGGTGCGGCTCAAGCTGGCCGATGGGCGGGAGCTGGTGGACGGGATGTCGTCGTGGTGGGCGGCGATCCATGGCTATCGGCATCCGGTGCTGGACGCGGCACTGGTCGAGCAGTCGCGGCGGGTGAGTCATGTGATGTTCGGCGGGCTCACCCATGAGCCGGCCATCGAGCTGGCCTCGACCTTGGTCGAGGTGGCGCCGGACGGACTCGAACACGTCTTCCTGTGCGACTCGGGGTCGGTCGGCGTCGAGGTGGCGATCAAGATGGCGCTGCAGGCCCGGCCTGGGCGGCGCAAGCTGGGCACCTGGCGCGGCGGCTACCACGGCGACACGTTCCACCCTATGAGCGTCTGCGATCCGGTGGGTGGGATGCATTCGCTGTGGAGGGGTGTGCTGCCGGAGCAGATCTTCGCTGACGCGCCGCCGGTCGACTACGACCAGGCGTACGCGGCCTCGCTGGTGGAGATGATCGAGCGGAACGTGGGGGAGCTGGCGGCGGTGATCGTCGAGCCGGTCGTGCAGGGCGCGGGCGGGATGCGGTTCCACCATCCGGGGTATCTCCGCGTGCTTCGGGAGGCAACCGCCGCGTACGGCGTCTTGTTGATTTTTGATGAGATCGCGACGGGCTTCGGGCGTACCGGGAAGTTCTTCGCGGCCGAGCACGCCGGAGTCGCGCCCGACATCATGTGTGTCGGGAAGGCGCTCACGGGCGGCTACCTGACGCTGGCGGCGACGCTCTGCACCACGGCCGTCGCCGAGGCGATCTCGGGCGGTGCGGGTGGTGGTCTCATGCACGGGCCGACGTTCATGGGCAATCCACTGGCCTGCGCGGTCGCCAGCGCCTCGCTGGGGCTCCTGCGGGACGGGTCCTGGGTAGATCGGGTACGGCTGATCGAAAACGGTCTCAGAGACGGTCTGGAGCCGTTGCGCGGGCGGCCCGGCGTCGCGGACGTCCGGGTCCTGGGAGCCATCGGGGTGGTGCAGCTGGATCACGACGTGGACACCGGCGCCGCGACCGCCGCGGCGGTCGCCCAGGGGGTCTGGTTGCGGCCGTTCCGCGACCTCGTCTACACGATGCCGCCGTACGTCACCGGCGCCGGCGACGTCGCCCGGATCACCGCGGGCGTGGCCGCGGCGGTCTCGGCCGGCTGAATTCGGATCAGTGCGGCACAGAACACACCGCGAGTTTCCGGACGGCGGGAGCGGTGGGGCCGGTCAGCCCGATGCCGGGCACTCCCCGGCCGGCCGCCGCGCCCGATTATTCGGCAGATGACCTGCCGGTCCTGCCGGCCGCTTCTACCGCACCGGCCGCCGTCGCGGTGGCGGCCACCCGACACGGAAGAGAGATGACAACGATGGAGACCTTCGGCAAGCGCCTCGTCGAGGCGACCGGCAAGCGCGGTCCGCTGTGCGTCGGCATCGATCCGCACGCCGCCCTGCTGACCAAGTGGGGCCTGACCGACGACGTGGCCGGCCTGGAACGCTTCGCCCTAACGGTGGTCGAGGCCCTGGCCGATCGGGTGGCTGTGCTCAAGCCGCAGTCCGCGTTTTTTGAGAGATTTGGGTCACGCGGCATCGGCATTCTTGAGTCAACTATCCGACAGTCCCGCGAAGCCGGAGCGCTCGTCCTGCTCGACGTGAAGCGCGGCGACATCGGCTCGACCATGGCCGCGTACGCCTCCGCTTACCTCGATCCGGCCAGTTCCCTGTGTGCTGACGCGATTACTGTGAGTCCCTATCTCGGATTCGGGTCGTTGCAGCCGGCATTCGACGTCGCGGCCGCCAACGGCGGCGGTGTCTTCGTTCTCGGGCTGACGTCCAATCCGGAGGGACCCTCCGTTCAGCACGCCGTCGGCGCCGGTGGAAAAACCGTGGGGCAAGACATGATCGACGAGATTTCCCAGCTCAACAGGGGTATCGAGCCTCTCGGCAGCTACGGCCTGGTAATCGGAGCGACGATCGGCGAGACGGGCCACGACCTGTCCGCTGTGAACGGTCCGCTGCTCGCTCCGGGCCTCGGAGCGCAGGGCGCGACCCCCTCCGACCTGCGCGCCGTATTCGGGAAAAGCCTGCGTAACGTGCTGCCGTCGTACTCACGGGAAGTTCTGACGGCGGGACCATCAGTGGCCGAGCTGCGCGTAGCAGCCGAGCGCGCCGCAGACGAGTGCGCAACTGCGCTCGGGTGAAAAGGCCCCTGCTTACCAGGGACATGGACAACGGGTGCGGGGGTACCCCCACGTTGCCGAAAGCGCCGTTGACCGCTAGTTTTCCCCGCGCCGGGGAACCACATGCCCCTTTGGTTACCTGGCACACCACGTTTCACAGAAGCGCCGGTATTGACCTACCGTCGCGATAGGGACCTGAGGAGAACTGGTGCCGCTCCCGTCACTGAGCCCCGAGCAGCGCGCTGCAGCGCTGGAGAAGGCCGCGGAAGTCCGCAAGGCTCGGGCTGAGCTGAAGGAACAGCTCAAGTCCGGCAAGACCACCCTCGCCGCCGTGCTTGACCGCGCGGAGGAGGACGAGGTCGTCGGCAAGCTGAAGGTCTCGGCCGTGCTTCAGGCGCTGCCGGGCATCGGCAAGATTCGCGCGACGCAGATCATGGAGAAGCTCAAGATCGCTGACAGCCGCCGGCTGCGCGGTCTCGGCGACCAGCAGCGCAAGGCCCTCCTGGGGGAGTTCGCTGCGAACTGACTCATGGGCTCGTGTTGAATGAGCCTTGTGAGCATGGATGACGACGCGCGCCCGGCAGCCCGCCTCACCGTCCTGTCCGGCCCCAGCGGGGTCGGCAAGGACAGCGTGATCGAGCTGATCCGGGCGCGCTCGCCTTGGATCAAGCTGTCCGTGTCGGTGACGACGCGGAAGAAGCGCGACTACGAGACCGACGGCGAGCACTACCACTTCGTGACCCGCCAGGAGTTCCAGCGGCTGATCGATGGCGGTCAGCTGTTGGAGTGGGCGGAGTTCGCCGGCAACCTCTACGGCACACCCCGCGCCCAGGTCGAAGGGTGGCTGAGCCAGGGCCAGCCGGTCCTGCTGAAAATCGACCTGCAGGGCGCACGCCAGGTCCGGGCCTCGATGCCCGACGCGCAACTGGTCTTCCTCGCCCCGCCGAGCGTCGAGGAGCTGCGCCGCCGCCTGGTCGGCCGCGGCACCGACGACGAGGAGACCATCCGCCGCCGGCTCCACCACGCCGACGAGGAACTGGCCGCCGAGAAAGAGTTCGACCGCACCGTCGTCAACGACTTCGTCGAGCGCGCGGCGGACGAGCTGGTAGGATTGCTCGGTTCGTCATATCTGACGCCAGCGCAAGCCCCAGAGCATTAAGGATTTCAAGACTGTGGGAACCATCGCGAACCCCGAAGGCATCACCAACCCGCCGATCGACGAGCTGCTCGACAAGACCTCGTCGAAGTACTCGCTGGTGATCTTCGCGGCCAAGCGCGCCCGACAGGTCAACGCCTACTACAGCCAGCTCGGTGAGGGCCTCCTCGAGTACGTCGGCCCCCTGGTCGAGACCACCCCGCAGGAGAAGCCCCTCTCGATCGCCATGCGCGAGATCAACGCCGGCCTCCTGACGGCCGAGGCGACCGACAACCCCTGACCGGGTCGGGCGCCGGCACTTCTTCGACGGCGTAGAGCCGCCCGCGATCCCGCACCCCATCTCGGGGGTGCGGGATCGCTGCTTTTCCGGCCTCACCGGACCAACGGCACCCGCCGGCCCGGCTGCGTCCCCGCAGCCACACCTCGCCGTCCGCGGCCCTCGTGGCCGCCGCGGCTGAACGTCTCGAGACGCTCGCCTCTCCGGGCCGCCGCTGAGCCCGTCCCGCTCCTGCAGCTTCCGTACCTGCTCGACGGGCCGTGGTCCGCATCTGCAAGCGCCCGCTGACCGTGCCGGCCCACCGCGCCCGCCTGGCGTGCCTGCCTTCCGCGTCCGCCTGCCGTGCCAGCCCTCGCGCGTCCTCTACGGCGGCATTCCCCGCCCACCGTCCGCGCCGGCGTTGGGCGCACCCGTCTGCCGCTCTTGCCTGCCTTCCGCGCCGGCGTTCGGCGTTGCCTTCCGTGCGCGTCTGCCGCGCCCGCCTTCTGCGCCGTCTGCCGCGTCGGCGTTCCGCGCCGGTCCTCCGCGCCCGCCTTCCGCGTCCGCTTCGCCGGCCCGCCTGCGGCGCTGGCGTTCCGCGCCGTCCGCCGCGCCGGCCTTCTGTGGTTCTCCGCCCCGCCTGTCGCGTCCGCTTCCGCGCGCCGCCTGTCGCGTCCGCCTTCCGCGCGCCGCCTGTCGCGGCGGCGTTCCGCGCCGGTCCTCCACGCTCGCCTTGCCCGCCCCGCCTGCGGCGCTGGCGTTCCGCGCCGTCCGCCGCGCCAGCCTTCCGTGCTTCTCTCTGCGTCGTCTGTCGCCCACACCTTCCCCGCGCCACCCGCCGCGTCGGCGTTCCGCGCCCCGCCTTCCGCGCCCGCCTTTCGCGCCGCGTCTCTGTTGTGCGACACGCCGAAGTATCCACAGGGGTGTGGTTGCGTCGGGCGTCGTTGTCCACAGGCGGTGGGGCGCCGACCCGGAATTTCCGGGAGAATGGTGCCTGAGGCGGGGGCCCCCTTGGGAAGGGCGGGCTCCGCGGGGTGGCGGACTCGGGTGCGGCAAGATCGGGGGCGGCGGGGTCGGTCGGGTTGGTTCTCTTCGGGGGTCGTGGTGGCGGAAGTCGTGCTCGGGGTGGGTGGCGGGATTGCTGCCTACAAGGCGTGTGAGTTGTTGCGGCTTTTCACCGAGTCGGGGCATGGCGTGCGGGTGGTGCCGACGGCGTCGGCGTTGCAGTTCGTGGGGGCGCCGACGTGGGCCGCGCTGTCGGGGCGGCCGGTGGCGACCGAGGTGTGGGAGGACGTGCACGAGGTGCCGCATGTGCGGATCGGGCGGGCGGCGGAGCTGGTCGTGGTGGCGCCGGCGACGGCTGATCTGCTGGCCAAGGCGGCGCACGGCATCGCCGATGATCTGCTGACCAACACGTTGCTGACCGCGACCTGTCCGATCGTGTACGCGCCGGCCATGCACACCGAGATGTGGGAGAACCCGGCGACCAGGGCCAACGTGGCGACCCTGCGGGCGCGGGGGGCCGTGGTGATCGAGCCCGCGGTGGGCCGGCTGACCGGCAAGGACACCGGCAAGGGGCGGCTGCCGGACCCGGCCGAGATTTTTGAGCTGGCGCTCCGCGTACAGCGCCGTGGTGTTGACCTTGATCTTGCGGGGCGTCATGTGGTCGTGACCGCCGGCGGGACGCGTGAGCCGCTCGATCCGGTGCGGTTCCTCGGCAATCGGTCTTCCGGCAAGCAGGGGTACGCCCTGGCGAAGTCGGCCGCCGCGCGGGGGGCGCGGACGACGTTGATCGCGGCCAACGTGGCGTTGCCCGATCCGGCGGGTGTGGACGTGATCAGGGTGGGTACGACCGAGGAGTTGCGGGCGGCCACCGTGAAGGCGGCGGCCGAGGCGGACGCGATCGTCATGGCGGCCGCGCCGGCGGATTTCCGGCCGGTGGCCGTCGCGGCCGAGAAAATCAAAAAGACAGACAGCGGTACGCCGGCGCCGATCGTGCTCGCCACCAATCCCGACATCGCGGCCGAGTTGGGTGCGGCCAAGCGGCCGGGGCAGGTCCTGGTGGCTTTCGCGGCCGAGACGCACGACGCGCTGGAGAACGCCCGGGCTAAGTTGATCAAGAAACGTGCCGACCTGATCGTCGTTAACGAGGTGGGAGTGGACCGCGTGTTCGGCGCCGACCACAATGAGGTCACGCTGCTGGGCGCGGACGGGAGCACGGCGAGCCACGCCGAACTCCCCAAAGACGATGTGGCGGATATGATTTGGGACCGCGTTGCTGTCCTACTGGATGGGCAGGTGGGCGGCGGTCGAGCGGCCCAGGCGCGGTGACTACACTTCCGGGTTACGTTGTATTCGACAATTCTGAGGAGCACCGTGGCACGCCGCCTGTTCACCTCCGAGTCGGTCACGGAAGGCCACCCGGACAAGATCGCTGACCAGATCAGCGACGGTATTCTCGACGCCCTGCTCCGGCAGGACCCCCGCAGCCGCGTCGCGGTGGAAACGTTGATCACGACCGGCCAGGTGCACGTGGCGGGCGAGGTCACCACCCAGGCCTACGCCGACATCCCGAGCATCGTCCGCGAGACCATCCTGCGCATCGGCTACGACTCGTCGAAGAAGGGCTTCGACGGCGCCTCGTGCGGCGTCAGCGTGTCCATCGGCTCCCAGTCGCCCGACATCGCGCAGGGCGTCGACAGCGCGCTCGAGCTGCGCGAGGGCGACAGCGAGCACGTGCTCGACTCGCAGGGCGCCGGCGACCAGGGCATGATGTTCGGCTTCGCCTGCTCGGAGACCCCCGAGCTGATGCCGCTGCCGATCGCGCTGGCCCACCGCCTCTCACGGCGGCTGTCCGCGGCCCGCAAGGACGGCACCATCCCGTACCTGCGCCCCGACGGCAAGACCCAGGTCACCATCGAGTACGACGGTCTCAAGCCGGTACGCCTCGACACGGTCGTCGTCTCGTCGCAGCACGCGGCCGACATCTCGCTCGAGTCGCTGCTCACGCCGGACATCCGCGAGCACGTGATCGCGCCCGAGCTCGAGGGTCTCGGCCTCGACACCGAGGGCTACCGCCTGCTCGTCAACCCGACCGGCCGCTTCGAGATCGGCGGCCCCATGGGCGACGCCGGCCTCACCGGCCGCAAGATCATCGTCGACACGTACGGCGGGTATGCCCGCCACGGTGGCGGCGCGTTCTCCGGCAAGGACCCGTCCAAGGTGGACCGCTCCGCGGCCTACGCGATGCGCTGGGTCGCGAAGAACGTCGTCGCGGCCGGCCTGGCCGAGCGCTGCGAGACCCAGGTGGCGTACGCGATCGGCAAGGCCCACCCGGTGTCGCTGTTCGTCGAGACCTTCGGCACGGAGAACGTCCCGGTCGAGCGGATCGAGAAGGCCATCAACCAGGTCTTCGACCTCCGCCCGGCCGCCATCATCCGCGACCTCGACCTGCTGCGCCCGATCTACCAGCAGACCGCGGCCTACGGTCACTTCGGCCGTGAGATCCCGGAGCTGCTCTGGGAGAACACGGACCGCGCCCAGGACCTGAAGAACGCCGCCGCCTGATCTCGTTTTCGACCGGCGCTCCCGCATCCGCGGGGGCGCCGGTTCTGTTTCCGCCCGGCGCCGGCATGGCCGCCCGGCGCTGGCATGGCCGTCCGGCGCTGGCATGGCCGTCCGGCGCCTCCACTTTGGATTGTCGAGGCCGGCCACGCCACGCCCCTCATCGTCACGGCGTGTCATCGGTAAGACTCACGTTTCGGGTAGGCGCGACTTTTGCGGCTTAGCGCGCGCATAGGTGCAGGATGCATTCTGAGCTGGGATCGGTGTGCCGGCGCCACGATCCTGGCGGTAGTCTCTCCGCGCATGGGTCAAGATCAAGTAGGGGAAACCGTCACGCTCTGGTGCGCGGTGGGGGCGGCGGACTTCGGCCGGATCGAGGCCGATGAGTGGCGATCCGTGCCGGAAGGCGCCCATCTTCAGGTGTTCACCGATCGCGCCGAGGCGGTCCGGGTCGCCCGCGAAAAGATCGTCGCTGCCGAGGGCGTCGCGCACGTATTGAGGCTCCAAGTCCGCGAGGCGTTCTTCGCCGAAGGCTCCACCGTGGGCGCGGCCGCGCCCACCGGCGAACGCTCGATCCCTGGAGCGGGCAACGCTGCAGGGAAAGGCGCGGGCAACGCTGCGGGTGACGGCGCGGGCAACGCTGCGGGTGACGGCGTGGAAGCGGCCGCCCTCACCGAGCACCTTGCGGGTGTGATCGTCGAGGCGGCGGACTTCCGTGGTCCGGTCCCGGCGGGCGACTTCGCCGACGGCCCGGAACTTCCCGAGGCCTGGCGCGCCTATCTGCAGTCACCGTCCTGGATCCGGCGCGGCTGGCTGACCTCCGGCAAGTACGTCTGGCTCTACCCGCCCACCGAGGGCCGCGACCTCCTGAAGATCTGGGAGGCCGAGCCCCGCTTCCCCGGCATCGCCCTGATCGCCGGCGACGGCGGCCTGGAGAACTTCGTCCTCGACCTGCGCCAGACCCCACCCCCGGTCCTGATGCTCAGCAACGCCAGCGAAACCTGGGACGACGCCATCCTCCAGGCCCCCGACGTCACCGACTTCATCAACCGCATCGAGGACGGCAGCTTCGACCTCGTCTGGAGCCAGAGCTAGAACAGCGTGGTCGGGTCGACCTCGATGCGGACGGGCTGTGGGGCCTTCTTGGCGCTGCGGACGGCGGCGGCCTCGTGGAGGGAGCGGGCCATGGCGGCGGCGTGGCCCCGGGGGGCGCGCAGGAGCATGCGTTCCTGGTCGTCGGGGGCCGGGACCGGGCCCAGCAGTTCGATGTCGGCGGGGAGGCGGGCGGCGGCCAGCAGCTCGTTGACGGCGTCAGTGACGCCGGTGACGCTGGCCATCCGGGCGGCGGGTGGGAAGCCCAGCTCGCGGCGTTCGGCCAGCTCGCGGGTGGCGAACCAGGCCGGATCCCAGCGGATCAGGGCCTGGACGGTGGCCAGGGAGCCGTCGGCGACGACGATGACGCGGCCGTGCGGGGCGGGCTTGGCCAGGGCGGACGCGTTCAGCCAGCGGCGCATGGTCTCCTCGGCGGCGCGCAGGTCGGAGCGGGTCAGCAGGGCCCACGTGTCGAGCAGGAGCACGGCGCCGTAGCCGCCCTCGGCCACCGGCTCGGCGCCGGGGGTGGAGACGACCACGGAGGCCTCGGCCGGGATCGTGTCGAGGACCTCGTCGCGGCCGGAGGTGCGTACGGTCGCGCCGGGGAAGGCGCGGCCGAGCTCCTCGGCGGTACGCCGGGCGCCG
Source organism: Actinoplanes sp. NPDC049598 (assembly GCF_040675435.1). Taxonomy (NCBI): domain Bacteria; kingdom Bacillati; phylum Actinomycetota; class Actinomycetes; order Micromonosporales; family Micromonosporaceae; genus Actinoplanes; species Actinoplanes sp. NPDC049598. The sequence goes on along the minus strand of NZ_JBFAOX010000011.1, from coordinate 131,987 downwards.
GTCACCGAGGCCCGCAGGCGCCGGCCGCCGCAGGTGGGGCAGGCGTACGCGGCGGCGGCCCGCCCGCACCAACGGCAGACGGGCACGTCGCGGGCGCCCGAGAGCTCCAGCGCGCCGGAGCAATGTGGACAGCGCGCCGGCGTACGGCAATCGGCGCAAGCAATCGACGGCAGATAGCCCCGCCGGGGCACCTGGACCAGCACCGGCGCCCCCGCCTGCAACGCCTGCCGCGCCGCCTGCCAGGCCAGGCTCGGCAGCCGGGCGGTGGCCGCCCCGGGATCGCGGGCGAGCTGCGGGTCGTCCCCGGTCGGCTGGATGGCCGGCGTCCGGGCCCGCAGCACGTCGCGCCCCGCGCTGATCTCCTTGGCCCAGCCGGTCTCGAGGAGCAACTGCGCTTCGCCGGTACGGGCGAAGCCCGCCACCAGAGCCGCGCAATCCGCCAGCTGCGCGCGCGTGAGCAGAACCTCCCGGGCGTTCGGATAGGGCGCCCGAGGCTCGCCGTGCAGGTCGTCCCCGTCGTCCCAGATGACCACGAGCCCGAGCTTGGCCACCGGGGCCCACATGGCCGCCCGCGTGCCCACCACGACCGGCACTTGATGCCGGCTGGCCGCGAGGAACCGCCTGTACCGCTCGGCCGGGCCCAGCGCCGCGTTCAGCGCCACATGCTGACCGGGCCCGAGCACCCGCGCGAGCGCCCGGTCGACCCGATCGAGATCCCGCGCGTCCGCGACCACGATCACCACACCGCGCCCGCCGCGCACTGTCGCCGCAGCGGCTTCCGCGATGCGCGCTGCCCAGTCCTCCCCGGGCAGCGCTCCCCAGACGGCGCGCGCGTTCCGCCCGTCGGCCAGAGCTCGCAGGAAGGCAGGCCCGGCGACGTATGCGTCCCAGCCGCCTACTTCGAAGGCAGCGCCCGGCGTCTCACTCCCGGGGGCGGGCGCGGGGGTTGCTGTGTCTGACTCCGGCTGGGGTGGGGGGTTCGCACCCTCGACGGGCTGAGGTGTGACTGGATGAGGTGAGGTGGAGACACCGCCGGGCTCGTCGCCGGAGGCGAGCTCGGTGAAGGGCTTGACCGGGTCGGCGATCCCGGGCACGCCAGTGGCGGCCGCGGCCAGGTCGGCCGGGCCGGAAGCGCCGGCCGGGGGTTTCGGCAGCTGGGACTCGACCCGGGCGTGGCGTGGGGGGATGGCCAGGCGCAGGACGTCGCAGAGGTTGCCCGCGTAGCGGTCGGCGATGGCGCGGGCCAGCCGGGCGATGTCGGGGTCGAGAACCTGCTCGGGGGAGACGACCTTGTCGAGGTAGGCCAGCTTGCCGCCGTGCGGTGAGCTCTCGGCGCGCTCCATCAGGTAGCCGCTGACCAGCTGGCCGGCGAAGCGGACCCTGACACGGACCCCGGGCTGGGCGGCGGCGTCGTCATCGGCCGGGACCAGGTAGTCGAAGAGCCGGTCCAGATGGGGCAGGGGCACGTCGACGCAGACGCGGGCCACCGGCCGGCTCTCGGCCGGCTGCCGGTCTGGTCGTGCGCCCTTGGTTGCCATCGCCGCCATTCTGCCCGGACCCCCCGACAATTCCGGGCGGCGCCGGGTCGGCGGGGCGGGTGAGCCGGCCGGCGCTGGCGGTGACGCTCGGCACGCCGGAGCACTCCGTAGACTGGTCGGGTGCCGCCCCACGATGTCAGGAGCATTGTCGCGTGACAGTCCAGCCCATCCGTCTGTTCGGTGATCCGGTTCTCCGGACATCGGCCGATCCCGTCGTCGATTTCGACAAGGAACTGCGCAAGCTGGTCAAGGACCTGACCGAGACCATGCAGGACGAGGGCGGCGCCGGCCTGGCCGCCCCGCAGCTCGGCGTCGGCCTGCGGGTCTTCACCTTCGACGTGGATGACGTGGTCGGGCACATCGTCAACCCCGTGCTGTCCTTCCCGGACGACGAGGAGCAGGACGGCCCCGAGGGTTGTCTGAGCATCCCGGGCATCTACATCGACACCAAGCGCCGCCAGCACGTGGTCGCCTCGGGCTTCAACGAGCACGGCGACCCCATCCAGGTGGTCGGCACCGGCCTGATGGCCCGCTGCGTGCAGCACGAGACCGACCACCTCGACGGGGTGCTGTTCATCGACCGGCTCGACGCCGCCGGCCGCAAGGACGCGATGAAGCAGATCCGCTCCGCGGAGTGGTACGACGCCGGTAAGCCGCCCGTGGTGAAGCAGAGCCCGCACGGCCGGGGCATCTTCGGCCTGGGGCGGTGACCGGGTGCGCCTGATCTTCGCCGGCACGCCGGCCGTCACCCTGCCGAGTCTGGACGCCATCGCCGCGTCCGGCCACGAGCTGCTGGCCGTGGTCACCCGGCCCGACGCCCCGGCCGGGCGGGGCCGCCGCCTCGTCCGGTCGCCCGCCGCGGCCTGGGCCGACGAGCGCGGTATCGAGGTGCTGACCCCGGTCAAGCCGCGGGAGCCCGAGTTCCAGGAGCGCCTGCGGCAGCTCGCGCCCGATTGTGTGCCCGTGGTGGCGTACGGCGCCCTGGTCCCGCCCAGCGCGCTGGAGATCCCCAAGCACGGCTGGGTCAACCTGCACTTCTCGCTTCTCCCCGCCTGGCGGGGAGCCGCTCCCGTGCAGCATGCCGTGCTGCACGGGGACGAGGTGACCGGGGCCAGCGTGTTCGAGCTGGAGGCGGGCCTGGACACGGGCCCGGTCTACGGCACGCTGACCGAGGACATCCGCCCCACCGACACCTCGGGTGACCTGCTCGAGCGGCTCGCCACCGAGGGCGCGGGGCTGCTGGTGGCCGTGCTCGACGCGATCGAGTCGGGCGCCGCCCGGGCCCACCCGCAGCCGGCCGACGGGGTCACCTTCGCGCCGAAACTGACCGTCGACGACGCGCGCATCCGGTGGGACGATCCGGCGTTCGCGGTCGACCGCCGGATCCGCGCCTGCACGCCCGCGCCCGGCGCATGGACGACGCTGCGCGACGACCGGCTCAAGCTGGGCCCGGTGCGGCCGGTGGCCAACGCCGCGGCGCTCGCGCCGGGTGACCTGCTCGTGCAGCGCGATCAGGTGCTCGTGGGCACGGCGACCACACCGGTCGCGCTGGGTGAGGTGCGGGCCGCCGGCAAGAAGCCGATGCCGGCCACCGACTGGGCACGAGGGCTGCGGATCCAGCCGGGGGAGAAACTTCAGTGACCGATCACAGGGCCAGCAGGCCGCACGGTTCCGGACGGCCGCGGCGCGGGGGCGAGGGGCCGGGCTACGACCGCGACTCCCGCTCGGGGCGTGCCCCTCGGGGTGGGCGGCCGCCGTCGGACCCGGCGCGCCAGGCCGCGTACGAGGCGATTGCCGCTGTGCACCGCGACGACGCGTACGCCAACCTGGTGTTGTCGGACATTCTGCGCAGCATGGGGCTGGACGGGCGGGACGCCGCCTTCGCGACCGAACTCACCTACGGCACGCTGCGCACGATGGGCACGCTCGATCTGATCATCGCCTCGGCCGCCGGCCGTGAGGTGTCGCGGATCGATCCGCCGGCCCGCGACGCGCTCCGCCTGGGCGCCTATCAGCTGCTGCACACCCGGGTGCCGGCCCACGCGGCGGTCAATCAGACCGTCGACCTCGTACGCTCCGTGGCGCCGGGTGCCGCCGGCTTCGCCAACGCGGTGATGCGGACGATCTCGGAGACCTCGTTCGAGGCCTGGCTCGAGCGCCTGGCCCCGGCGTACGAGGATGATCCGATCGGCAACCTGTCGGTGCTGCACAACCACCCGCAGTGGATCATCCGGGCCTTCGAGGAGGCGCTCGGCGGCGACCTGGCCGACACGGCCCGCCTGCTCATCGAGGACAACCAGCCGCCGGTCGTGCACCTGTGCGCCCGCCCCGGCCGGGCCGACGCGATCGAGTTGGCCGACGAGGTCGGCGGCGTGCCGGGCGCGTTCTCGCCCTACGCGGTCTACCTCAACGGCGGCTCCCCGCGCGAGCTGGCCGCCATCCACGACGGCCGGGCCCACGTGCAGGACGAGGGGTCCCAGCTGGTGGCGGCGGCGCTGCTGGCCGCGCCGATCGAGGGCCGCGACACCCGCTGGCTCGACCTGTGCGCCGGCCCGGGCGGCAAGACCGGCCTGATCGGCGCGATCGCGTCGGCCCGCGGGGCCGAGGTGACCGCGGTCGAGGTCGCCGAGCACCGGGCCCGCCTGGTCGAGAAGGCCACCGAGGGCATGCCGGTGACCGTGCTGCCGATGGACGGCCGCTCGGTCGGCCGCGACCCCGACCTGCCCGAGGAGTCGTTCGACCGTGTTCTGGTGGACGCGCCCTGCACCGGCCTGGGCTCTCTGCGGCGCCGCCCCGAGTCGCGCTGGCGCCGTCAGCCGGCCGACCTGCCGCCCCTGACCAAGCTGCAGCGCGAGCTGCTCGTGGCGGCGCTGCGCGCGGTCCGCCCGGGCGGCGTGGTGGCGTACGTCACCTGCTCCCCGCATGTGGTCGAGACGCAGGTGACCGTGACCGAGGGCGCCCGGCGCAGCGGCGTCGAGGTCGACTTCGTCGACGCCCGCCCGTTGCTGCCCCCGGGCATGCCGGGCCTCGGCCCGGGCCCGACGGTGCAGCTGTGGCCGCACAAGCACGGCACCGACGCCATGTTCCTGGCGGTGCTACGCCGCACGGCCTGAAACCGACAACAGACGTACGCGTCGCAAGCGCAGTCGCCGGCAGGTGCGTTGCCGCCTCCCTGTCAAGAGAGGCCGCAGCGCATCTGTCTCAAGCAGCGACAGTCATTTCGGGGCCGTGCCGCGTAGCTGCCCGACCCACCACGAGTGGGTGATCAACATCTGCGGATCGTCCCGGCGCACCAGGACCCGCAAGGACGGCGCGTTCGCCGAGGAGTCGAACACCTCGTCGGCGCGCCGCAGATCGGGCGCCGGCTCGACCCTCAGCGATACACGTAGTGGATCTTCAGCTTCTTGGTGCCGGCGTTGCGGTAGGAGCCGGTCATCGGCTCGCCGTTGAGCCAGAGGAAGCAGCGGACGGCTCGGTCGCCGGCCTGCCAGGAGTCCTTGTCGGGCGGGAAGCCGAGCCAGCCGGCTCTGTTCTTGACCGTGCCGTCGTCCGGGATGGCGGCGAACTTGGCGATCGCGGTGTTGCAGCCTTTCTCCATCTCGGCCGGGGTGATCGCGGCCGAGGTGGAGCGCTTGCTGACGTACAGCCCGGCGAACTCCGCGGTGTGCCTGGTGGCGCAGCCGACCGTGCGCAGGCCGGTCACCTGATCGCCCGCGACGGTGGCGTTGGCGCAGGCCATCCTCAGTTGGCCGGCGCCCTTGAGGCCGTCGCGGAGGCTGGACGAGCGGCTCACCAGCGTACCGTCGGCGGGCGCGGTCTCGGCCAGGTCGCAGCGCACCCAGCGGGCGCCGCCGGCCCAGGCGGCCTCGGTCGGCAGCACGGGCTGCAGGATCAGCCAGCCGGTACGCCAGTCGGCGCCGGCGAAGACGCCGGCCCGGGTCGAGCACTCCTGGAAGGCCCGGGCGGCCCGGGCCGCCGCCGGCACGTCGCCCAGGTCGGTCACGGCGAAGGTCTCGGCCCGGTGCGGCCGCGAGCAGGAGTACGACGCCGGGTCGCTGAGCGAGGCGGTCTCGGCGAGGTCGGCGTGGCAGCCGGCGACGGGGCGGAACGGCAGCGCGGCGGGCGGGGCGGACCAGCCGTCGGTCAGGTCGCCGTCGACGCCGGAGGGGAGCTCACTGCACCCGGCCAGGGCGAGCATCAAGGCGCCGGCCAGGGCGGCCGCCCACCTTCGCATCGTGGTTCCCCCGCTCTGACAATCAAGAGGGGTCACTCTATCGGTTGTCCACAGGCCGTGAAGACCGGCCGCCGCAGGCCCTACACTTCAGCCGTGACACCATCGCCGATCATCGCCCCGAGCATTCTGGCCGCCGACTTCGCGCATCTCGCCGACGAGGTGCACGCGATCGAGGGCGCGGCCGACTGGGTGCACGTGGACGTCATGGACAACCACTTCGTGCCGAATCTGACGATCGGCCTGCCCGTGGTGCAGAGCCTGCGCAAGGCGACGGAGATCCCGTTCGACGTGCACCTGATGATCACCGATCCCGAGCGCTGGGCCCCCGGTTACGCCGAGGCCGGGGCCTACAACGTCACGTTCCACGCCGAGGCCTGCGAGGACCCGGTGCATCTGGCCAAGACGCTGCGCGCGGCCGGGGCCAAGGCGGGCCTGGCGATCGACCGCGACACCCCCGTCGAGCCGTACCTCGAGCTCCTTCCCTATGTGGACACGGTCCTGATCATGACGATCAAGGCCGGTTTCGGGGGGCAGAAGTTCATGCCCGAGATGCTGGACAAGGTGCGCGACGTCCGCCGCCGGATCAAGGCCAAGGACCTGGCCGTACGCCTGGAGGTCGACGGCGGCATCGCGGCCGACACCATCGAGCAGGCCGCCGAGGCGGGTGCTGACGCGTTCGTGGCCGGCACGGCGGTCTACGGCGCGGCCGACCCGGCCGAGGCGATCCGCAAGCTCCGTGCCCTCGCGGAAGGAGTCTCATGAGCACTGGGGTCATCCCCGACAAGCCCGACGAGCTCGGTCGCGAGCCCGACGACCGGCCCGACCTCATCCTGGTCGTCGACGACGACCAGGACATCGCCAGTTTCGTGGAGTTCAACCTCAAGGTCCACGGGTACGACGTGGTCCGCGCCCGCGACGGGCAGGACGCGCTCGAGGTGATGGAGACCAAGCGGCCCGACCTGGCCGTGGTCGACTGGATGATGCCCCGGATGGACGGCGTCGAGCTGACCCGCCGGCTGCGGGCCGAGCCGCTCACCTCGGCCCTGCCGGTCATCATGCTGACCGCCAAGAGCATGACCGTCGACAAGGTGGTGGGCCTGACCGCCGGCGTCGACGACTACCTGGTCAAGCCGTTCGACACGGCCGAGCTGATCGCCCGCGTCTCGTCCACGCTGCGGCGCAACAAAGAGTTCCGCGAGGTGTCGCCGCTGACCGGGCTGCCCGGCAACGCCCGGGTCCGGCGCGAGATCGCCGACCGGATGAAGGCCGGCGGCGAGTACTCGGTCGGCTACATCGACGTCGACCGGTTCAAGAGCGTCAACGACGTGTACGGGTTCGACCGCGGCGACGAGTTCATCACCGAGCTCGCCCGCAGCCTGCACCGGGCCGTGGTCGCGGTCGGTCCGCCCTCGATCTTCCTGGGGCACATCGGCGGCGACGACTTCGTCTTCATCTGCACCCCCGACCAGGTGCTGCCGCTGACCAAGCGCACGGTCACCGACTTCGAGCAGGCGGCCGACCAGCTGTACGACCCGGAGGACGCGCGCCGCGGCTACATCGAGGTCCCCGACCGCCGGGGCAACAAGAATCGGGCCGCCCTGGTCACCCTCTCCATCGGTGTGGCCCAGGCCACGGTCGACGGGCGGCGCTTCACCGACCCGCGGGTGGTCATCGCCGTCGCCTCGGAGATGAAAAAGGTGGCTAAGTCCCAGCCTGGGTCATATGTGGCGATCGACCGGCGTCGCGCCGAGGCCGACGACGAGGATGACGCTTAAAGGTGCCGCAACATGTTCGTCAAGCTGAGGACATGTGAAATGGCTCGCCCAGGGATGGCAAAAGCGCCCCCGCGTGCAAAACTCGTGACTGACCCACCACGCGCTGGCGGGACTCGGTGAAATTCCGAACCGGCGGTGATCCGGCCTCTTCTGGCCGGTAAGCCCGCGACCCGGACGTCGACATGACGGACGGTGGACCTGGTGAAAATCCGGGGCCGACGGTTGATCAGGGCAACCTGGTCAGACAGTCCGGATGGGAGACAGCGCGCGGAATCGGATGCTGCCCACGGCAGCTTCGGGGTGCGCGAAGCGTACCCTCATGTCCGGTTCCCGGCGTTTCCTCCCTGTTCTCCAGCGCTGACTTTGACGCGCGAGAGGGAGAACGCGGATGGTGACCGAGGACGAGGCGATGCGCCGCGCGATCGCGCTGGCCGCTCGGGGCCTCGGAACGACCAGCCCCAACCCGGTGGTCGGCTGCATCCTGCTCGACGCCGACGGCGAGGTCGTCGGCGAGGGCTTCCACGCCTACGCCGGTGGGCCGCACGCCGAGATCGTGGCGCTGGCCCAGGCCGGCGAGCGGGCCCGCGGCGGCACTGCGGTGGTCACCCTCGAGCCCTGCAACCACACCGGGCGCACCGGGCCGTGCAGCGAGGCGCTGATCGGCGCCGGCATACGCCGGGTGGTCATCGCCGTCGACGACCCGACCCCGGTCGCGGCCGGTGGGGCGGTCACGCTGCGGGCCGCCGGCATCCCCGTCGAGACCGGCGTCCGCCGTCAGGAGGCCGAGCAGGGCAACATCGCCTGGCTGACCGCCGTGCGGCGCGGCCGGCCGTACGTCACCTGGAAGTTCGCCGCCACCCTGGACGGGCGCTCGGCCGCCGCCGACGGCACCAGCCAGTGGATCACCTCCGCGCCCGCCCGGACCGACGTGCACGCGCTGCGGGCCACGGTCGACGCGATCGTGGCCGGCGTGGGCACCGTCCTGGCCGACGACCCGCAGCTCACCGTGCGGGATCTGCGCGACGGCACCCCGGCCATCAAGCAGCCGCTTCGCGTGGTGGTCGACTCGCACGGGCGTACCCCCGAAACGGCGCGAGTGAACGACGCTGCCGCAACCACCTGGGTCGTCACGACCGGCGAGGTCGGCGCCGGGCCGGACGGGCGCGTCGACCTGAGCGCGCTGCTGGCCGCCCTCTTCGCCCGCGGCGTCCGGTCGGTGCTGCTGGAGGGCGGGCCGACGCTGGCCGGGGCCTTCCTCGCGGCCGGGCTGGTCGACCGGGTGGTCGGTTATGTGGCGCCGAAGCTGCTCGGCGCCGGGAAGACCGCGCTCGTCGACGCCGGGGTCGCGACCATCGACGACGCCATCGAACTCGATCTCACCGACATCGCGCAGATCGGCCCTGACCTGCGCTTCACTGCTTCACTCCGCCAGAAGCCCTCCGACTACCCCACCAACCACCCTTATTCAGACTAAAGCCCATCCGACCACCCCACCACCACCCTCAAGAGGACTGAAGGCGGTTTTTATGTTCACCGGAATCGTGGAAGAGCTGGGTCAGGTCGTCGGCCTCAAGGACACCGGCGGGGACTCGGCCGTGCTCGCCGTGCGCGGGACGCTGGTCACCTCCGACGCGAAGCACGGCGACTCGATCTCGGTCAACGGGGTCTGCCTGACCGTCATCGACAACGTCGACGGGGTCTTCACGGCTGACGTCATGGGCGAGACGCTGCGGCGGTCGTCGCTGGGCGCACTGGGGGAGGGCAGCCCGGTCAACCTGGAGCGGGCGGCCGCGCTCGGCAGCCGTCTCGGCGGTCACCTGGTGCAGGGCCACGTGGACGGGGTCGCCCGTCTCATCTCCCGTGAGCCGGCCGCCGACTGGGAGGTCGTGCGGTTCTCGCTTCCCGGTGATCTCGCGCGCTACGTGGTCGAGAAGGGCTCGATCACCGTCGACGGCGTGTCGCTGACCGTCATGGCGGTCGACGACGAAACGTTCAGTGTCGGGCTCATCCCCACCACTTCGAAGCTGACCGTTTTGGGCGGCAAGGACGTCGGTGACCCGGTGAACCTCGAGGTCGACGTGATCGCCAAGTACGTCGAGAAGATGCTGGGGGCTCGCAATGTTTGAGGACATCGAGCGCGCGATCAAGGACATCGCCGCCGGTAAAGCTGTGATCGTCGTCGACGACGAGGACCGCGAGAACGAGGGCGACCTGATCTTCGCGGCCGAGAAGGCCACCCCCGAGCTGGTCGCCTTCATGGTCCGCTACACCTCGGGCTACATCTGCGTGCCGATCCCCGAGGCCGAGGCCGACCGTCTCGACCTGCCGCCCCAGTTCCACACCAACCAGGACGCCCGCGGTACGGCGTACGCGGTGACCGTCGACGCCCGGGAGGGCGTGGCCACGGGCATCTCGGCCGCCGATCGCGCGCACACGATCCGCCTGCTGGCCTCGGCCTCGACCGAGCCGACCGACCTGACCCGGCCCGGGCACGTGGTGCCGCTGCGGGCCCGGGCCGGTGGCGTGCTGCGCCGCCCGGGTCACACCGAGGCCTCGATCGACCTGGCCGAGCTGGCCGGGCTGCGGCCGGCCGGCGTGCTGTGCGAGATGGTCAACGACGACGGCACCATGCAGCGCCGTCCCGACCTGGAGAAGTTCGCGGCCGAGCACGACCTCGCGCTGATCACCATCGCCGACCTGGTGGCGTACCGGAAGCACCGCGAGTCGCAGGTCCAGCGGGTCGTCGAGACCCGGCTGCCGACCGAGCACGGCGACTTCACCGCGGTCGGCTACCGGGCCCTGGTCGACGGCAGCGAGCACGTCGCGCTCGTCTTCGGTGAGCTCGGGGACGGCGAGGACGTGCTGGTCCGGGTGCACTCCGAGTGCCTGACCGGGGACGTCTTCGGCTCCAAGCGCTGCGACTGCGGGCCCCAACTGGACGCCGCCCTCGAACGGATCGCCGCCGCCGGGCGCGGCGTGGTGCTCTACATGCGCGGTCACGAGGGCCGGGGGATCGGCCTGCTGCACAAGCTGCAGGCGTACCAGCTGCAGGACCGCGGCTTCGACACCGTCGACGCCAACCTCGAGCTCGGCCTCCCGGCGGACGCCCGCGACTACGGGACCGGGGCCCAGGTCCTCTACGACCTCGGCGTGCGCTCGATGCGCCTGCTCACCAACAACCCCGCCAAGAGGGCCGGGCTGGAGGGGTACGGGTTGACGATCACCGGCCGGGAGGCGCTGCCGGTGCGGCTGCACCCGGAGAACGTGCACTACCTGCGCACCAAGCGGGACCGGATGGGGCATCTGTTCGAGGCGTTGGGCTGACGGGTTTCCTGCGAACCGCGATAATCACGATAAAGGGGGACTTACATGGCCGGCTTCGGTGACCCGCATCTGCAGACCGTCGAGGCGCAGGGGCTGCGCCTCGGCATCGTCGGCTCCCGGTGGCACGCCGACCTGATCGACCACATGATCGAGCGGGCCTACGCGGCCGCCGAGGCGTGCGGCGTCACGAATGTGGTCGTGCAGCGCGTCGCGGGCGCGGTCGAGCTGCCCGTCGTCGCCCAGGCCCTGGCCCGTCAGTGCGACGCGGTGGTGGCGCTCGGCGTGGTGATCAAGGGTGAGACCGACCACTTCAAGTACGTGTGCGACTCCGTCACGCAAGGCCTGACCCGGGTCGCGCTCGACGAGCGGACCCCGATCGGCCACGGCGTGCTGACCGTGCACAGCCTCGGCCAGGCCCGCGACCGCGCCGGCCTGGAGGACTCGGTCGAGGACAAGGGCTGGGCCACGGCCGTCGCCGTCCTGGACGCGGCCCTCGTCCTGCGCGAGCTGAAGGGCTGAGGCTCAGAGCCGCCCGGCTTCGATGATGCGGGCCAGGAACTGCCTGGTCCGCGTCTCGACCGGGTCGCCCAGCACCTGCTCGGGCGGCCCTTGTTCGAGGACCTGGCCCTTGTCCAGGAAGGCGACGCGGTCGGCCACCTGGCGGGCGAAGCCCATCTCGTGGGTGGCCAGGACCATGGTCATGCCGTCCGCCTTGAGGTCTCTGATCATGGTGAGCACCTCGCCCACCAGTTCGGGGTCGAGGGCCGAGGTGACCTCGTCCAGCAGGAGCAGACGGGGGCTGTTGACCAGGGCCCGGACGATGGCCACGCGCTGCTGCTGGCCGCCGGAGAGGCGGTCGGGGTAGGCGCCGGCCTTGTCGGCCAGGCCGACCCGGGTCAGCCACTCGTGGGCCTGCTCGCGGGCCTCGGCGACCGGGCGCTTGTGCACGCGTACGGGGGCCAGGGTGATGTTGTCCAGCACGGTCATGTGCGGGAACAGGTTGTAGGACTGGAAGACCAGGCCGATCTTCTGCCGTACGGCATCGGCGTCGACCCGGGGGTCGGTGATGTCCTCGCCGTCGAGGCGGATCGTGCCGTCGTCGATCTCGGTGAGCAGGTTGACGCAGCGCAGCAGGGTCGACTTGCCCGATCCGGAGGCGCCGATCAGCGCGACCACCTCGTGCTCGCCGACGTCGAGGGTGAGGTCGTCGAGCACCACGGCCGACCCGAAGGTCTTGCGCAGGGACGAGCAGGAAAGCACCATCTCAGGTCCCCGCGTTCTGGCGGCGTGCGGCGCGCAGCGTGACGAAGTCGGTGACCCCGATCAGCGGCAGCGCCAGGAGGACGAAGAGCACACCCGCCACGACGTACGGGGTGAAGTTGGCGTCCTGGGCGACCCCGATCTGGGCCGCCCGGATGGCGTCGATCGGGCCGGCCAGGGAGATCAGGCCGACGTCCTTCTGCAGGGCGACGGTGTCGTTGAGCAGCGGCGGCGTCGAGCGGCGGACGGCCTGGGGGAGCACCACGTGGCGCATCGCCTGCCGGTAGCTCAGGCCGAGCGAGCGGGCCGCGGCGACCTGGCTCGGGTGCACGCCCTCGATGCCGGAGCGGAAGACCTCGGCCAGGTACGCCCCGTAGGTGATCACGATGGCGGCCCCGCCCAGCACGGTGACGCTGGGCGTGCCCTGCAGCCGCAGGCCGGGGACGCCAAACGTGAACAGGTAGATCACGATGATCAGGGGCAGGCCGCGGAACGAGTACGTGTAGACCGTGGCCAGCGCGCGCACCGGGAAGAAGACCGGGCCGCGCAGGGTGCGCAGGATCGCGATGAGCAGGCCGAGGGCGAGCGCCGACAGCGCGCAGACCACGAACAGCCGGATGTTCAGCCAGAGGCCCTCCAGGATCTCCGGGAGGAACTTCGTGGCCACGTCCGGGTTGAAGAACGACTGCTTGACCCTGTCCCAGCCGGGGGCGCCGGTGATGAGGACTCCGAGTAGGGTGCCCAGCACCGCCGTGGACAGGGCGGCGAGCAGCACGGACCGGATCGCCTGCTTACGCCGGTAGGCGATCCGGCCGCGCTGAGTTTCGCTAGGAGTGTGGATTGGAGGAGCGCCTTCAGTCCGGTCGAGGGCGGTGGCGGGGTGGTCGGACGGGGTCACTGCAGCTCTTTGGCCCCGCCCGAGTCGGCCAGCCAGGTCTTCTCGAGCACCGCGAGGGTGCCGTCCTGCCGCAGCTGGTCGACCGCCTGGCTGACGCACGTGGTCAGCGCCGAGCCCTTGTCGAGCACCAGCCCGAACTGCTCCGGCGTGCCGACCTGCGGCAGCTGGCCGACGATGACGCCGTTGTCGAGCTCGGCCGAGGTCATGTAGAACGCGGTCGGCAGGTCGACCACGATGCCGTCGACGGTGCCGTTGACCAGGGCCGCCTTGGCGTCGTCATTGTTGTTGAAGACCGACGGCTGGGTGCTCGGCTTGATCAGGTCGGTGATCGCCTGGTAGCTGGTCGTGCCGACCTGGGCCCCGAGCTTGGCGCCCTTGAGGTCGGCGATCGAGGCGGCCGACGCGATCTTCGAGCCCTTGGTGGTGATCACCGTCTGGCGGACGAGGTAGTACGGCGACGAGAAGTCGACCGCGTTCTTCCGCTCGGGTGTGATCGAGAACTCGTTGATGTCGAAGTCGAACGCCTTCGGCCCGGGGGCGATGGCGTTGTTGAACGTCACAGAGGTCCAGGTCACGTTGTCCTGCGAGTACCCGAGGCGCTGGGCGACCTGGTACGCGACGGCCGATTCGAAACCTTTGCCGTTCTTGGGATCGTTGTCGGAGAACCACGGCTCGTACGCGGGGTTGTCCGTGCCGATCGTCAGCTTGCCAGCCGTCTTGGTGCTGAGGGCGCCAGCAGGGCAAACGCTGCCCGAGGCGGAAGCGGACGCGGCGGGTGACGAGCTTTCGTCGGCGGGAGCGCACGCGGCGAGGGCCGCGAGCAGCAGCGCGGCGCCGCCGACGGAGGTGAGGGTGTTTCGGCTGACCATGACCGGCAGCCTAGGCCACGTCTCACCTGCTGGGGCCGTTCGTCGCCATCCCGTGACGAGTTGGCAAAATGCTCCGCGTGAAGACGTTCGAAGAGCTGTTCGCCGAGCTTCAGGCGAAAGCGGTGGCCAAACCCGAGGGTTCGTCCACCGTCGCCGCCCTGGAGCGCGGAGTCCACTTCATCGGGAAGAAGGTCGTCGAAGAGGCGGCCGAGTCCTGGATGGCCGCCGAGCACGAGGGCCCCGAGCGGGCCGCCGAGGAGATCTCCCAGCTGCTGTACCAAGCTCAGGTCCTGATGATCGCCACCGGTCTCGACCTCGAGGACGTCTACCGACATCTGTGACGTGCCGCCCCGATCACCTTCGTGAAGAGATCAAGAGGAGCACGTCCGTCATGCTGCGTATCGCCGTCCCCAACAAGGGGACCCTGTCCCAGCCCGCCTCGCAGATGCTGCGCGACGCCGGCTACCGCCAGCGCACCGATCCCAAGGACCTCGCCTGCCGCGACGAGGCCAACCACGTCGAGTTCTTCTACCTGCGGCCGCGGGACATCGCGACGTACGTCGGTTCCGGCGACCTCGACCTGGGCATCACCGGCCGCGACCTCCTGGTCGACTCGGGCGTCCCGGCCAGCGAGCTGCTCGACCTGAACTTCGGCGGGGCCACGTTCCGCTGGGCCGCGCCGGCCGACAGCGACATCTCGGCCGACGAGCTCGGCGGCCGGCGCATCGCCACCGCGTACCCCGGGGTGGTCGAGCGTTACCTGTCCGAGCGGGAGCTCAAGGCCGACGTCGTCCGGCTCGACGGCGCGGTGGAGAACGCGGTCCGCCTCGGCGTGGCCGACCTGATCGCCGACGTGGTCGAGACCGGGGCCACGCTGCGCCAGGCCGGGCTGGTCACCTTCGGCGAGCCGCTGCTGCGCTCGTCGGCCATCCTGATCGGCCGCCCCTCGGAGGAGGCGGCCGGCGCGGCTCAACTGATCCGCCGCCTGCAGGGTGTGCTGGTCGCGCGCAGCTACGTGATGCTGGCCTACGACGTCCGGGCCGACCTGCTCGACCAGGCGACGTCGCTGACTCCGGGCTTCGAGTCGCCGACCGTCTCGCCGTTGCACCGCGAGGGCTGGGTGGCCGTGTCGGCCATGGTCCCGCGGCGCGACGTCCACCGGATCATGGACGAGCTGTACGAGCTCGGAGCGCGCGCCATCCTCGTCACCGACATCGCGAATTGCAGGTTGTAACGTGGCTCTCGTGGACACCAAGCCGGTTACGTATCGGCCTATGAAGATTCGGTGGGTGGCGGTGCCGCTCGCGGTCGGGGTGGCGTTGCTGTTCACCGTGCTGAGCTTCGGGCTGCACGGGTCGGCCGGCTTCGACAACTCGGGCACGTTCCAGCGCGGGGACCAGGCCGCGATGATCGGCCTGGGCGTGCTGATCGGCCTCGGCATCCTGGCCTTCTGCCGGCCCAGGGTGACCGCCGACGCCGACCACATCAAGATCCGCAACGTGGTCGGCGGCTACGACCTGCCGTGGTCGGTGGTGCGCAAGGTGCGCTTCGACCGGAACTCGCCGTGGGCCCAGCTGGAGCTGCACGACGAGGAGCAGATCTCGATCCACGCGCTCCAGGCGGCCGACAAGGACTACGCGGTCGAGGGCGTCCGCACCCTGCGCCAGCTGCACCAGGCATCCGTCGAGGCTTGATCTCGAGCACCTGGTAGACTTCACGGCAGTCGACCACGCCCTGCACCAGTGGGGGCGCGAAAGAGGAGCCCGCTGGCTCCCACCCGCAGTCCTCAGAGCAACGCGGAGGGCCGGGTCCGGTCACCTGTGACGGGAATATTCTCGTCACAGGGTGCGTCCTCATGGGCGCCGATGACCGGTCGAGCGGGCCCCGGCATGCACTCTTTTCGAAGAGTGCGAACGGGGCCTTCTGCTTTCCCGGCGCCCGGTTACCGAGGGTGCGGGGCCGACCGACATTGGCACAAGATCCCCGCGCCTGCGGGGATGATCCCCGTTCTGAGGAGGCCCCATCAGCGTCGAACCACGCGTTAACGAACAGATCCGGGCTCGTGAGGTCCGACTGGTCGGTCCCGAGGGTGAGCAGGTGGGCATCGTCCCGCTCGAGCGCGCTCTCCAGCTGGCCGCGGACGTCGATCTGGACCTGGTCGAGGTTGCTCCGATGGCGCGGCCGCCGGTGTGCAAGCTCATGGACTTCGGCAAGTTCAAGTACGAGAGCGCACTGAAGGCACGCGAAGCGCGGCGCAACCAGCAGCAGACCGTCATCAAGGAAATGAAGCTCCGTCCGAAGATCGACCCGCACGACTACGAGACCAAGAAGGGTCACGTGGTGCGGTTCCTCAAGGCGGGCGACAAGGTCAAGGTGACGATCATGTTCCGCGGTCGCGAGCAGAGCCGCCCCGAGCTGGGTTTCCGGCTCCTGCGCAGGCTCAGCGAGGAGATCTCGGAGCTTGGTTTTGTCGAGGCCAGTCCGAAGCAGGACGGCCGGAACATGATCATGGTGCTGGCCCCGCACCGGGCTACGAAGGCCGCCGCCGTGGCGGCCAACGTCGCCGCCGCCAAGCCCGGCCGTGAGCCGCGCGAGGGCGAGGGTGAGGGCGTCGCGCCGGACGTGCCCGCCGAAACCACCGCAGAGTAGACAGCTTTTCCGTGCGACGTGGGGCCAGCCGGCCCCTCGCTCGCACGGAAAGATCAGAAAGAGGCTCAAGTGCCTAAGTTCAAGCCGCACACCGGCACGGGCAAGCGGGTGAAGGTCACCGGCAAGGGCAAGCTCCGCACGGAGCAGGCCGGTAAGCGCCACCTGCTCGAGGGCAAGTCCTCGCACGTCACGCGCCGTATGACGGGCACCACCGCCGTCGCCAAGGCGGACATCCCGCGAGTGAAGAAGCTGCTCGGCCGCTGACGCGCGCCACACACGTTCCCCTGTTAGGAGTACTGAAATGGCACGCGTCAAGCGGGCAGTCAACGCCCAGAAGAAGCGTCGCACGTTGCTGGAGACCGCCAGCGGATATCGCGGTCAGCGCTCCCGCCTGTACCGCAAGGCCAAGGAGCAGGTGCTGCACTCGATGCAGTACTCGTACCGCGACCGCCGTGACCGCAAGGGCGACTTCCGCCAGCTGTGGATCACGCGCATCAACGCGGGGGCCCGGGCCAACGGCCTGACCTACAACCGCCTCATCCAGGGCCTCAAGCTGGCCGGCGTCGAGGTGGACCGCAAGATCCTGGCCGACCTGGCCGTCAACGACGCCGCTGCTTTCGCGGCGATCGTCGAGGTCGCGCGGGCCGCGGTCGCGGCTGAGGGCACCGGCGGCGCCGCCGCTCAGGCTGCCTGATTTCGAAGAACCCTTCAGGGCGCCTCCCGTTCCGGCGGGAGGCGCCCTGCTTCGTGGAAGAGCTGGGATGACCTTCACGTCTCGTACCCCCAGGGTTGTCGCGGCCCGGAAGTTGCAGCGCCGCAAGGACCGCGACCAGGCCGGCCGATTCCTGGCCGAAGGGCCGCAGGCGGTACGCGAGGCGCTCGCGGCGGGCGTGGTGCTCGAATTGTTCGGCACCGAGGAGGGGTTGGGCCGGCATACCGACCTCGCTGTGCTGGCGCCCGAGGTTTCGCCGGTGACCGACGACGGGCTGGCGGCGCTGGCCGAGACCGTGAACCCGCAGGGCCTGGTCGCCGTCTGCGAGCAGATCGACGTGCCGATCCACGAGGCGATGGCCAAGCAGCCGCGGCTGGTCGCGGTCGTCGCCGAGATTCGCGATCCGGGCAACGCGGGGACCATCCTGCGGACTGCGGACGCCGCCGGGGCCGATGCGGTGATCTTCGCCGGGGATGCCGTCGACCCGTACAACGGCAAATGCGTCCGCGCGTCGGCCGGTTCGTTGTTTCATGTAGATGTGGTTCGTGCCCCGCTCGACGTGATTCCCGAGCTTCAAGCCGTCGGCCTGCAGGTCCTGGCGACCAGCGGCTACGGCGCGGACGACCTCGACTCGCTGGCCGACGACGGCGTGCTGGCCGCGCCGACCGCGTGGATCTTCGGGTCGGAGGCGCACGGTCTGTCGGCTGAGGTGCTTCGCGCGGCCGACAAGCAGGTGCGGGTGCCGATCTACGGCGGCGCCGAGAGCCTGAACCTGGCCGCGGCCGCCGCCGTCTGCCTGTACGCGTCGGCCCGGGCGCAGCGCTGATGCGCGCCATCGTCTACGACGCGGTCGGCGCGCCGCCGCGGCTGGCCGACGTGCCCGAGCCGGACTGCCCGCCCGACGGGGCCGTGGTCGACGTGCGGGCCACCGGGATCTGCCGGTCCGACTGGCACGCCTGGCGCGGGCACGACCCGGTGCCGCTGCCACACACCCCCGGTCACGAGTTCGCGGGCGTCGTCGCCGCGGTCGGGCCGCAGGTCCGGAAGTTCGCGGTCGGCGACCGGGTCACCGTGCCGTTCGTCAACGGGTGCGGCTGGTGCCCGTTCTGTCTCGCCGGCCGCGCGCAGATCTGCCCCAACCAGACCCAGCCCGGCTTCACCCACCCCGGGTCGTACGCCGAGAAGGTCCAGGTGCGGGCGGCCGACACCAACCTCGTGCGGCTGCCCGACGCGGTCGACTTCGTGCCGGCGGCGGCCCTGGGATGCCGGTTCGCCACGGCCTTCCGCGCGCTGACCGGGCACGGCCCGGTGGCCGACGACGCGGTGGTCGCGGTCTACGGCTGCGGGGGCGTCGGGCTCTCGGCGGTGATGATCGCGGCGGCGCTGAAGCTGCGGGTGCTCGCCCTGGATCCTTCGCCGGCGGCGACCGCGATGGCGGCCTCCCTCGGCGCGGTCGTGATGCCGTCGGTGGTCGGCGAGGCCGACATCGCCATCGACGCTTACGGCTCGCCCGAGACCGCCGAGGCGTCGGTACGCAGTTTGCGGCGGGGCGGCCGGCACGTGCAGGTCGGCCTGATGCTCGGGGTGGCCGCGCGGGCGCCGCTGCCCTGGGACATCGTCATCTCGCGGGAGCTGGAGATCGTCGGCTCGCACGGGATGGCCGCCGTCGACTACCCGCCGATGCTGGATCTGGTGGCCCGAGGGCGGCTCGATCCGGGTCGTCTGGTCGGTTCCACCATCGAGCTGGCGGAGGCCGGCGCGGCGCTGACCGCGATGGACTCGCCCATCCCGGCCCACGCCGGGATCACGGTCGCCGTCGTCGGGGCGTGACCGCTATGCTGGGACCCGTGCCAGGACATCTGATGCTGTTTAGCCGGCCCGCTGGTCGCGGGCGCTAGACACTCCTGGGCGTCTTTCCCTGACCGGCGGGCTGCGGCTGAGCCGTGCCTCCGTACACTGCCCGATGGTTCATCCGGTGTTAGGGAGTCTGCCCGACCATGTCCTACCGCAACGATCCGTACGATCCGAAGCAGGCCGCCCTGCTCGACCCGGCCGCCCTCGAGGCCGCCGTGGACGACGCGCGCAAGGCCTTCGACAGCGCGCCCGACCTCGACGCGCTGGCCGCGCTGAAGCCCCTGCACCTGGGCGACCGCTCGCCGGTCTCGCTGGCCCGCCGGGAGATCGGCTCGCTGCCGCCGGCCGCCAAGTCCGACGCCGGCAAGCGGGTCAACCTGGCCCGGCAGTCCGTGCAGGGCGCGTACGACTCCCGCCAGGCCGAGCTCGAGCTCGACCGCGCGGCCAAGGTGCTGGTCCAGGAGCGGGTCGACGTCACCCTGCCGTGGGACCGCCGCCCCCGGGGCGCCCGCCACCCGCTGACCACGCTGATGGAGCACATGGGTGACCTGTTCGCCGGCATGGGTTACGACATCGTGGAAGGTCCCGAGCTCGATCTCGAGTGGGCCAACTTCGACGCGCTCAACATCGGGCCCGACAACCCGGTCCGCGGGGCCATGGACACGTTCTACGTGGACCTGCCGGGCCTGGTCATGCGCACCCACACGTCGCCCGGCCAGGTCCGCTCGATGCTCACCCGGCAGCCGCCGATCTACGTGGTCAGCCCGGGCCGGGCGTACCGCTCGGACGAGCTGGACGCCACCCACAGCCCGGTCTTCCACCAGATCGAGGGCCTGGTCGTGGACGAGGGCATCACCATGGCCCACCTGCGCGGCACGCTCGACCACTTCGCCAAGGCGATGTTCGGCCCGGACGCGCGGACCCGCTGGCGGCCCCACTACTTCCCGTTCACCGAGCCGAGCGCCGAGTTCGACGTCTGGTTCGCGCAGCACCGCGACGGCCCGCGCTGGGTCGAGTGGGGCGGCTGCGGCATGGTCAACCCGCGGGTGCTGACCGCCTGCGGCATCGACCCCGATCGCTACTCGGGGTTCGCGTTCGGCATGGGCGTCGAGCGCACCCTGATGTTCCGCAACGGCGTCAGCGACATGCGCGACATGGTCGAGGGCGACGTCCGCTTCACCACGAACTTCGGAATGGAGGTCTGACGCGATGAAGACCACGCTCTCCTGGCTGCGCGAGCACGTCGAGCTGCCCGCGGACCTCACCGCCGCTCAGCTGGACTCCGCCCTGACCAACCTGGGCATGGAGGTCGAGTCGATCGTCGACCAGTCCGCGACGATCAAGGGCGACCTGGTCGTGGGCCGGGTGCTGACGATCGAGGAGCTGACCGGGTTCAAGAAGCCGATCCGGTTCACCACGGTGGACGTCGGCCGCGACGCTCCGCAGGAGATCGTCTGCGGGGCGCGGAACTTCGCCGAGGGCGACCTCGTCGTGGTGATCCTGCCCGGTGGCGAGCTGCCCGGCGGCTTCAAGATCGGCGCCCGGAAGACCTACGGCCGCAACTCGAACGGCATGATCTGCTCGGCCGCCGAGCTCGGGCTCAGCGGCGACCACTCGGGCATCATCGTGCTGCCCGCCGGCTCGGCCACGCCCGGCACCGACGCCCGCCCGGCCGTGGGCCTGGACGACGTGCTGGTCGAGGTCGAGATCACCCCGGACCGGGGGTACGAGATGAGCCTGCGCGGCCTGGCCCGCGAGCTGTCGTACGCGTTCTCGGCGGCCTACACCGATCCGGCTGCGGTCGACTTCGCCGCGCCCACTTCGGACTCTCCCTACCCCGTCACCATCGAGGACATCGTCGGGTGCGACCGGTTCTCGGCGCGCGTCGTGCGCGGGATCGACCCGAACGCCGCGTCGCCCGACTGGATGCAGAAGCGGCTCGTGGCGGCCGGCATCCGGACGATCTCACTGCCGGTCGACATCACCAACTACCTGATGCTCGAGCTCGGCCAGCCGATGCACGTCTTCGACCTCAACCGGCTCAACGGCGGCCTCGTCGTGCGCCGGGCCCGGGCCGGGGAGAAGCTGACCACCCTGGACGGCGTGGCCCGCGTGCTCGACGCCGAGGACATGGTGATCTGCGACGACACCGGTCCGATCTCGCTGGCTGCGGTCATGGGCGGCGAGACCAGCGAGTGGCAGCCGGACACGGTGGACGTGCTGCTCGAGGCGGCCCACTGGGATCCGGTGATGGTCGGGCGCACGGCCCGCCGGCACAAGCTGTTCAGCGAGGCCGCCAAGCGGTGGGAGCGCGGGGTCGACCCGCAGCTCACCCTGGTCGCTTTGGAACGCGCCGTGTCGATCTTGACGGAATACGCCGGCGGCACCGTGGACCCGCTCGTGCTCGACATCGACCACGTGGTCGCGCCCGCGACCATTTCCTTGGATCCCGCGCTGCCGGCGCAGCGGATCGGCCTCGCGTACTCCTCATCGGACGTCGTCGATCTTCTCGGTCGCGTCGGCTGCCAGGTCACCGGAGTGGCGCCGCTGGAGGTCACCCCGCCGTCCTGGCGGCCCGACCTGCTGGCGCCGATCGACCTGGTGGAGGAGGTGGCCCGCCTCGGCGGGTACAACGACATCCCCAGCATCCTGCCGCCGGCCCGCGGCGGCAGCGGCATCACACCCGCCCAGCGGCGGCGGCGCTCGGTGGGCCGGGCGCTGGCCGAGAACGGGTACGTCGAGGTGCTGTCCTACCCGTTCGTGGCGCCGGGCGCGGCCGACCAGCTCGGCTACGACGCCGACGACCCGCGGCGCAGCGCGGTGCGGCTGACCAACCCGCTCTCCGAGCAGGAGCCGCTGCTGCGCACGTCGCTGCTGCCGACCCTGCTCGGCACGCTCAAGCGCAACCTGGGCCGCGGCCACCGCGACCTGGCGATCTTCGAGGCAGGCCTGGTCTTCCTCCCGACGCTGGCGACCACCGCGCCGCCGGCCATGGGCGTCGACCGCCGGCCCGGCGACGACGAGTGGCAAGCCGCGAACGCGATCGTCCCGAAGCAGCCGTGGCACCTCGCCGCGGCCGTGACCGGGGACATCGCGCCCGCCGGCTGGTGGGGCGCCGGCCGGGAGGCGTCGTGGGCCGACGCGATCGAGGCGGCCCGCATCGCGCTGTCGGCCGCGGGCATCACCGCCGACCGGGTGAGCGTGGCGGCGGCCGAGCTGGCCCCGTGGCACCCGGGCCGCTGCGCGGCGATCTCGGTGGACGGTGCGGTGGTCGGTCACGCCGGCGAGCTCCACCCGGCCGTCGTGTCGGCGTTCGAGCTGCCGAAGCGTACCGCCGCCATGGAACTTGACCTTGACGCCCTGCCCGCGGCTCCGGTCACCCAGGCCCGGAAGATCTCGTCGTTCCCGCCCGCGCTGATCGACGTGGCCCTGATCGTCGACGCCACGACCCCCGCGGCCTCCCTGGAGGCCGCGCTCGCGGAGGGCGCGGGCGAGCTGCTCGAGTCGGTGTCCCTCTTCGACCTGTACGAGTCGGAGCAGCTCGGCGAGGGCAAGAAGTCGCTGGCCTACAAGCTGACCTTCCGCGCCCCCGACCGCACCCTCACCTCGGAGGAGACCCTGGCCGCCCGGGACGCCGCCGTGGCCGCGGCCGCTTCGCGTTTCGGAGCCACCCTCCGCGGCGCCTGATCGTCCGGCCTCGCCGCCGCCGCACCGGGGCGGCGGCGAGGCAGCCGTTTGTACAGTGAGGACTCCTCACTTCACTCGGCGGGCGAAGGAGAGCGGCTGTCGTGCTCGGTCGTGGTTGGGTTCGGGTCCTGCTCCTGACCTTCGTCATCGTCCTGGCCGGGCTGATCGTCTGCTTCACGCTCCTCGACCTGGACCGGGCCGACAAGATCGCGAGCAGCGTCGGCGGTGTCGCCGCGCTGATCACCGTCGGCGCGACCTACCTGGCCCGATCGCGCGACACCGCGACCGCGCCGGCCGGGGACCCCGATGCGCACACGACCGAACTCGCCGACGTCGCGAAGAACGAGCTGACGGCGCTCGCCGACCTCGGTCTCATGCGGGTGCCGTGGGCCCGGCGGCGCTTCCGGAACGAGGACGATCTCGCCGAGCACCTCGCCGCGGGTGGGCAGTTGGTCATCGTGGGCGCCTCCCAATCGGGCAAGACGACTCTCGCCGTCCGGCTGATGGCCCTGCTCGACATCCAGCCGGTTCTTTTCCGGCTGCACTCCTGGGATCCCATCCGCGAGGGCCTCGAAACCTGGCTTTCCTCGGTCCTGCGGGACCAGTACGGGTTACTCGGAGAGAAGCACAAGCGAGCGGTGGAGGACCTCGCCGCCGGCCGCCTGGTGCCGTTCTTCGACGGCTTCGACGAGCTGGACCCGGCCTGTCATCGCCGGGCGTCCTCCGCGCTGCGCCGCTTCACCGAAGGACGTCCCGCGGTGCTGACCGGCATCCGGACGGAGGAGAACAGCGGCGATCTCGATTTGGCCATGCCGAACGCCGAAGTCATCACGCTCGCCCCGGTCACCGCGGCCGAGGTCCGGCGCTACCTGCTGGCCGTCCCCGCCACGGTGCGGCAACCATGGAAACAGGTCGCCGCCCGGCTCCAGGCCGACGACGCGGCGGCCGTTCGGGCCGCGTTGTCGTCGCCGCTGAACGCCTGGCTGATGAAGACGATCTACGCCGGCTCGGGCCGGCGCGCCGTGGCGGTGATGGACGAACTCTGCGGTCTGCCCGACGCCCAGGCCGTCGAGGCGCATCTGCTCGGCCAGTTGGTACCCGCCGTCTTCGAACGCCGGACGCCGGCGCGTTTCGTCGCCGCGGAGGCCGAGCACTGGCTGGGCTACCTGGCCCATCGCGCCACCCACCGGACCATCGCGTTCTGGCAGCTGCGCGGGTACGCCCCGCTGTACCGGCTCGCGCTCGCCGCCGTCGTGCCGCTCAGCGTGATCGCAGCACTCGCCGGACCGGTGTCACCGGCGCCGACCGGGGCGATGACCATGTTCCTGACCGGTGGGGTGGTCTTCGGGTTCGGCTACGCGCGGGGTTACTCCATCGGCCGGTGGAAGGCGCCCGACGATCCGGCCCGCGTGGGTTTCCTCCTGACCCGCGACGGCGCCCGCCGTCCGCCCAAGATCCCCAAGGACGGAAGGCTCCGCGACCATCTCCGCGGGCTCGGGCAGGGGCTGGGGCTGTCGGCCGTCTCGTACGCCGTCTGTCTGCTGGTGTGGTGGCTGGTGGAGCGATCCTGGGATCCGTGGCTCGGCGTCACCCGCAGTCAGTTCACGGCGGCGCTGGTGACGGCGACCGTCATCGCCGGCTCCCTCGGTTACGCCGGAGGCCGCCTCTCGGTCCGGGTGTTGCGCGCGCTTCCCCGGCTGGACGCGTCAACCGGCGCCCGCACCGTTCATCCGCTGGCCGTCATCCGCAGCGACCGCCGGTCGGGGGTGGGCATGCTGATCCTGGGCCATGCGGTCTTCGTCCTGGGTTACCTGGTGTACGCCGCGCTCTACGATCCGCCGGGCGGCCTGTGGGGAACGGTCCTGGCTCCGGTCGGCGCGGTCGCCGCGTTCTTCTTCTGGAACCAGTGGTCGTGTTACAAGGCCGCGCACATCTGGCTGTCCCTCCGCGACCGTCTTCCGTGGGCCTACACGCGCTTCCTTCAGGAATGCCATGAGACCGGCATCCTGCGGCAGAATGGCAACCACTACACGTTCCGCCATCATCACCTGCAGGGCCGCCTCAAGGAGATCTATGAAGGACGCGCCCGGTGATTTCCGGATGGTGGCCGGGACAGCCGGTCTGGGGCTCGACGACGTCGCCCACGTGCTGGTGCCGGGGCGGGGGCGGGATCACACGGGTTGCGGGCTCACCGCCGGCGCGCTCGATCGCGTGGCCGTCGCCCAGGCCCTGTTCGATCGAGTGGTGCGGCGGGCGCAGGGGCGAGTCGTCTGTTCGGGTTACAAATCCCCGATCGACCAGAAGGGCACGCCGTGGCGTTCCGATGACGCGCCCGACCGCACCTACCGCGGTGTGCCCGAGGCCGAGCTGATGCGGCGCGAGCTGCTGCGACGGGGCGTCCCGGCCGATGCGGTCCGGGCCGAGCGCGAGTCGATCGACACCGTGACGAACTTCCTGCGGGCCGAACTCGAAGGCCACTTCGGCGACGCCCGGCCCGTCGCGATCGTGGCCCAGGAACACCATCTCCATCGGATGATCGCGGTCATCGCGCCGCGCACGCTGCGCCGTGCCTACCTGGGCGTCATCGTGCCCGAGAAGGATCCGCAGGCCGAGAGCCCGCTGGCGACGCTCGCGAGCAGGCTGATCGTCACGGCCCTGCCCCGCAAACCCGGGCCGGCGATCCAACAGGCCACCATCCGGGCCGAGGTGATCTGGCGGACCGCCCGCCTGGCCGGTATGCGCCGGTATCACTGACTCGCTCCGCGCCGATGATGGCAGACGCCGGGGAAGATCCACCGCAGCTGATCGGCGAGGATGTCGCGGGAGCGGGGCCGGATCGCCCTCGACGAACTGGTGTGCCGGCACCTGCCGTGGTTCGCGTTCGACCGGATCACCGTGCGCCAGCTGCTCACCCACACCAGCGGCCTGCCGCGGTGGGCCTCCCGCACCGACCTGGCCCGCTCCGTCCGCGACCTGGACGGGGTCCGGCTCGGACCGACCGAGTACAGCGACGCCAACTACATGGTCCTGGGCGCCATGGTCGAGCACCGTACGACACGTCCGGCCTGCCGTACGGCTACGTCACCGCCTCGCTCGACGACATGACCCGCTTCGCCATGGCCCACCTCGACGGCGGCCAGGGTTTACTCAAGCCCGCGACCCTCGGCCAGATGCAGACCGCCCAGACCGACGTCGGCTACGGCCTGGGCTGGCGCGACACCGACCTCGACGGCACCCGCATCGTCCGGCACGCCGGCGCCACCCCCGGCTTCTGGGCCCACCTGATCCTGGTCCCCAGCGCCGGCCTCGGCGTCATCGTCCTCGCCGGCAGCTACAGCCCCGCCCTGGACGCCCGCCTGGCCTCCATCGGCTTCACCATCACCCGCCTGGCCCTGGGTCACTCACCCCACGCGGCCCCGCCGCCGGATCCGCTGATCCGCGGCACTCTCTCAGTCCTGGTCGCCCTGGCCGGTCTGCTCGCGCTGACCTTCATCAATTCGGCCGTACGCCGTTCCGGCCGCGCCCCCTTCTGGTGGGCCACCGCCTGGATGGCCGTGGCCGCGCTGGCCGTTGCCGCCCTACCGGCCGCCATGGGCTACTCCCTGCCCTAGATCCACCTCTGGACCCCCGACATCTTCTGGAGCATCATCACGGTCGCCGCCCGGTCGACAGCCTTGGCTGTCCTGCGCCTTACCCTGGCCCTCCACCACCGCCCCGGCCCCCGGCGCGCTCAGCCAGGGCCGCGGCAAATTCTTCTCGGCCGGGCTGGGTGCTCATGGGGGCGTGGCCGGCGGCTGAGGGCGCTCGCGAACGCGAGAAGCCCTGGCGTTCCACCCGCCGCCGTGGGCGGAACGCCAGGGCTCTCTTTCAGCGCGCCGCCGGGCGAGCTGGTCTTCGGCGCCGCCCGGCGGTTTGCTTGGCAACGAGCCGTTGGGCGGGCTGGTCTTCGGCGCCGCCCGGCGGTTGCTTGGCAACGAGCCGTTGGGCGGGCTGGTTTCGGGTTCGCTCGGCGGCTGCGTCGCGATGAGCAGCTGGGGAGCGGGGTCTACCTCACCCGGTGGCTGCCATGTGCGGCAGCCGCTGGGGGAGCTGGTGCTTTGCGGTGGTGGGGTGAGCACGTCCCGGCGGCAGGGTGGCCGCCACCGGGCCGCCGGGACGCGCTCAGCTGGGGGCCGGGCGACGGCCGTCGGGGAAGATCTGGTCGTAGGCGATCAGCCAGCGGATCTGCTCCCGTGGGGGGACCTGGCAACCGCGCAGGAAAGCCAGCAGGGTGTCGCGGCGCGAATGGCCCCTGGCGGCGATCAAGTTGTGCGCGGTGGCGCGGGAGATCGGGGTGCCCGCCAAACTGCTGCGGCGCACCACGGCGTCCACTGAACACCTACGCTGTGTCATCAGAGCCCGGAGTCGCCGGCCCAGCTCTTGCGGGGTGGCGGCGCCGGTAGGATCGGGCGGAACGTTCGGCACAGTTGCGACGGTCATGAAGAATGGCCTCCAGCGGCTCCGGTCCTCGCGGCAACGAGGATCTTTCCGGGGTCGGTGTCGATCCTGGTTCGGCCGCCAGGGCGAAACAAGAACGCGCCTGCGCACGAAAATCCCTGCTCCCAAGCCTGCGACGGTCGGTGAGAGACACCGTCGTACGCAAGGTGAGCCGCCCCGGCATCGACATCGGAGAGTCACTGTTCTCGATGCCATCGGGGCTTGCGCAACCGGAAGGGTCGACCAGGCGACCGAAAGCAAAAGCGCGTAGCGTTACCGCACTGCAACCACTCTCAGTAGTGGTCGACGAAGGTGATGTCGAAGGAGTCACCGAGCTCGCGGCGAAGTAATGCGAGCAATTGCCGACCTTCGGCGATGAAGGCGAGCCGCGCCTCCTCGGAGGACCACTCGAATCCCGGCCCGAGCTCCCGGTCATGCCGATCGGCCCAGCGCTCCAGCCTCGCCACCAGCGGAGGTGCCGGCGCCAGCTCATCCGGCGCGATCATGCCGTCCGGCCCCCACAGCGGAAACGCCCCGTAGCCAGCCATCAGCCGGATCACTGGCATGCCTCGATCATGCCGCCACGAAGCCCGCCGGAACGGCCCGCTCCGCAAACCGGCGGCAGAAGCCGCCCGCGGTGAGCCAAGGGGTAGTGGCGAGCGGAGGGGCACTGGCGGGCCAAGGGGGAGTGGCCAGCGGAGGGGCAGCGGCGAGCCGAGGGGTGCGGGTGAGTGAGGGGTGCGGGTGAGTGAGGGGCGCGGGTGAGTGAGGGGCGCGGGTGAGTGAGGGGCATCGGTGAGCGAGGGCGGCGGCGGAGCGGTGGTGGCGGCGAGGCAAGGCGCGGTGCGGGAGCGGGGCGGGCGGCGGCGAGGAAGGCAGCGGCTGGGGCCGCGACTCGGCGGGTGAAGGTGGGATGCTGCGGCTGTGGATCGGGTGATTGCTGACGTGCTTGAGGCGGTCGGGCGGTGGGATCGGGACGAGCTCGTACGGCTCCTGCATCCGTATCTGCACTGGACCGAGGGTGGCTCGACGCTGCGCGGGCGCAACAAGGTTCTCGTCCGGCTTGAGGAGGGGCCGGTGCCCGGGCCGCCCGCTTCGTGCGAGCTGCGGGACGGGCAGGTCTACCGGTGGGTGTCAGCCCAGGGCGGGTAGACCGGCATGGCGTCTGACGGCCCGCTTCCGGTCAGGACGGCGGCCCCGGCGAGTCACGTCGGGAAGAGGTGCGCCCGAAGGGTTGGACCACGTCCACCGGGTCAGGGTCGGCGTCGGGCGGGCCCCACGAGGCGACGTGCAATCTGGCGATGTTTCGGCGTCAGCCGAGGACTGGCAAGGCGGCTGCTGCGGGGCGTTGGGCCGGCGTGGGGGACTCGCGGCCGGTGCCGAGCAGGACCACGGTCTCGTCGGACCAGGTGGGTGGCAGGGGAGTGCCGGCGAGGGCCTCGATGGTGCGGCGGCCCAGGTGCAGGGCCGGTGGGTGGGCGGGGGCCGACGTGATGTCGAGGTGGTGCACGGCCAGTTCGACGGCCCAGGTGGCCAGGAAGTCGGCGTACGGCAGGACGTGGCCCTGGAAGCGGACGGCCGGCGGGGTCAGGGTGCGCACGGCAGCGCGTACGCCCTCGGTTGTCGGCGTGAGGTGAGGCAGCAAGCCGGACGGGCGATGGTAGGCGGCGGCCAGCCGCCGGACGAACTGGACCCCGGCGAAGTCGGTCTCCGAGGGGGAGAAATCGCGCCAGTAGGAGGCGGCGTCGGTGTCCGGGGGCGCGTCGGTGGAGGACACGCAGCCGAGCAGCATCTCCTGCAAGCCCATGTGGACGTGGACGAGCGCCTCGGACACGGTCCAGCCGGTGCAGCGGCTCGGGGCGAGCAGGTCGCGGTCGGTGAGCCCGGTCGCGACGGCCAGGAGGAGATCCAGCTGGCCCAGGAACGCCGGTCGCGCCTCATCAAGGTCGACATGCATGCGGCCTCCTTTACCCGGAAAACAAAGATAGACATCTGTCGCTACCTGGGTGAGAGTGGAGCCCATGGCCAAGTCGACGAGGCGTACGTTCCTGTCGGTGTCCGCGGCCGCCGTGGCCGCTCCGTGGGCGGCGGGTGAGGCCAAAGCCGCGAGCCCGCCCGAGCTGAGGCAGATCCTTCAGGAGATCAGCCCCCGGCGGGTCGAGGCCGTCGTCCGGCGTCTGGTCTCCTTCGGTACGCGGCACACGCTCTCCGTGCAGGACGACCCCGCGCGCGGGATCGGGGCGGCGCGCGACTGGATCTTCGCGGAGCTGCAGCGGTACGCCCGGGGGACGCCCATGACGGTCGAGCTGCAGTCGTTCGTGCAGCCGGTGTCGCCGCGCGTGCCGCAGCCGACGCGGATCACCAACGTGATCGCGACGGTGCCGGGCACGGTCACCCCGGAGCGCCTCTACGTGGTGACCGGCCACTACGACTCGCGGGTGACCGACGTCATGAACGCCACCGCCGACGCGCCCGGCGCCGACGACGACGCGTCCGGGGTGGCGGTGATCATGGAGTTGGCCCGGGTGTTCGCGCGGCGGCGGCCGGAGGCGACGCTCGTCTTCGCCGCGGTGGCCGGGGAGGAGCAGGGACTCTACGGCTCCGACCACATGGCGCAGGTCTACAAGGACCGTGGGGCCGACATCCAGGCCATGTTCAGCAACGACATCGTCGGGACGGGTGACGCCCACGACGGCACGGCACCGAAAAACCGCCAGGTGCGGCTGTTCGTCGAAGGCGTACCCACCTCCGAGACACCGGCCGAGGCGACGACCCGGCTCAGCGTGGGCGGCGAGAACGACGGGCCGTCCCGGCAGCTGGGGCGGTTCGTGGACCGGCTCCGGACCGACCTGGACGTCCGGGTCATCTGGCGGCGCGACCGCTACCTGCGGGGCAGCGACCACATCTCGTTCCTGCTCCGCGGCTACCCGGCGGCCCGCTTCACGGAGCCGCGGGAGAACTTCGCCCACGAGCATCAGGACGTACGCGTCGAGAACGGCACCCAGTACGGCGACCTCATCGAATTCTGCGACTTCGACTACATCGCCCGCGTCGCCCGCACCAACGCGGCCGTGGTGTGGTCGCTGGCCCAGGCCCCCGGCACCCCGAAGGGCGTGGTCATCGACACCACGCAGCTGACCAACGCGACGACGTTGCGCTGGCAGCCCGGGACCGAACCCGACCTGGCCGGCTACGAGGTCGTGTGGCGCGAGACCACGGCCCCCGACTGGCAGCACAGCCGCGACGTGGGCCAGGTGAACACGGTCACGATCGATCTCTCCAAGGACAACGTGTTCTTCGGCGTGCGGGCGTACGACCGCAGCGGAAACCGCAGCCCGGTGAGTGCCCCTAAGCCGTCCCCCTGATTGCCGTCCGGTGCGACGATGACGGCATGACCTTGGAACACACCGTGCGCCTGCGGTTCGGGGACGCGTCCCGATCGGCCGCGACGCACACCAACCTGTCGGCCGTGCGGCTCGACGGGCCGGTCCTGTGGATCGCCGGCGACGAGACGGCGACCCTCGAACGCCTCACCGTGGACGACCCCGCCCAGCCGACCGACTTCGGTGACGAGCGCAGCTTCCGCCTGGCCGACTTCGTCGACCTGCCCGGCGTCGACGCCGACGAGGAAGCCGACGTCGAGGGCCTGGCCCGCACCGGGCAGTTCCTGTGGGCGATCGGCTCGCACAGCCTGCGCCGCAAGCAGATCAAGGAACGGCACGAGGGCGCGAAGGCGCTCAAACGGCTGGCCCGCGTCGAAGGCCAGGACAACCGCCAGATCCTCGTACGGCTCCCGGTCGTCGACGTCGACGGCCTGCCCACCCCCGTCCGCGAGGTCACCGTCGACGGGATCCGCCACCGGGCGGCCGCCCTCGGCAAGCGGGACGCCCTGCGCACCCTGCTGCGCCACGACGAACACCTGGGCCCGTTCCTCGACATCCCCGGCAAGGACAACGGCCTCGACATCGAGGGCATCGCCGTCCGCGGCGACCGCGTCTACCTGGGTCTGCGGGGCCCGGTCCTGCGCGGCTGGGCCTTCGTGCTGGAGCTGCGGCCGTACGTGGACCACGACGAACCCGACCGTCTGCGCCTCACCCCGTTCGCGGACGGCAGGCTCTACCGCAAACACGTCCTCGACCTGGACGGCCTGGGTGTGCGCGACATGTGCCCCCAGGGCGACGACCTGCTGATCCTGGCCGGCCCGACCATGGACCTCGACGGGCCCGTCCGCATCTACCGCTGGCACGGCGCGGCCGTGGCCGAGGAACCGGTCATCGTCCGCTCCGACCTGATCAGCCGGGTTCTGGAGCTGACCTACGGCGAGGGCGACGACCACGCCGAGGGCCTGAGCCTGGTCGGCGACGATCGAGTGCTGGTCGTTTATGACAGCCCGGCACCCATCCGCCTCACCGACGACGGCTCGGTGATCGCCGACGTCCTCAAGCTCCCCTAGATCAGCGGCCGTTCAAGATCTGCGGCGGATCTTGGACGGCGGGCTTGAAGGCTATGCGGCCCTCAGCTGAGTCACCGGCTGCGGGCGGGTGGCCGACAGCGAGGTGATCAGCGTCGTCGTTGCGGTGACGAGCAGAGTGAGTGCGGTCACCGCGGCGATCAGGGTCCATGGGAGATCCAGGGTGGCGGTGCCGGTCACGGACTTGGTGGTGGTCAGGACGGCGATGAGGGTGGCGCCGGCGGCCACCCCGCCGAGGAGCAGGGCGGAGACCGTCACGGCGTACGCCTCCACGAGCGCCGATCGCACGACCTGGGCGCGGGTCATGCCCGTGACGCGGGCCTCGGCGAACTCGCGCCGCCGGGTGGCGGCGCCGATGACTATCGAGTTGACGACGCCGATCAGGGCGTAGAGGCCACCCAGGCCCAGGACGATCAGCATGATCTTCTCGTTGGTGGAGTTGGCGGCCTCGGCGTCGGCCCGCAGCCAGTGGTCGAGGGTCGAGACAGTCCCGATCTTGGCCAGGGCGGCCTGGGTGTCGGCCCGGTCGGCGCCGGGGGCCAGGGTCACGAAGGAGCGGGTGGGGGCTTCGGCCAGCTCGGCCGCGCGGATCAGGCCGGCCGGAACGAGGAGATTGGCACCGCCGCTCATGGCGGCCGGCACGCTGGCCACCACCGGCACCTCGCCGAGATCACGGGACGGCAGGCGCAGCCGGACGATGCCCTTGGTGGGGGTGTCACCGCCGGGACCGGCGGCGACCTCTCGGCCGGTCAGGCCGGGCAGGGAGGTGCCGTGCGCTTGGTTGTACGCCGCGGAGTCGATCACCAGGAGGCGGACCACCTCGGTTTCTTCGTCCTCGCCGGACCCGGTGGTGATCTCCGCCGGCAGCTCGGTCTCGGTCGAGACCGCAGCGACGCCGGGCGAGTCCCGAAACGCGATTCCGGGCTTGGTTGTGGAGGCGGCGTGGGGCGGAGGCGTGGAAGCGTCGGCAGGGGCGGCGCCGGGCTGAGTTGTGGAAGCGCCGCGAGGGGCGGTGCCGGGCTGCAGCGCCGGGGTGGCGGGATCCCCCGTGAGGGTGGCGGGGCCGGTGGACTCGACGACCAGGTCGGCGTGGGTCTGGGCGGCCAACTCGCGTACGCCTGAAGTGGTGAAGGAGGCGCCGGCGCCGACGTTGCCGACGATCAGGGCGACCAGCACGATCATCGGGGCGGCGACCGAGGCCGAGCGGCGGCGGGCGTCGCGCAGGTTGGCCCGGGCCAGGCCGCCGGGGCCGGTGACGGGGACCAGGCGGGCGATCAGCGGGACCAGCAGCGGGGCGAAGGCGACCACGGCCACCGCGGCCGGGATCGGGACGTTCATGGCCATCGCCATGCCGCCGGCCGGGCCGCCGTGCGGGGCGATGATGATCAGGGCGAGGGCGCCGCCGAGGAAGAGCAGGCCGATCAGGGCGCGGCTCCAGCTCATCACGCGGGCCGCGGCGCCGGTCTCGCGCAGGGCTTCCAGGGGGCGGACCCGGGACGCGCGGCGGGCGGCGACCAGGACACCAGCCACGGCGAGCAGGATCCCCGTACCGAACGAGACCCCGAGGATCCACGGCCGCCACTCGCCGGCGAAGCCCGGCGGCACGAAGTCGAACTCGCGCATGAGCCAGGCCTGGAAGTTCATCACCGCGAGGCCGGCCGGGATGCCCAGCAGCGCGCCGAACGTACCGAGCAGCAGGGCCTCGCCGAGCAGCATCCGGCGCAGCTGGCCGCGGCTGGCGCCGACCAGGCGCAGCAGGGCGAGATCGCGGCGGCGCTGGTCGACGGTGAAGGCGAACGTCGAGCTGATGATGAAGCCGGCCAGGAACACCGCCCCGCCCAGCACGACGCCGAGCATGGACACCGCGGCCGCCGTGCCGTCGGCGAACTCCATCCGCTGGGCCGCGCTGTAACCGGCCGGCGGGTCGAGCAGCGCGGCCGTGATGAGCAGCAGCAGCGACGATTGCACGAGCGCCACCCCGAGGGTGACCGACAGCAGCGCGCCCAAGACCATCCGACCGCCCCGCCCGCCACCCAAAGCCAGACTAAAGGCTGAGCTCACGCGCTCGGCCAAACTCCGCCAGGCCATGTCAGCGCTCCCAAGCGGCCAGGCGGTCGGCGACCGCGCGGGTGCTCGCGCCGGCCAGCCGGTCGACCACCCGGCCGTCGCGCAGGAAGACCACGGCGTCGGCCCGCGACGCGGCCCCGGGGTCGTGGGTGACCATCACGATGCTCTGGCCGGCGTCGGCCATCGCCCGCAGCAGATCGAGCACGGTCCGGGCCGCGGTGGAGTCCAGCGCGCCGGTCGGCTCGTCGGCGAAGAGCACCTCGGGCCGGGTCACCATGGCCCGGGCGATCGCCACCCGCTGCTGCTGGCCGCCGGAGAGCTCGCGCGGCTTGTGCCGGGCCCGGTCGGTCAGCCCGACCGCGTCGAGCGTGGCCCGCACCTGCGCCCGCGAGGGCCGGCGACCGGCCAGGCGCAGCGGCAGGGCCACGTTCTGCTCGGCGGTCAGCGAGCCGATCAGGTTGAAGCTCTGGAACACGAAGCCGACCCGGGTCCGGCGCAGCGAGGTCAACTGCCCGTCCCCGGCGGTCGTGATATCGGTGTCGCCGATCAGCACCCGGCCGCTGTCGACCCGTTCCAGGCCCGCGGCGCAATGCAGCAGAGTGGACTTGCCGGAGCCGGACGGGCCCATCACGGCCGTCCAGCCCCCACGGGGGAATTCGAGGGTCACATCGTCGACGGCCCGGACCGCGGCGGGACCGCGCCCGTAGACCCGGCTGATCCCCTCCAGCGCGACGGCGGCCCCCGTCATCGTCATCGTCGTCATGCCGATGACGCTATTTTTCCGCCGGCCCGAAAACCCTCCCGCCGACCCCCGTCTTCAAGGTGGTGTTAACTCCTCCATCCGAGCGCCGGGCCCAGCTTGGTGGCGATGTCGGTGAGGATCTGGACGTAGTCCTCGTGCTCGAAGCTGAACGGCAGGGCGAACGCCACCTCGTCGATCTCGCGGTACGCGGCGTGGGCGTGCAACTGCTCGGCGATCTCGGCCGAGGAGCCGAGGTAGTCGCGCGAGAACAGCATTCGCGCCGGACCCTGGGGCTCCAAAGTGCGGGGAGTGCGCTTGTCGACGTACGCCCGGTATTTGGCCTTTTGCTCCTGGGACGCGGAGTCCGTGGGAATGACGACCAGGCCCTGCGAGACGCGGCCCGTGGGGTTGGCCGCGCGGAAGGCGCGCACGTGCGAGAGCTGGATCTCGGCGAAGTCCGTGCCGTCCTCGGCCTTGACGACGCTGCTGGTCAGGAAGTTCATCCGGTGCTCGCCGGCCCATTGCGCGGAGCGGAGGCTGGCCCCGCCGTACCACATGCGGTCGCGCAGGCCCGGGGAGTGCGGCTCGACCCGGGGCGAGAACACCTCGAAGCCCTGGGTGCCCTCGAAGTCGGTGGCCGGCTCACCCGCGACGAAGCCGAGCAGGCGCTCGACCCGCGCGTAGCTGAAGTCCTCGTCGTGGTCGGGGTAGAGGGCCGGCTTCACCTTGTCGTAGTTCATCGGCGGGCCGACGCTGACGCCCGGGTTGAGCCGGCCGCCGGAGAGGATGTCGACGGTGGCCAGATCCTCGGCCAGGCGCAGCGGGTTCTCCCAGCCGAGCGGGATGACGGCGGTGCCGAGCTCGATCCGGGACGTACGCTGCGAGGCCGCGGCCAGCACGGCGACCGGCGACGAGATCCCGTACTGCAGGTGGCGGTGCCGCACCCAGGCGCTGTCGAACCCGAGGTCCTCACCCCGCTTGATGATCTCCAGGGTGGTCTCGTGCCCCGGCCGCGGGTCGGCCCCGTCGAAGAGCCCGATCGTCAGAAAACCCAGCTTGCGCAGTGATCCATCCGCCATGGCCCTACCCTGTCACGAATGACGGCCCTGGAGGACGTGACGTTCCCTTCACCTCCCTTTCCTACCGGCGAGATCGAGCTTCAG
The DNA here is from genome assembly GCF_040675435.1 of Actinoplanes sp. NPDC049598. Classification (NCBI taxonomy): domain Bacteria; kingdom Bacillati; phylum Actinomycetota; class Actinomycetes; order Micromonosporales; family Micromonosporaceae; genus Actinoplanes; species Actinoplanes sp. NPDC049598. Next base: position 96,268 of record NZ_JBFAOX010000011.1, on the reverse strand, counting down.
CTGCGCTGGCTCGACTTCCTGCGCGGCGCGGTGCTGCGCAAGGCCCTCGGGGTCACCGACGAGCAGGCCCACTGGCGGCCGGACGGCAAATTGCTCCCGTTGGCCGGTCTGGTCAACCACCTGACCGGCGTCGAGCGGCGCTGGATCGACGGCGTCCTGCTCGGCGGCTCGACCTTCAAGGACCCCGGGGAGTACGAAGCCACGGGCGTCACCATCGACGAGGCGGTTGCCGCATACCGGGAACGGGCTGTGGCGACCGGCGACGCGGTGCGTGCCCTGGGCGACCTCGCGGCACGGTCGCCGGACGGCGAATACGACCTGCGCTTCGTGTTGCTGCACCTGATCAATGAGACGGCCCGCCACGCGGGGCACGCGGACGCGGTGCGCGAGCTGCTGGACGGCACGGTCGGGGAATGACGGCGGCCGGATCACGGTCGACCGCGGTCACGCCATCGGCTCGGGCCGTTACGCTGCGAACATGCTGATCACGGTGGTGGCTGATTACGGGCTCGGGGATCTGGCGTTCGCGGAGGTGCGGCAGCGGTTCGCCCGGCTGCTGCCGGAGGCCGAGGTGAGCGCGGTGCCGGTACCGGCGTTCGACACCGTGAGCGCCGGGTTCTGCGTGGCCCAGCTGGCGTTCGGGGACGGGCCGGCCGACCGGATCGTCTACGCCAACGTGGCGCCGCGGGCGGACGAGGACGAGGCGCGGGCCGACAACGCGGGGGAGCCGCTGGCCGCGGCCCGGCTCGACTCGGGGGTGCTGGTGGTCGGGGTGGCCTCGGGGGCGTCGCTCTCCTTCCTGGCGGCGGAGGGCGTGGCCGTACGGGCCGTGGCGGTGCCCGACGCCGGGTCGCAGTTCCGTTCCCGGGACGTCTTTCCCGGGGCCGTGGCCGCCCTGGCCCGCGGCGAGGACGTGCTCGGTGACGAGTTGCCGGTTCCGCCGCCGCCGGCGAACGCCGTGGTCTACACCGACGGCTACGGCAACCTGAAGACGTCGTACGTCGAGGCTCCGGCGCCCGTCGGCACCTCCGTACGGCTGCGGATCGGTGACGTGACCGCCCAGGCCGTCGTCAGCGACGGGGTTTTCGCCGTGCCCGCCGGCGAGATGTCCTTCGCGCCCGGCAGCTCCGGCTGGGGGCGGCCGTTCTACGAGCTTCTGCACCGCGGGGGCAGCGCCGCCGACATCTTCCACCGGCCGGGATCGGGAACGCCGGTCGAGATCGTCTGATCGCTGTTTGCACTACAGTCCGGCGGGTGGGGGACACGCTGGTCGGACGGGACGACGTGGTCGCCGCCGTGCGGGCGCTGCTGGACGGCGCCGCGGCCGGGTCGGGCGGGGCGCTGGTGCTGCACGGGCCGGCCGGCATCGGCAAGACCGCCGTGCTGGATCGGGCCGCGCAGGCCGACGGCTTCCTGGTGCTTCGCGGGGCGGCGGCCCAGGAGGAGTACGTCCTGTCGTTCGCCCTCGTGACGCAGATGGTCGGCCCGGTGGCCGAGGAGAGCCCCTTCGTCGTGGGACGGGAGCTGCTCGACCGGATCACGACGCTGGCCGAGCAGCAGCCGGTGCTGATCATCGCGGACGACCTGCACTGGGCCGACACGGCCAGCGCGAGCGTGCTGGCCTTCCTCGGGCGCCGGCTCGGCGCCGACCGGGTGGCGCTGCTCGGCGCGTACCGGGACGACGAGTCCGCGCCGGCCGCGGGCGGCGGTCTGCCCGAGCTCGCGCTGGGCCCGCTGGCCGACGACGCGGCCGACCTGATCGTCCGCCGGCACGCCCCGGACCTGCCGCCGGTGACCCGCCGCCGGGTGCTGGCCGAGGCCGAGGGCAACCCGCTCGCCCTGGCCGAGTTCGCCGTCGCCGCCCGCTCGCCGGAGGCGCTCGCCCACGGATCGCTGGCGCTGACCGAACGGCTGGAGAAGGCGTTCGCCGACCGGGCGGCCGGCCTGCCGGAGAACGTCCGGGTCGCGCTGACCGTGGCTGCGCTCGGTGAAGGCGCGGTGGACGAGGTGGTCGCGGCGACCGGCCTGGTCATCGGTGGGCCGTTCGGCTCCGACGACCTCGAGCCGGCGGTGGCCGGCCGGCTGATCGACCCGCCGGCCCGGCTCGGTGCCGTCCGGTTCCGGCATCCGCTGATGCGCTCGGCGATGCGGCACGGCGTGAGCGAACCGGTGCGGCGGGCCTGCCACCGCGCGCTGGCCGAGGTCAACGGCGACGACCCGTACCGTCGGGCCTGGCACCGCGCGGCCGCCGCCGACCGGCCCGACGAGGACCTGGCGGCCGAGCTGGAGGCGGCCGGCAAGCTCGTCTACGCGGCGGCCAACCCGGCCGCGGCCTACCGGATGTACCGGCGCGCGGCCGAGCTGACCCCCGAGCACGCGGCCCGGCAGCGACGCCTGGCCGCCGCTTTGTTCGCGGCGTTCGACATGGGTGACCACCGCGAGGTCGTACGGCTGTGCGGGGTGATCGACCCGGCCCCGCTGGACCTGCCGACCCGGCTCGCCATCGCCCTGCACGAGGAGGTGCTGGTCGACCGCCGCTGGTCGGGCAGCCTGCTGCTGACCCACTTCGCCGACGAGGCGGGCCTGCTCCCGCCGGGCACCGACGCCGACCAGGTCGTGCTCGCCCTGCGCGTGCTCACCATGCGGCTGTACTGGGGCATCGGCGAGGGCGACCCGCTGCGCGGGGCCATGCTCGAGATCCTCGACCGGCTACCCGACGGCCCGGCCTCGTCCGCCCGGATCCTCAGCGAATGCATGCTCGCGCCGGTCGACCGGGCCGCCTCGGTGCTCGAACAGCTGCGCCGCACCCCCGTCTCGTCCGCCCTGCAGCCGGTCGAGCTCTGGGAACTCGGCCTGGCCGCGCAGGTCTGCGGCGACATGGCGACGGCCGGGCGGCTGCTCACCCGGGCCGTCGCCGGCATGCGCCAGGGATCGTCCGTGGTGGACTTCGTCAACGCCCTGAGCAGCCTCTGCCTGCAACTGCTGCTGGAAGGCGACGTCCGCCAGGCCGCCGTGCTGGCCGACGAGATCACCGCCCTGGTCCCGGAGGCCGGGATGCCGCTCTACGACCCGACCGCCCGGGCCATGGGTGCGGCGGCCGCGGGCCTGCGCGGCGACGCCACCACGGCCGAACAGCTGGCCGCGCAGGCCGAGCAGGTCCTGGTGCCGTTCGGCGCGGTCCCCGTGCTGGCCCTGGTCCGGATGTGCCGCGCGTTCACCGCGCTCGGGCAGAACCGGCCCGACGAGGCGTACGAGGAACTGGTCACCGTCTTCACCCCGGGCGCCAGCAGCTACCACCACGCCTTCCGCCTGCTCCTCGTGCAGCCCTTGGCCGAGGCGGCGATCCTGGCCGGCCGCCGCGACGACCTGGCCGCGCTGATCGACGAGATGACCCCCGTGGCCGTACGAACGGGGTCGCCGATCCTGCGTACCGGCCTCGACTACGCCCGGGCGGTGCTGGCCGACGACGACACGTCGTTCCGCCACGCGCTGGCCGACCCGCAGCTCACCGTGCTGGGCCGGGCCCACCTCGAGCTCGCCTTCGGCCGCTCCATGCGCCTGCGCCGCCGCGCCGTCGAGAGCCGCTCCTACCTGCGCAGCGCCCAGCACACCTACGAGGCGCTCGGCCTGGCCCCCTGGGCCGACAACGCCCGCACCCACCTCCGCGCCGCCGGCGAACGCGTCGAAACCCCCACCTCCGACGCCGCCGACCTGCTCACCCCGCAGGAGCTGCACATCGCCGCCCTGGCCGCCCGGGGCCTGACCAATCGCGAGATCGCCCAGCGGTTGTATGTTTCCCACCGGACCATCGGCGCCCATCTGTACCACATCTACCCCAAGCTGGGCGTGACCTCCCGGAACGAGCTGGCGGGCGCCTTGGGCCCGATCCCGGGGGAGTTCGCCGCTTAGCATGACCGCTCGCTGCGATGTCATTTTGGCGATGTTGCCGACTGCTCGGTCGCTAACGGCCATATTGCAAGATTGTCTGAGCGGGTCAGAACACGAATGAGTGCAGGAAGGTCTTGCGCCCTCGGGCATAATGGCGACGGGGGAACGGACCGAGGATTTCAAATAGCGGCACTGCGGATAATTGTGTGGAAGATCGTCTCGTGCGTTGCGTTGTTCGTCGTCATCGCTTAGGTCACGATGCAGTACGCACAGCTCAAGGGTATGCGGCGAGATGCTTACGCCGAATTTAACGGTTCGCAAGTATCTGACGAACTTCTTCGAGAGTGAGATACCACGGCTCTACTGGCACAGGCATGGCCTCTGGAACCGTAGAGGTGGGCGCTTGACGGTCTCAGGCGATGGTCAACGACGAGTACTTCCGGGTTGTCGCATCGGGCCCGCCCTCGCGGAGGATAGAGTCGTTCGACCCGTTCTCGACCGTGTTCGCAGCGGTGGCCGTGGCCTCAGCGGGAAGGCTGCCCTGACCAACCGCAAAGCGCCTGATTCAGCGGGCGTCTGGGGTGGGGGGAACATCAGGGATGGATTCCTGGACCGAGTTTGCGTTGACGGCGTCGCGGTAGGCCTGGGTGGCCAGTTCACGGAAAAGCATGACCCAGTGCGACACCCACAGATTCAAGACCATCCAACGCCGCATCTCGTTTCTGGGCACGCCCGGCATGGCCGGGAAGGCGAGATCCGGATCGCTGAGCGAGACCTTGACCAGCTCGATCTGCTGCGCCCGTCTCGTCGCGGCGTCGGCCAGGCGAGCTTGGCGCCACTGCAGCACCAGCGACGCCGCGATGCCGCAGAGCGCCAGCGCCGACAGAATCGCCGAGATGCCGCCGTACGCCTGGCCGACATCGGCCAGCGCTCGCCAGTCGATCGGCTCCCGCGTCACCAGGCTCACCAGCCACGGTGAGGACATGATCGCCACCACCAGGCAGACCATGACCGTCACCGCCATGGCACGCCCAAGATTCGAACGTCCAGTACTTACCCGAAAACCGGCCATGCCCTCATATTCGCCCAGGGCGGCAAGTCGATCATTCGATGGGAATAGGGGACCGTGGACACAAATGATCTACCTCAGCGGCTGAGGCACAATTCGCCGGTCATCAAACGCTCCGCGCAGGATGGGAATGAGGGTTCGGCAAGCACCTTAGCGGCTGTTTCCTCAGACGTGGGACAGGTTGGTGGAATTGATTTGCCGCCGCATCGCTGCTTGCGCGGGGAGACTACATGATCGCGCAGGCCATGCCGGACGGAGACGGCGGCACCGGTCGAGGGCGCCCCTGTACGACCTCCCGGTGGTCCGGCCGGAATTGTCAGGGGGCGAGGCGCAGGTTGCCGGTCTTCACGTCGTCGACGAAGTTCTGCCACTCGGTGGCATCGAGTGGGTGGTGCAGTGGCTGCTGCGGCGCCAGGCGTTCTCAGCGTGGAAGAGGTGGACGCGGGCCATGGCGGGCTCCCTGGCGACGGGCTTAGGCTGGCCAGAAGCACGCTGACCGGTTGTTGAGCGAGTTGCGGAGAAACGGGCTAACGGGCCAGGGCCTCTTCGACCGTGGTCTCGTGGCGGCCCAGGAAGACCGGGTCGCGGTGGGTGAGGGTGTCGGCCAGGGCCTTGACGATGGCGCCGCGTTCGCGGATCACCGAGTTGCGCCAAGGGGCCTTGTAGATCTTCACGGTGTCGTCGCCTACGCCGTTGGTGGTGATGCCCTCGGTGCGGCAGAGAGCCACGGCACGGTCCAGGTGGTAGGTCTGGGTGACGATGGTGGCCGAGGTGACGCCGAAGATGCGCTTGGCCCGCACGCACGAGTCGTAGGTGTCGAAGCCGGCGTAGTCCAGGGCGATCTGCGACGCCGGGACGCCGTGGGCGATCAGGTAGACCTTCATCGAGCCGGGCTCGTCGTACTCCCAGCGGCTGTGGTCGCCGGAGACCAGGATGGCCTTGACCTTGCCGGTCTCGTAGAGGCGCCGGGCGATGTCGAGGCGGGCGGCCAGGAACGGCGAGGGGGAGCCGTCGGCGTAGACCTCGGCGCCGAGGACGATCGCGACCGGGGCGGCCGGGACGTCGGCCTCGCTGAAGACGTGGCCGCGGGCCTGACCCCGGACCCACAGCTCGCCGCTGAGCAGCACCGCGGCGGCCAGGAGGGTCAGGACGACGCCGGCGAGGAGGCCGCGGCGCAGCCGACGGCGGGTGAGGATCAGCACGTCGCCGACTTTGCCAGGCCGGGTCAAGGCAGCATGGCGGGGTGCTCACGCTTGACGATCTCGCCGCCGCGACCGGACACGACCCGCTGATGATCTGGGCCGCCGACCGGCCGGAGGCGCGGGTGTTCGCCCGTCCCGGCGCGGTCGCGGTGGCCTGCCCGGATCTGTCGCGCCGGGACCGGATGCCCGTGCACGGCGATCCGGGCGCCGTGGCCGCCCTCCTGCGCGACGTTCTGCCGCTGGTCGGGCCGTCGTTCCGCCCGCTCGGGGCCGAGCCGCTGCTCACCGCCGTCGCCGAACGCCTGCCGACCATCGAGGTGGCCGGCCGCTTCGGCTGGATGGACACGGCGAGGCCGCCGGAAGCGAGCGGCTGGATGGACACGGCGAGGCCGCCGGCCATGGACCAGGGTCAAGATCCGCGCTGGCTGGGGGCGGGCGAACTGCCTGAGGTCACGGCGCTGCTCGATCGGGCTTTCCCGGAGACGTACGCCCGTCCGGGCGGTTCCGGCGTCCAGCGCTGGGCGGGTGTACGGGGTGAGGACGGCACCCTGCTCGCTGTGGCCGCCGACGCCTGGTCCAGTGACCGGATCGGCTTCCTGGCCGGCGTGACGACGGCGCCGGAGGCCCGGGGGCGGGGACTGGCCGCTGCCCTCTGCGCCTTTGTGACCAGGGAGCTGCTGGAGGGCCACGACCGGGTGGCGCTGTTCGTGGATTACTGGAACAGCGCCGCCCTGGCCACCTACAACAAGCTGGGCTTCGGGTTGAAGCCCTTGGCCGCGGCCCACCTCGTCAGCTGATCGTGAAGCCGGCCCGCAGCAGGTCGCGTTCGCGCGAGCTCGGGCCGACCAGCAGCTCGAAGTCGCCCGGTTCGACGACGCGCCGCCCGTCCGCGGTGACCAGCGAGCAGGCGCCGGCCGGGAGCTCCAGGTCGACCGTCCGGCTTTCGCCGGGCGGGATCGAGACCTGGCGGTACGCCTTCAGCTCGCGCCCGGCCCAGGTGACGCTGGTGACGAGGTCGCTGATGTACGCCTGCACGGTCTCCACGGCCGGCCGGGCGCCCGTGTTGGTCAGGGTCACCGTGGCCCGCACGACGCCGTCGGGGCTGACCGACGGCGTGGTGACGGTCAGGTCCTCGTACCGCACGGTGGTGTAGCTCAAGCCCTCGCCAAAGGCGAACAGCGGATCCTGGGTCAGGTCGGCGTAACGGTCGCCGTGCTGGCCGCGGATGGTGTTGTAGTAGACCGGCTGCTGGCCGACGTGCCGGGCCACCGACAGCGGCAGCCGGCCGGTCGGCTCGATGTGGCCCAGCACCAGCTCGGCGATGGCCCGGCCGCCGCGCATGCCCGGGTTGAAGGCCTGGATGATCGCGGCCGCGCCGAGGGCCGACTCGGGCAGCACCGACGGCTTGGACTGGACCAGCACGACGATCATCGGGGTCTTGGTGGCGGCGATCGCGTCGAGCAGCGCGATCTGGCCGCCCTGCAGTTCGAGCGTGGCCGTCGACTTGTGCTCGCCGGTCAGGTTGACCGTGTCGCCGACCACCACGACCGCGTAGTCGGCCCGGATCGCCTTGTCCCGGGCCACGTCGATGAGGTGCCGGTCGACCGGGGCGGCCTGCGAGATCGGCGGCCGGGGCTGGCCGTCGGGGTAGGTCTCGCCCTCCGGGTCGGGCACGAGACGCTCGATCTCGGCGCCCTTGGCGTAGTCGATGTCCCAGTTGGCCGGGGCGACCGCGCGGAAGCCGTCGAGCACGGTCTCGATCAGTTCGCGGGGCTGGCCGTCGGGCAGCCAGTCGATCTGGCCGGAGTCGCCGGCCCAGTCGCCGAGCTGGGCCGACGGCGAGTCGGCGTTGGGGCCGATGACCGCGATGCGCTTGAACTTGCCGGCCGGGTCGATCGGCAGCGTGCCGTCGTTGCGCAGCAGGATCAGCGAGCGGCGGGCCACCTCGAGGTTGAGCTCGCTGTGCCCGGCCGCGCCGATCACCAGCTTCTGCCGTTCCGGGCTCGGCGCCCGCGGGTCCTCGAACAGGCCGAGCTCGAACTTCAGGCGCAGGATGCGGCGTACGGCCTCGTCGATCTCCTCCTCGGCCAGCAGGCCGCGCTCGACCGCCTCCTGGGCGCCCTCGAAGAAGCCCGGGGTGACCATGACCAGGTCGTTGCCGGCCTTGACGGCGACCGCGGCCGCCTCGGCGTAGTCGGCGCAGACGCGCTGCTCCCACACCATCCGGCCGACGTTGTCCCAGTCGGTGACCAGCGTGCCGGTGAAGCCCCACTCCTGCTTGAGGACGTCGTTGAGCAGCCACTTGTTGGCGGTGATGGGCACGCCGTCCATCGACTGGTAGCCGAGCATGAAGACCCGGCAGCCCTCGCGGGCGACCCGTTCGAACGGCGGCAGGAACCATGAGCGCAGCTTGCGCGGGCTCAGGTCGGCCTCGCTGGCGTCGCGCCCGCCCTGGGTCTCCGAGTAACCGGCGAAGTGCTTGGCCGTGGCCAGGATCGCCGTCGGGTCGGTCAGGCCGCCGCCCTGGTAGCCGCGGATCATCGCCGAGCCGAGCTCGCCGATCAGGAACGGGTCCTCGCCGAAAGTTTCGTCGACCCGGCCCCAGCGGAGATCACGGGTGATGCACAGGACGGGGGAGAAGGTCCAGTGGATGCCGGTGGCCGAGACTTCGACCGCGGTCACCCGGGCCACCCGTTCCAGCAGCTCCGGATCCCAGCTGCCGGCCATGCCGAGCTGGGTCGGGAAGATGGTGGCGCCCGGCCAGAACGAGTGGCCGTGGATGCAGTCCTCGGCCGTCAGCAGCGGGATCTGCAGCCGGGTCTTGGCCACCAGGTCGATCGCCTCGAGCATCTTGGCCGGCGAGGTGTGCAGGATCGAGCCGGCGAGCTGCTCGCTGACGATCTCCTTCACGTCGCCGCGGGCGTCCAGCTGGAGCATCTGCCCGACCTTCTCGGGCAGGGTCATCCGGCTCAGCAGGTCGTCGACCCGCTGGTCGACGGACAGGGACGGATCCCGGTACGGGGGGACGTCGGGCACGCGCGCCTCCGGTCGCTCTCGACCGCGGTGGCACGGTCAACGAAACAGTGAACGACTCGGAGTCTGACAGCTCGGAACCGGTTCCGGCAGCCCGGAACGGTTCCGAAACTTTTCTTCCCCCATCCAACCACCCCACCGCCGCCCTTAATCGGAAGGAAACCTATCCCGACAACCGCTTAGTTGTCAGGGTCGCTCTCGTCGATGCTGGGCACCTCCAGGCCGGCCGCCTCGATGGCGTCCAGGCGGGCCTCCACGGCCTCCTTCTCGCGCTGCACGAGGGTGGCGTACTCGGCCAGGGCGCTCGGGTCCTCGGTGTCCTCCAGCTTGTCGAAGAAGCGCTGCGTGTTGCGGACGGCCTCCGAGTACGCGGCGGCGGTCTCCCGGATAGCGATGATCGTCTGGTCTGCCATGGCGCCAGTCTTACCACCGGCCCGGTGGTTTCACTCACTCGCAGGGTAAATGGTGTTGCTCGTCGCTCGTGAGCGTTGATACGGTCTTCTGCATATTCATACGGAGGTTGGCATGGGGATCCGGGTCGCGGTAGCGGGAGCGAGTGGGTACGCGGGTGGGGAGGTGCTGCGCCTGCTGGCCGGGCACCCCGAGTTCGATGTGGTGACGGCCACCGCCCATACACAGGCGGGTACGCACGTCACCGCCGTACATCCTCAGCTCGTGGGTCTGGACCTGACGCTCAGCGCAACCGACGCGGCCGGCCTGAGCGGCGCTGACCTGGTGTTTCTGGCTTTGCCGCACGGGCAGTCGGCGGCCCTGGCGGCCCAGCTGCCGGAGACGGTGAAGATCGTGGACCTCGGGGCCGACTTCCGGCTCAAGGACGCGGCGCCCTGGGAGAAGTATTACGGCGGCCGGCACGCCGGCACCTGGACGTACGGGTTGCCCGAGTTGCCCGGTCATCGTGACGCGATCAAGGCGTCCACCCGGGTCGCCAACACGGGGTGTTATGCGGCCACCATCACGCTCGCGCTGGCTCCGCTCATCGCGGCCGGGGTGGCCGACCCGGCCGACGTGGTCGTGGTGGCCAGCTCGGGCACCTCGGGCGCGGGACGCTCGGCCAAGGTGAATCTGCTGGCCAGCGAGATCATGGGTGACCTGTCGCCGTACAAGGTGGGTGCGCACCAGCACGTGCCGGAGATCAAGCAGGCCACCGGGGCGACGTCACTGTCGATGACGCCGGTGCTGGCGCCGATGCCGCGCGGCATTCTGGCCACGGTCACGGCGCGTGCGCTCACCGAGGACGACCCCCGTGAGGTGCTCGCCGCGGCGTACGGCAATGAGCCTTTTGTGCATGTGCTGCCCGCAGGGCAGTGGCCACACACGGCGGCCACCTCCGGCTCCAACTCGTGTCATCTCCAGGCCACCGTCGATGTCGACTCGGGCCGGATCGTCGTCGTCAGCGCCCTGGACAACCTCGGCAAGGGCGCCGCGGGCCAGGCCGTCCAGTGCGCCAACCTCATGTTCGATCTGCCCGAGACCATGGGCCTGTCCGTGTTCGGAGTCGCACCGTGACCGTCACCCACCCGAAGGGCTTCCGGGCCGGCGGCGTCGCCGCCGGGCTGAAAGCCAACGGCAACTCCGATGTGGCCCTCGTGGTCAACGACGGGCCCGACTTCACCGCGGCCGGGGTCTTCACCGGCAACCGGGTCAAGGCGGCGCCCGTGCTCTGGAGCCAGCAGGTGCTCAAGGGCGGCATCGTGCGCGCGGTCGTGCTCAACTCGGGTGGCGCCAACGCCTGCACCGGCCCGCAGGGCTTCCAGGACACGCACGTCACCGCCGAGCACACCGCGACCGTGCTTCGCGGCGGCCCCCGGCCGCAGCTGATCGGGGCCGGCGACGTGGCGGTCTGCTCGACCGGCCTGATCGGCGAGCGCCTGCCCATGGACAAGCTGCTGCCCGGCGTCACCGCGGCGGCCAAAGCGCTCAAGCCCGACGGTGGCCCGGCCGCGGCCGAGGCGATCATGACGACCGACACGGTCGCCAAGAACGCGGTGGTCCAGCGGGACGGCTGGTCGGTCGGCGGCATCGCCAAGGGCGCCGGCATGCTGGCCCCGGCCCTGGCCACCATGCTCGTGGTGATCACGACCGACGCCTCGGCCAACAACGAGGTGCTCGACGCCGCCTTGCGCGAGGCGACCCGCGTGACGTTCGACCGGATCGACGCCGACGGCTGCATGTCCACCAACGACACCGTGCTGCTGCTGGCCAGCGGCGCCTCCGACCGGCAGCCCACGCCGGAGGAGCTGACCGCCGCGGTGACCGAGGTCTGCCACGACCTGGCCCAGCAGCTGATCGCCGACGCCGAGGGCGCCACCAAGCACATCGCGATCGAGGTCAAGGGCGCGGCCAGCGAGGCCGACGCCGTCGAGGTGGGCCGCACGGTCTGCCGCAACAACCTGGTCAAGACGGCGCTGTTCGGCAACGACCCGAACTGGGGGCGGATCCTGGCCGCGGTCGGCACCACCCAGGCCCGCTTCGAGCCGGACCGGGTGGACGTGGCGATCAACGACGTGTGGATCTGCAAGGGCGGCGCGGCGGCCGAGGACCGCTCCAAGGTCGACCTGACCGGCCGCGACGTGAAGATCACGGTCAACCTGCGCGAGGGTGAGATGGAGGCGACGATCTGGACGACCGATCTGTCGCACGCCTACGTGCACGAGAACTCGGCGTATTCGTCGTGACGCCGATCGAGAAGGCCGGGGTGCTGATCGAGGCGCTGCCCTGGCTGGAGCGCTTCCACGGGGCCACCGTAGTGATCAAGTACGGCGGCAACGCGATGATCAACCCTGCGTTGCAGGCGGCGTTTGCCGCGGACATGGTGTTCCTGCGCTATGCCGGGATAAAGCCGGTTGTCGTGCACGGCGGCGGGCCGCAGATCAGCCGGATGCTCGACAAGATGGGCATCGAGAGCGAGTTCCGCGGCGGGCTTCGAGTGACGACGCCCGAGGCCATGGACGTGGTCCGGATGGTCCTGGTCGGACAGGTCGGGCGTGAACTGGTCGGCATGATCAATCAGCATGGGCCGTTCGCGGTCGGGCTCTCCGGTGAGGATGCTCGACTGTTCACGGCGGTCCGGCGCACTGCCGTGGTCGACGGATCGCCGATCGACATCGGCCAGGTGGGCGACGTGGGCCGGGTGGACACCTCGGCGGTGGACGACCTGATCGCGGCCGGGCGGATCCCGGTCATCGCGTCGGTGGCGCCGGATGCCGATGGCGTGGTGCACAACGTCAACGCCGACACGGCGGCGGCGGCGCTGGCCGAGGCGCTCGGCGCGCGCAAGCTGGTCGTGCTGACCGACGTGCCGGGGCTCTACACGAACTGGCCGGACACGTCGTCGCTGACCTCGCGGATCGACGCCGACGCGCTCGAGAAGCTGCTGCCGTCGCTGGAGGCGGGCATGGTTCCCAAGATGGAGGCCTGCCTGCGGGCGGTACGCGGCGGGGTGCCCGCGGCCCATGTCGTCGACGGCCGGGTCGAGCACTCGACGCTGCTGGAAGTTTTCACCTCGGAAGGAATCGGAACAATGGTGGTGCCCCCATCCGACCGCCCCGCCACCGCCCTTAAAAGGACTGAAGCATGACCTCCTTGATTGATCGCTGGTCGCAAGCCGGCATGAACAACTACGGGGCACCGCAGGCGGCGTTCGTCCGAGGCGAGGGCGCGGTGCTGACCGCCGAGGACGGCAAGCAGTACGTCGACTTCCTCGGCGGGATCGCCGTCAACGCGCTCGGACATGCCCACCCGGCCGTGGTCGAGGCTGTTACCCATCAGGTGCAGCAGCTCGGGCACATTTCTAACTTCTACGTGGCGGAGCCGCCGGTGGCCTTGGCCGAGCTGCTGCTTGCGCTCGCGGGCCGCTCCGGGCGGGTGCTTTTCACCAACTCAGGCGCCGAGGCCAATGAGGCTGCCTTCAAGCTTTCGAGGCTGACGGGCCGGACCCGCGTCGTGGCGACAAATGGGGCATTTCACGGCAGGACCATGGGCGCCTTGGCGTTGACCGGTCAGCCCACCAAAGCGGACCCCTTCCGGCCGTTGCCGGGCGACGTTGAGCACGTTCAGTTCGGTGACCTGGCCGCGCTGGAGCAGGCCGTCACCAGCGAGACCGCCATGGTCATCCTGGAGCCGATCCAGGGTGAGAACGGCGTGGTGGTCCCGCCCGCGGGATACCTCGCGGGCGCCCGGGCCATCTGCGATAAAACGGGCGCGCTGCTCGTGCTCGACGAGGTGCAGACCGGCGTCGGGCGTACCGGCCACTGGTTCCACCACCAGAGCGAGGGCGTCGAACCCGACATCATCACCCTGGCCAAGGGGCTCGGCGGCGGCCTGCCGCTGGGCGCCTGCATCGCCTTCGGCGCGGCGGCCGGCCTGTTCACCCCCGGGTCGCACGGCACCACGTTCGGCGGCAACCCCATCTCCTGCGCGGCCGGGCTCGCGGTGATCCGTACGATCGCCTCCGAAGGTCTGCTCGACCACGTCAAGCGGGTCGGTGAGCAGCTCCGGCGCGGTCTCGAAGGCCATCCGCTCGTCGACCACGTCCGCGGCGCCGGCCTGCTGCTCGGCGTCGTGCTCAAGGAGCCGATCGCGGCCCGGCTCGCGGCCGACCTCAAAGAGGCCGGTTTCCTGGTCAACGCCCCCGCCCCCGGCGTCATCCGGCTCGCCCCGCCGCTGATCATCAGCACCGAGCAGGCCGACGCCCTCATCGCCGCTTTCGAGGAACTTTCATGACCCGGCACTTTTTGAAAGACGACGACCTCACCCCGCAGGAGCAGAGCGAGGTTCTGGACCTGGCCGCCACCATGAAGGCCGACCGGTTCGCCTACAAGCCGCTCACCGGCCCGCGCTCGGTGGCCGTCTTCTTCGACAAGGTCAGCCTGCGTACCCGGCTGTCGTTCGAGGCCGGCATCGCCGAGCTCGGCGGCCAGCCGGTCATCGTGGACACCCAGGCCACCCACTTCGGCCGGGGCGAGTCGCTGGCCGACGCCGGCCGGGTGGTCGAGCGTTACGTGGCCGCCATGGTCTTCCGCACCACCGGCGACGAGCGGCTGACCGAGCTGGCGTCCGGGGTCAAGGTCCCGGTGATCAACGCGCTCACCGACGGCTACCACCCCTGCCAGCTGCTGGCCGACCTGCTCACCATCCGCGAGCGGCTCGGATCGACGGCGGGCAAGAAGCTGGCGTACGTCGGTGACGCCGCCAACAACATGGCCCACTCCTACCTGCTGGCCGGGGCGACGGCCGGCATGCACGTCCGGGTGGCCGGCCCGCCCGGGTTCGACCCGGCGGCCCCCGTGGTGGCCCGCGCGGCCGAGGTCGCGGCGTGGACCGGCGGCTCGGTCGAGGTGCTGCGCGACCCGTACGAGGCGGTCGACGGGGTGGACGTGGTGGCCACCGACACCTGGACGTCGATGGGGCAGGAGGACGACGGCCGCGACCGGCTCACCCCGTTCTGGCCCTACCAGGTCAACAAGGACCTGCTCGCGGCCGCGGGCGCCGGCGCCATCGTGCTGCACTGCCTGCCCGCCCACCGCGGCGAGGAGATCACCGACGACGTCATGGACGGCGCCCAGAGCGCGGTCTTCGACCAGGCCGAGAACCGGCTGCACGCGCAGAAGGCCCTGCTCGCCTGGCTGTTGGCGGTGAATGCGCAGTGACCGGGCCGGTGACCCGGGCCGGCCGGCACGCCCGGATCGGTGAGCTGATCAGGGACAAGGCCATCCGGTCGCAGACCGAACTCGCCGAGCTGCTGGCCGGCGAGGGCGTCCAGGTCACCCAGGCCACCCTCTCCCGCGACCTCGAGGAGCTGGGCGCGGTGAAGGTCAGCGGCGCCTACCTCATCCCCGAGGACGGCAAGCGGCCGCTGCGCGAGACCACCGAGCAGGGGCCGGCCCGGCTCCTGCGGCTGCTCAAGGAGCTGCTCACCGGCGTGGACGCCAGCGGCAACATCGCCGTCCTGCGTACCCCGCCCGGCGCGGCCCAGTTCCTGGCCAGCGCCCTGGACCGCTCCGGGCTGACCGATGTCGTCGGCACCATCGCCGGCGACGACACGATCTTCGTCGTGGCCCGCGACGTCACCGGCGGCCGGGCGTTAGCTGAGAAGCTCGCCGACTGGGCCGGGCACCACAGCGACCACCTTGAAAGGAGTACCCGTGACTGAGCGGGTCGTTCTCGCCTACTCCGGGGGCCTCGACACCTCCGTGGCCATCCCGTACCTGGCCGACCAGACCGGCGGCGAGGTCATCGCGGTCGCCCTCGACGTCGGCCAGAGCGGCGAGGACATGGACGTCATCCGGCAGCGCGCCCTCGACTGCGGCGCCGCCGAGAGCGTCGTGGTCGACGCCCGCGAGGAGTTCGCGGCCGACTTCTGCCTGCCCGCCGTGCGGGCCAACGCCCTCTACATGGACCGCTACCCGCTGGTCTCGGCGCTCAGCCGCCCGCTGATCGTGCGTCACCTGGTCGAGGCGGCCCAGCGGCACGGCGGCACGATCGTGTCGCACGGCTGCACCGGCAAGGGCAACGACCAGGTCCGCTTCGAGGTCGGCATCGGCGCCCTGGCCCCTGATCTCAAGGTGATCGCGCCGGCCCGCGACTTCGCCTGGACCCGGGACAAGGCGATCGCGCTGGCCGAGGAGAAGGGCCTGCCGATCGACGTCTCGCACAAGTCGCCGTACTCCATCGACCAGAACCTGTGGGGCCGCGCGGTCGAGACCGGCTTCCTCGAGGACATCTGGAACGCCCCGATCGAGGACATCTACTCCTACACCCAGGATCCGTCGGTGGCCCGCGACCCGGACGAGGTCACCATCACCTTCGACCGCGGTGTCCCGGTGGCGATCGACGGCGAGACGGTCACCCCGCTGCAGGCCATCACCGAGCTCAACCGGCGCGCCGGCGATCAGGGCGTCGGCCGCCTCGACATGGTCGAGGACCGCCTCGTCGGCATCAAGAGCCGGGAGGTGTACGAGGCCCCGGGCGCGATCGCTCTGATCACCGCCCACCAGGAGCTGGAGAACGTCACCGTCGAACGCGACGTGGCCCGGTTCAAGCGCACGGTCGACCAGCGGTGGGGCGAGCTCGTCTACGACGGCCTCTGGTTCTCGCCGCTCAAGAAGGCGCTGGACGCCTTCATCGAGGAAACCCAGCAGCACGTCTCGGGCGAGGTACGGCTGGTCCTGCACGGCGGGCGGGCCACCGTCACCGGCCGGCGTTCCGAGGCCAGCCTGTACGACTTCGGGCTGGCCACCTACGACACCGGCGACACCTTCGACCAGAGTCTGGCCAAGGGCTTCGTCCAGCTCTGGGGCTTGCCGTCACGCATGGCGTCGGCCCGCGACCGGCGTCTGGGAGACTGACTCACCGTGACGAACGAGAAGACATCCTTGTGGGGTGGGCGGTTCGCCGGCGGCCCCGCCGACGCCCTGGCCCGTCTGTCGGTGAGCGTCCAGTTCGACTGGCGCCTCGCCCCGTACGACATCGCCGGCTCCCGGGCCCACGCCCGGGTCCTGGCCGCGGCCGGGCTGCTCGACCCGGACGAGCTGGGCCAGATGCTGGCCGCCCTCGACGACCTGGAGGCGGCCTGCGCCTCCGGCGAGTTCCGGCCGACGATCGACGACGAGGACGTGCACACCGCCCTCGAGCGCGGCCTGCTCGAACGGCTCGGCGCGCTCGGCGGCAAGCTGCGCGCCGGCCGCTCCCGCAACGACCAGGTCGCCACCGACCTGCGCCTCTACATGCGCGACCACGCCCGCGGGGTGGCCCAGGCCGTCGTCGAGCTGGCCGACGCGCTGACGGAACAGGCTGCTAACAACGTGAACACGGCGGCGCCGGGCATGACCCACGTGCAGCACGCGCAGCCGGTCACGTTCGGGCACTGGCTGCTCGCGCACGTCCAGCCCCTGCTGCGGGATCTCGACCGGTTGCGGGACTGGGACGCGCGTACGGCCATCTCGCCCCTGGGAAGTGGCGCCCTCGCCGGGTCGTCGTTGCCGCTCGACCCGGCCGCGGTCGCCAAGGAGCTGGGCTTCACCGCGCCGGCGGCCAACTCGATGGACGCCGTGGCCGACCGGGACTTCGTGGCCGAGTTCCTGTTCATCACCGCGCTGATCGGCGTGCACCTCTCCCGCCTGGGCGAGGAGGTCGTGCTCTGGACGTCGACCGAGTTCGGCTGGGTCGAGCTGGACGACGCGTTCGCCACCGGCTCGTCGATCATGCCGCAGAAGAAGAACGCGGACATCGCCGAGCTGGCCCGCGGCAAGAGCGGCCGGCTGGTGGGCGGCCTGGTCACGGTGCTGACCATGCTCAAGGGCCTGCCGCTGACCTACGACCGCGACATGCAGGAGGACAAGGAGCCGGTCTTCGACGCCATCGAGACCCTGGAACTCCTGCTGCCGGCTCTGGCCGGCATGATCTCGACCATGACCGTACGGGTGGACCGGCTGGCCGCCTCCGCCCCGGTCGGCTTCTCGCTGGCCACCGAGGTCGCCGACTGGCTGGTCCGCAAGGGCGTGCCGTTCCGCGACGCCCACGAGATCACCGGCAAGCTGGTGGCCCTGTGCTCGGTGCGCGAGTGCGAGCTCGGCGACCTCACCGACGACGACCTGAAGACGGTCAGCGAACACCTCGACCCGACCGTCCGCCAGGTCCTCACCGTCGAGTCGGCCCTGGCCTCCCGCACCACCCCCGGCTCGACCGGCCCGGGCCCGGTGGCCGACCAGCTGGCCCAGGTCCAGCACCATCTGGACACCTGGCGCGCCTGGGCAGTGGAGAAGGTCGTACCGCGGTAGGCAGTTGTCCGGTCAGGCCGGTCGTGCCCCTCGCGCGACCGGCCTTTTCCGTTAGGCTCCTCCGCCGTGAAGATCCAGGATCTGCTCCAGCCCGGTGGCCGCGACGTCCCCGCGTACGGGAGCGCCGGCCTGACCGCCGAGGCACTGCTCCGGGCCGAGGGCGTGGCCGTGACCGTGCTGCGGGTCGCGGCCGGCGGGCGCATCGGGCGCCATCCGGCCATGGGCGACCAGATGCTGCTCGTCGTCGCGGGCCGGGGCCGGGTCCGCTCCGGCGATGATCCGTGGCAGCCGGTCGGCCCCGGTCAGGTGGTGCGCTGGCCCGACGGCGAGGACCACACCACCGAGGCCGACGAGGATCTCGTCTGCTTCGTCGTCGAGACCGGCTGACCCTCTGAGGCCGGCCGGACCACTGCCGCGCGTTCCTGCCGCCTTTCGTCCGCTAATCCGGCAGCTGCGCGGAAGACGCGTCGCGGTCGTCGAGGACGCCGCGGTAGACCGGGTGGCGCAGCTGAGTTCCACCGGTCCAGGACCGGTAGGCGACCCGCGCCACCGTCTGCGGCTCGACCCAGACGGCGCCGGCCAGGGCGGTGCTCTCGGCGTGGGCCACCGGCGGCCGGCTCCGGCGCAGCGGGGCCAGCCGCTCCTGCAGATGCCGGCGCGAGTCGCCGGACAGGCCGCTGCCCACCCGGCCGACCAGATGCAGCCGGCCGGCCCGGTCGTACGCGCCGACCACCAGGGCGCCGATGCTGTCGTGCAGCCGGCCCCGGCCGGGCAGCCACCCACACACCACCACGTCGGCCAGGTGCGGGATGACCGTCTTGACCCAGGCCTTGGACCGGAGCCCCGGGGTGTACGGAGAGGCGAGCCGCTTGCAGACGATGCCCTCGAGACCGTGCTCGCTTGCCGCGGCGTACAGCTCGGCGGCGGCATCGATAAAGGCCGGCGGAGTGTCCACGCCGGCCGACCGGAGGCCGAGCTCCTCCAGCATGGCCCGGCGCTCGCTGTAGGGCGCGGCCATCACGTCCCGCTCACCGGCGACCAGCAAGTCGAACACGTACAGGGTGACCGGCGCCGCCCGCAGCAGCTGCGGACCGGGCTTGCGCACAGCGATCCGCTGCTGCAGCCGGGCAAAATCCGACACCCCGCCCGCATCCAGCACGACCAGCTCGGCATCGAGCGCGACCCGCCGCCCCCCGAGCAGCTCCGGCAACACCCCCAACTCGGGAAACGCCCCCGTCATGTCCCGCCCGGCCCGACTGTGCAGCCGCCACCGCCCCCCGGCGCACGTGACCCCGGCCCGCATCCCGTCGTACTTGACCTCGGCCGCCCACCCCGCGCCCACCGGCACCGCCCCCGGCGTAGCCAGCATCGGCGCCACAGCCGCCGGCAACCCCGCCGCCCCACCCACCCGCCGATCGTCGACTGGAGCTGCCGCAAACCGCAGCAAAACCGCCTTTTTACACCCGCCGATGGCCCCGGCGCCCACCGCGCCAACTCGCCGACCGGCCACGCCGGGCTTCGCGGTGCTTGCGGGTGGGGTCCCCGTCGGTCCGGCCCGCACCGCGCCTCGCACCGCGCCGCGCCCCGGGCCGCGCCTCGCGCCCCGGGCTCCGGGCCCCGCCTTTCGCCCCTGGCTGCGCTGCGCCTCGGGCCTCGCGCGCCGCGCCCCTCTCGCGGGCCGCATCTCGCCTCGCCCCGCCCCGCGCCCCGCCACCGCGGCTCGCCCCCGCCCCTCACCGCGCCTCGCCTCGCGCCCAGGGCCGCGCCCCGTGCGCCGCGCCTCGCGTCGCGGCGCCGCGGTCGGCGTCGCGTCGAGGTGGGGTGGGTCTTGGTGCCGGGCGCCGGTCAGGCTGTGGCGGTGAGGCGCTGGTGCAGGTCGGGGTCAAGTTTCAGGGTGGGGGCGGCCATCACCTCGTCCAGGCGGGCGGGGGTGCTGGCGCCGACGATCGGCCAGATTGCGGGGTCGCCGTTCAGGAGCCAGGCCAGGACCACCTGGTTCAGGGTGGCGTCCAGGTCTTGGGCGACCTCGGTGAGGGCGGTCAGGCGGCGGGTGGTTCCGGGGTGGTCGTACGCCTCTTCGAGCGGACGGTCGGCACGCCCGTACCCGCCGTTGATCAGAGGGGAGTAGGCCCACAGGTCGAGGCCGCACGAGCGTACGTAGTCGAGGGTCTCCGGGAAGACCTGGCGGTGCGCCCACGATTCGAGGGCGGCGCCCGGCCGGGGCTGCACATAGGAGTGCCGCAGCTGAAGCGCCGACCAGCCGGCCGTTGCCCGGCCCTGTTCCACGCGCCAGGCGGGAGTGTTGGACGCGCCGACCCGGCGCGCGAGCCCCTCGGTGACCAGCGCGCCGAAGGCCCCCGTCGTCTCCTCGAGTGGGACCGAACGGTCCTCGACGTGGGCCCAGTACAGGTCGATGTGGTCGACGCCGAGCCGTTGCAGGCTGCCCGTCACCGCCGACCGGATCGTCGGGGCCGACAGGCCCTCCATCGCCTCCAGGCCGCGGGCCGGGTCCGTCGGCTCGGCCCCGACCTTGGTGCTGATCAGGACGTGCTCGCGCATCCCGGGCCGGGCGGCCAGCCACCGGCCGATGACGCGCTCGCTCTGCCCGCCCAGCCCCGACGGGTGCTCCCAGAACGCGTAGTTGTTGGCCGTGTCGATCCACCGCCCGCCGAGCTCCACGAAGCGGTCGAGCAGCGCGAACGACTCCGCCTCCCCGATCCTCGTCCCGAACAACATCGCCCCCAGCACGATCTCAGCCATGCCGGCGATCCTGCCGCTTAGAGCGCACTCGAGGTCAAGAAGCAATCGGCACGAAGGCGCTGGGCGGGGGCGGGGGCGGGGGCGGGGTGGAGGCGGGGGAGTGGCCGCGAGGTGGCGCAAGCGCGTGGCGCGCGGGCAATGGGCGCGGGGTGGTGCGGAAGAGCGTGCACAGCAGCGGGCAGGGGCCACGGAGGAAACGGTGGGCCGGCGGGTCAGGCCTGGACGGCGGTGATCCAGGCGAGGAAGAACGCGCCGAAGGCGATGACGTAGCCGAGCAGGATGCCGGCGGTGCGCCAAGGGGGTTTGGCGGCGCAGAAGCCGGCGGCGGTGAAGGTGCCCACGGCGGCCGCGAGCAGGGGCCCCACGGTGACGGCCTGTTGGCCGGTGGGGGTGCAGATCAGGGCCGTGCTGGCGCCGGTGCAGGCGTCGCTGGCGAAGGAGAGGATGAACAGGGCGAACAGGCCCGTGGCGCCGGAGGCGAAGGCGAGCAGGACGACTGCCGCGACGGCGCCGGCGGGGACGGGGCCGCGGGGGCGGGTGGGGATGGCCTGGTCCATGGGCGGGGACTCTACCCAGGAGTAAACCTCAGAACAGGAACGCAGTTGCGTTCAACTCGTGGCCCGGGTCAGGCGGGCGGTGGCTCGTTGTTTGAGGGCGAAGCCCTGTTTGGCGGCGTCGCGGAGGGTGGCGACGAGGGGGGAGCGGGAGCGGCGGGCCCACGGCACCGGGATCTCGGCCGTGCCGTACTTGGCCTTGTAGGAATTGCCGCCGACGAAGTCGAACTCGGTCAGGCCGCGGGCGCGGGCCCACCGCAGCGCGTGCCAGATGAGGGCCTCGTTGGGGCGCAGCAACTGATCGGCGCGGTAGCTGGCGCCGCCCCAGAAATACATCGTGCGGTGGTGCCAGGGGAGGATCGCGGTGGCGATGCAGCGGCCGCCAACGTCCCGGGCCCGCAGGAGCAGCAGGTTTCCCGATGGGCCGACGCACGACAAAAGCGATCGTACGCGGTCAATGCCATAAGTGGGGACGAGGTTCTGCTTGGCGAATACGTCGCGGAGCTGGTCGTAGTATTCGGCGGCGAAAGTCGGATCGTCGAATGAGGTCTCCTCGACCACCACGCCGGATTTCGCGGCCTTGCGGATATTGCGGCGGCAGGCGCTCGCCATGGCGGCGAAGAGCTCGTCCGGCGACGGGGCCAGGGAGATCACGGCGGTCGGGGCCAGATCCCATTGCAGACCCAGCCCACCCAGGTCGCCGGCCGGCAGGCGGCGGTCGCGGATCTCCAGGTGGGCGCAGCCGAGCTCGTCGAAGGCGAAGGGCATCAGAGCGGCCAGGGCGTCCCGGCGGCGGATTCCGGCTTCCAGTAGGAAGCCGACGTACGAGGTGGTCCAGCCGGCCATCGGGCTGCCGAGGATGCGCAGGCCGAAGCGTTTGCTCAGCAGCCCGGTGAAGTGGCCGACGGTGGTGGCGCCGTCCTCCACGACGGCGAGCACCGGCCGGGCGCCCTGGGCCGTGGCCACGAAGCGGAGCCACTCGGGCGTGTGGAAGATCAGGCGGTCGTCGTAGGCCGCCCGATCGGCCCAGAGCGCGGCCGCCGGCTCGACCCGTCGCAATCGCAGCATGGAAATCACCATGCGCCATTTCGGGAGACCGAGGCAAGGCTGTGAAGCTTTCTCACGTTCTTTATGACAATTGCTACTGACGGGCCGCCGGAGCCATTTGGGAGGGTCGGATCAGATCATTGACGGGGAGGGCCAATGCGAACGCGGACGACCCTCAAACGGCGGCTGAACGAGCTGGAGCTGCGCCGCCGCCTCCGGGCGCGGCCCCGCCTGCAGGGCCGGATCCTGGCGCCGGCCGGCATCTTCAAGCGACTGCCGGACACGGCCGGGCTCTACTTTCCCTTCTACCACGACGTCCCGGCCGAGTTCGCCGGCGATCTGCGCCGCCACCTGCGCGCCTTCCGGCAGCGGGGGCCGCTGGTGAGTTGGCATCAGGCGCTCGGCATCCTCGCCGGGAAAGACGCGCCCGAGAAACCGGTCTTCTGCCTCTCCTTCGACGACGGCCACCTCAGCTGGCGCGACGTCGTGGCGCCGATCCTGGCCGCGGAGCGCATCCCGGCCACCTTCTTCCTGACCACCGGCCTGGTCGGCCGGCCCGGCAACCTCACCTGGGACGACTGCCGCGATCTGGCGGCCCAGGGCTTCGCCTTCGGCTCGCACACCATCACCCATCACCGGCTGGCGGATCAGTCCGGCTTCGAGGTGGTACGCGAGATAGCGGACTCCAAACACGAGATCGAGGACGAGCTGGGTGTGGCCGTCGACGACTTCGCCGCCCCGTACGGCCACCCGGTCGTGGATTTCGGTGAGCGCGAGGTGACCGCCGCCCGCGAGGCCGGCTATCGCAGTTTCGCCACCACCCTGCGCGCGGCGATGCACCCGGGCGGCCCGCCGATGGCGATCCGCCGCCAGGGCCTGCACCCGGCCTGGCCACTCTGGGCCGTGAGGACCCGGGTCCATGCCTGACACCCGGATTTACCTGTCCCCGCCCGACGTCGGCGACCTCGAGCGCAAGCTTCTGCTGGAGGCGTTCGACTCGAACTGGGTGGCGCCGGTCGGCCCGGATCTCGACGCCTTCGAGGCCCAGGTGGCCGAGTCGGTCGGCGTACGGCATGCCGTTGCTCTCAGCAGTGGCACCGCCGCCCTGCATCTCGCGTTGGTGGCGGCCGGCGTGCGCCACGGCGACACGGTCCTGGTGCCCTCGTTCACCTTTGCCGCGACGGCGAATGCGGTGACGTATCTCGGCGCGCGGCCGGTCTTCCTCGACAGCACGCCCGAGAGCTGGAACGTCGACCCGGCGCTGGTCACCGAGGAGCTGCGGCGGCGCTGCGCCAAGGGCCGGCCGCCGCGGGCGGTGATCGCGGTCGACATGTACGGGCAGTGCGCCGACTACGGCCCGCTGCTCGACGCGTGCGACCGATACGGCGTGGCGCTGATCGAGGACGCGGCCGAGGCGCTCGGGGCCACGTACCGGGGCCGGCCGGCCGGGTCGTTCGGGCTGGCCGGAATCCTGTCGTTCAACGGCAACAAGATAATCACCACCGGCGGGGGCGGCATGCTCGTCACCGACGACGACCGTACGGCCGCCCGGACCCGCCACCTCGCCACCCAGGCCCGCGAGCCGCTGCCGTACTACGAGCACCGGGCCGTCGGTTACAACTACCGCCTCAGCAACCTGCTCGCCGCCGTCGGGCGCGGGCAGCTGCAGCGGCTCGGCTCGATGATCGCCGCGCGCCGGGAGACCGGCCGCTGCTACCGGACCGCCCTCGGCAACCTGCCCGGTCTGAGCTTCATGCCGATCGCCGCCTACGGCGAGTCCAACTGGTGGCTGACCTGCCTGCTGGTCGACGCCGAACGCTTCGGCGCGAGCCGCGACCGGATCCTCGAACGGCTGGCCGCGCACGACATCGAGGCCCGCCCCACCTGGAAGCCGATGCACCTGCAGCCGGTGTTCGCCGACTGCGTGACGCGCGGTGGGGCGGTCAGCGCCGATCTGTTCCGCCGTGGCCTGTGCCTGCCGAGCGGGTCCGCGCTCACCGGGCCCGACCGGGAACGCGTCGTGGACGTCATCCGTGCCCTCGCGGCCGAGCGGAAGGGGTGAGGATGCGCATCGTCTACATTCACCAGTACTACTGCAATCCGGGGATGGCCGGCGGCATCCGCTCCTACGAACAGGCCCGGCGGCTCGTCGCGCGCGGGCACACGGTCGACGTCATCACGACCGACATCGCGGGCGGCCCGCGGCGGCTCACGGTCGACGACGGCATCCGGGTGCACTGGTACCCCGTCCCGTACAGCAACGAGATGTCGTACGGCCGCCGCCTGCGGGCCTTCGCCGCCTTCATGGTGCTGGCGACGGCCAAAGCGGCGTCGCTCAAGGCGGATCTGGTCTTCGCGACCAGCACTCCGCTCACGGTCGCGGTGCCCGGCGTGCTCGCCGCCAAGGTGCGCCGGGTGCCGTTGGTCTTCGAGGTGCGCGACCTCTGGCCGGAGGTGCCGATCGAAATGGGCGCGCTGCGCCACCCGGTCATGCGCCGGGCGGCCGGGGCACTGGCCGACTTCGCCTACCGGAACGCCCGCGAAGTGGTGGCCCTCTCGCCGGGAATGGCGGCCGGCATCACGGCCCGGCGGCCTTCCACCCGGACGACCGTGATCCCGAACGCCGCCGACCTGTCCCTGTTCGAGGTCGACGAGGTGGAGGTCAAAAAGTTCCGGGCGGAGCACCGGTGGCTGGGCGACCGGCCGCTGATCGTCTACACCGGAGCGCTGGGCGCGGTGAACGGCGTTTCCTACCTGGTCGAAGCGGCCAGGCGGATGCGGGAGCGGGATCCCGGGGTACAGGTGCTGATCGTCGGGCACGGCAAGGAATGGGAGCCGACCCGCGAGCTCGCCGCAAAACACGGACTGCTCGACGTCACCGTACGCATGTGGGAGAAGGTGCCCAAGTCGGCGCTGCCCGTCATCCTGGGCGCGGCGACGATGTCGACCAGTTTCGTCCGGCCGATCCGCGCCCTGTGGGACAACTCGGCCAACAAGTTCTTCGACGCGCTCGCGGCCCGGCGGCCCATCGCCGTCAACTACGGCGGCTGGCAGGCGGCGCTGCTCGAGGAGACGGGCGCCGGCTTGGTGCTCGACCCGGTGGACACGGCCGCCGCGGCGGAAACGCTCGTGGCGCACTGCCGGGATGAGCAATGGCTGTCGCGGGCCCGCGAGGCCGCGTACAGCCTGGCCGTTGAAAGGTTCAGCCGCGACAAGCTCTTCGAGCAGTTCGAGGCCGTGCTGACCCGAGCGGCGGCCTGAGGTGGAATTGCGCGAATACGCACGGGCGTGCCGCCGCGGCTGGGTCTGGCTCGTCGTGCCGATGCTGCTGGCGGTCGGGATCGCCACCGGATTGGCGTTGAGCCGGCCGCCCGCCTACCGGTCGACGATGGTGCTGTTCGTGACCACCGGGGCGGACGACGCCGACGCCGGGGCGAGCCGGCTCAACTCCTACATCGCGCTGCTCACCGGGCCGCGGGTGGCGCAGGGCGTGGTGACCAAGGTCGGTCAGGGCCTGACCGTCGAGCGGGTCACCGACCATCTCACGGCCCAGGTCCAGGACGGCACGGACCTGCTCGTGGTCGCGGCCACCGATCCCTCCGCCGCGACGAGCCGCGCGATCGTGCGCACGGCGACCACCGAGCTGGTCGCTCTGGTCAAGAACCTGGGCGCCGGGTCCGCGGTCTCGGTCGCCCAGGACGCGGTGACAACCAAAGAGCCAGACCGGCTGGTACGCAACGTGAGCTTCTCGGCCGTACTGGGCCTCCTGATCGGCGCGATCGTGGTGGCGGTCCGCGAGGCCACCCGCAAGAAGGTCACGGAGGAGGACGACCTGCGCCGCCTCGGCATCGGCACCGTCGGCGTGATCGCCATCGGCAACCGCTACGGGCGTACCGCCAAGCCGGACGAGGAGCTGGCCGAGGCGTTCCGCAAGCTTCGCAGCCTGCTGCCCGCGCTCGGCGGCGGCACGTCGCTGCTGCTGACCGGGGCCAACCGCAAGGAAGGCACGACGGCGGTGGCCTGCGGCCTGGCCATCGCGCTGGCCGAGACGGGCGCCCGCGTCCTGCTGGTCGACGCGAACCTGCGCTCGCCCGGAGTGAGCCGCTACCTGTCGATGGAGCCCGGCCCCGGCCTGGCCGAGGTCCTGACCGGCGCCGCCACGATCGCCGAGGTGCTGCACAACCCGCTCGACGGCCGCCTGACCGTGCTGCCCCCCGGCATCGGCGCCGCCGACCCGGGCGAGGCGCTGGCCTCCCCGCGGCTCGGCGCCACCATGGACGATTTGAGCGGCCGCTTCGACGTGGTGCTGGTCGACGCCCCACCCCTGAACGGCGTGGCCGACGCCGCCGTCCTGAGCAAGGTGACCGACGGCGCCCTGCTGGTGGTCCGGGCCAACCGCACCCGCACGGCCGACGTCCAGCGCTCGGCCGACCTCCTCGAACGCGTCGGCGCCCAGCTGGTCGGCGCCGTCCTCAACGCCCTGCCCCGCCGCCTGCCGACCGGGGCCCTCCGCCACCGCCCACCCCAGGTCCCCGCCGACAGCCCGAGCCTCCTCCAGACCTTGGTCGGCGCCCCCACCGACCCCGAGGAAACCTCCTCCGGCCTGATCCCCGCCTACCCGGCCACGGCCCGCGGCCGCGCCCGCGTCACCGAGGACCCCGCCCCGAGCCCCCCACCCGACGACCCGGTACCCACCACACCCACGATGCCGCGCACCATCCCCCCTTTCATTCCCACCGTCGTCCGCGCCTCCGCCCACCTCCCACCCACCCCGCCCGCCGAGGACGACGCCCCACCGACCGCGCGCGCCTCCGCCCCCATCCCTCTCAGCCCGCGCGGCGAGGGGGACGCCCCACTGGCTGCGCGCGCTTCCGCGCAGATCCCGCCGGATCCGTCCGGCGAGCGGCTCGCCCCACGGGCCGCGGGCACCTTCGCCCCCATCGCGCCCGATCCGTCCGGCGAGGAGGGCGCCCGACTGCCTGCGCGCGATTCCGCGCAGGTCCCGCGCGATTCGTCCGGCAAGCGGGTCGCCCCACGGGCCGCGCAGGTCCCTCCCGATCCGTCCGGCGAGGGGAGCGCCCGACTGGCCGCGCGCGATTCCGCGCAGGTCCCGCGCGATACGTCCGGCGAGCGGGTCGCCTCACCCACCGCGCGCGCCTTCGCTTCCATCCCTTTCAACCCGGCCGGCGATGGGGACGCCCCACTGGCCGCGGGGACCTCCACCCCTATCCCTCTCGACCCGGCCGGCAACGAGGACGCCCCACCTACCGCCCGTGCCTCCGCTCCCATCCTGCTCGACTCGACCGGCGAGGAGCACGCCCGATCGGCCACGCGCGGCACTGCCTACGTCGAAGAGGCGCTGCCGGATAAATCCGACATGACCCAGGGCGGGAGGGGGCTCAAAGAACAGGTAGAAGGCGAAGCGGGCGGCACTCAGCCAGCCGCGACGGCGGAGAGCGGGAGCGCGGGCGAGAGCGGCGGGGTGGCCGCGACGGCGGAGAGCGGGAGCGCGGGCGAGAGCGGCGGGGTGGCCGCGACGGCGGAAAGTCGGAGAGCTGGAGAAAGCGGCGGGGTGGCGCAAAGCGGGAGCGCGGGCGAAAGCGGCGAAGTGGCCGCGACGGCTGAGAGCGGGAGCGGGGAAGAAGCCGGCGGCGGGGTGGCCGCGGTAGAGGAAGGGGCGGGCGGCGGCGTGGCCGCAGCGGAGGAGGAGGCCAGCGGGGGCGAAGGCGGCGGGGTGGCCGCGGGTAAGGCGGATGGCCGGGATGAGTGAGCTGGCCGAGCGGCCGGTAGTGGTCGCCCCGGAGGGGACTCGCGGACGGTGGGCGTGGGTTCGGGGGCAGCTGCGGGAGCCGTACGCCGGGCTTTTCGCCTCTCAGCTTCTGGTGGGCGGGGTGGCCCTGGTGGCCAACGTGCTCATGGTGCGGGCGCTGACCCCGTCCCATCGGGGTGAGGTGGCGTTGCTGCTGCAGGTCGTCTACTTGTCCACTCAGGTGTTGTTGCTGGGGACCGAGCGGAGCTTTGTCGCGGCGTATCACGGGATCGCGCCGGCGGCCGGGGTGCGGGCCTATGCGCGGTTGCTGCTCGTGCCCGGTGTGGTCGGGCTGGTGGCGGCGGCCGGGTTCGCGGTGATGGGGCCGCGGCATCTCAACCCGGGGGCGGTCGTCGTCGGGCTCATCGCGGCGTACGCCTTCGTCGAGACGGGTGGGCTGGCGATCCGGTCGATTGCCATCGCGGCGGGCCGGGTCACCGATTTTCTGGTGCTGCGCATCGTCGAGGCGGTGCTGCTTCTGTCGTTGCTCGTGGCGCTCTATCTCGGTGGTGCTGCGCAACCCGAGCTGTGGATCCTCGGCTATCTGATCGCGGGCATCCTGCCGACCGGCGCCTATCTCGTCCTATGGATGCGCGGACCACGCCGCCCCACGGTGGATCAGAACCGGCTGGTGCGGCGGGAGGGCATCGCGCTCTTCCCCGCGGCACTGTCCAACATGGCCATGTTGCGGGTGGATCGGCTGGCCCTGCCGGCGATCGCGTCGACGTCGGCGCTGGGGCTCTACGCGAGTGTCTCGACGATGACCGAGCTGCTGGCGTGGCCGGTTCGGGCCTACGCCGACTCGCGGCTCGGGCGCTGGCGGGTGGCGCACCACGAGGGCACGCTGCGGAGCCGGCCCTTGGTGGTCGCGGCCACCGTCTACTGCCTGGTGGTCGCGCCGATCGCCGCCGCCGGGCTGTTCCTGCTCATAGTTCCGGTGTTCGGCCCGGACTACGCGCCGGCCAAGGGCATCGTGGTGCCGCTGGTCGCGGCGGCCGGGCTCTACGCGGTCTCCCGGGTCAGTCTGGGGCTGCTCATCGCGAAAGGCCGGGGCGCCCTCGTCTCCGCCGCCGAGATCACCGGCTTCGCGGTGAGTTTCGCCGGTTACCTGTTGCTGATCCCCCCGTTCGGCATCGTCGGCGCCGCCTACGGATCGCTGATCGGCTACGGCGCCTGCTTGGTGTTCGCATTGGCCGCGAACGCGGTGAGAAGGCCGGCATGACCTGGGTGTGGCATCCGCGTGTGCTGCTGGCTCCGGGGCTGGTCCTGATCCTGGTGGCCATCGGCGGGCGGTACACGCTGGACCGGGCCGGCTTCACCGATCTGGCCTGGGTCGACCTGCGGGTGATCGGGCTCGTGGCCGGTCTGGGCGCGCTCACGGTGGACGTCGCTCGGCGGCCGCGCGACGGGCGTACGGCCGGGAAGCGGGAGGGCTGGATCGTCGCCACCGTCCTGTTCTTCGTCTTCCAGATCGCGTCGGGGCTGTGGGCGCCCGGCGCGGCCCGGGTCGGCCCGCAGACGCTCGACCTGGTGCTGATGGCGGCGCTCGTCCTCGCGTTCTACCTGTACGCCACCGGCGATCCGGATGCCGTCATCCGTACCGCCTTCCTGCTCTTCTATGTCGCGGCCGTGCTCTTCGCCCTGGCCGCCCTGATGTCGGGGCCGGGCGAGCAGGGCCGCTATTCGGCGTTCGGGGGCGGCCCCAACGTCTTCGTCCGCATCCAGCTGCTCGGGGTCATCAGCGCGATCGCCCTGGCCATGTTCACCCGGCGCAAGCTGCCCCTCGTCGCCGTCCCGCTTTTCCTGTTGGCCGCCGTGCTGTCCGGCTCGCGGGCCGGCCTGCTCGCCGGGCTTGTCGTCGGCGTGGCCGCGCTGTGGAAGATCCGGGGCCGGCTCCGGGCGGGCCTGGTGGCCGCGGTGACCGGCGCGCTGGCGCTCGTCGCCGGGGTCATCGGGTTGCTGGCTCCGCCCGCGTTCGTCAGCCTGTTCCAGGAGCGGTTCGTCGAGCAGACCGTGCAGGAGCGCTACCTTTCCGACCGCACCGACATCTGGGGCGCGGCTTGGCGCCTGGCCGAGGACCACCCGCTGGCCGGCAGTGGCCTGGACGGCTTCTACGGGACGATCGGCGTCAACCAGCGGGTCGAGTACCCGCACAACTACGTGCTCGGCGTCGCGGCCGAGGGCGGCCTGATCGGGATCGGGCTGCTCGCCACGGCGGTGCTGCTGTGGGTGGCCACCGTGCGCGGTGGCGGCCTGCGGCCCCGGACGACCGGGCTCGCGGTGGCTTCGGCGGTGCTGGTCGCGCTGTGCAGCCTCTTCTCCGGCGACTACTACGACGCGCGGCTGTTCTGGCTCTTCGCCGCCCTCGCCGCCGCGGCTGCGGTCACCCCGGCCCCGCAGAAGGTGCTGACATGAGGATGACCCGGCGCGCCGCCCTGCTGCTGGCCCTGGGGTCGGCCACCGCCGCCTGTCACCAGGCCGGGACACCGGCGATGCCGATCCCGC
Organism: Actinoplanes sp. NPDC049598; assembly: GCF_040675435.1. Taxonomy (NCBI): domain Bacteria; kingdom Bacillati; phylum Actinomycetota; class Actinomycetes; order Micromonosporales; family Micromonosporaceae; genus Actinoplanes; species Actinoplanes sp. NPDC049598. The sequence goes on along the minus strand of NZ_JBFAOX010000011.1, from coordinate 65,603 downwards.
AGAGCCCGCTCGCGCCCACCACGCCGGTCAAGGCGGTCTCCCACTGGACGGCCGTTTTCCAGAAGAGCTGGAACTTCCAGTACGACAGCAGCCTCCCGCAGAGCCGTTCGCGTGACAGCTGGGACCACTACAACCTCTCGTACTCTCTCGACGCCCTCGTCGCGATGTTCCGGGCCACCCGCGAACGCCGCTACCTCGACCGGGCCCTCGAATTCACCGAGAACGTCATGGCCGCCGCCGTCCCGTCCCGGTCGATCGCCGGGAGTCGCTTCAAGGACGGCTACCTCGGCTGGCCGTCGTCGATGAACGGCGAGGACGGCGACGAGATCCCGCTCTACGAGAGCTACTTCTGGCGGTACGGAACCGCGCTGCTGGTCGCCATGCGCGAGTCGGCCATGGTGATGGCCGATCCCGGCTACCAGGCCCGCTTCGACCGCCTGCACACCTTCGCCGCGACGCACGTCTTCGCCAAGTGGTACGACCGCGGCCCCGACCACTACATCTACCGCGAGCGCACCCACATGGCCGCGCACTGGGGGCTCATCGCCCTCCATCTGGGCCGGCTTCAACCCCGGGACACCTTCCAGGCCGTACGGGCCGAGGTGGACCGCCGCCTGCGGGACCAGCTCCGTCGCAGCCCGGTGGACCCCGCCGCGTACTTCTGGAGCGACGTCTGGGGTTCGGTCAAGCGGCCGGGGCAGGATGTGGGCCACGGCAACGGCGTCATGGCGTACGTCGTGGAAGCGCACGACCGCGGCACCGCCTGGAGCGACGCCGACCTGGCGGCCTTCGCCGCCGTACTGAAGGTGATCTGGCCCGGTGGGCGCGACTACCGGGCCTATGTGGACGGTACCGGCACCGACAACGGCTGGCTGGCCGACGGCTTCGTGAAGCTGGGCCGCGGCCACCCGTCGGTCCAGCTGCGACTGGAGGGCCACCAGGTGGTCAACGACCAGTTCGCGGCCAACATGGCGCTCAACGCCAGGATGCTGAGGGGATGACGAGATGACGGCCACCGCGCACGCCGCGCTGCTCGACCCGGGAGCCCGGGAGTGGAAGGAGGCCCTGCAGAAGACCGGCCACGACATCTATCACGTGCCCGACTACGTCGGCCTCGACGCGAGCCTGTGCGGCGGGCGCCCGATCGCGCTCTGGTATTGCGACGCCGGCCGGCACGCGTTGCTGCCGCTGGTCGTGCGGGACATCCCCGGCGCCGGGCGGTGCGACGCGATGTCCCCGTACGGCTATCCCGGTCTGGTCGGCAGCGCGGTGCCGGGCGACCGCGCGTTCTGGGAACGCGCCTGCGACTCGATGGTGGCGACGATGCGCGAGGCGGGGCTGGTGACCGCCTTCGTGCGGATGCACCCGCTGCTGCCCTCGCCGCCGCTGCCGGTCCTGGCCGCCCGGGGCACGATGGTGGGGCACGGCGAGACGGTCTCGATGGACCTGACGGTCGGGGCCGAGCAGATGTGGCGGCAGACCCGGGCCGACCACCGCAACCACATCAACCGGGCCCGCCGGGCCGGCACCCGGGTCGTCTTCGACGAGTGGGAGCGGCTCGCCGAGTGGGTCGCGGTCTACCACGAGAACATGCGGCGGGTCGGCGCCCAGCCCTACTACTTCTTCACGTACGAGCATCTGGCCGCCCTGCACGACGCCATCGGCGACCGGATGCACCTGGCCGTGGCCCTGGAGGGCGACGAGGTGGTCGGCGGCAACACGTTCTTCGAGTACGACGGGATCGCCACCGGCTACGTCTCGTCGACCCGGCGGGCCAAGCACCGGTACGCCGACGAGCTACTCTACGACGAAGTCCGCCGCTGGTGCAAGGAGCGCGGGAACACGGCGTTCCACCTGGGCGGCGGGCGCGGCGGGCGCAACGACTCGCTCTTCTCGTACAAGGCCGGCTTCTCGCCGCGGCGGCACCCGTTCCACACCTGGCGCATCGTGGCGGACGCGCCGGCGTACGAGGCCCTGGTCCGTGAGTTGAAGCCGGACGCCGACCCGGCGGACGTCGCCGGCACGTTCCCGCCCTACCGCTAGGAGGCCCCCATGCGCATCACGTGCGTCGGCGGCGGCCCCGCCGGGCTCTACTTCGCGGTGCTGGCCAAGCTGGCCGACCCGCGGCACCGGATCACCGTGCTGGAGCGCGATCCGGAGGGTGTCACCTACGGCTGGGGTGTCGTGTTCTGGGACGACCTGCTCGACGACCTGTTCCGCTACGACCTGGTCAGCGCCGAGCGGATCTGGGCGGCCGCCTACAAGTGGGACGAGTACGAGGTGCGCTGCACCGGCAAGCACGTCACCCACCTGCCCGGCTACGGCTACAGCCTGGGCCGGCACCGCCTGCTCGACATCCTGGCCGAGCGGGCCGCCGAGCTCGGCGTCGACATCCGCTACCGCACCGAATCGGCCGGCCGGCCCGTGCTGCCCCCGGCCGACCTGGTGGTCGCGTGCGACGGCGCCGGGAGCCGGCTGCGGGACCAGGCCGCCGAGCACTTCGGGGCCGAGGTCGAGACCGGCCGTAACAAGTACATCTGGCTGGGCACCCCGAACATCTTCGACACCTTCACGTTCGGCTTCGAGCGCACCCACGCCGGCTGGATCTGGTTCCACGCCTACCCGTTCTCGCGCGACGCCAGCACGTTCATCGTCGAGTGCACCCCCGAGACGTGGGCCGCGCTGGAGTTCGACCGCCTCGACGCGGCGGCCGGCTGCGCCCGGCTGGAGAACATCTTCGCCGCGCACCTCGGCGGGCAACCGCTCATCGACCATCGGGCCACTTCCGGCGGTACGGGGTGGATGAGCTTCCGCCGCGTCACCAACCGCCGCTGGGACCACGGGGTGGTGGCCCTGCTCGGCGACGCCGCCCACACCACGCACTTCGCCATCGGCTCCGGCACCAAGCTGGCCATGCAGGACGCGATGGCCCTGGCCGACTGCCTCAAGTTGGAGAAGCAGCTGCCGGCCGCCCTCGAACGCTACGAGCACCGCCGGCGATCGGCGCTCGCCCCTCTGCAACGGGCGGCGCTGGCCAGCAGCACGTGGTTCGAGCGGATGCCGACGTACGCCGACCTGCCGGCGAAACAGTTCTCGTACGCGCTGTCGAACCGCCGCGGCGACTATCCACTGTGGCGTTATGTTCTGCACGTGACCACCCAGACGGCGGCCGCCCGGGCCATGCTGCGCGGGGCTCTGGCCGCGCGCCGGCGGCACCGGGCCCGGCGCCGCCTGCACGCCAACGCCGAAAGGAGCACCTATGGCTGAAGCCGCGATACTGAAACCGGACGACCGGGCGTGGGCCGACACGCTCGCCCGGGTCCGGCACGACGTCTACCACCTACCCGAGTACGCACGGCTCGACGCCGGGTTGCCGGAGACCCGGCCGATCGCTTTCCGGTACGCCGAGGCGGACCGGGTTCTCCTGCTGCCGCTGCTGCTTCGCCCGGTGCCGGACACGGACCTGCTCGACGCCGTCTCGCCGTACGGCTATCCCGGCCCGGTGAGCGACGCCGTCACCGAGGACTTCTTCGAGCGCGCCTGGCGCGCCTTCACCGAGCTGGCCTGTACGCGCGGAATAGTCACCGCCTTCGTGCGGATGCACCCGCTGCTGCCCGTGCCCGCCGCCCCGCTGGCCGCCGCCGGAACCCTGGTCCGCCACGGCGAGACGGTCTCGATCGACCTGCGCCTCAGCGCCGACGAGATGTGGCGGCAGACCCACCGCAGCCACCGCAACCAGATCAACAAAGCCCGCCGGGCCGGCGTCACCGTCGTCTTCGACGACTGGAGCCGCTACGACGAGTGGATCGCCACCTACCACGCGACGATGCGCCGGGTCGGCGCCACCGGCTTCTACTTCTTCTCCAACGACTACTTCTCGCTGATGCGGTCCGTTCTGGACGGCCACGTGCATCTGGCGGTCGCCCTCTCCCCGGACGGTGAGGTCCTCGGCGGCAACCTCTTCTTCGCCTACAACGGCATCCTGCACACCCACCTGCAGTCGACCCGCGACGGCGAGATCCACCACGCCGACAAGCTCCTCTACGACGAGGTCCGCACGTGGGGCCGCACCACCGGCGCCACCGTCTACCACCTCGGCGGCGGCCTGGGCGGCGCGGCCGACTCCCTGTTCCGCTACAAGGCCGCTTTCTCGTCAGGCCGCCAAACCTTCCACACCTGGCGCGTCATCACCGAGCCCCAGGCGTACGAGAAACTGGCCGGTCCCCCGACCCCGGAGGCGCTGGAGGGGCGCTTCCCGCCCTACCGCTGAACGAAAGCGGCGGGCACCCCGACGATGGGGCGCCCGCCACTTCACTGCCACGCGACGCGACGCGAATTACCAGACCATCCCCAGGGTCTGGCCCCGTTGCATGATGGTTCGCTCCTCGTCGTGCTGCGGCGAGAGTGGTCGGCCGCACCGCTCCAACAACACGGTGGCGGTCGGCAGCACGCCCTCCAGCGCCAGCCGGATCTTCCCGTGATTCGTCGAGGCGTAGGCGGAGAGACCCCGCCGGACGAACGCCTCGAACCGCTCGGGATCTATGGCATGCAGGTCGTCGGCGCGGGCGGTCAAGCCGGTCGGCACGTCGTCGACATCCGCGACCACCTTGACCATCCCGGTGAACAGGGCGCCGGCCGTGCTCACCGGGCTCCACACCGTTCGGCCCTCAGCATCGTCGACGAAGAACACATATGTCACGAAGCCCACCGTATCCGGATGTCGACGCCGAGTTGGAGCCGAAGCTCCGCAACCTTCTTCTCCACTGCCGGGCGCAGCAGGGACGGGAGGCCGGTGTCATGGAAGTTGAAGCCGACCGGCGCGTTCTCGTAGTCCTTGATGTACTGCCGCGCCTGCACATACTTCCTGATCTTGGGGCCGATGTGCTTGGCGACCCACTCGTCCACCGCATCCGCGTCGTTCCAGAGGTTCTTCGCGGACTTGTTCTCCCACAGCACCCATCCTTGATCCAGTCGATGTCGGTGATGGTCTTGCTGAGGTCGCTCGGGTCGTAGATCTTCTCCTCGGTGTCGCCGTCCTTGAGGCGGTACTTGCCGTCCTTGTGCAGCTTCGTCTTGTCCTTGCCGTAGGGGAAGTCCTTGCACTCCTCCGTGCCCGCGGCCTTGGCGGTCGCCGCCGCTCGCGCTACGCCAAGCGGTATCGGACAGCCGACCCCGGGCTTCGTGTCCGGCTTGTCCGGGCCCTTCTTGGCCCGCTCGATGATCTCGATGAACTTGTCGACGATCTTGCGAGCCCGACTGGTGGCCCGGAAGAAGTTGCCGATGCCGGTGCTGACCCGAACGATCGCCGCGGTGATGGCCGGGATCTTGAGGACGACCGCAGCCGTGGAGATCGCGTTGACGGCCGTCCAGAGGCAGCCCTCGACGTCGCCCTCGGTGAAGCAGGCCTTGGCGTCGGTCCAGCCGATCAGGTCGAGCAGGATCGAGCCGCCGTTGGCCTTGACCCACTCGAGCACGTCCTGACCGGAGATCTGCAGCGCGGCGTGGTACTCGTCCACGCACGGCTGACCGCAGGCCGCGAGCAGGATCGCCTCGTCCGAGGCGTTGACCGGCGTCGGGGCCGGCCCGTTCATCTGATCGTTGCGTGCGGCCAGCGCTTCCTGGCGCTCCTGTTCCTCGGCCCGGGCCGCCGCTTCCTGAGCCTGCGTGGTGTAGGCGTTCGCGTTGGCCGCCGACTCCTCCGCGTCGGTGGCCGAGGCGTCGGCCCGCTCGGCCCAGCCCGAAGCCTCCCGGGAGTCTGACTCGGCCTTGCTCGCGGCCGAACGGGCCGCGCCCGCGTCCCGCTCGGCGTCGCTCGCCTCGGCATCGGCCAGGCGAGCCTCGCTTTCCGCGTTCGAGGCGGCGATGTCGGCCGAGAGCGCGTCGAGCTGGGCCTGGTTGTCGTAGCCGGCGGCGCGATCGGCCGAGTCCTGTGCCGCCTTGGCATCGGCGGCGGCCGCGCTGGCCGAGGCCCGGGCCGCGATCGCGGACTTCGCGGCCGCTGACGCGTCGGCCGCCGCAGCCGACGCGGCCTGGGCGGCCAGCTTGGCGTCGCCCTGCGCCTGCGCCGCCAACTGTGCGGCGGCCAGTGCGGCCTTGGCCGCCTCGTCCGCCCGGAGCTGGGCGGTCGCCGCCTGCTGTTGCGCGATGGTCATCGAGCTTTGCCCGACCAGCACGGCAAAGCCGGCCGAGGCGTCGGTCGCCGCGAACGGCGTGCCGAGGCTGATCGCCTCGGTGGCCGCGGCGACCGCCTGGGCCGCCGAGTCACGAGCCGCGAAGGCCGCCTCGGAGGCCGCGTAGGCGGCGCCGGCCGTGCGGGCGCTTTCCGCGGTGGCTTCGTCCGCGTGCTGCTTCGAGGCGGTGGCGTTGGTCCGCGCGACGACCGCCGCGGCAGCGGCCTTGTCGGCCTCGACCTCGGCCTGATCGGCCGCGTAGGCGGCGTTCTCGGAAGCCACGAGGGCGTCCGCCGCGGCTGAAGTGGCCGTCAGGTACGCCGAGCGGGTCTTCTCCGCGGCCGCCTTGGCGTTGTCCCGCTCGGCCTCGGCGGTCACGCGCTTGGCGCGGGCGATGTCCGACTGCTTCTTCGCCTCGGTCTCGGCCGTCGCGGCCGTGGCCCGGTCGGTCTTGGCCCGGGCGGCCTGGGTGGCCGCGGTGGTGGCCAGCTCGGCGGCGGCCAGTGCGGCCGCCTTGGCCTGGGCGGCGGCCTCCTGGGCGGCGACCCGCCGGTACTCGGCCTGCAGGGCCGACTGCTGGGTCAGGGCCAGCGACTGCAGGGCGGCGCCGTCGGCGTTGGTCGCCTTGGCCGCGTTCAGGGTGGTCTCGATGGCCTTCTGGGCCGACATGGTGTTGCGCTGGGCGGCCACGGCGGCGAGCTCTCTTCGCCGTCGACCAGCCTTGCGGCCAGGCCGGTCGCCAGGTCCACCATGCGGCGCTCGGTGTGCTCGTCGGCGTCTCGGACCTCGATCACGTCCTCGTCGAAGGAGAACGGCACCGGCCGCCCCGACGGGTGACCGGTCCAGCCGGCGATCGCCGGGACCGCCAGCGAGCGGGTGCCGGACGGCAGGGCCGCCTCGACGCTCGTCAGCAACGTGAAGTCGCGTTGCGCGGCCACCAGCGCCGCCCACTCGTCCGGGAGGATCGGCGCGTGCTTGTTGTCGCCGCCCCATCGCCGGCCGCGGGTCAGGAACAACTGCCGCTGCGCGAACGCCGCCGGGTCTCGCTCCCAGACCACCACCTCGGCGCCGTCCCACCGGTACGGCTGGTCGTCGTCGCTGATCACCCAGGCGTCGAGCCGCTCGCCGAGCTCGAGCATGCGGCGTACGAACTCGAGCTCCGGGTGCTTGATGCTGAGCCGGCCCTCGCGGAAAAGCAGGTGGTGCTCCCACTTCGGGATGCCGGATCGCCAAGCCACGTAACAGAAATCGGCCCGTCGGGGTGCGTCGGGCGGAATGGTCAGGTCGGGTTCGCCGGCCACCAGGGCCTCCACCTCATGGCCCAGGATCGGGAAGCGTTCGCTTTCCGGCCAGCGAATGGCCCGCGTGATGTGGATCTCGAAGCCCATCGGGCGATCATGACAGCCGGGCGCCGGCGTCGGCGAGGCGCTGCAGGTCGGCCGGGTCGCAGCGGTGGTCGGCCGGGAGGGTGAGCATGCGGGCGGCCAGGGTGGCGGCCTCCTCGTCGCCGCTCCAGAAGGCGGTGCGGTCCTGGCGCCAGTGGACGGGGGCGTAGATCTGCTGCTGGGCCAGGTGCTTCTGCAGGGCATCGCGGATCGGCTCGGAGCGGCAGAGGAGCTGTACGCGGAACGGGGCCGGCCCGGTGGGCAGGAGTTCCCACTCGGGGGTTTCGGCCGGGAGCAGGCCGGCGAGGGTGCGGGCGCTTGCGGTGCTCCGGTCGCGCAGGCCGGCCACGTCCATCAGGGGGAGGGCGGCAGCGGTGAGCGCGGACGGCGGAGCGACGCTGCACAGCAGGGTCTGTTCGCCTTGTTGTTGCAGGGGGCGGAAAGTCTCGTGGGGCAGGCCGGCGGCTTTCAGGAGCATTGCGGCCAGTTTCAGGTCGCTGCCGGGGCCTGGGGGGCCGGACGGGGCGGGCAGGCGGCGGCCCCGGGGTGACCAGAGCAGCCCGCCGTCGGGCAGGGGCAGGGTCTTGCGCAGCGACGCCACCGCGTAGGCGGCGGTGCTGTGCCGGGCCCATTCGCTCAGCGGGTCGTGTGAGTGGTCCTCGATGACGATGACGCCGGGGTGGGCCTCGATCCAGGGTCGCCACGGGGCGCCGGTCTCGCGGCCGAAGAGGTTCTGCGCCACGACGAGGTCGCCGTCGCGGGCCTGCAAGGTGTCCAGGCGCGGGCCCTGATCGTCGGGAAGGTGGCGGTACCACGCGATCGGGATGTCCTCGATCAGGGCGGCGGCGACCCCGGTGCAGAAGTACGAGGGGAAGTGCATCCGGCCGCGCGGGCGCAGGAGCCGGACGACGGCGTGCAGGGCGCCGCACGCCGTCGCGAAGAGCTGGTGGCGGTCGGGAAGCCACGTGTCGTGCTCGGCGCTCAGCCAACGGGGATCCCAGGGGAACTCCGAGCCGATCTCATGCGGCACGGTCGGCCTCGGCCGCGCGGGCGATGTTCAGCTCGTCGACGTGGACGGGCGGCTCGCCGCGGTTGAGCGACGTGAAGGTACGCCACAGGATGCGCACGTCGAGCCAGGGGGAGCGGTGGTCCACGTACCAGCGGTCGAGGACGAAGCGCTGCGGCCAGTCGATGTCGTCGCGGCCGTTGATCTGGGCCCAGCCGGTGATGCCGGGCTTGACCTCGAGCCGGCGCGCGTCCAGGGCCGAGTAGTTCGCCGCCTGGGGCAGCACGTCGGGGCGGGGGCCGACGAGCAGCATGTCGCCCCGGACCACGTTCCACAGCTGGGGCAGCTCGTCGAGGCTGGTGCGGCGCAGGAACCGGCCGCAGCGGGTGATCCGGGGGTCGTCCTCGAGCAACCCGAACGGATCGGCCATGCCGAGGCCGGAGCTCAGCGCCACCGAGTCGTGCACCATCGAGCGGAACTTCAGCATCCGGAACGGCACGCCGCCGCGGCCGGTCCGGTCCTGCACGAACAGCACGCCCGGGCCGTCGGCCAGGCGGATCCAGGCCGAGATGAGCAGGAGGACCGGCGCGAGGAGGAGAAGGGCCAGCGCGGCCACCGCGCGGTTGAGCAGATCCCACATCACAGCGCCTCCACGGTCGGTCCGGTCAGGCAATGGCGGGTGTCCAGGACGTACGCGGCGTGCCGGGCCACCAGATTGAGGTCGAACTCGGAGTGGTCGGCCAGCAGCACGACCGCGTCGGCGGCGGCGATCTGCTCCTCGGTGGCCGTGACCCGCCGGACCCGCCGGTCGATCGTGGCGTCCTCGACCACGTGCGGGTCGGCCGCGTGCACGTCGGCGCCCATCGACAGCAGCAGCGCGGCCACCCGGCGGGCCGGTGACTCGCGGGCGTCGCCGCTGTCGCGCTTGTAGGCCAGGCCCAGCAGCAGGATCCGGGAGCCGTTGACCGGCTTGCGCCGTTCGTTGAGGGCCGCGACGAGACGGCGTACGACGTAGTCGGGCATGTGGTTGTTGATGTCGTTGGCCAGCTCGACGAAGCGGAAGCTCTGGCCGAGCGTGCGCTGCACCCGCCACGACAGGTAGGACGGGTCGATCGGCAGGCAGTGGCCGCCGACACCGGGGCCGGGGGTGAAGCGCATGAAGCCGAACGGCTTGGAGGACGCGGCGTCGATCGCCTCCCACACGTCGATGCCGAGCTCGTGCGCGAAGACCGCCAGCTCGTTGACGAGCGCGATGTTGACGTGCCGGAAGGTGTTCTCGAGGAGCTTGGCCAGCTCGGCCGCCTTGCAGTCGGAGACCGGCACGGTGTGCTCGACGATGGTGCCGTAGAAGGCCTGGATCCGTTGCAAGGACGCCGGATTGATGCCCGAGACGACCTTCGGGGTGACCGCGAGATGCCATTCCCGGTTGCCGGGGTCGATCCGCTCGGGGCTGTAGCCGAGATAGAAGTCCGTGCCGGCGATCAGGCCGGAGCCTTCTTCCAGGATCGGCGCGACCAGGTCCGAGGTGGTGCCGGGATAGGTGGTCGACTCCAGCGCGACCGTGGCGCCCGGCCGCAGGTACCGGGCCAGGGTGCGGGCCGATTCCTCGATGTATCCCAGGTCCGGCGTGCCCTCGCGCAGGGGTGTCGGCACGGCGATGACGGCGACGTCGAAACCCGCGCAGGTCCGCGGATCGTGGGTGGGACGCAGCATCCCCGAGTCGACCAGCGTCCGCAGCTCTTCCGAGGACACGTCGTCGACGTAGGACTCGCCGGCGGCCAGCCGCTTGACGCGTTCCTCGTCGACGTCGTAGCCGACGACCGTGTGCCCGGCCCGCGCCGCGTGCACGGCGAGCGGGAGACCGACGTACCCCTGACCGGCTACTACGACCTTCATGTGGTGCGCTCCTTGACGAAGGCGGGGCTGTCGGCGAGCCAGCGCAGGACGGCGACCAGATCCGGTCGCGGGGCGGCCGCGTCGAGCAGGGACAGCACCGAGCCGTCGAGCGGCGGCACCGGCACCTGGGAGATGAGCGGGTGGTGCGGGCGGTCGTCCGTCTCGCCCGGCCCGAACAGGCTCTCCTCGAGCTTCTCGCCCGGGCGCAGTCCGGTGTAGACGATGGCGATGTGCTGCTCGGCCGCGTCGGCCAGCCGCTTGGCCACGTCGGCGATGCGTACCGGTTCACCCATGTCGAGCACCAGCACCTCGCCGTTGCTCTCGAGCGCGCCGGCCTGCACCACGAGGCGTACAGCCTCCTGGACGGTCATGAAGTAACGGGTGACATCGGGGTCGGTGACCGTGATCGGGCCGCCCGCCTCGATCTGGGCCGCGAAGGCGGTCAGCACCGAGCCGCGGCTGCCGAGCACGTTGCCGAAGCGCACGGACGAGAAGCCGGCGGCCGCGGTGAGCCGCTCGGTGATGCGTTTGGAGTAGCCGAGCACGCTGACCGGCCCGGCCGCCTTGTCGGTGGAGATGTTGACGAGCCGCTCCACGCCGTGGCGCAGCGCGGTCTGCAGCAGCTGGTAGGTGCCGATGATGTTGGTCTTGAGGGCCTCGGCCGGGTGCATCTCCAGCAGCGGCAGGTGTTTGAGGGCGGCCGCGTGAAAGACGACCTGGGGTCGGTGCTCGGCGAAGACCTCGTCGAGCCGGGGCTGGTCGCGGATGTCGGCCACCACCAGGTTGCGGTCGTCGAGCAGGCCCCGGCCGTCCAGCGACAGCTGCACGGCGTGCAGGCCGGACTCGTCGCGGTCGAGCATCACCAGCCGTTCCGGGCCGAAGCGGGCGAGCTGGCGGCACAGCTCGGAGCCGATCGACCCGCCGGCCCCGGTGACCAGCACCCGGCGCCCCGCGAGGTAGCCGGCCACGGCGGCCAGGTCGATGCCGATCTCGCGGCGGCCGAGCAGATCGGCGTGGCCGACCGGGCGGATGTCCTCGACGCCGACCGGGCGCCCGAACAGCTCCACCACCGGCGGCACGACCTTGAGGTCGACATTGAGCGGGCCGGCCGCCTCGGTGAGCTCGCGGATCAGCTCGGCCCCGGCGCTCGGGATGGCGATGAGCAGCGAGTGGGCGCCGTAGCGGCGTACCACCTCGGCCAGCGCGCGGCGGGGGCCGGCCACCGGCACGCCCATGATCTGCAGGGTGCGCTTGGCCGGGTCGTCGTCGAGCAGGGCGACCGGCACGTACGGACTGGACGGGCTGCGCAGCATCGCCCGCACGGCCTGGGCGCCGCCCTCACCGGCGCCCATCACCACGACCCGGATGCCGTGCTCGGGCGAGGGGCGCAACCTCTGGTCCCGCAGCAGCCGTACGGAATACCGCACACCGGCCGCCAGCACGAGCGCGATCAGGCCGCCCCCGATGATGGCCGAGCGCGGCACGAGCCGGCCCAGCAGCGTGTCCAGCACGAACAGAACCGGCGTGGTGACCGCGAGGGTCTTGGCCAGCGCCGCGATCTCCTCGAAGCAGCCGTACTGCCACCGGCCCGTGTAGAGGCCCCACCAGGCGCCGGTGATCGTCTGCACGACCGCCGCGACCATGGCCAGCACGATCAGGCCGGTCGCGTCGACCTCGGCGAAGTCGCCGTCGTGGCGCAGCAGGGTGGCGATCAGCAGGGCGGCCGCCAGGGCGAGGGCGTCGGTGCCGGCCCGGGCGGCGCGGCCGGGCAGCACCCCGGCCGCCCATCGGGTCTCGGACACCTCGTGTTCGGCACTGGCCACCACCATGGATTCCTCCCCGGGAAATCCGCGCCGGAAGCGCCTTTGCATCAGCGCTTCCAAAGGCTCGCAGCAGGTGCCGAAGGAATACAGTAGCAATTGTCATGAGCGACGCGAACATCTCTCATGTTAGGCATGACATGACCCTGAGCTGCTGTTATGTCGCTCGTAGAACATGAGAAGCCCTCTTGTTCGGCATGACATTTGCAACTGTCATTGTCCGGAACGGTCTGCGACGGTCCATTGACATCAATGGTCGCGGAATGGGGTCGTCATGCGGATCCTGCACGTGATCGGGGCTCGGCCCGGCAGCGGCGCCGAGCATCAGCTGCGGCTGCTTCTGGGGCGGCTGCCGTACGAGGGTGAGGTGGTCACGCTCGGCCCGGTTCCACCCGCGGTGCGGGCGGCCGGGGTCACCGTGCGCGAGTTTCCGTCGACCCGTGACCGGGACCTCGGCGCGATCCGCCGCCTGCGCCGGCTGATCCGTGGCGGGCACTTCGACGTCGTCCACACGCACCTGTTCCGCGCGTGCGTGCAGGGCCGGGTGGCGGCCCGCCTGGCCCGGCTGCCACATGTGATCGCCACCGAGTACCACGCCGACGAGGGCGAGCAGACCGCCGCCGGGGTGCGCGCGCTCTACCGGGCCGGCGAGCGGCACGGCGGCGGCACGATCGCGGCCGCGCCCGCGGTGGCCGACCGGCTCCGGCGGTGGGGCGTGCCGCTCGACCGGGTCACCTCGATCCCCAAGGCGCTCGACGCGGCCGAGTTCGCCTACGACCCGCGGCTGCGCTCGGCCGCCCGCTCCCGGCTGCGGATCCCGCCCGGCACACCGGTCATCGGCGCGGTGGGCCGGCTCGAACCGCGCCGCGGCTTCGACACCCTGATCCAGGCCGTGACCGAGGTCCCGGAGGCGATACTGCTGCTGGTCGGCGACGGGCCGGCCCGCGACGCGCTCGAACGGCTGGCCGCCATCGAGGGGGTGAGCGGCCGGGTGCTGTTCGCCGGGCCGGTCGAGCACGCGCGGGAGATGCTGTGCGCGATGGACATCTTCGCCTCGCCCGGCCGCGAGACGTTCGGGCTGGCCGTGCTCGAGGCGATCGCGGCCGGGCTGCCCGCCCTCTACGCGGCCTGCGCGCCGCTGGAGGAGCTGGCCGCCGCCCGCACGCCGGTGGACGACGCGCGGCGGCTCACCCCGCACGACCCGGAGTCGCTGCCGCGGGCGCTGCGGGCCGAGGTGCTCTGTCACTTCGAGCGGTACGGGGCCCGGCTGCCGGCCCGGACATTGCCCGGCCGCTACGGCGCCGACCGGATGGCCGACGAGGTGGGCGCCCTCTACGAACGGGTGATGGCCGGCTGAGGCCGGACGATCTCGGTGCGCCGGGCGAGATTCCGTACCACCGGAAAGCGCAGCAAGCGCTCGAGAGCCACGAAGCCCAGCCACGCGCCCAGCGTGTTGGAGATCAGGTCGTTGACGTCGAACCAGCGGGTGCCGTGCAGGGTGATCAGCAGCACCAGCTGGGTGAGCTCGATGGTGAGGCTGATCAGGAAGCCGGTCCGCACCACGCGGAGCTCCCGGGTGACCCCGAGGACCGTGCGCAGGAACCAGGCCAGCGGCAGCATCATCGCGGTGTTCAGCAGGAAGTCACCCGGGCGCATCTCGAGGATGGGCACCAGGACGATCCGGTACCAGTCGGGCGATCCCGGACCCCAGCCGATGTGGAGCGGCAGCATGGTGGCGCCGAGGACGGCCACCGCGTACCAGCCGGCCAGCCACGCGTTGACCAGCTGGGCCTTGTCCCGCAGGCGGTTGGCGGCGACGGCCATCAGCGCGACCCCGAGGACGAGCATCACCGGGATCGCGGGGATCACCAATCGCTGCACCGTTCCCACAGTACGTGGCGGTTCAGCGGAGCCAGCCGTCCTTACGGGCGATACGAATGGCGTCGAGGCGGTTGCGGGCGCCGGTCTTGGCGATGATGGCCGACAGGTAGTTACGGACCGTCCCGCCCGAGAGATAGAGGCGGCCCGCTATCTCCTTGACCGAGTCACCCTCGGCGGCCAGCCCAAGCACCTCGAGCTCGCGCGTGGTCAGGCCGCGCTCGGTGTTCAGCGAGGCCGCCTGCAGCATCGGCGACACCACCCGTTCGCCCAGCGCGAGACGGCGTACGGAATCGGCGAGAAGATGGGCACTCGCCGTTTTCAGCAGGAAGTTGAGACAGCCGGTGCGATGCCGGGGCGGCAGCATGCCGCGCTTGGCCGGGTCGCAGAGCAGCAGCAGGGCGCAGGCCGGCGCGGCCGAGTGCATCTCGGTGGCCACCGGCAGCACCTGGCTGACCATCCGGTCGGTGTCGATCACGATGACCCGCGGCCACGACTCCGCGGCCAGCCGGGGCAGGGCGTTGCCGAACGGCATCGTGCCCACGAACTGCATGTCGGGATGGGTCTCGAGCAGGGCTCGGACCGGAACGCCGAAATATCCCTCTTCCCTGGCCACCGCGACCCGGATCACCAGCATCACCTTCCCGATGGACGCTCTGTTGTCCATTCGGAGACACTGGGCCGGTGGATTGATCGTGACGTGGCTCCATGGCCACTGCCCGTGGTCCCGACGCCTTCTCACGGTAACTTGCCTGTCACGCAGGGGGTACCGGCATAGCCGATCAACCGATGCCAATGCACCGGATCTCCTGAGTGGACGATCCGCGTTTGTGGCGGTCGTCACGTTGCTTCAAGTGCGGGTCCGGGCGGCCGATCGGGAGGCTTACCCCTGGTCACCTCGAGCAGCAGGACGGGCCGTTGACTCGTACGCTTATCCCCCGAAGTGTGGCAGCCGGCCTTCTCGCCGTCCTGCTGGCTGGTTGTAGCAGCCTCACTGACCTCACCAGTAGCAGCAAGCCGCTGCTGGGCGGCGTCTCCTCGCCATCCCCATCGCCGTCGTCGAGTGCGTCGCCGTCCGTCTCCCCCTCGGCTGCCCCCACGCGGGCCAGCGGACCCCTGGACACCGGTTCGGTGACGCACCGGATCGACCAGGGCGGCTTCTCGGTGCAGCTCACCTACTGGACCTCCGACAACGCCAAGCTCTACACGGCGGCGTCGGCCAAGACCATCAACGTCGCCGCCCACATCGAGGACGCCGACAGCACCCACCGCGTCACCGTCACCACGTTCCAGGTGACCCAGGACGACAGCGCGAAACGGGCCGTGGTCACCACCGACAGCGGCAAGTTCGACGTCACCCCGCCGTACCCCTACAACACGGTGGTGACCCTCCCGGCAGCCACGGCGGGAGCAGCGAAGCTCACGCTGACGATCCGGCTCGACCTCCTCGTGGAGACCGCCCCGGAATCGAACAGCTACTACCGCTCGACCGCTCTCGACACCCTGACCCTGCCGCTGCTCACGAACGGTGCCGCCCGATGACCGAGTCCAGTCCCGGCCTGCGCCGGGCCACCGACCGCCAGATCCTGCTGCCGCGCAGCGCCAAGGCCGGCCCGCTCGCCCTGCCGCCGGCCCAGCCCCAGCTGGCCGACCTGGAGAACGTGGAGGTGGTCTCCGGCGAGATCGCCGCCTTCGCCTCCAGCGCCACCCCGCGCAACGCCACGATCAGCTGCATCATCCCCTGCTACAACGAGCAGGACACGATCGCCGACGTGCTCAAGAGCCTGCTCGGCCAGACCCGGCTGCCCGACGTCATCCACGTCATCATCAACAACACCGACGACGACACCCCGGAGATCGCGCGGGCCTTCGAGGGCCGGCACACCCGCACGGTCAAGGGCGAAGAGTTCGTCACGGTGGTCCACGTGCACGACATGGGCGCCAACCCCGACAAGAAGGTCGGCGCCCTCAACTACGGCTACTTCCTGTCCCGCGGCTTCGACTACATCCTCGGCGTCGACGGCGACACCACCCTGGCCCGCGACGCGGTCGAACGGCTCGAGCTGGAGATGACCGACGACCCGCGCATCGGCGGGCTCAGCGCCATCTACAGCATCGACAAGAACCGCTACAAGGGCCTGATGGCGCGCTTCCTGATCGCCGGCCAGCGGGCCCAGTTCGCCGCCTTCAACATGGACAACCTGCTCCGCGGCCGCAACATGGCCGTGCTCGGCGGCCAGTGCAGCCTGTTCAGCATCCGCGCCCTGGAAACGGTGATGGTCCGCCACCACCAGCAGGCCCCCTGGGTGCGCGACAGCGAGGTCGAGGACAGCAAGCTCTCCCTGCAGATCAAGGACGCCGGCTACAGCACGAAGATCAGCGCCACCGCCCGCGCCTTCGTCGGCCCGATGACCAATCTGCGCGCCCTGCACGGCCAGCAGGTCAAATGGAACTTCGGCGCCATCGACCTGTTCTGGCCCGGCACCCGCGGCGACAACCAGGGCCAGCCGCTGCACCCGAACCTGCGGCTGAGGTGGTACGAGAACATCTCGATGGCGTTCAACATCGCCTCCCGCCTCGGCTTCCTCCTGCTGCTGGTGGCCGCGCTCTCCATCCACGCCTTCGTCTTCAACCCGATCTGGCTGATCCCCCCGGCCGTGGCGGCGCTGCTCAACCTGCGCCTGGCGCTGTCGATGAAGGACAAGAGCGCCTCGGACATCCTGTACGCGGCTCTGGCGTTGCCCGCCGAGCTCTACATGTGGATCCGGATGGGCCACTTCGTGTCGGCCTGGACCCAGTTCCTGGCCAAGACGGACAAGGACAACTGGGCCGCCCAGGCCAACGCGGAGAAGGGCAAGGGCTCCGCCTACGTCATGCCCCTGGTCGTCCTGGCCGCCATCCTGGGCGGCGCCACCTACGCGTGGAGCCAGCAGAGCGTCGCGGTCCAGTCCGCGATCCTCTCGCTGGGCTGGCCCATCCTCTACATCGCCACCATCGCCCAGACCGTCTTCATGATGCGCAAGCTCTTCCGCCGCCACCGCAGCTTCGCCGTCTGACCTTCCCCTGAAACGCACCCCGGCCCGGCCAATCGCCAACGATCGGCCGGGCCGCGCTCGTGAATAAGGGGATCTATTCGATTACACCGGATCGTTCGGCCGTAACTCTTACGGCCCAGGTTCGTTTACGAACCGCTCATTGCTACGAAGGGGAAATAGCGTCACTCTGGCGAGTGAATCCGGCTGTCGGGCGCCGGCCCGCGTTCGGGCATTCGCATGTTGATGGGACGGCGGCGACGCCTGGTGTTCTGAGTGATCAAGATTGCCGTCAAACCCGCAATGACCAGCATGCCCACGACTGTGACGGCTACCGTCCAGGCCACAATCGAAGCGGGGTGAGCGGCCCCGCCCAGCGCCATTGGTACCAATAGTGCGCAAAGCGTTCTTACTGACCTTTGTACCGGATCGAGGAGTTTGGCCACATCGGTAGCCGCCCTCCCACCGTTAGGTTGATTGTCTTGGTCAGCGCTGCGAGTAGTGTTCCCAAGCATGCGGCGACCTCCTTTTCTGGGTTGCTGAAGAGACGGCAGGCCTTGCGAGGTGGGTCATCGCAGTGAGAGCGATGCGTGAAAGCGCGTTGGTCTCGAGGCGGGGGCGGCGCGGTGCAACGTGCCGTCCCCGTCCTAAACGAAGCGCTGCAGCGAAGAATGCTGAGTGTCCGTTGTCTAAGGCGCCACCTTCTCATCGGTGGAAGTCGACTGGACGTACTTAGAGTCCAGCAACTCCAATAACGACGAGATTTGAGAGGCGTTGTGGCCGCCCAATCAAGATTTTTCGCGAGGACATCGCGATAGGTGGTCAGTCTTACATGGCACTTCTGTCTGATGTTTCAGGGGAATTCAGGCGTGGGGCGCTGCTCCAGCCATCGCTTCGCGCCGCCTCGACATGGATGCTGGCAGCTCCGCAGGATTTGCAAGAAGTTTCAGGCGGCCGGAGTGTCGGCGGGGACGGGGCGGCGGGACGGGGCGATCGCCGTCGAGTCGCGGGCGACCAGCTCGGGACGGAACAGGTATTCCGAATGCGGAGCCCCATGGCCGTTGATCTCGTCCATCAGGGAGCGGACGGCGGCGACGGCCATGGCCGGGACGGGCTGGCGGAGGGTGGTCAGGGGTGGGTCGGTGAAGGCGATGAGGGGGGAGTCGTCGAAGCCGATGACCGAGACGTCGTGGGGGACTGAGAGGCCGCGGCGGCGGGCGGCGCGGATGGCGCCCAGGGCCATCAGATCCGAGCCGCAGACCAGGCCGGTGACGCCCATGGCCAGGAGGCGGTCGGCGGCCACCTCGCCGCCCTCGACGCCGAACAGGGTCAGGGAGACGAAATCGTCGGCCGACGCGTCGGGGACCTTCAGCTCGCGCTGCAGGGCCTGGCGGTAGCCGGCCAGCTTGCGCTGGGTGGAGATGAAGCGGTGCGGGCCGGAGATCATGCCGATCCGGCGGTGGCCGAGCGCGACCAGGTGGGTGACGGCCAGGTCGCCGGCGAGCCGGTCGTCGCAGGAGACGAACGGGGCCTCGATGCCCTCGGCGTAGCCGTTGACCAGCACGATGGGTAGCGGGCGGTCGAGCAGCCGCTGGTAGCGGGCGTGGTCGGCGGTGGTGTCGGCGGACAGGCCGGAGACGAAGACGATGCCCGATACCTGCCGGTCGAGCAGCATCTCCACGTACTCGTCCTCGGTGACGCCGCCGGGGGACTGGGTGCAGAGCACCGGCGTGTAGCCCTGCTGGGCCAGGGTCGACTCGATCACCTGGGCGAAGGCCGGGAAGATCGGGTTGTCGAGCTCGGGCACGACCAGGCCGACCAGGCCGGCGCTGCGTTTGCGCAGCCGCTCGGGCCGCTCGTAGCCCAGGACGTCGAGGGCGGTGAGCACCGCCTGCCGGGTCTCGTGGGAGACCCCGGGGCGATCGTTGATGACACGCGAGACCGTCGCCTCACTGACCTGGGCCTGACGGGCGATGTCGGCCATCCGTGCACGCATGGCGACAACTCTAGTGCCGCCGTGTTGCCGGCGAGTTCCTGCAAGCTCTTCCATTCACTGCAAGCTCTTGCTAACTTCTCCGCAACGCCAGTGACACAGGCCGATGTGCCGCCCGACCGGGCTGAGCTGTGCCTATTCGTAGCTAACGATGAATCTGCCTGCAAGCGCTTGCGATTTCGGCTTGCAGTTGACGCAAGATCCTTCAAAGGGGAGACCACCATGCGCCTTCGTGCAGTGGGTGTAGCCGCCGCGATGACCTGCGCCTTCCTGGTCACAGGGTGCGGCGGGTCGGACAAGACGGACGTGAAAGGCGAGCCGGCGGCCGCATCAGAGCTGGTCATCTGGGCCGACGACAAACGCTCGGACGCCCTCAAGCCGTTCGCCGACAAGTTCGGCGCCGAGAACGGCGTGACGGTCAAGGTCCAGGCCATCTCCAAGGACCAGCAGACCACCTTCGTCACCGCCTCCCAGCAGGGCAGCGGCCCGGACGTGATGGTCGGCGCGCACGACTGGATCGGCAATCTCGTGCAGAACGGTGCCATCGACCCCGTACAGCTCAGCGCCGATCAGACCGGCGGCCTCGCCGCCAACGCGCTCAAGGCGGTCACCTTCAACGGCCAGACGTACGGAGTTCCGTACGCCCTGGAGAATCTCGCCCTCATCCGCAACACCGACCTGGCCCCGAAGGCCCCGTCCACCATCGAGGAGGCCAGGAAGCTCTGCGTGCAGGTCGGCCAGAACGGCGACGCCTACCACCTGTACCCGCTGTACTCGAGCGCCGGCGGCTATCTGTTCGGCACCACGGCCGACGGCGACTACGACCCCAAGGACCTGGGCGTCGGCAAGCCGGAGTCGGTGGCGGCGTTCAAGAAGATCGCCACGCTCGGTGAGAAGGGCAGCGGGGCGCTGAAGCGCTCGATCACCCTCGAGAACTCGATCGCCACCTTCACCTCGAAGAAGTGCGCCTACCTGATCTCCGGCCCGTGGGCCATCACCGACGTCAAGAAGGCCGGCATCAAGTACGACATCAGCCCCGTCCCCGGCTTCGCGGGCGGCAAGCCGGCCCAGCCGTTCCTCGGCGTGCAGACGTTCTACGTCGCCTCGAAGGGCAAGAACAAGGCGCTCGCCCAGGAGTTCGTCACCAACTACGTGACCACCCCCGAGCTGGCCGTCGCGCTCTACCAGGCCGAGCCCCGGCCGCCGGCCCTGACCGCCGCGTTCGACCAGGTCAAGGGGGCCGACCCGGACCTGCAGAAGTTCATCGACGCGGGGAAGAACGGCATCCCGCTGCCGGCGATCCCGGAGATGGCCGCCATCTGGGACCCGTTCGGCAAGGCCGAGGCGGCGGTGGTCGGTGGCGCCGACCCGGCCAAGACGATCGAGAGCGCCGGCAAGACGATCCAGGCAGCGATCAAGTAGATGGTCATGCAGCTCGACGGGCCTGCCACCGAACGGCAGGTCCGCCCCGCCGCCGAGGCTGAGCGGACGTTCCCGCTCATCAAGATCATTCTGCTCGGCCTGACCACGGCGATCGCGATCTGGGCCGCCTTCCCGCTGATCGGCCACAAGGCCTGGACCGGCCTGGCGATCCTGGCGGCGACGACGGCCGGCCTGCTCTACCTCTACCTGACCCCGCGCCACATCCCCGCCAAATACCTGGCCCCCGGCACGATCCTGCTGATCGCGTTCCAGATCTTCCCGGTCCTCTACACCGCGAGCACCGCCTTCACCAACTTCGGCGACGGCCACCGCGGTTCCAAGACCGAGGCCGTCGTGGCCATTCAGACCGCGTCGGTCACCCAGGTGCCTGGTTCCAGGCAGTACGCGCTGACGGTCGCGACAAAAGCCGACGCGGCCACCGGGCCTCTGGTCTTCCTCATCACCGACCCGGCCACTCGCCAGGTCAGAGCGGGTGACGCCAACGGGCTCACCGGCATCGAGGCGACGGTCACCAGCGCGGGCCGGGTCACCGCGGCCGAGGGTTACACGATCCTCACCGCGGGCCAGGCCGGTCTTCGCAGCCAGGAGATCACCGCCCTCGCCGTGCCCACCGACGGTGGCGCCATCCGCTCGTCCGGACTGTCCCGGGCGTACGAGGGCAAGGCCGGCCGCGCCTACGACGAGTCGTGCGACTGCATCCGGGACACCACCACCGGCCGGACATGGCAAGCGGACGAGAGCATCGGCGCGTTCGTGGCGGCCGACGGCGAGCGCCTGGCCCAGGGCTGGAAGGTCACGGTCGGACTCGGCAACTTCTCCCGCGTGCTCACCGATCCGGCCGTCTCCGGGCCGTTTCTCCGTACGCTCGCCTGGAACTTCGCCTTTGCCCTGGGATCGACCGGCGGGACCTTCGTGCTCGGGCTGCTCTGCGCGATTGCGCTGCACTCGAAGCGGGTCCGGGGCCGCACGCTCTACCGGGTGCTGCTGATCCTGCCGTACGCCATGCCGTCGTTCGCGATGCTGCTGGTCTGGCGGGACATGTTCAACACCGACTTCGGCCTGATCAACAACCTGTTCGGTACGGACGTGGACTGGTTCGGCGGGTCGGCCTCGGCCCGGTTCGCGGTGATCCTCGTGCAGTTGTGGCTGGGCTATCCGTACATGTTCCTCGTGGCCACCGGCGCCCTGCAGGCGATTCCGGGCGAGCTGACCGAGGCGTCGCGGATCGACGGGGCGGGGGCCTGGGCGGCGTTCCGGAGGATCACGCTGCCGCTGCTGATGGTGGCGCTGACCCCGCTGCTGATCTCGTCGTTCGCGTTCAACTTCAACAACTTCAACGCGATCTACCTGACCACCGAGGGGGCGCCGTTCCCGGCCGACAACCCGGCCAACGGCGCCACCGACCTGCTGATCACCTACACGTACCGGCTGGCGTTCGGCGGCGCGGGCGCACAGTATGGCTTTGCGGCCGCCATATCGATTTTCATCTTCCTCATCGTCGCGGTCGTGTCGGCGATCAGCTTCCGGCGCACCCGCCGCCAGGAGGAGGTCTACTCATGAAGTGGGTCAAGCAGGTCGGGTGGCGGCACGTAGTCGCGATTCTGATGCTGATCTTCGCGATGGTGCCGATCGTCTTCGTCGTCTCGGCCGCGTTCAATCCGCTCGGCACGCTGTCGTCGTCGCAGTTGATCCCGGCCGGAGCCTCTTTCGGGAACTTCTCCCGGCTGCTCGGCGACACCGCGTTCGGCAGCTGGTTCCTCAACTCGGTGGTCATCGCGGCGACGGCCTCGGCCGCCTCGGTGCTCCTGAGCGCCCTGGCCGCGTACGCCTTCAGCCGCCGCCGTTTCCGCGGCCGCCGGGTCGGTCTGCTGTCGCTGCTGCTGATCCAGATGTTCCCGCAGTTCCTGGCCATCGTCGCCATCTTCCTGATGTTCTCCACGGTCACCGGCCTGTGGCCGGCGATCGGCTTCAACACCTGGTGGGG
Source organism: Actinoplanes sp. NPDC049598 (assembly GCF_040675435.1). Taxonomy (NCBI): domain Bacteria; kingdom Bacillati; phylum Actinomycetota; class Actinomycetes; order Micromonosporales; family Micromonosporaceae; genus Actinoplanes; species Actinoplanes sp. NPDC049598. Next base: position 42,996 of record NZ_JBFAOX010000011.1, on the reverse strand, counting down.
TCTGATCCTGCTCTACCTGGGCGGGGCGCTGGGCGTGAACACGTGGCTGATGAAGGGTTTCTTCGACACCGTGCCGCGCGAGCTCGACGAGTCGGCCACCATCGACGGGGCCAGCCACCCTCGGGTGTTCTTCAAGATCCTGCTGCCGCTGGTGGCGCCGATCCTGGCGGTGACCGGGCTGCTGGCCTTCATCGGCACGATCAATGAGTTCCTCATCGCCAACGTCTTCCTGACCGACACCGGGGCCAAGACCCTCTCCATCGGCCTGTGGGGACTGGTCGCCGGCGAGCGGGACGCCAACTTCGGCATGTTCTGCGCCGGAACTTTGCTCACCGCGATCCCGACGGTGCTCGTTTTCCAGCTGTTGCAGCGCTACATCACCGACGGCCTGACCGCGGGCGCGGTGAAGGGGTGAGCGGGGAGCGCGCGGCGTTCCGGCGGCGGTGCGGCGGCGGGCGCGCGGCATTCGGCCGGCGGGGCGGCGGCCGGCGCGGTGACGGGGTGAGCCGGGAGTGCGCGGTATGAGGCCGCACCACGACGGCAGTGAGCTCTATGTGAGCGACCCGGCGCCGGAGCTCGGTGACACGGTGAGCGTGTTCGTGCGGGTGCCGCGGGGCACGGGCGTGTCCCGGGTGCACATGAGGTGGGTCCGCGACGGTGAGCCGGTCTTCACGTCGGCGGTCGTCGACCGGCGCGACCCGGCCGGGGACACGTGGTGGCGGGCCGACCTGCCCGTGCACAACCCGGTCACCTACTACCGTTTCCTGCTCGGCACCACGCGCGGCATGCGATGGCTGACCGGGATGGGCCTGACCACGCACGACGTGCCCGACGCGACCGACTTCCGGCTGGTCGCCTACCCGGCGCCACCGTCCTGGGCGGCCGACGCCGTGGTGTACCAGATCTTCCCGGACCGTTTCGCCCGGTCACCCGCGGCCGACCACCGCGAGCTGCCCGACTGGGCCGTCCGCGCCGCCTGGAACGATCCAAGCGCCCGCAGGGCGTCCGGAGCCGGCTGGAACGATCCAAGCCCTACCAGCGCGTCTCAATCCGGCTGGAACGATCCAGGGAGGGGGAGCGGGAGCGGGGGCGGGAGCGGGAGCGGGAGCGGGAGCGGCTCGGTAGGGGTGCGGCCGGAGGCGCTACGGACGGTCTACGGCGGCGATCTGGACGGGATCGCCCGGCGACTTGAGCACGTCGCCGGGCTGGGAGCGAACACGATCTATCTGACGCCGTTCTTTCCCGCGCATTCCAACCACCGGTACGACGCGACCGCGTTCGACCGGGTCGATCCGCTGCTCGGCGGGGACCGGGCGCTCGAGCGGCTGTCGGCCGCGGCCCACGAGCGTGGGCTGCGGCTGCTCGGCGACCTGACCACCAACCACACGGGGGCCGGCCACGACTGGTTCCCGGCCGAGCGCGACCTCTACTACTTCCACGACGACGGCACGTACGAGTCCTGGCTGGGCGTGGCCGATCTGCCCAAGCTCAACTGGGGCAGCGCCGAGCTGAGGCGCCGGTTCCGCGGGATCGTCCAGCAGTGGCTTTCCGAGCCGTACGCGCTGGACGGCTGGCGGATCGACGTCGCCAACATGACCGCCCGGCACGGCGCGGACGACTGGACGCACGAGGTCGCCGCGTTGTTGCGGCAGGCGGTTCTCGACGTCCGCCCGGACGGGCTGCTGATCGCCGAGCACGCGCACGACGCCGGCGGTGACCTGGACCGTGACGGCTGGCACGGCACGATGAACTACTCGGGCTTCACCCGGCCCGTGTGGAGCTGGCTGCGCGCCGACGACCTGACGTTCGACGACTTCCTCGGCGTGCCCGAGCAGACGCCCCGGGCCGACGCGGCCTCGGTCGCCGCGACCATGTCGGCCTTCGCGGCCCAGATGTCCTGGCGGTCGTGGACGACCTCGTGGCAGCTGCTCGGCTCGCACGACACGGCCCGCATCCGTACGGTCGTCGGCTCCCGGGCCCGGCAGCACGTCGCCGCCGGTTTGTTGTTCACGCTGCCCGGCACGCCGATGGTCTTTGCGGGCGACGAGATCGGGCTGACCGGCGCCGACAACGAGCAGGCGCGCGGCCCGATGCCGTGGGACCGGCCGGACCGCTGGGACACCGCGACGCTCGCCTGCTACCGCGACCTGATCGCGTTGCGCCGGTCGTCGCCGGCGCTGCGCCGGGGCGGCCTGCGCTGGGCGCACGCTGACGGGGACAGCCTGATGTTCCTGCGCGAGAGCGCCGCCCAGAGCGTGCTCGTGCTGGCCCGCCGGGCGCCCGGGCCGCCGCTGCGGCTGACCGGTCTGCCGGCCGGCGCCACCTCCGAGAACCTTTACGGCGGCGCGGAGCCGCTGTACACCGAATCCGATGGTTCCACCGCTATCGATGGCTATGGCCCGACTGTCCAGGTCTGGTCCATCCGCAACTGAAGGGGACACAGTGGTCGCAAAGCGTCGGGGGCTGCTCGCCGCCGTACTCACGCTTCTGGCTCCGTTTCTGACAGCCACACCGGCGACAGCCGCTCCGGCCGACTCCTTGATCGCCCAGTGGGGCACCGACACGGTGAACCCGGGCGAGCAGTACTACTTCGTGCTGCCCGACCGTTTCGCCAACGGCTCCACCGCCAACGACAAGGGCGGGCTGACCGGCGACCGGCTCACCACCGGCCTCGACGTGACCGACAAGGGCTTCTACCACGGCGGCGACCTGGCCGGCGTGATCAGCAAACTCGACTACATCCAGGGGCTCGGCACCACCGCGATCTGGCTGGCCCCGGTCTTCAAGAACCGGCCCGTGCAGGGCAGCGGCGCCGACATCTCGGCCGGCTACCACGGTTACTGGATCACCGACTTCACCCAGGTCGACCCGCACTTCGGGACCAACGAGGAGCTGCGGAAGCTGGTCCGCCTGGCCCACCAGCGCGGCCTCAAGGTCTACCTGGACATCATCACCAACCACACGGCGGACGTGATCAAGTACGCCGAGGGAAACCCTCCAACCGCCCCGCCCGCCGCCCCAGATACGACTGAAGACAATCCCACTTACATAGACAAGGCCACTTCGCCGTACGAGGACTCGCAGGGCCGCCTCTTCGAGGACCGCAACTACGCCGACAGCCGGAACGGCTTCCCGCGCGTCTCGGCCGAGTCGTTCCCGTACACGCCGGTCATCGCCGCGAAAGATCGCAACGCCAAGGTCCCGGCCTGGCTGAACGACCCGACGATGTATCACAACCGCGGCAACTCGACGTTCGCCGGCGAGAACAGCGAGTACGGCGACTTCTACGGCCTGGACGACCTGTGGACCGAGCGGCCCGACGTGGTCCGCGGCCTCACCGACATCTACGCCTACTGGATCGGCTACGCGGGCATCGACGGCTACCGCCTCGACACGGTCAAGCACGTCAACCTGGATTTCTGGCCTCAGTTCAGCGCCGGAATCAAGAAGGCGGCGGGCAAGAAGGACTTCTTCATGTTCGGCGAGGTCTACAGCGCCGACCAGGAGATCGAGTCGGCCTATGTCCGCCAGGGCGGTCTGCCGGCCACGCTGGACTTCTCGTTCCAGGCCGCGGCCCAGGGCTTCGTCACCGGCCACGGCTCGGCCGAGGCGCTGTCCGACCTGTACGCCAAGGACGACCTCTACACCGCTCGCGACACCTCGGCCGCGGCCCTGCCGACGTTCCTCGGCAATCACGACATGGGCCGGATCGGCTCGTTCATCGCCGCGGCCGGCGGGGACGACGCCGGACAGTTGCGGCGTGACCAGCTCGCGCACGAGCTGATGTTCCTGACCCGGGGCCAGCCGGTGGTCTACTCGGGTGACGAGCAGGGCTTCACCGGCCCGGGCGGCGACAAGGACGCGCGGCAGGACCTGTTCGCCTCGAAGACCGCCGACTACCTGGACGACGACTTGATCGGCACCGATCGCACGCACGCGGTCGACAACTACAACACGGCCCACCCGCTCTACCGGACCATCGCTACGCTGGGGGCCCTGCGCAAGGCGCATCCCGCCCTCCGCGACGGCATTCAGGTCACCCGCTACGCGGCGGACGGCCCGGGCGTCTTCGCGGCGTCCCGAATCGATCAAACGCGACGCAATGAATACGTCATTGCCTCGAACAGTCAGACGGTTCCGCAGACGGTCACCTTCGACACGTGGTCGGCCGGCAAAACGTTCCGCGGTATCTACGGCACGAACGCGGTCACGAAGGCCGCGTCCGACGGCAAGCTCACGATCACCGTGCCGGCGCTGTCATCGGTGGCGCTGCGCGCGGACACCCCGATCGCGGTGCCGGCGGCCGCGCCGACCGTGAAGATCAGCGCGCCGGCGGCCGGCGCCCTGGTGCCGACCCGGACGGAGCTCACGGCCGAGACGACTGGCGACCCGCTGGCCACCGTCACATTCGCCGCGCAGGTGGGGGACGGGCCGTGGAAGCTGGTCGGTACGGCGACGCGGGCGCCCTACACCGTGCAGCACGACCTCACCGGGCTGGCCGGGGGCACGCCGGTGAAGTACAAGGCGGTGGTGCGCGACGGCAAGGGGCGGCTCGCCTCGGCGGCGAGCAGCATCAAGGTGGGCACGCCGGTCGTGGCGACCAGCCCGGACTACGCGATCGTGCACTACCAGCGGCCGGCCGGGGGCTATGACGACCAGGGGCTGTACGTGTTCGGGGACGTCGACCCGTCGATGACGACGACGTGGCCGGCCGGGCAACCGTTCGCGGGCGAGGACTCGTACGGCCACTTCGCCTTCGTGAAGTTGACTCCCAACGCCAAGAGCGTCGGTTTCATCGTGGTCGGCCAGGACGGGGTGAAGGACGTCGACGGGGACCGGTTCCTCGATCCGTCGGCGACGCCCGAGGTGTGGCTGAAGCAGGGCGACGCGACGATCTATCCGACGCGGCAGGCGGCGACCGGGCAGCCCGATCCGGTCCAGGACCCGAACACGGCGATCATCCACTACCGCCGGGCCGACGGGAACTACGACGGCTGGGGGCTGCACGTCTGGGACGGCGCGGCGAATCCGACCGACTGGGCGGCGCCGCTGCAGCCGGCCGGGACGGACGCGTTCGGGGTGTACTACCGCGTGCCGCTGGCGGCGGGAGGGACCGCGCTCAACTACCTCATCCACAACGGCGACACCAAGGACCTGCCGGACGATCAGCGGCTGACCTTCGCCGACGGTGGCCGCGAGATCTGGCTGCTCGGTGGCGTCTCGCCGCGGCTGCTGCCGGTTGTGAAGAAGGCGGGGGCCGGGGGAGTGATCGACCTGACCAAGTCGTCGGCGGTGTGGATCGACCGCTCGACGATCGCCTGGCGGCCGGGCGGCGACACCGACGGCAAGGTGTACGACCTGGTGTACGCGGCCGACGGCGTCGACCTGGCGTCATCGCCGTCCGTGCGGCTCTCGGCGCGGCGCGACGGGCTCACCGAGGCGCAGCGGACGAAGTTCCCGCACCTGTGGCAGTACGACGCGTTCCGGCTCCCGGCCGGGGTCGACGCCAAGGCGATCCTGCGGGGCCAGGTCGTGATCACCGAGCGGGACGCGGCCGGCAAGCTGCTCGCGGCGACGGGCGTGCAGACGGCCGGGGTGCTCGACGACGTCTATGCCGCCGCCACCACGGCGTCTCTCGGGCCGGTGGGCACCACGCTCTCGGTGTGGGCGCCGACCGCGCAGCAGGTCGCACTTCAGCTGTACGACACGGCGAACGCCGCGCCCAAAGCCGTGGCGATGACGCGCGACGACCGTACGGGCGTGTGGTCGGTTCGCGGTCCGGCGTCCTGGAAGGGCAAGTACTACAAGTACGCGGTGACGGCCTGGCAGCCCGCCGCTCAGAAAGTGGTAACGGCCGCGGTCACCGATCCGTACAGCCTGGGTCTCTCGACCGACTCCAAGCTCAGCCGGATCGTGGACCTTTCCCAGGACGCGCCGCCGGGCTGGTCCTCGCTGCGCAAGCCGGCCGCTGTGCCCTCGGCCAAGATCCAGATCGCCGAGCTGTCGGTGCGGGACTTCTCGATGGCCGATGCAACGGTGCCCCCGGCAGCGCGGGGGACATATCGGGCGTTCACCGATCCGTCGACCGCTGGCATGAAGCAGCTCTCATCGCTCGCGGCCAGTGGCGTCACGCACCTGCATCTGCTGCCGGTCTTCGATTTCGCGACCATTCCGGAGAACCGGGCCGACCAGAAGCAGCCGGCCTGCGATCTGGCCGCGCTGCCGCCGGACTCGCCGCAACAACAGGAATGCGTTGCGGCCGTGGCGGCGACCGACGGCTACAACTGGGGTTACGACCCGCTGCACTACACCGTGCCCGAGGGCGGCTATGCGGTCGACCCGGCGCAGCGGACGCGCGAGTTCAGGGAAATGGTCGGCGGCATCAACAAAGCCGGGCTGCGCGTGGTGATGGACGTCGTCTACAACCACACCTCGGCCGCCGGCACCGACCCGCATTCGGTGCTCGACCAGATCGTGCCCGGCTATTACCAGCGGCTGCTCGCCGACGGGACGGTGGCCAACTCGACCTGTTGCGCCAACACCGCGCCGGAGAACGCGATGATGGGCAAGCTCGTCGTCGATTCCGTCGTCACGTGGGCCAAGGCCTACAAGGTGGATGGTTTCCGGTTCGACCTGATGGGCCATCACCCGAAAGCGAACATCCTGGCCGTGCGGGCCGCCCTCGACAAGCTGACGCCCGCCAAGGACGGCGTCGACGGCAAGAAGATCTACGTGTACGGCGAGGGCTGGGACTTCGGCGAGGTCGCCGGGGACGCGCGCTTCGAGCAGGCGACCCAGGCCAACATGGCGGGTACGGGGATCGGGACGTTCAACGACCGGCTCCGTGACGCCGTCCGCGGTGGCGGGCCGTTCGACGCAAATCCGCGCGTGCAGGGTTTCGGCTCGGGGCTGTTGTCGGCGCCGAACGGGGACGCGGTCAATGCCGACGCGGCCACCCGCCTGCCGCATTATCAGGACCTGATCAAGGTGGGATTGAGCGGCAACCTCGCGTCGTACCGGTTCACCTCGTCGGCCGGGAAGACCGTCACCGGTGCACAGATCGACTACAACGGGTCGCCCGCGGGCTATACGGCGGCGCCGGGCGAGGCGATCACCTATGTCGACGCCCACGACAACGAGATTCTGTACGACGCGCTCGCCTACAAACTGCCGCAGAACACGTCGGCGCTCGACCGGGCCCGGCTGCAATCAGTGGCGCTTTCCACCACCGCTCTCGGGCAGGGTGTCGGCTTCTTCGCGCTCGGCAGCGAACGGCTGCGGTCGAAGTCGCTGGACCGGAACTCGTTCAACTCGGGCGACTGGTTCAACCAGATCATCTGGGATTGCTCGCAGGGCAACGGTTTCGGCCGCGGTCTGCCGCCGGCGGCCGACAACGAAGACAAGTGGCCGTACGCGAAGCCGCTGCTGGCCGACAAGGCGCTCGTGCCCGGGTGTGACGCCGTCAACCTGGCCGACGCGCGCTACAAGGAACTGCTGAAGATCAGGGGCTCGTCGCCCGTCTTCGGCCTGCCGACCGCCGCCGAGGTGCAGAAGCGACTGTCGTTCCCGCTTTCCGGCGCGGCCGAGACCCCGGGGGTCATCACGATGACTCTGGACGGACGGGGTCTCGACCGCCGATGGAAGTCGGTGACCGTCGTCTTCAACGGCACCTCGGCGGCTGCCACCCAGACCGTCCCGGCCCTGGCCGGTCAGGCGGTCTCGCTGCACCCCGTGCACCGCGGGTCGGCCGATCCACTGGTCCGTACCGCCGCCTTCACGAAGTCGACCGGGACCTTCACCGTCCCGGCGCGGACGACTGCGGTGTTCGTACAGAACTGAGGAACTGATCGGCCGGCGCCGGTACGCCCAGGTAGTAGCCCTGGGCGTACCGGCACTGCATCGCGGTGAGCAGCTCCAGCTGCTCGGCGGTCTCCACCCCCTCGGCCACCACGCGCAGGCCGAGGGTGTGCCCGAGCTGCAGGATCGCGCTGACCAGCTCCTGCTGGCGGGCGTTGCCGACCAGGCCGGTGATGAAGGAGCGGTCCATCTTGAGCACGTCGACCGGGATGTCACGCAGGTAGCCCAGCGACGAGTAGCCCGTGCCGAAGTCGTCGATCGCGATGCGCACGCCCAGCTCGCGCAACTCCTCGAGCCGGCCCACGGTGGCCGCGACGTTGCGCATCAGCACGGTCTCGGTCAGCTCCAGGATCAGGTTTCCCGGTGGCAGGCCGGTGCTGCTCAGGGCGTACGCCACCCGGTCGGTCAGATCCGCCACCTCGAGGTCGGCCGCCGACAGGTTGACGCTGACCCAGGCCGGCGCCGCGTCCGGGTCGTCGTCCTGCCATCGTTTGACCACGCGGCAGGCCTCGCCCAGCATCCACCGGTCGATCTCGGTGACCATGCCGGTCTCCTCGGCCATCGGGATGAACGATCCCGGCGGCTGCAGCCCGCGCTCGGGGTCGTTCCAGCGCACCAGCGCCTCCACGCCGCTGAGTCGGCGCCCGGGCAGCTCCACGACCGGCTGCAGATCGACCCGCAGCTCCCCGCGATGGACAGCGTCCCGCAGGCGCGCCTCGCTGTCGATGCGGTCGAGCAACTGCTCGTGCATGCGTGTCTCGAAGACCCGGTAGCAGGCCTTGCCCTCGGCCTTGGCCGCGTACATGGCCACGTCGGCGTTGCGCAGCACCTCGTCGGCGCCGCGGTAGCGGGCCGCGCCCGGGACGACGCCCACGCTCACACTGACGGTCGCCTCGCGGCCGTGCAGCAGCAGCGGGTTGCCCAGGGTCTCGATGCACGCCGTCGCGAGGCGCTCGGCCGTCCGCTGATCGGTGTTCTCCAGCAGGACGGCGAACTCGTCGCCGCCGAGCCGGGCCACGGTGTCGGCCGGGCGCAGAACGGCGGTCAGGCGCTCCGTCGCCGTCCGCAGAAGCAGGTCGCCCGCGTTGTGGCCGAGGCTGTCGTTGACCCGCTTGAAGCCGTCGAGGTCGAGATAGAGGACGGCGAGCTCGCCGTCGCGCGTCATCGCGTGCTCCAGCCGGTCCTGGAACAGCTTGCGGTTGGGCAGGCCGGTCAGCGCGTCGTGCAGGGCCTGGTGGCGCAGGTCGCGCTCGAGGCTGCGCTGCCGGCTGACGTCACGCAGCACGATCACCGAGCCGCCACCCTTGTTGATCGAGCTGATCGTGTAGGCGACCCGGACCGACGTGCCGTCCGGGCGCTGCAGGGTGGTCTCGCCGTCGGTGATCGGCAACAGCGCGTACGCGTCCTGATGCAACAGCCCCTCGACGCCGAGCCCGGTGATCCGGCCGGCCGCCTCGTTGGCGAAGGTGATCCGGTTGTACGAGTCCAGGCCGCAGATGCCCTCGCCCGCGTTGGCCAGGATGCTGTCGGTGTACTCCTTGGCCAGGATCTCGCGGGCCGAGCGTTCCAGGCGTACGGCCAGGTCGTTGAAGGCGCCGCCGAGCCGGGCGATCTCGTCCCGCCCGGTGTCGGCCACCCGCTGCACGTAATCGCCGTCCCGGATGCGCTCGACGGCCCGGGTCAGCCGCCCGATCCGGCGGGTGATCGACTCCCCGGTGAGCAGGCCGAGCACGAGGATCAGCCCGATCACGACCGCGCCCGCCATCATGATCAGCTGCTCGGTGTAGGCGGTGGCGGCGGTCATCTGCTCGTAGAGCGGCGTGTACTCCAGCACGACCGCGCCCAGGATGACGTCCTCGTCGCTGATGATCGGCACCACGACCTGCCGGATGCCGTCGGCCTCGGCGAACACCCGGGCCCGGTGGTCGGCGATGGTCCGCGCGATCTCGTCGCCCGGGTCGCCGGTGTAGGCCCGGCCCACGTTGGCCGGCTCGGCGTCGGCCAGGATCCTCCGGTCCCGGTCGACGACGGCGATGTCCCGGTCCTGGAGCTGGTGCAGCCGCGCGACGTAGGCGGCCAGCATCGCCGGCTGGTCGTAGAGCGGCGCCATCTCGGCCGTCAGCCCGAAGGAGATGTCCATGGCCACGCCCCGGGCCACCTGCTCGGCCTCGGCCACGGCGGCCTTACGGGTCGACTCGGCGCCCGCGTGCAGCACGAAGCCCACCATGGCGGCAACCAGCGCGGCCACCGCAAGGAAGCACCCTTGCAGCTTCTGCCGAACGTTCATCGCCCTTCTGTTCGGCGATGATCGTCCCGAAGTGAGCGGTTTCCCGCGCCCGGTGATTACCCGGCCGGAGCCCGGGTAACGGGGGCGGCATGAAGGAGCTCCAGTGGCTCGCCGTGGTCCGGCACGGCCAGAGCACCGGCAACGTCACCGCGCAGGCGGCCGAGGAGGGCGGCGCAGAGGTCATCGAGATCCCGGAACGCGACGCCGACGTGCCCCTGTCCGACCTCGGCCGCGAGCAGGCGCAGGCGGTCGGCGAGCATCTGAGCGCCGATCCGCCGGACGTCGCGGTCGTGTCCCCGTACCTCCGGACCCGGCAGACCGCCGAGCTGGCCCTGGGCGACCGGGGTGTGCCGTTGATCGTGGACGAGCGGCTGCGCGACCGCGAGCTGGGTGTGCTCGACCTGCTGACCGGGCGGGGCGTGCAGGCGCGGTTGCCGGACGAGGCGAAGCGGCGCAGCCGGCTGGGCAAGTTCTACTACCGGCCACCGGGCGGCGAGTCGTGGGCCGACGTGCTGCTGCGGCTGCGGTCGCTGCTGCGTGAGCTGCGGGAGGACTACCCGGACGGCCGGGTCGTGCTCTTCGCCCACGAGGCGACCGTGCTGCTGGTCCGCTATCTGGCCGAGCGGCTCGACGAGCCCGAGCTGATGGCGATCGCGCACCGCACGGCGATCGCGAACTGCTCGATCAGCAGCTGGCGGCGTGACGGCGACCTGTTCGTGCCCGAGGCGTTCAACGCCGTCGACCACCTGCACCGCCAGGGGACGACGCCGACCAAGCAGGAGGACGTGAATGCCTCAGCAAGTGATCACCCCTAAGCTGCTGCGCGAGTGGGCCCTGCCCGACCCGCAGGGCGGCAAGGAGTCCCGCGGCACCGTGCTGGTCGTCGGCGGCTCCAAGTTCACCCCCGGCGCGGTGCTGCTGGCCGGGGTGGCCGCGCTGCGCGCCGGGGCCGGCCGGCTGCAGCTGGCGGTGGCCGAGGAGACGACCATCGCCCTGAGCATCGCGGTGCCCGAGGCCAAGGTGGTCGGCCTGCCCGGCACCGACCTGGCCCCGGACGCGGACGTGATCGCGCTCGGTCCCGGTCTCGACGACATCGACGAGACGACGAAGCTGATGCGCGAGGTGCTGGGGGCGGCCGGTCCGGAGGCCGGGGTGGTGCTCGACGCGTACGCCCTCGGCGCCCTCAGCAAGGACGCCGGGCTGTTGCCCGCGCCCGAACGGGCGGTCCTGACGCCGAACATGGTCGAGGCCGAGCATCTGCTGGGCCGTTCGCCGGGCGACGACCCGGCAGCCGCGGCGGTCGAGCTCGCCTCGACCTACGGCGCCGTCGTCTCGCTCTACGGCCACATCGCGGCCCCGGACGGCCGGACCTGGGTGGAGGAGAGCGGCGACGTCGGCCTCGGCACCTCGGGCAGCGGCGACGCCCGGGCCGGGATCGTGGCCGGCCTGCTGGCCCGGGGCGCGGAGCCGGCTCAGGCGGCGTGCTGGGCCGCGTACGTCCACTCGGTGAGCGGGCAGCGGCTGGGCCCGCGCTACGGCCGGACCGGCTTCCTGGCCCGCGAGCTCGTCGACGAGGTGGCCGCGACGATTGGGACGGTCTGAGGCGGGTACGCCTGTTCCCAACCGAATGGGAGGAACCCCCATGACCACCGCACGCGACATCATGACCCCCGACGTGACCTGTGTGGGTGAGAAGGAGACGCTGGCCGACGCGGCCAAGAAGATGGCCGACCTGGGTGTCGGCTCGCTGCCCATCTGCGGCGAGGACAACCGCCTCAAGGGCGTGGTGACCGACCGCGACATCGTCGTGAAGGCCGTGGCCAAGGGCCGCAACCCGGCCGAGGTCACGGCCGGTGAGCTCGGCGAGGGCAAGCCGGTCACGATCGGCGCCGACGACGACGCGGCCGACATCCTGCGCACGATGGCCCAGCACAAGGTCCGCCGGCTGCCCGTCATCGACGGCCACCAGCTGATCGGCATCGTGGCCGTGGCCGATGTGGCCCGCGCCCTGCCCGACCGTCCGGTCGGCGACCTGATCGACGCCATCAGCGAGTAGCCCCGCTTCTCCCGAAGCGCCCCGTCATCCGGCGGGGCGCTTCTTTGTGCGCACTGATGTGCCCAGCACTTTGGTGTAGTGGGTTGCCATAGTGTGTGAGGCACAGTATTGTTTTCGACATGACAACGGACGCGACGCTAGCCACTCACCTGCAGGAGCTGCGCAGGGGAACGGTCGTCGTCGCCAGCCTCATGGTTCTTCGCGCGCCGGGGTACGGCTACTCGCTGCTCGAGACGCTGAGTGAGGCCGGCTTCGACGTCGAGGCCAACACGCTCTACCCGCTGCTGCGCCGGCTCGAGTCCCAGGGCCTGCTGGTCAGCGAGTGGAACACCGACGAGGCCCGGCCCCGCAAGTTCTACCGGACCACCGAACTCGGCGACACCGTCGCCAACACCCTGCGCGGCGAGTGGAAGCGACTCGACGGCGCCATCACCGACCTCTCCTTCACCCACCCCGGGAGCGACAAATGACCAGCCTCGTCGACCGCTACGTCTACACCGCCCTGCGCCGCATCCCCGAGCAGCAGCGCTCCGACATCGACCGCGAGCTGCGCGCCTCCATCGACGACGCGGTCGACGCCCGCGTCGAGTCCGGCGAGCCCCTCGACACCGCCGTCGAGAACGCGCTGCTCGAGCTGGGCGACCCCGACAAGCTCGCCGACAGTTACGCCGACAGACCCAACTTCCTGATAGGCCCGGAGCTGTACGGGGTGTGGCGCCGCTTCATGCTGATGCTGTTCACCACGGTCCTGCCGATCGTGGTCGTGGCCACCAGCATCGGCGGCTTCTTCGCCGACGACGTCAACATCGGCGCCATCATCGGCAACGCGATCGGCACGGCCCTGACCGTCGGCGTCCACCTGGCGTTCTGGACCACCGCCACCTTCGCCGTCATCGAACGCACCGGCCTCGGCCGCGACGAGCTCCGCGGCGGCCCCTGGACCCCGAAGGACCTGCCGAAGTACGAGCCCCGCGCGGTCTCGCTGGGCCAGGTGGTGACGTACGTGGTGTGGCCGGTCATCCTGATCGCCGCCATCATCCTGCAGCGCTTCACCTTCACCGACGTCCCGGTCCTCGACCCCGGCGGCTGGTCCTTCTGGTGGCCGCTGGTCATCGCCCTGATCGCCCTGAAAGCTCTGTGGGCGGTCTGGCTCTACCGCACCGGCTGGACCCGGCCGGTCCTGATCGTCAACGCGCTCATCGCCGTCGCCGTCGGCGCCGTCACCACCTACCTGCTGGCCTCCGACAACTTCTTCAACCCCGCCTTCGACTGGATCACCGACAACAACACCGACCTCCTCGACTGGATCACCCCCGCCGTCATCGTCGCCACGATCGCCGGCACCCTCTGGGACATCCTGGAGACGACGATCCGGGGCGAGCGGGCCCGCCGAGGCCTCCCCACGAAGGTCCCCGGCTCCGGCAACACCTACAAGTTCGGCTGACCTCTTCCTCAACACGACGCGCCCCACGGCTTCCCGCCGCGGGGCGCCGTCGCGTCTACCGGACGCCCGCCGCGGGGCGCCGTCGCGTCTACCGGACGCCCGCCCGGTCGCGCCGCCGGCCCAGCACCGCCGCCCGCGGAGCCGGCCGCCAATGCGGCGGCACCGACCAGGCCGCCAACCGCTCCACCTCCGCCGGGCGCACGAGGCGGAGTGGCGGCTTCCGCGGGTAGCATACGGGTGCGTGGACAAGCTTGATCGGATCGCCCGGGATGTGCTGGGGATCAGTTTGCGGCCGGCGCAGCGGCGGGCGCTCGAGGCGCTGACCGGGCGCGGGGACACGCTGGCCGTGTTGCCGACCGGCAGTGGGAAGAGTGCGATCTACCAGGTGGGCGGGCTCGCCCTGGGTGGGCTGACGGTGGTGGTGTCGCCGCTCATCGCGCTGCAGCGGGATCAGCTCAGGTCGATGACAGAGCGGGAGGCCGTACGGGCCGTGATGCTCAACTCCTCGCAGCATCACGCCGATCGGGGCCACGCGCTCAGCGAGCTGGCCGGTGGGCGGGTCGACTTCGTGATGCTGGGGCCGGAGCAGCTGGCCAACGCGGAGACGATGGCGGCGATCTCGGGCAGCCCGCGGCCGGTCACGCTGGTCGCGGTGGACGAGGCGCACCTGGTCAGCGAGTGGGGGCACGACTTCCGGCCGGAGTACCTGCGGCTGGCCGACGTGGTCGAGGCGGCCGGGAAGCCGCCGGTGCTGGCGCTCACGGCCACCGCGGCCCCGCCGGTGCAGGCCGACATCACGCGCCAGCTGCGGATGCGCGACCCGCAGGTGATCGTCGCCGACTTCGACCGGCCGAACATCTCGCTGGCCGTGCGGCGGGCCCGGCACGATCTGCCGGAGGCCCAGGCGATCGACGACCGTACGGTCGAAGTGGTCCTCGCCCATGAAGGACCGGCGCTGGTCTACGCGCTCAGCCACGCCCGCTGCGAGAGCCTGGCCGAACGGTTGCGCCTCGACGCGTACAAGGCCGAGCCCTATCACGCCGGCCTGCCGGCGGCCCGCCGCAGCGAGATCCAGGACGCGTTCTTCGCCGGCCGCCTCGACGTGGTGGTGGCGACCAGCGCTTTCGGCATGGGCATCGACAAACCGGATGTACGCACGGTGGTCCACGCCGGCGTTCCCGGCAGCCTCGACGAGTACTACCAGGAGATCGGGCGGGCCGGCCGGGACGGCCGGCCGGCGAGCGCGGTGCTGGTGTACGACCCCCGGACCATCCGGATCCCACGCCTGCTGGCCGCCCGCTCCCGCATGGGCGGCGCCACAGTGCATGCGGTGATCGACGCGATCGAGTCGGCCACCCGCCGGGTCACCGTCAAGGAGCTGGCCGAGACGGCGCAGGTCGGCCACGCCGCCGCCGAACGCGTGGTCGACGAACTCCTGGAGCTGGGCCTGCTCCACCCCGACGGCAACGACGCCGTCCTCGCGGCCCCGATGGGCGACGCTCTCAAACAGGTCACCGCCGCCGGCAACCGCCGCCAGGCCATCCTGCGCTCCCGCATCGAAGCGGCCCGCGGCTACGCCGAGACGACCCACTGCCGCCGCGCCGAGCTGCTCGGCTACTTCGGCGAGCACTACGACCCACCCTGCCACGCCTGCGACAACGACACCCACACCGCCCGCGCCGCCGCCGACACGTCCGCCGTCCGCGCCGCCGCCGACACGTCCGCCGCCGACACGTCCGCCGCCCGCGCCGCCGCCGACACGTCCGCCGCCCGCGCCGCCGCCGCCGTCGACACCCACACCGACCGCGCCGCCGTCAGCGGGCGCGCCGGCTATGGCGCGGTCGGCGGGCGCGCCGGCCGGGGCGCCGTCGGCGAGCAAACCGCGCCGGCGGAGCAGGCCGGGGGACAGCGCGTCCGGCACCGCCTGTGGGGACCCGGCACCCTGCTGAACCGGGACGATCACGAACTGGTCATCGCGTTCGACTCCGTCGGCTACCGGCACCTGACCGCCGCCGCCCTGACCAACGGCCTCCTGACCGCGGAGTAGCCCAAGCCCACACCCGGCGCGGGGAGGGCGCGGTTACCAGCGAGGAGACATCTCAGGCCGTGGAGGGCCAGGTTTGGCGCGGATGAGCCGCGGGAAATTTCGGGCTGTCGACGGGCCGGCTTTGCGCGGGTGAGGCCACTGCGACATATCGGGCTGTGGATGGGCTGGCTCAGCGCGGCTAAGGTCGCCGGAACATTTCGGACTGAGGATGGGACCGGCTTGGGCTGGTGAGGTCGGCGGAACATTTCGGGCTGAGGACGGCCCCGGCTTGGCGCCGGCAGAGCCATCAGGACATTTCGGCTGCGGGTGGGCTGACCTTGCGCGAGTGAAGTCGCCAGGACATTCCGGCTGCGGATGCGCTGGACTTGCGCGGGCGAAGTCGCCGGGACATTTCGGGCGGTGGCGGGAGCGGTTCGCGCGCGTGCGAAGCCATCGGGACATTTTGTGCTGTGGATGGGCCGGTTCGCGCGGGGTTAGCTACCAGGACACTTCGAGCTGTGGATGGAGTGACCTTGCGCGGGTGAGGCCGCCGGAAATATCGGGCTGTGGAAGGGCGGGGCCGGGCCTCATCGAAGCCGGGGATCCCGGCTTCGATGGGGCACTTGCGGCGAGCGGAGATGTCCGGCTGGGCGCCTGTGGCGGTGGTCGCGGGTTGACGGGACATTTCGGGCTGGGCCGCTTGTGGGCGAGCGGAGATGTCCGGCTGGGGGTACTTGCGGCGGTGGTTGCGGGCTGGCGGGACATTTCGGGCTGTGGAGGGTGACTGGGCGATCCGGTTCCGGAAGGTGGATTCCCGAAGGACGGCCGGGGCGGGAAAGGTGCGGCCGTCGGGCGCGGCGCGGGGAGGCGGCGCGCCCGACGGCGGGCAGTGAAGCGGGGAGGGGTGGCGTCAGACCATGGCCGGGGTGCCGGGGGTGGAGGCGACCTCGTCCCGGCCCGCTCGGATCAGGGTGAAGGCGATGACGGCGGCCAGGGCGATCAGGCCGGCGCTCCACCAGAAGGCGACCGTGTAGCTGTGGACGGTCGCGGTGGCGGTGAGGGACGCGGCGTTGGTGGCTGAGGCCTGGTGGTCGGCGATGTAGGCGGCCACGGCCGAGGTGAAGATGGTGTTCAGCAGGGCGGTGCCCAGCGAGCCGCCGATCTGCTGGGTGGTGTTGATCAGGGCGCTGGCCACGCCGGCGTCGTGGTCGGCCACGCCGACCAGGGCGGTGTTGGACATCGGGCCGAAGGTGATGCCCAGGCCCAGGCTGAGGACCAGCTCGGCCGGGAAGACGTGGGTCCAGAAGCTCGTGTCGACGCCGATCTGGGTCAGCAGGACCATGCCGATCGTGGCCAGGATCAGGCCGGCCACCATCAGCACGCGCGGGCCGAGCCGGGTCTGCACCTGGGCCGAGATGCCAGCGCCGACGATGATGCCGACGGTGAACGGCAGGAACGCCACACCGGACATGAGGGCCGAGTAGCCGAGCGTGATCTGCAGGTAGAACGTCAGGAACAGGAACATGCCGAACAGGCCGGCGCCGATCAGCAGGGCCGTCAGGAACGATCCGCCGCGGTTGCGGTCGAGGATCACGCGCATCGGCAGCAGCGGGTGCGACGAGCGGAGCTCGATGAGGACGAACGCGACGAGCAGCACCACGGCGGCGACGAGGAAGCCGATCGTGGTCGCCGAGTCCCAGCCGTCCTCGGCCGCCTTGGTGAAGCCGTAGACCAGGGCGACCAGGCCGGCGGTGGAGGTGAGGGCGCCGGGCAGGTCGTAGCGGGTGTTGCCCTCGGCTCGGCTCTCGCCGACGAAGCGGACCGCGGCCACGGCGGCGATGATGGCGATCGGGGTGCTGACGAGCAGCGTCCAGCGCCAGGAGGCGTACTCCGTCAGCAGACCACCCAGGAGCAAGCCGACCGCTCCGCCGCCACCCGCGATGGCCCCGTAGACGCCGAAGGCGCGAGCCCGCTCCTTCGGCTCGGTGAAGGTGACTGTGAGCAGCGACAGCGCTGCCGGGGCCATCAGCGCGCCGAACGCACCCTGCAGGGCGCGGGCCGAGAACAGCATGAAGGCGTTGGTGGCGAGGCCGCCGAGCGCGGAGGCGGCGGCGAAGCCGAGCAGACCGATGATGAAGGCCCGCTTGCGGCCGGTGAAGTCGGCGATGCGGCCGCCCAGCAGGAGCAGGCCGCCGAAGGCCAGGGTGTACGCGGTGATCATCCACTGCCGGTCGGCGTCGCTGATGTCCAGCGCCTTCTGGGCCGTCGGGAGGGCGATGTTCACGATCGTGGCGTCGAGCACGATGAGCAGCTGCGAGACCGCGATGACGGCCAGCGCCAGCCATCGGGATCGTGATTTAGGCGATATATCCGGCGAGCGGTGAGTGTCGGAGGTCGTGATGGACATGAGAGTCCCCTTTCAGGGCACGCGGAGATCCGCCCAGGCGGTGAGTGCGAGGGCGCTGAGAGGTGAAGTCGATGCGGCGACAGCGGGCCGAGGGCTCAAAGGCCGAGGGTCAGCAGCGCGGCTCCCGGGTGAGCAGGGGCAGGACGATGTCGTCGACGAGGTGGTCGATGAAGGCCTGGTCGAGCGGCTCGCCGAGGGCGAACCCGCGCATGAAGACCATGGCCGGCACGATCTCCTCGATCAGCCGGGGGTCGTAGCCGGGGCGCAGCTCGCCTCGGGTGACGGCCCGCTCGCAGATGGCTTCCGCGAGCGGCAGTTTGGACTCCTGCATCTGGCGCAGCTGCGTCGCGAGCTCGGGCTCGGTGTGCAGGGCCATGAACAGGCCGGCCAGGACGGGTCCCTGATCGCTGCTGATCATGGTGGCCATGTCGCAGAACCAGGCCTCGAGGTCGCCGCGCAGCGTCCCGGTGTCGGGAAGCGGCTTGTCGACGGCCTTGCAGACCCGTACGGCGTCGCTCACCAGCTCGGCCTTGGTCGGCCAGTGCCGGTAGAGGGTGGCCTTGCTGGCCTGGGCCCGGGCGGCCACCGCGTCCACCCGAAGCCCTTGGTAGCCCGTCTCACCGAGCAACTCGTAGGTGGCACGCAGGATCGCCTGCTCCCGCTCCTGGTCGAGTTTGCGGGACCGCGCAGCCTGTTCAGCCATGCCGACCCCCTCTGCGAAACGAAACTGTTTCGTACACTACGCCTCCCGCTCACCGATCGCGATCTCCAGTAGCGATTGTGACGCAGCCGACCCGCTCGTACCGATCGAAGGTGGTCTCCACAACGCCCTCACCGTGCGTGAGACCGGGGATGGCCTGCTCCAGCGCCCGTACCCGCGCGGCCGGCACGAACCCCTCGATCAGCGAGGCGGTCGACCTCTCAGGGATCGCGCCGTACCGCCCCAGCGCCGCCAGCACCGCACTCAGCGTGGCCGGCGGCACGTCGAGCCGGAAGCGGGAGATCGGCTCGCACACCACGGTGCCGGCCTGCGCGAGGGCCTCGCCCAGCACGATCGGGACCAGCTTGCGGAAGTCGGCCGCCCGCGTCGCCGGTGACACGAAGCCGGTGCGGGTGGCCGTCACGTGCACGTCGGTCACCCGCCACCCGGAGGGACCGCGCGCCAGCGCGTCCGCCACGTAGGAGGCGAGCGACTCGCGGAACAGCTCGACCGCCTTGAACACGTGGATCGGCACCTGCTCGACCGGCACGTCCAGGTCGAACGTCACCCCCGTCCCCGGCTCGACCCGCAGGTCCAGCGTCGCGAGCGTCGGGTTACCGTCCTTCCCGAGCGTCCGCCCCGCGCGGCCCACCCCCGCCGGCCGCTCTATGTGGATGGTCCGGGTCACGTCAAAGGCCACTGCGATGCCGTACGCCTCCGTGAGGGTCGCGCCGATGACCTCCTTCTGCACCTCGCCGTACAGAGACACGGAGAGCTCACGCCCGTCCTGCCGCAGGTTGATCAGCGGATCCTGCCCCGCCAGCTCGGTCAGCGCCGCATGCAGTCGCCGCCCGTCCGCCGGATCGAGCGGCGTCACCACGGACTCCAGCGTCGGCGGCGCGAACAGCTGCCCACCCGCCGGCCCGACCCCGACCGCATCCCCGATCCGCGCCTCGCGCAGCCCGTGCAGCTTCCCGATCTGCCCGGCCACCAGCGCCTTCCGCCGAACCCCCGAGCCGCCCTCGATCGCCTCGATCCCCGTGATGACAGCGTGCTTCCCGGCCGCCGGTGTGGTTCTGTCCGGCTGCGTGGTGGGCGCGCTACCGCCCGCTCGCACGGTGGGGTCGGGTGAGCGCGGCTCAAAGGTGTCGGAAGGCGAGGTGCCGGCGGGGGCGGGGGCGCCGACGGGGATGTGGTCGCGGAGGTGGAGGGTGCCGGAGAAGAGGCGGACGTAGGCGAGGCGGCGGCCGGTGGGGTCGCGGTCGACCTTGAAGATGGTGCCGCTCAGCGGGCCGTCGGGGGTGCCGGGGGTGGTGGGCAGGAGACTCGGCAGGGCGGCCATCAGCTCCGGGATGCCGGCGCCGGTCACGGCCGAGCCGAAGAAGACCGGGTGCAGCAGGCCGGCTCGGGTTCGGGTCGTGAGCACGTCGGTCAGGCGGGAGGCCGGGATCGCCTCCTCGTCGCGTACCCACTCGGCCAGCAAGCCGGCGTCGCCGGACAGATCCACCAGACGGGCCGTGTCGGCGAGCGGGCGGACCGAGGCGCCCGGCGTGCCCGCGCCGATCACCGTGCCCACCGGGACGATCGCCGGCGTCAGCCGGTCGGCCAGCTCGCGCAGCAGCGACGCCTCGCGGGCCCCGGACCGGTCGATCTTGTTGACGAAGATCAGGGTGGGGACGCGGAGGCGGCGCAGGGTGCGCATCAGCACGCGGGTCTGGGCCTGCACGCCCTCGACGGCCGAGACGACGAGCACGGCGCCGTCGAGGATGCGCAGGGCCCGTTCCACCTCGGCGATGAAGTCCGGGTGGCCGGGCGTGTCGATCAGGTTGACCGTGACGTCACCGACCGGGAACGACGCCACCGCGGTCTTGATGGTGATGCCGCGGCGGCGTTCCAGCTCGAGCGAGTCGGTCTGGGTGTCGCCGGCGTCGACCCGGCCGACATGGTCGATGACCCCGCCCGCGTGCAGCAGGCGTTCGGTCAGGCTGGTCTTACCGGCGTCGACATGGGCGACGACGCCGAGGTTGAGAAAGGGCACGGGAGTCCTTCGAGGAGGCGACGGTTTCCATCGGGTGGGACGGGAAACCGCGCATTGCTCCTCCTAAGAAAGACCTGAACAAGCACGCTAGCGTGCGGCCGCGGCGGGCGCCTCCGAATTAACCGGACGGGGGAGCAGGGCGGCCAGCGCGACCATCACGATCGCGACCAGGACCATACCGATGAAGATCCGGTGCACGGCCTCGGTGAGCTTGGCCGGGTCGACCACGTCGCCCGAGCCGATCACCGCGTTGGCCAGGGCCCCGAAGACCGCCGCGCCGAGGGCGCTGCCCAGCGACCGCAGGAAGATGTTGTTGGCCGTGACCATGCCGCGCTCGGACCAGCCGACCGACGACTGGGCCGCGATCAGCGTCGGGGCCGCGGTCAGGCCCATGCCGAGACCGATGATCAGGCAGTAGGCGCCGACCGCCCAGATGGACGAGGTCTCGTCCAGCAGCAGCAACAGCGCCGACCCGACGAGCACCAGCGACGTGCCGATCAGCGCGCAGATCCGGAACCCGAAGCGCAGATACACCTTTCCGGCCTGACTGGCCGAGATGGGCCAGCCGAGGGTGAGGGCGGCCAGCGCGAACCCGGCCACCAGGGGCCCGGTGCCGAGCACGTCCTGGGCATAGGTCGGGACGTACGACGACAGGCCGAGCAGGATCGCCCCGACGCCCACCGCCAGTTGACCGCTGGTCACCAGCAACCGGCGGCGGAAGACCCACAGCGGCAGGACGGGCGAGGGCGCCGTCCGCTCGGCGAAGCCGAAGGCGATCAGCAGGACCAGCCCGATCCCGAGCACCGCGAAGCTGGTCGTGGAGTCCCACGCCCAGGCCTGCCCGCCCTCCAGGACGCCGAGGACGAGCAGGGTGAGACCCACCGTGAGCAGGCCCGCCCCGCGGTAGTCGATCACCGGGTGGCCGCGCTCGACCTTCTCGTGGAAGCGCCGGAAGATCATCGCGCCGGCGGCCAGGCAGAGCGGGATGTTGACCCAGAAGATCCAGCGCCAGTCGGCCCACTCGCTGAACACGCCGCCCAGGGTCGGGCCGACCACCGAGGCGACGCCCCACACGCTGGCCACGTACCCCTGGACCTTGGCCCTTTCCTCCACCGAGTAGAGGTCGCCCACGATCGTGATGGTGGTCGGCGCGATCGCCCCGGCCCCGAGGCCCTGCACCACCCGGAAGATGATCAGCGGCAGCATGCCCCAGGCCAGCGCGCACAACACCGAGCCGAGCAGGAACAGGCTGATCCCCCAGAGGATCACCGGCTTGCGGCCGAACAGATCGTTGAGCTTGCCGTAGATGGGCACCGAGACGGCCTGGGCCAGCAGGTAGACCGTGAACAGCCAGGGGAACTCGGTGAAGCCGCCGATGTCGTCGACGATCGAGGGCACCGCGGTGGCCAGGATCGTCGAGTCGATCGCGATCAGCGCGGTGGAGAGCATGACGGCGGCGAGAACGGGCCCGCGTTCGGACCGCAGCCCAACGTTGTTTGACACCCTGATCGTCTACCCCCTGACGTGGCCCGGCGCACACTCGGGTGGGGGAGAAGAGTGGAGTATCACCGCATTATCAGCCCGGGCCTGCCTAGCGTGGTCACTTGTGGCGCTTGTGGTGGTGGCCGAAGACAATCTTGATCATCAGCGGGTGATCGCGCAGGTCATCCGCCGGTTGGGTCACGAGGTGGTGGTGGCCGACGACGGCCGGGCCGGCCTGCGGGCGGTGGCCGAGCACCGGCCGGCCCTGCTGGTGGCCGACGTCGACATGCCGGAGATGGACGGGCTCGAGCTGTGCCGCGCGCTGCGCCGTGATCCGGAGCTGGCGTCGACGCCGGTCGTGCTGATCACCGCGTACCTCCTGCCGGGTGATCAGCGCCTGGAGGGGGTGGGCGCGCTCGAGGTGATCGGCAAGCCGTTCGGCGTGCCCCAACTGACGGAGAAACTCGGTTCGGTTCTCAGCAGCCTGGGCAAAGCGGAGGACGTGACGGTCCGGGCGCTGCTCGACACGCTCGACGCGGGCGTGGCGATCTGTGACGCGCAGGGGCGGATCACCCACAGCAACACGGCGCTGCCCGAAGCGTACGGCCAGGCCTTGGAACGTGCCCTGGGCGGGGAACGGCTCCGGGACGTCGAGGTGATCGTTCAAGACCGGTGGTACGCGGTGAACGCCGCCCCGATCGTCGCGGCCGACGGCACGATCACCGGCGCCGTGGCCGCGTTCCACGACCGGACGTACGAGCACCGCTCCCGGCAGTACCAGCAGTGCGAGACCGAGGTCCTGCGCGTGCTGGCCGACCACACCCACGCGGCCGACGCCACCGACCGGATCCTGCACGCGATCGGCTCCACCCTCGGCTGGCCGTACGTGCGACTGTGGCTGGTCGACGAGGTCACCGACGTGCTGCGCCCGGCCGGTAACTACACCGCGGCCCGGGAGCGGCCGCTGCCCACGCCGGCCAGCATGTCCCGCGGCTCCGGGCTGGCCGGGTCGTGCTGGGCCAAGGCCGACTCGATCTGGGTGCCGGACATCCACGCCGACGACTCGCCGGTCCTGCCCTACATCGCCGCCGAGAGCGCGTTCCGGACCGGCGGCGCCGTCCCGGTCCGCAGCGGCGACCGGGTGATCGGCGTGCTCACCTTCTTCACGTACGCCCTGCAGGAGCCCGACCCGGCGCTGACCGTGCTGCTGACCGGCGTGACCGGGCTGATCGGGGCCTTCCTGGAGCAGCGCCGGGCCGAGGTGCTGGCCCTGCACCTGGCCGCGGCCACCGACGAGTACATCGCCCTGGTCGGGCACGAGCTGCGCACCCCGCTGACCTCGATCGGCGCCTACGTCGACCTGATCGCCGAGTCGCCCGACGAGACCCCGATGGGCGAGGTCCGCGAGATGCTCGACGTGGTCCAGCGCAACAACGTACGCCTGCGCGACCTGGTCGAGAAGCTGCTCGACCTGGCCGCCCTGGAATCCGGCCACGCCCAGCTCACCATCGGCCCGGTCGACCTGGTCGAGGTGGTGACCGACGCGATCGTGGCCATCTCGCCGAGCGCGGCCGAGCGGCGGATCGCCTTCGAGAGCACGCTGCCGGCCGAGCTGACCCTGCCCGGCGACCGCGTCCGCCTGCGCCAGGTGGTCGACGCCCTGCTCGGCAACGCGGTCAAGTTCAGCGGCACCGACTCCACGGTCCGGGTCGTCCTGACCGACGAACACGGCGACGCAGCCGTGCTGACCGTGGCCGACGAGGGCGTCGGGGTCGCCCCGAGCGAACAGGCCCGGCTGTTCCGCCGCCTCTACCGCGGTGGCAACGCCCGGCACACCGGCATCCCCGGCGCCGGGCTGGGCCTGGCCCTGTGCCGGGTCGTCGTCGAACGCCACCACGGCTCGATCACCCTGGCCTCCCAGGAGGCGGCCGGCACCAAGGTCACCGTGCGCCTTCCGAGCCACCCGGCGTAGAAGCGGCCGCGCGGAAGAACTTG
The DNA here is from genome assembly GCF_040675435.1 of Actinoplanes sp. NPDC049598. Taxonomy (NCBI): domain Bacteria; kingdom Bacillati; phylum Actinomycetota; class Actinomycetes; order Micromonosporales; family Micromonosporaceae; genus Actinoplanes; species Actinoplanes sp. NPDC049598. The sequence continues at coordinate 18,704 of NZ_JBFAOX010000011.1, read as the reverse complement.
CCCGCTCCCATTTACCAACATCACTGCCGCCCCTTACGGTGGCGGCGTGAGCGATGTGGCGATCAAGCTGAGCGGGCTGCGGAAGTCGTTCGGCGCGGTGGAGGCGGTGGCCGGCATCGACCTGGAGATCGCCGACGGCGAGTTCTTCTCGATGTTGGGGCCGTCCGGGTCGGGGAAGACGACCGTGCTGCGGATGATCGCCGGCTTCGAACTGCCGAGCGCGGGCACGGTCGAGCTCAGCGGCCGTGATGTCACCCGGCTGGCGCCGTTCGAGCGGGACGTCAACACCGTCTTCCAGGACTACGCGCTGTTCCCGCACCTGAGCGTGATCGAGAACGTCGAGTACGGCCTGAAGATGCGCAAAGTGCCCCGGAAACAGCGCCGGGAGCGGGCCGAGCAGGCGCTGGCCTCGGTACGGCTCGAGGGGTTCGGGCGGCGCCGGCCGAGCGAGATGTCGGGCGGGCAGCGGCAACGGGTGGCGCTGGCCCGGGCGCTGGTCAACCGGCCCAAGGTGCTGCTGCTGGACGAGCCGCTGGGCGCGCTCGACCGCAAGCTGCGCGAGCAGATGCAGGTGGAGCTCAAGCAGATCCAGCGCGACGTCGGGATCACCTTCGTCTTCGTCACCCACGACCAGGACGAGGCGCTCACCATGAGCGACCGGGTCGCCGTGTTCGACGACGGGCGGATCGCTCAGGTCGGCCCGCCCGAGGAGGTCTACGAGCGGCCCGGAACGCCGTTTGTGGCGGGCTTCGTCGGAACGTCCAATCTGCTCACCGGCGAGGCGGCGCGCGCCGTCTTCGGCCGGGCCGGTGCTTACGCCGTACGGCCGGAGAAGTTGACCTTGGAAGTCGACGGCGAAGCCGGCGCGGCCGGAACCGTGGCCGAGGTGATCTACGCCGGGCCGGTGACCAGGTTCGTCGTGGATCTGGAGGCGGGCGCGCGGATGACCGTGGTGGAGCAGAACCGGCGCACCCGGACGGCCGCGCGGGACGACATGCGGGGGAAGAGGGTTCGGCTGACCTGGCACGAAGAGCATGTCATCTCTGTGGAGGAGCACGCTGATGAGGCATAAAGGTTCATTCCTGGCTGTGGGCGTGATGGCGCTGGCGCTCGCCGGTTGTGGTAGCTCGGACGACGGCGGCTCGGGCGATGGGCCGGGCGGGCTGAGCGTTCCCAAGGTCGACAAGCTGGCCGCGGTCGGCGCCGGTGAGGGCGCGGTCAACGTGATCGCCTGGGCCGGCTACGTCGAGGACGGCTCGACCGACCCCAAGGTCGACTGGGTGACCGGCTTCGAGAAGGAGACCGGCTGCCAGGTCAACACCAAGGTCGCGGGGACCTCGGACGAGATGGTCGCGCTGATGAAGACCGGCGAGTACGACGTCGTGTCGGCCTCCGGGGACGCCTCGCTGCGCCTGATCTACGGCGGCGACGTGGCCCCGGTCAACACCGACCTGATCGCTAATTACAAGGACGTCTTCGAGGGCCTCAAGAACAAGCAGTGGAACTCGGTCGACGGGCAGCCCTACGGCGTCCCGCACGGCCGCGGCGCCAACCTGCTCATGTACCGCACCGACACGGTCAAGCCGGCCCCGACCTCGTGGAGCGCCGTCTTCGACGCCAACTCCCCGTACAAGGGCAAGATCACGGCGTACGACTCGCCGATCTACATCGCCGACGCCGCCCTTTACCTGATGAAGACCAAACCGGACCTGGGGATCAAGAATCCGTACGCGCTCGACGATACCCAGTTCAAGGCGGCCACCGACCTGCTCACCGAGCAGAACAAGCTGATCGGCGAGTACTGGTCGGATTACACCAAGGAAGTACAGGCGTTCAAGAGCGGCGACTCCGTGCTCGGCACGACCTGGCAGGTCATCGCCAACCTGGCCACGGCCGACAAGGCCCCGGTCGAGGCGATCCTGCCCAGCGAGGGCGCCACCGGCTGGTCCGACACCTGGATGATCTCGGCCAAGGCCAAGCACCCGAACTGCGGCTACCTGTGGATGAACCACATCATCTCGCCCAAGGCCAACGCCGGGGTGGCCGAGTGGTTCGGCGAGGCGCCGGCCAACAAGCTGTCCTGCGCGCAGACCGCCGACAAGAACCACTGCGCGACCTTCCACGCCGAGGACGAGGCGTACTTCGGGAAGGTCTGGTACTGGACCACGCCGCTCGCACAGTGCGTCGACGGCCGTACGGACGTGACCTGCAAGGACTACGCGGCCTGGACCCAGGCCTGGACGACGATCAAGGGATAGCGTGGCCTTTCTGCATCGGCACCCGCGCCTGCGCCTGGCCGGGCTGCTCTCGGCGCCCCTGTTGTGGCTGGTCGTCGCGTACCTCGGCGCGCTCGCCGTGCTGCTGGTGTCGGCGTTCTGGACCGTCAACGGGTTCACCGGCGAGGTGGTCCGGGAGTTCACCCTCACGAACTTCCGGACCATCGTCACCGAGGAGGTCTACCGCAACGTCACGCTGCGCAGCCTCGGGGTGGCCGCCTCGGTGACCGTGATCTGCGTGGTGCTGGGGCTGCCGATGGCCTTCTACATGGCCAAGGTGGCCCGGCCCCGCTCGCGGCGCTGGCTGGTGATCGCGATCCTGACCCCGCTGTGGGCCTCGTATCTCGTCAAGGCCTATGCCTGGCGGGTGCTGCTGGCCAACGGCGGCCCGGTGGACTGGCTCTTCGGCGGGAACGGGCCGGGGTACGGGCTGTTCGCCACGATCATCGTGCTGTCGTACCTGTGGCTGCCGTACATGATCCTGCCGCTGTATGCCGGACTCGAGCGACTGCCGTCATCCCTGCTGGAGGCCTCGGGTGACCTGGGGGCGCGTCCGTTTCGGACATTTCGGGCCGTGGTCGTGCCGTTGCTGATTCCGTCGGTGATCGCCGGCTCGATCTTCACGTTCTCGCTGTCGCTGGGCGACTACATCACCGTCCAGATCGTCGGCGGCAAGACCCAGCTTCTGGGCAACCTGGTCTACGCCAACATCGGCGCCGCCAACAACCTGCCCTTCGCCGCCGCGATCGCCACCATCCCCGTCCTCGTCATGGTCATCTACCTGGTGGCCGTCCGCCGCTCCGGCGCCCTGGAGGAGTTGTGACGCTCTCGGTCTGGTCGCGCTGGGCGCTGCGGGCCTTCATGGCTGTCGGCCTGACCTTCATCTACGTGCCGCTGCTGCTGGTTCTGGTCAACAGCTTCAACGGCGACCGTACGTTCGCCTGGCCCCCACACGACTGGACCACCCGCTGGTGGTCGGCCGCGTGGAGCAACGCCGGCGCCCGCGACGCCCTGTCCACCTCGATCAAGGCCGGCCTCGGGGCGACGGCCATCGCCCTGGTGCTGGGCACGATGGTCGCCTTCGCCGTGCACCGCTTCAAGTTCTTCGGCCGCGACACCGTCTCGCTGCTCATCGTGCTGCCGATCGCCCTGCCCGGCATCGTCACCGGCATCGCCCTGGACAGCGCCTGGCGCTCGGTGATCGCCCCGCTCGGCCTGGGCAAGGGGTTGTTCTCGGTCATCGTCGGCCACGCCACCTTCTGCGTGGTCACCGTCTACAACAACGTCCTGGCCCGCCTGCGCCGCAGCGGCGTCTCCTTCGAGGAGGCCTCCTCGGACCTGGGCGCTTCTCCGTTTCAGACCTTCCGCTACATCACGTTCCCGCTGATGCGCTCCGCCCTGCTGGCCGGCGGCCTGCTGGCCTTCGCCCTCTCCTTCGACGAAATCATCGTCACCACTTTCACGGCGGGCCCCGGCATCCAGACCCTCCCCATCTGGATCTTCAACAACCTGTTCCGCCCCAACCAGGCCCCGGTCGTCAACGTGGTCGCCGCCGCGCTGATCGTCCTCTCTGTGCTCCCCGTCTGGCTGGCCCAGCGCCTCGCCGGCCCCGAAGCAGGCGCCAGCCGCACCTGATACCCCTGCACGCCCGGCACCCGGACTCTCGTCCGCACGCCCCCGGGCTCTGGCCTCCGCGCACCACCCTCTTGCCGGGCCGCGTCTTCCTGGGCGCCGCCGCCTTCCTGCGGCCCCCCTTCCCTGGCCGCCTGCCCGCGCGCCGTTCCTGCCCGCGTGATCCTTTCCCCCGTGTGCGTCCCTGCTCGTGCGCCGCTCCCTCCCGCTCTGTCCCCGTCCGCCGCCCCTCCCGCGCCGTCCTTTCCCACGCCGTTCTCTCCTGCGCCGCCCCTCTCGCGCGCGCCCTCTTCCCGGGCGGGGCGCGCCGGTTTGACCTTCGCGCTGGCCCTCTCACCCCGCGCCGCCCTCTTCCCGGGCGGGGCGCGCCGGTTTGACCCTCGCGCTGGCCCTCTCACCCCGCGCCGCCCTCTTCCCGGGCGGGGCGCGGCCGATTTAACCCTCGCGCTAGTCCTTTCATCCTGCGCCGCCCAGTTGATATGCAGCATTGCTGTAGGTTTAGGCGATGAGCGAAGCGGAGCTGGCGGAGGCGCTGCGGGTGGCGATCGGGGACTTCGTCCGGCGGGCGCGGGCCGGCGACCGGATGCCGCCGGGGCAGGCTGCCGTTCTCGGGCGTCTTGATCGGGACGGGGCGCTTTCGATCGCTGACCTGGCCCGGCGGGAGCGGGTGCGGCATCAGTCGATGACCCGGACCGTTCATCTGCTGGAGGGGCAGGGCTTCGTGGCGCGGAGGCCGCACGAGGCCGACCGGCGCCAGGTGGTCGTGGAGCTCTCCGATCAGGGGCGGGCGGCGTTGACGGAAGAACGGCGTCACCGCGCCACGGGCATCGCCGAGGCCATCCGCGTCGACCTGGACGAGGAGGAACGCGAGATCGTGCGGCGAATCCCCGGAGTTCTGCGCAAGCTGCAGCCGTAGGAGGCCCGCGGCGGCCGGTGTGACTGTGCGGATGGCGGCCAGGGGAGGGCGGCATGCGCGGGTGGATCGTGCATGGGTTGCCGGTGGGATGGGGTCAGGCCTCGAGGCTCTCGCCCGGGGACAGGCGGTGCAGGGGGAGGCCGGTCAGGCCGTTCTCGCCGAGGAGCATGGCGGCGGAGTTCTGGCCCAGGTCGCTGAGCATGAGCTCGTGGATCTGGAGGATCCGTTCGGGGCGGACGGCCCGGACGAAGTCGGCGGCCTCGCCGAACTTGGTCCACGGGCCGCTGGTGGGCAGCAGCAGCGTCGGGATCGGGGCGTCGGGGGCGACGTAGGCGTCGCCGGGGTGGTAGACGGCGCCGTCGACCAGGTAGCCGACGTTGTCGATCTGCGGGATGTCGCGGTGGATCAGGGCGTGCCGGCCGCCGTGGGCGGTGATCGCGAAGCCGGCGACCTCCAGGCTGTCGCCGGGCTGCACGGTGGTCAGCCGGTCGGCCAGCCCGCCGGGGGAGTCGGGGGCCTCTTCGGCGAGCTTGCCGGTGACCTCGGCCGGGCCGTAGACCCGCAGGGAGGGCCGCTCCCACATGGCCGCCCGCACGAGGGCGTCGTCGAAGTGGTCGAAGTGCTCGTGGGTGATGAGCACGGCGTCGGCCTCACCGATCACCCGTTTGGCGTCCGGGGTGAAGGTGCCCGGGTCGATCAGCAGCGTCCGGCCGTCCTTGGTGAGGGTGACACACGCGTGGTCGTACTTCGTGAGCTTCATCAGCGACCTCCTCAGGTTCCGCAAAACTGTACAGCTTTGCTGTACATCTCGGCCAGGAGAAGGTGCGGGCCGCCACATGGGGGTGATCCGCGACGACTGAGGCCGCGGGGGCGGGCGCTGAGGGGCACTGCGAGGTGTGAGCGCCGTATGGAGGCACGCTGCAGGTGAAGTGACGGCAGGCTGAGGGCGGGCGCTGTGGTCAGGCGAGGGGCTGGCCGGCGGACTGGGTCTCCGTGGGCTGCGGGGCGGCGTGGTGGGTCAGGACGGCGCCGGTCATGAAGGTGCCGCCGACGGCCAGGGCGCCGAGGATGCCCAGCGAGATCTGCTGTTCCAGGTCGTGCTGGCGTTCGTAGTCGGATTCGGTGACCACGGTCAGGCGGCCGTTGTCGTTCAGGACGTATTGGCCGTCGCGGAGCTCGGTGTTGCCGTCGAGACCGGTGAAGGCGACCACCACGGCCAGCCAGAACGCGAAGAACATGACCCCGGCCAGCATGCTCGCCCAGTGCGGCACGTGCGGCGGCACCCAAGCGGTCAGGCTCCAGGCGCGGCGGGGGCGGGTGGTGCGGTAGTACCAGCGGTTGCCGATCACCCCGGCGATAACGCCGGGGATGGCCAGGACGGCGGCCACGCCGACCGCGGCGGTGGCCGGCAGCAGGCGTACGCCGGCCACCAGCGCGCCGATGAGCACGGCCGACCAGAGCAGGCCGGCGGAGCACATCGCGCTGCACACGATCAACCATCGCTGGGGAATCATCAGTCCGGACGCTAGCGGCCGCCGCCCGGGCGCGGGGCGGTTTCCGCCGGAACGTCCGCGGCGACCGGAACGGTCGTATGATCTCCCGGGAGATGAGCGATTTCTACGCCTGCGTGATCCCGACCGACCCGACGTGGCAGCCCGAGGGTGAAGCCGCCGAGCGGGCCGAGGACTACCTGGCGAGCGTCTTCCCCGATCCGGACGGCGCCGCCCAGGAGATCACGGTCGAGTTCTACGACCGGATCACCGTGGTCGACGCCGGCGAGAACCTCGAGCGGATCACGTGCCCGGCCTGCGGCGCCGCCATCCCGCTGGAGTGGTACGCGGAGCTGATCGAGGAGTCCGAGGGCGAGTTCGACGACCTCGGGGTGGTCGTGCCCTGCTGCAATTCCCAGCTCCAGCTCGACTCCCTCACCTTCGACTGGCCCTGCGGCTTCGCCCGGTTCGAGATCGCCATCCTGAACCCGGCCCGCGAGGATCCCGAGTTCACCGAGGACGAGCTGGCCGAGCTGGCGATCCTGCTAGGCCACCCGGTCCGCCAGATCCGCATCCACGTGTAGCACCTCGTACCGCAGGCCGAGGGTGCCGTCGGCGGCGGCATGGGTGGCGAGCAGGCGCAGTGAGGTCGGCATCTCACCGAGCGCCAGCGGCGATCCGTCGAAGATCGAGGGCGTGCCGGCCCCGCCGATCAGCGCCGGATAGACGACCAGTTGTAGCTCGTCGACCAGCCCGGCCCGCAGCAGCGCCCCGTTCACTCCGCCACCCGCGTTCGACACGACGCAAGTGACACCGAGCCGGGACCGCATGGCCACCAATGCCGCGCCCAGATCAACTTGCGACGTGCCGGCGACCAGGTACGAGATCCCCTCGTCACGCAGATACGCCAGGTAGGCGGCCGGAGTCGCCCGCGAGACGAGAACGAGCAGGTGATACCCGTCGTTCTCCTTCATCGTCCACCGGACCCGCCCCCGCCCGTCCACAACGGTGAACCACTTCGAGGCCGGAAGAATGAAGTCAGAGTAAAAGTCCGATATGTCAGCGGGCTGTGGCAGGTCGGCGATGGGTCCCGCGGAAGAAGAGACCAGCGACCCGCTGCCCTCCAGCACGGCCGTCGGCTGATGAAGCGAGGCCATCAAAGCCGCCACCCCATCAGCGCTGGGTGGCCGCATCGACGCCCATATCTCCGGCGACGTCATCAAAAGATGATCACGGCGCAGGGTGATGCGCCCGTCGACCGACATCTGCGCGGAGACCACGACCCGGGGCCGGGGAGGGGAATTCATGCGAAAGGTCTACCGGCCCCCTACGACATTTTTCCGGGCGCGCGGGGTGTGCCGCCGATACGCGCTGACCGACGGATCGTCCGAGATCCAGAACCGCCAGGCCACATCCAGCGCCGAGGTCACCCCGACCCGGGGCCCGGCCGAGATCGCCCCCACCGGCCCGTCGGGCGGCGACACCGTCAACGGCCCGCTCCCGTCGATCACCGAGGTCCCGTTGGCCGACCGGCCCAGCGCCAGCACCTGCATCAACTTCGCCGGCCCGGCCGCCAGGTCGGAGTCGCGCCGTGACGCCGCCCGGCGGGAGCGCGCGAGCTCGAGACCCGAGACCACCGCACCGGCCCGCAGCAGCACGGCCGACGCCTTGCCCTCCTCGCCGCAGACGATGTTGGCGCAGAAGTGCATCCCGTAGATCTGGTACACGTACAGGAAGCCGGCCGGCCCGAACATCACCTCGTTGCGGGCCGTCATCCCCCGGTGGGCGTGGCTGGCCGGGTCCTCACCGAGCCCGCTGTACGCCTCGACCTCGGTGAGCCGCAAGGTCACCCCGTTGGCGGTGAGCTGCCACCCGAGCAGCTGCCGGGCCGCTTCGTCAACCGCCGAAGCCGGCAGCGTGAGCCAGTTGGAGGACACCGCCCAAGGTTACTTCCGGCCTACCGCTCCGAAGATGGAGGCCTCGACCGGCGTCGGGTGCTCGTCGGCGTCCGGATCCGGCCGCCAGTCGGCCACCGGCGTGATCCCCGGCGACACGAGCGACAGACCCGAGAAGTACGCCGCGAACTCGTCCCGCGTCCGCGGATAGACGTCTGATCTGCCGGTCCGCAGCGATTCGTCCCAATTTGCGCGCAACGAGGGCGTCAGCAGATCGGTGGTGGCCATCGTTGCGATCAGATGGCTCCCGGGCGCGAGCGCGTCCAGCAAACTCTCCACGATCGAAAGCGACTCGTCCTGCGACGGCAGGAAGTGCACCACCGCGACCAGGATCAACCCCACCGGCTGCGAGAAGTCGAGCACCGACGACGCCGACGAGAGGATCTTCGCCGGATGACGCAGGTCTTCCTCGAGATACCGCGTCTCCCCGGACGGAGTGCTCGTCAGCAGAGCCCGAGCATGCGCCATCACCATCGGATCGTTGTCGACATAAACGATCTTGGATGATGGTGCGACTCGCTGCGCCACCTCGTGCGTGTTGTCGGCCGTCGGCAAGCCCGTACCGATGTCGAGGAACTGCCGCACCCCCGCTTCCGAGGCGACGTATCGCACGGCCCGCCCGAGGAAGGCCCGGTTGGCCCGGGCCGCGATCCGCGCCGCCGGGTACGACTGGGCGAGCAGGTCGCCGGACTCGCGATCGGCGGCGAAGTTGTCCTTACCGCCCAGCCAGTAGTTGTACCGGCGGGCCGGGTGCGCGACCCCGGTATCGAACTTGTCCGTCACGGTCCTTATTGGATCATGCGAGGCCCATCCAAGGAACCTCTCGAACAGGTCACCTTCCACGCAGTCGTCGATGGCCGCCAGCATGCAGGACCCGAGAAAGACGACCAGAGCCGGCTGTTGCCCCCGATGCTCCGCGGTCAGCTCGGCCTTGGCCGGCGCGCACGGCCAGGCCCGCCCGCAGACAGCACAGTCCCATCCCGGCCGCCGGCCGACATGTTCCGTCACGCTACCCCCTGCAATCGATCACTTACAGAGAGAAGCCTCAATGCCTTAGGCTGAATGCTCAACGGTTCGTGGCGAGATTCCCGCAAATGGATTCTCGCTGTCTCGCTCGAGACGGTTCGACTGTCTCGAACGGAACACCGAAAGGCAGAGATCGATGACCGAGACCGGTTCGACCGTTCCGCGACGCCAGGTCGGCCGCCTGCTCAAACAGCTCCGGGAGCAAGCCGGGGTCTCCCTGATGGGCGCCGCCGAGGAGCTCGAGTTCTCCCGGGCCCGCATGTACCGCATCGAGAAGGGCGAGGTCGCCGTCCGCAAACACGACGTCATCGCCATGTGCAGCGTCTACCGGGCCACCTCGCGGATGACCGAGGTCCTGATCGGACTGGCCCATGAATCGAAGGCGAAGGGCTGGTGGCACGCGTACGGCGATGTCGTGCCCGCCTGGTTCGAGCTTTATGTCGGTATGGAGCAGGCTGCGGCCCGCCTGCGATCCTTCGCACCCAGCGTGATTCCGGGCCTGCTGCAGACCGCCGAGTACGCCGACTGGATCTTCCGGAAATGGATCGGCGACGACGAGCCGGCCGTACAGAACGCCGTCGCCATGCGCCTGGAGCGCCAGTCCCTGCTGACCCGGACCCACCCCGGCGCGCCCCAGCTCGAGGTTTTCATCGACGAGGGCGTGCTGCGCCGCACCATCCCCGACACCCTCGGTATGCAGCGGCAACTCGCGCATCTGGTCAACGTCTCGACCCGCTCGAACGTCGGCGTGCGGGTGATCCCGTTCGCCGCCGGCCCGCACAAGGCGGCCAGCTCCGGGCAGTTCACGATCCTCGAGTTCCCGGCCGTCGGCACCGCGTCCCCGGAGCCGACAACGATCTATTGCGAGAATCTCACCGGCGCGCTCTATCTCGATAAGCTCGCTGAAGTGGAGACATATGAATCGATCTGGGGGGAACTGGAGGCGGTTGCCCTGAGCCAGGCCGATTCCGACGATCTCATCGCGACGATCATCAAGGAGAGCGATGACTGACCTGACCGGTGCCGTCTGGCACAAGAGCACTCGCAGCGGGGGCAACGGTGGCGACTGCGTCGAGGTCGCGGTCAACCTGCCGGGGATCGTCGCCGTCCGCGACACCAAGGACCGCGAGGGGGCGGCTCTGATCTTCACGCACGCCGAGTGGGTGGCTTTCCTCTCGGGCGTACGCGACGGGGAGTTCGATCTTTAGTTCTCCGTGTGCCGTTCCTTAAGCGCTGATTAGCCGACGAGACGATCGATGGTGATGCCCACATAGTGGGGTGGCCGTCCCCCACGATCTTGAAGGTGCTCCGATGAATGCTGCTGCCCGCGTCCGCTACACGCTGGTGGCCGGTGTCACCGCGGTCGTGATCGGCTCCGGCTTCACGTTCGTCGGCCTCACCAAGGACGTCGCCGCCGACACCACGGTCCCCAGCGCCGCCGAGGAGCCGCTCGTGCCGCCCACCACCGCGAGCACCGAGGCGACCACGGCGCCGCCGGCCACGACCCCGGCGACCACCTCACCGACCCCGTCGGCCACGCCCTCGAAGTCGCCGAGCGCCACCCCGAAGCCGAGCCCCACCGAGTCGAAGAAGAAGGCGCAGTCGACCACGAAACCGACCCGGACCAAGAGCAAGACCGCCGCGCCGACGGCCACCACCGTGCCCGACACCAGCGGCTCGGTCGTCGAGCAGGTCCTCGCGCACATCAACGCCGCCCGTCAGGCCGAGGGGCTGGGCGCGCTCACGATCGACGAGAACCTCTCCAAGGCGGCCGCCCTGCACACCCAGCTGATGATCGACGGCTGTGGCCTGTCCCACCAGTGTTCGGGCGAGGCCGGCCTGGGCGACCGCTTCAGCGCGCAGGGCGTCAAGTGGTCGTCGGCCGGCGAGAACATCGGCTTCGGCTCGAGCGGCGCCAGCGACTCGGCCAAGGTCAACGCGGCCAACGGCCTGACCGACAGCATGCTGGCCGAGACCCCGCCCAACGACGGCCACCGCAAGAACCTGCTCAACTCGAGCTTCAAGCGCATCGGCCTGAGCGTCGTCCGCGACAGCAAGGGCATCACCTGGATGACCCAGGACTTCGTCGGTTAGGAACGCCAGGCGTGGCCCGGGTGCACGAGGTCGAGGGCCCGGTCGAGCCAGTCGCGCTCGGCTGAGGTCAGGTGCGGGGCCATGGCCTCGTAGTCGGCGATGTCCTTCTCGCGGGTGTGCTTGGCCTTGAAGAACAAGGCCACGTCGGGGCTGAGGTAGGGGATGCCGTCCGGGGTCCGGCGGATGATCTGGCGGTACGGGCGGCGCAGGCTCTCGTCCCGTCGGGAGATCCAGGTGTCTCCGTCGTGCGGCTCGCGGAACACGTCGAGCACCCACTTCTCGGCGACCGGGTCCATCGCCCACGTCTGATGGTGCTCGGCCAGCGCCTCGGGCGTGGCCGGCACGAGCACGCCCTGGCCCGCCGGGGCGAAGAACGCCAACTCCGGGAAGCGCCCGGCGATCTCGGCGAAACGGCTTTCCGGGACCGCGATCTCGGTGTCCTCGTGCTCGCGCAGTTCGCCGCCGAGATGTAGGTCGATCGCCCAGCCCCCGGCCACGTACCAGGGGACATCCAGACCGGCGAGCCGGGACGCGACCAGGGACGGGTGCCAGGACTGCCAGGCGTCGATGTCGGGTGTCATACCGGCAGCCTAGAGTTCTGCCGTGGCCAAGATTCTCAAGACCCTCCTGCGCAAGGTGACCGGCAAGACCGCTCCGGCCGTGCCGCCGGGCAACCAGCAGCCGGTGCGGCACGTCCCGACCCACGAGCGCGGCCGCGCCGTGGAGTACAGCCCCAACCTCGACGGCGACGCCGATCCGGGTGAGGTCGTGTGGACGTGGGTGCCCTACGAGGACGATCCGTCCCAGGGCAAAGATCGCCCCGTGCTGGTGGTCGGGCGCTCCGGGCGTACCGTCCTGGGCCTGATGTTGTCCTCCCAGAGCGACCGGGACGGCCAGCGCAACTGGATGGGCCTGGGCGAGGGCGCCTGGGACAGGGAGCAGCGGCCGAGCTGGATCCGCCTCGATCGGGTGATCGAGGTCGACCACGACGGCATCCGCCGCGAGGGCGCCGTGCTCGACCGGGCCCGTTTCGACCGCGTCGCGGCCAAGCTGCGCCAGGACTACGGCTGGCGCTGAGCCGGGCCGGATAGCGTTGACCCCATGCAGAAGGACGTAATGGTCGGTTTCGGGGGCAAGCAGGCGTGGCTGGCCGTCCGGAGCGAGCCGGGGGCCGACCGCGACCCGGGCCGGGTCATCGAGGCGCTGGGCCTGCGCGACCTGGGCTCGGTGCCGTGGCGCGACGGCATCGACCTGGCCCACCTGACCGACGACCGGGTCGCGGTGACGCCGCCGCTGCCGGGCGCCCGCGACACGGCCTGGGTGCTCGCCGCCGGCCGCTGGCTGATCCGGCCGGGCACCCCGGTCGACGTCGTCGCCCTCTCGGCCGAGCTCGGCACCGAGGTGCAGTTCTTCGCCACCCACCGGGTGACCGAGCTGCATCGCTGGCAGCGGGCGGTGGAGGGTGAGTTGATCCGTGCTTTCGGGTATGTGGGTCAGACCGGCGAGGTCACGTCCTGGCACGGCGAGCCCGACCCGGCCGAGCGTGACGCCGGCCTGCCCGGCGAGCTCACCGACGACACGACCGTCCTGGTGGGGGAGAAGGACGTGCTCTCGGTGGCGAATGCCTGGAGCATTGACCCCACGACGCTCACCGGCCGAGCCGCGCCGGGCCCGTTGCGAATCGGCGCCGCCGACTGAGGGGAAGTGCCATGCGCAAGTACGTGATCATGGGAGTGCAGGGCAGCGGCAAGGGCACCCAGTCCCAGCTGCTCTGCGACGACCTGGACCTCGTGCACATCGCGGTCGGTGACATCTTCCGCTGGCACGTGAAGAACCACACCAAGATCGGCGCCCAGGTGCGCCGCACGATGAACGCCGGTGACCTGGTCGGCGACGACCTGGTCGAGAAGATCGTGCGCGAGCGCCTGGACGACCACGACTGGAACTACGGCTTCGTCATCGACGGCTTCCCGCGCAACGGCCGGCAGGCCGAGTTCTTCATGGAGAGCTACGACATCGACGGCGTCATCCACCTCGAGCTGCCCGAGGACGAGGTCCGCCGCCGCGTGCTCAGCCGCCGGCTGTGCCCCAACTGCGGCATGGACTACAACCTCATCGCCGACCGGCCGCAGGTCGAGGGCCGCTGCGACATCTGCGGCCACGAGCTGATCACCCGGGCCGACGACACCCCCGAGGCGCTCGACGCCCGCCTGCGCGACTACAACGAGAAGACCCGCCCGGTCCTGGAGCTCTTCCGCCGCAAGGAGTTCGTCCACGACATCGACGCCCGCCCCTCGGCCGAGGAGGTGCAGCAGCTCATCCGCGAAGCGCTGCGTCTGCCGGATTACAAACCGGCGAGCTGAGCTTCCCGCGGCTCGGCGGCCGGCGCGCGCCACATGACCACGACGATCACCGCGACGACGGCCAGACCGCCGGCCAGCAGGCGATAGCCGAAGTGCATACCGGCGGTGAAGTCGGCGGTCGAGCGCAGCGCATGATGCGAGTTGAGCACCGTGCCGATGATCGCGACGCCGAGCGCGGCACCGATCTCACGGACCGACGAGTTGAGGCCGGCGCCCAGCCCCGCCCGCGCCTGGGGTAGCCCGGTCATGATGCCGTGGGTGAGCACGGGCGTGCACAATCCCATGCCGGCCGCCATCACCAGCAGGTAGAGCGCGTAGATCGCGTAGGGCGTCGTGGCCGTGGCCGTGGAGAGCGCGGCGAGTCCGATAGCGATCATGCCGAGCCCGGTCCCGACGACCGGCCGGGGACCGAACCGATCGGTCAGCGGCACCGCCCGCCGGGTCACCAGGCCCATGCCGATCGCCAGCGGCGCGATCGCCAACCCGGTGACCAGGACCGAGTAACCCTTCACGTCCTGCAGGAACTGCGCGTTGACGAAGAAGAGGCCGAAGAGGACCAGGAAGCCGAAGCCGACGCCGAGGGCGCCCGCGCGGACCGTGGGGGTCCGGAACACTCGCGGGTCGAGCACCGGGTGACGGGCCCTCCAGGCGTACAGCGTGAAGGTGGTCAGCAGGAGCACCCCGAGGCCGAAGCCGCCGAGCACGGCCGCGTCGCCCCACCCGCGCCCGGGACCCTCGATGATCCCGAAGAGCAGGGCGAACACCCCGCCGGTGAGCAGCGCCGTTCCGATCGGGTCGAGCGTCGCGGGGTGTCGCGGCGCCTTCGGCACGAATGCCGCGACCCCGGCCGCGAGCAGCAGCGCCACCGGCACGAAGAAGGCGAACAGCCACGGCCAGCCGGCCCAGCGCAGCACCACGCCGGCGATCAGGTTGCCGGCCATGCCGCCCATCCCCATGGCCGCGGTCCAGAGGGCGATCGCCTGCGGCCGGCGCTCCGGCTCGGTCGCGTTGACCAGCAGCGCGAGCGTGGCCGGCTGGGCCAGCGCCGCCGCCACCCCGGCCAGGGCCCGGCCCGTCTCCAGCACCGCCACGTTCGGGGCGAGCGCGCAGACCAGATTGGCCCCGGCGAACAGGACGAGGCCCGCGATGAGCAGGCCCTTACGGCCGAAGCGGTCGCCCAGCGCCCCGGCCGGGATCAGCAGCGCGGCGAAGACGATGACGTAGGTGTCGACGATCCAGACGAGCTGGCCGCCGGTGGGGTGCAGGTCGCTGGTGGCGAGCTTGGGCAGGGCCAGGTTGATCCCGGCCACCAGCGCCTGCAGCGCCACCGCGGCGGCGCACATGAGCAGCAAAGTCTTGTTCTTGACCATGTGTTCGACGGTAGGAATCGGTTAATCTAACGTCAAATGCAAGCTTCACAAGAGAGAGTTGCGTCTGATGCAGTTGGATCTGAACCTGCTGGTCGCGCTGGACGCACTGCTCGAGGAGGGCAGCGTCGGCGGGGCCGCGCGCCGGCTCCATCTCTCCGAGCCGGCCACCAGCCGGGCGCTGGGCCGCATCAGGGCCGCCACCGGCGACCCGATCCTGGTCCGATCGGGCCGGTCGATGGTGCCGACGCCCCGGGCTCAGGCCATTCGCACGGAGGTGCACGCGCTGGTCGAGCGGGCCCAGGCCGTGTTCACCCCGCCCGGAGCGCCCGACCTGGCCGGGCTGGAGCGGGCCTTCACCCTGCTCGCCTCGGACGTGGCCATCTCGATCGGGTCGGCGCTGCTGGAACGGGTGCGGTCGGAGGCGCCGCGGGTGGTCCTGCGCTTCCTCGGGGAGGGCTCGGCGACCGAGGGCCGGGAGCTGCGGGACGGGCTGGCCGACCTCGACATCGGGGTGGCCGGGCGCACGCTGCCCGAGATCCGGGTCGAGCCCCTGCTCACCGATCACGTCGTGGCGGTCGTACGCCACGGCCACCCACTCGCGTCCGGTCGGCTCACCCGGGACCGTTTCGCCGCGGCCGAGCACGTCAGCGCCTCACGCCGCGGCCACCTCACCGGCCCGATCGACGACGACCTGGCCGTGCACGGGCTCGAGCGCACGGTGGCGATGGCCGTGCCGACGTTCTCGGCCGCCATGTTCGTCGTGGCCCGCACCGACCTGGTCGGCCTCATGCCATGGCGGCTCGGCCGGCCCGCCATCGAGGCGCTGGGCCTGGTCGCGCTCGACCCGCCGATGGAGCTGCCGTCGATCGAGATCAGCATGTCGTGGCACCAGCGCTACGACGCCGACGGGGCCCACGGGTGGCTCCGTGATTGCGTACGGCAAGCTCTGTCGGCTTTTGATCAGAAGTTGTGACCGCGCTTGGTGAGCTCGGCCTCGATGGCGTCGCAGACCGTCTCGACCACGGCGAAGCGGGCGTAGTGCTTGTCGTCGCCCTGGATGACGTGCCACGGAGCCCAGGTCGGGTCGCAGCGCTCCAGCATCTCGGCCACCGCGGCCTCGTACGCGGGTCGCTTCTCCCGGTTGCGCCAGTCCTCGTCGGTCAGCTTCCACTGGCGCAGCGGGTCCTTCGCCCGGTCCTCGAAGCGACGGGCCTGCTCGTCGGCCGAGACGTGCATCCAGAACTTGACCATGATCATGCCCTCGGCGGTCAGGGTCCGCTCGAACTCGACGATCTCGTTGTACGCCCGCTGCCACTGCTCCTTGGTGGCGAACCCCTCGACCCGCTCGACCAGCACCCGGCCGTACCAGGACCGGTCGAAGACCGCCATGCCGCCCCAGCCGGGCAGCTTCGGCCAGAACCGCCAGAGGAAGTGATGCCGCTTCTCGTCGTAGGTGGGGGCGGCGAACTGGGACACCCGCACGAACCGGGGGTCGAGCGGCGCCACCAGCCGCTTGATCGCCCCACCCTTGCCGGACGCGTCCCAGCCCTCGAAGACGCAGGTCAGCGGCGGGCCGATCTTCTTCTCGCCGATCTGGCCGCCCAGGATGAGGCGCAACCGCAGCAGACGTCGCTGCGCCTCCTCGAGCCGGGCCACAGCCTTCTTCTTGGAGATCTCGATCGGCGGCTCACCGCTACCCAGGCGACTCATCTCTTTTGTTTACCCGGGCCGCTTCGCCGAGGAAACCCAGTGTGATCGCTCCCGCCCGGTGGGGGAGAATGCCGAGGTGACTCTCGTAGACGACCTGACGTGGCGTGGACTGATCCAGGACTCGACCGACCCGGCCGCCCTGGCCGAAGCCCTGACCGGTGGGTCCATCACGTTCTATGTGGGCTTCGACCCCACCGCCGCGTCCCTGCACGTCGGTCACCTCATGCAGGTCATGACCGCGCGCCGGCTCCAGCAGGCCGGGCACAAGCCGCTGCTGCTGGTCGGCGGGGCCACCGGCCAGATCGGCGACCCGCGCGAGTCGAGCGAGCGCTCGCTCAACCCGCCCGAGGTGGTGCAGGGCTGGGTCGAGCGCATCCGGGCCCAGCTTTCCCCCTTCGTGACGTACGAGGGGTCGAACGCCGCCACGCTCGTCAACAACCTGGACTGGACCGGCCCGACCTCGGTGATCGAGTTCCTGCGGGACGTGGGCAAGCACTTCCCGATCAACAAGATGCTCGCCCGCGACGTGGTGAGGAACAGGCTCGAGAGCGGCATCAGCTTCACCGAGTTCGCGTACCAGCTGCTCCAGTCGAACGACTTCTACCAATTGCACGTGCGGCATGACTGTGCGCTGCAATTCGGTGGTTCGGATCAGTGGGGCAACATCACGGCCGGAGTTGATTTCGTCCGCCGGCGCGGGGCCGGCCCGGTTCACGCGTTCGTGACGCCGCTGGTCCTCAAGGCCGACGGCACCAAGTTCGGCAAGACCGAGGGCGGCGCGGTCTGGCTCGACCCGGAGATGACCTCGCCGTACGCGTTCTACCAGTTCTGGATCAACTCGGACGACCGCGACGTCAACAACTACCTGCGCTACTTCAGCTTCAAGTCCCGCGAGGAGCTGGAGGAGCTGGAGAAGGCGACGGCGGAGCGGCCGCAGGCCCGGCTGGCCCAGCGGGCCCTGGCGCATGAGATCACCGCGCTCGTGCACGGTGAAGAGGAGGCGGCTCAGGCCATCGCGGCTTCGCAGGCGCTCTTCGGGCGGGGCTCCCTGGCGGAGTTGTCGGCGTCGACGCTGCAGGCGGCCCTGTCGGAAGCCGGGCTGCTGACTCTCCGCGGCGATCTTCCCAACGTGACCACTCTGCTCAAGGAGTCCGGTCTGGTGGCGTCGGCCAACGAGGCCCGGCGGACGATCAACGAGGGCGGGGCCTACCTGAACAACGAGCGGATCACCGACGGCGAGGCCGTGCCGGCTGTCTCCTCGCTGTTGCACGGGCGCTTCCTCGTCCTGCGCCGGGGCAAGAAGTCCTTCGCGGGGGTCTCGTACGAGGCCTGACCTGAGGTTTTCCCTGATCGGCCCCCTGTGACGTGGTTCGCAGGGGGCCGATTTGGCATCCGTGTTCAGACGCCTGTAATGTTCTCCAAGCCGCCAGGGAGACGGGCGAGCGAGCGGGACCCGCGCGGGGCCCGGAGCGGCCGTCCTGGAGGAACCCTCGAAATTCGCTCGGCGAATAGCCGTGCTAATTTTGCGGGGCTCGAGCAATTCGGTTGGTCGATTACCGGGGAATTTCCGGGAGTTGACGAAGCGGTAAAGCGAGAGTAAAGTCGAGCGAGTGCCCCGGGGTGATTGACCGGGTTGCGGTTGTTCTTTGAGAACTCAACAGGGTGCTTGATAAGCCAGTGCCAATTAAGTAATACCCCGGCCGGCTGTCTCGTTAAGAGATTGTCTGGTGGGAGATTCCTTTGGCAACATTTGATTGTTGCCGGGACGCTTTACAACAAGTTTTTGTTGGAGAGTTTGATCCTGGCTCAGGACGAACGCTGGCGGCGTGCTTAACACATGCAAGTCGAGCGGAAAGGCCCTTCGGGGTACTC